>NZ_JBNLVO010000001.1:0-679414 GCF_050510935.1 Halosubterraneus shenae | reverse complement strand
GCGGTTGCGGTCGCTGTGCAGTCGCGGTTGCGGTCGCTGTGCAGTCGCGGTTGCGGTCGCTGTGCAGTCGCGGTTGCCGTCGCGGTCCTGGTGGACTGAAAGGGCGATGGCCGGTCTCGTGAACAGCGAGAGACCGGAGGTCTCTCGGGCAGCCGGCGCGCCGTTGCCGCGCCGGCGACGAAGTGAACGAGAGCTTGGAAGTCGCAGCCCGGCAGCCCGCTACTGCAGGCAGCCCGGACCGTCTTCCAGTGGTCGCGCCGAAGGGGAGTCGCTGAGCCGACCCCTATCCACGCCGGGCTGTGCGGAGAGGCGTGGATATGTCGCTTCGCGAGAAATCGAAGATTTCTCGGAGCCCGAAAATCTCCGATTTTCGAGGACAGCGACCGCGAGCGGCCGAGGGCTTTAGAGGTGTTTGCGGTGCTGTCCAGTGCAGCAGCGTTTGTACCTGTGCATCCAGTTTATAAGCAAAGTCAGCCGAAAACTCTCCAGTCGCCGCTCACAACTCCGAAAAAGTACGCAGAAACCCCACAAAACGCCCGAAACCCTATTTAAACGCCGCGGCCCTGCAGCTCCTCTTCCTCGGACAGCGACTCCTTCGAGCGGCCCTTCATCCCGGAGCCGACGCCCTTCGAGATCTCGGCGAGCTCGTCGGGGTCGTCCCAGTTGTTGACGGCCTCGACGATGGCGTTGCCCATCTCGACCGGGTCCTCCGCGCCGAAGATGCCGGAGCCGACGAAGATGCCGTCACAGCCGTGGTGCATCATCAGTGCGGCGTCGGCGGGCGTCGCGATGCCGCCGGCCGCGAAGTTGACGACGGGCAGGCGACCCTGCTCGGCCGTCTCGTGGACGAGGTCGCGCGGGGCACCGTGCTCGCGGGCCCACTTCTCGCGCTCCTCGTGGGACAGCCCGGAGATCTCCCGGATCTGGTGTTTCATCGTCCGCTGGTGCATGACGGCCTGGTTCACGTCGCCCGTGCCGGCCTCGCCCTTCGTCCGGATCATCGCCGCGCCCTCGTTGATACGGCGGAGCGCCTCGGGGAGGTTCCGCGCGCCGCAGACGAACGGCGACGTGAAGTCGCGCTTGTCGATGTGGTACTCGTCGTCCGCGGGCGTCAGCACCTCGGACTCGTCGATCATGTCGACGCCAAGCGATTCGAGGATCTCGGCTTCCTTCTGGTGTCCGATACGCGATTTGCCCATCACCGGGATCGACACTTCGTCGATGATCTCCGTGACGTTACCGGGGTCCGGCATCCGCGCGACGCCGCCGCGCTTCCGGATGTCGGCCGGGACGGCTTCCAGCGCCATGACGGCGACGGCGCCGGCGTCCTCGGCGATCCGGGCCTGCTCGCGCGTGACGACGTCCATGATGACGCCGCCCTTCTGCATCCGCGCGAAGCCGCGCTTCACGAGCTCGGTCCCGCGCTTGAGTTCCTCGAGGTCCGTAGCTTCGGCCATATCCGGCGTTCGTTCGGAGTCCACTTAACGAGTCCCCTTTCGCTGCTCGCGTCCGGGGACGACCGCGCGAGCGCGACGCGAACGCCCGACTTGCGGGCGACCGTCTCGGAGCGATCGCGACCGGTCAGTCGTCCCGCGCGCCGCTGATTAGCCGCAGAACAGGTGTGTCGCGTACACTTCGCCGTCGGCCGTCACGTACAGCCCGACGGCCTGGCTGTCCCAGTCGTTCGCAAGCAGGTTCTCGCGGTGGGACGGCGAGGCGAACCACATCTCGACGAGCACCGTCGCCAGCTCCGTCTCGGTCGTCGGGTGGTAGCGGTCGTCGTCGACCTCGAACGTCCGGTTCACGTAGCCGAGCGCGACGTTCTCCCCGGCCGACCCGCAGGAGTCCGCCATGTCGGCCTCGCGGATCCGGTCGCCGAGCCCCTCACCGTCCGGGGTCTCGTGGCCGACGAACTCCCGGGTCGCCATGTCGGTACTGTGGGTCCGGGCGACGCCGCGCAGCGCCGGATCCCGTTCGAGTGGCGCGAGATCGTGGGTGGCCCGCCGCTCGTTCACGAGTCGCTGAATCTCCCGCTCGACGGCTGTGACGTCGAAGTCGTCGTACGCCGACGGCGGCACCGTCTCGTTCCCCGTCGTGTCGGCCCCGGTTCCGCCCGTCGCCGCCGCGACGCCACCGAGACCCACGTCGTCGACGCCGACGACGCCGAGGCTGGCCCCCGCGACGACCGGCACTGCAGTGACGAGAAGGATGACGAGAACGAACCGGGTCGGCCGACGCATTACAAGCGGAAGGGGAAATTCGGCCATAAACCTTATGAACAATTTATTGGCAGTGAGACTCACACGTATTGGGCGTCCGCCTCGGCGACCGCGATTCCCGGTTGCTGTCGTCCGACGACGACCGCCGAACGCGGGGTCCTGGAGGTCTCCTCCGTTATCAGCGCTAGTACTCGGGCCGGAACCACTTTATCCGGCCTCCCGAAACAGCCCGAGGATGAACGAAGCCGTCCGCATCCTCCACGTCGACGACGACCCGGCGTTTGCGGACCTCGTCGCGACGTATCTCGAGCGGGAGAGCGACCGCTTCGAGGTGCTCACGGAGCTGGGACCGGACGCCGCGCTCGACCGCCTCGACGAGGTCAACGTCGACTGCGTCGTCTCCGACTACGATATGCCCGAGTGCAACGGGATCGAGTTCCTGACGGCCGTCCGCGAGGAGAGCCCGGATCTCCCGTTCATTCTCTTCACCGGGAAGGGCAGCGAGGCGGTCGCGAGCGACGCAATCTCCGCCGGCGTCACCGACTACATTCAGAAGGGCCCCGGGACGGACCAGTACGAGCTACTGGCGAACCGGATCACGAACGCCGTCGTCTCCCGCCGTTCCCGCGAGGCGCTTACCGAGCGAACCCGTGAGCTGGAGACGCTCGTGAGCAACCTCCCGGGCATGGTGTACCGCTGTGAGAACGACCTCGTGTGGACGATGAACGAGGTCAAAGGCGACGCAGCGGAGCTGACGGGGTACACCGCCGCCGAGATCGAATCCGACGACCTCACCTTCGGGACGGACCTCATCCACCCGGCGGACCGCGACGACGTCGTCGCCGACGTACAGGCGGGGATCTCCGAGGCTGACGAGTTCGAGACGACCTATCGCCTCCGGACGAAGGACGGTTCGACGAAGTGGGTCTGGGAGCGCGGGCAGACCGTCGGCGCGAGCGGCGACGAGGTCCTGGAAGGGTTCATCACCGACATCACCGACCTGAAGCAGCACGAGCAGAAGCTCGAACGCTACGAGCGGATCGTGGAGAACCTCCCGGTCGGCGTCTTCCGGGCGTCGTCAGACGGTGGGATCGTGAGCGCGAACGCCACGCTGGTCGACATGCTCGGGGCCGACTCCCGGGAGGAGCTGCTGGCGACCGACCCAACGCGACTGTGGGGGACCCCCGACGACGGTGAGGGGCTCATCGAGGAGATTACGCGAACCGGCGGCCTCGAGGAGACGGTGGTCGAGGCGACCACGCTCGACGGCGACACCCGGCTGCTGGAAGTGCGAGTCGCGCTATCCAAGGAGGACGGCGAGCGGCACTTCGACGGGATCGTCCGCGACGTCACCGCCGAGCGGCGCCGGGAGCGCACGGCGGACATCTACGAGAAGGTGTTCCGGAACACTAACGACGCCGTCTTCGTCCTCGACCCCGATGCCGACCGGATCGTCGACGCGAACCCGGCGGCCGCCGAGTTCACCGGCTACTCGCAGGCGGAGCTGCGGTCCGACGTCGCCATCTCCGACGTTCACCCGGGCGAGATGACGGAGTTCCACTCGTTCATCGAGACGGTGCTTGCGGAGAGCGGCACGGTGACCGACGAGTTCGCCTGTCTCACCAGCGATGGCGAGCGGCGGCCAGCTGAGATCTCGGCCGCTCCGATCGACGGCGGTGTCGACGGGGACGGCAACGTCGACGGAGCCGGTAACGAGGAAAGCGGGCACGTCGTCGCGACGGTTCGGGAGCTCCGGGATCGGTAGTGGATCCCGGTGGTCGAAGGTCGGCTCACAGGAACGTCGTTACGAGCACGACGACAGCCACGATCGCGAACACGACGCCGAGCCCCTGCTCCAGCAGGTCGCTGGGGAGGTGCTTCCCGGCCTATGAGCCGACCGAACCGCCGATGACCACGCCCGGGATCGACCAGGCGGCGACGTACCAGACCGGCGTCGCGGTGAGCGCGTGGACGAGCGTCGCCTCGAACCGCGACGGAGCGACCACGGCGTCCACGGCAACGCCGACTCAGTGCTGATGGCCGTGGCTATGCTCGTGACCACCGCGGCTGAACCGCCCCGAGAAGGCTCGCTGGACGACCTCCGGTAAGGCGGGGTGGATGTGGATCGACTCCTGAATGTCCGCGATCGTCCCCGACCCGGCCTTCATCGCGACGACGACCTCCTGGATCAGCGTCGACGCCTCCGGGCCGATGACGTGACAGCCGAGGATCTCCCCCTCCAGGTCGATGAGGACCTTCACCATCCCCTCGGCGTGCATCGCGTCCCCGCGGGCGGTGTCCTCGAACCGGTAGGTGTTGACCGCGTAGTCGCGGTCCGCCTCCCGGAGCTCCGCCTCGGTGGCACCGACGCCGGCGACCTCCGGCGACGCGAAGACGGCGAAGGGCATCGCGGTGTAGTCGACCGGCTCCAATTCCCCGCCGAAGACGTTGCCAGCGACGGTCCGGGCCTCGTGGTTCGCGCTGTGTTTCAACAGGTACTCGCCGACGACGTCGCCGAGCGCCCAGATCCCGTCGGCGTCCGTCCGCAGGTACTCGTCGGTCGCGACGTACCCCTGCTCGTCCGTCTCGACGCCCGTCGCCTCGAGGTTCAGCAGGTCCGTGTTCGGGCGGCGGCCGGCCGCGACGAGCAGCTCGTCGCCGGCGACGGAGATCGGCTCGCCCTCCTCGACGACGCTCCCGCCGTAGTCGTACTCGTAGGGCTGTGCCGTGACGGTGATCTCGCCGTCGCCGTCACCATCGCCGTCGCCATCGCCGCCGCCACCAGTCGCGGAGACCGCGGTCGCCGTATATCCGGTGTGCACCTCGAACCGGTCGGCGAACCGCTCGGTGAACTCGGCAGCGACCTCCTGGTCGGCCTCCGGGAGCAGCTCAGGCCGCCGACCGACGATCGTCACATCGGTGCCGAACGTCCCGAAGAAGTGGCCGAGCTCGGCGGCGATGTATCCGCCGCCGACGACGACGAGCCGGTCCGGCGGCTCCTCGAGCTGGAGCGCCTCCGTGCTCGTGAGGTAGTCGACGTCCTCGATGCCGTCGATCGGGGGGATCGCGGGGCGCGTCCCGGCAGCGATGAGCACCGTCTCGGCGCGGAGGGTCGCCCCCTCGTCAGCGCCGTCGACGATCTCGACGGTGCGCTCCTCGACGAACCGGCCTTCGCCCTCGAACAGGTCGTGCTGGTCGGAGGACCGGAGCCCGCGGCGGATCGACTCGGCGCTCTCTGCGACCTCCTCGTTCGCCTCGCGAACGAACTCGGCGAAGTCGACGTCGGTGACCTCGGCGTGGATGCCGAACTCCTCCGCCCGCTCGACCGTCTCGAGCACGTCGGCGTGATAGAGGAGCAGCTTCGAGGGGATACAGCCGCGGTTGAGACAGGTCCCGCCGAGTGGCCCCTTCTCGACGACCGCGACCGACTGCCCCTGGTTCGCCGCGACGTTGGCTACCTCGAGGCCCGACCCCGATCCGATAACGAGGAAGTCGAACTCGTTCATGGTATGTGGGCACCCCCCACGCTACTGAAACTGACGGGCTCTCGACCTGCCGGGGCGGCGCGCCGCACACGACCCCCCGTCGGCCGGGGATCCAATGCCGACCGACAGTCGACGATTAGAGCACGCCCACCCCGCCGACCGCGAGCCGAGCACCGGTGACTGTGGGCAGGCCGTACACGACGCCGCGGCGCAGGCGCTCGTTCACGCGGTCCCGCACGCGCTTGTCGACGGTCACGCCGGTCAGCGCGGGCACGGCGGCCACGGATCCGGTGATCACGAGGCGGCGGCGTCGGATCCGGTGACGACGACGGTGTACGCGTTCGCGTGGCAGGACGACCACGGCGCCGACGCGTTCGGCGGGAACAATAGCCCTCCCGAGTAGTCGGAGCCCGTGAGTACGCACCTTCTTCGTGTTCAGTGTCGCCGCGAGGGTCATCGTTCGCTACTGGAAAGCCATCGACTGGGTCGGAGTGGGGCCGCTTTAACGAGGTGATTCACGGGAATGGGACGACCGGGTACTGGAGTCGACCTGATACTCCGGAGGTATTTAAATACCTACTGCACAGTTCCCGGCTGAATTCCGTTTTTCTGCTATCCACGCGCGCTCTCAGCCTCTACATCTCCCACCAGTTGCATACACAGTAGGTTCGGCCGTTTCAGCAGGGTCACCTGATAATTGGCCAACACGTATATTGTAATCCCTACTGTGACATACCATGTGAGCTGATACCAAATGAGTGTCTCCGGCATCGCATCTCCGTACGCAGAACCCGCTAACAACGAGAGACGATGTTGAATTCGTCGACGGAGAATGGTCCCAATGAGCTCAGTGTCTGACGGCGACCGGGTCCGTAGCCGGCTCTACGAGATCTCGAAACGAGATATCCCCTTTAAAAAGAAAGCCCGGAAGACCCTCGAACTCGGGGGTGCATACCTCGGCGTCGACAACGGGTACGTGACGCGGATCAACCCGGAAGCTGACTACTGGGAGGTCATCGTCAGTACCAACCCGCCGGATGGCACCCTTCCGCCGGGACGTTCCCTCGATCTATCAACGACGTACTGCCGGCGGACGATCGCCGGTGAGACTCCCATCGCGCTGCACGACGCCCCCGAGCAAGGCTGGACGGACGACCCGGCCTTCGACACCCAGGGACTCCACTGCTACCACGGCACGACGCTCGAGGCCGACGACGAGCCCTACGGGACCGTCTGCTTCGTCTCCGAGGACCCACGCGAGGAACCGTTCGGTGAGGACGAGACCTCCTTCGCGGAACTCGTTACCCGGATTCTCGAGCACGAACTCGAATACAACCGCCAGAAGGTCGAACTCGTCCAGCGCGAAAGCGTCTCGACCGTCCTCAGTCGCGTTCTCCGGCACAACCTTCGCAACGACATGTCCGTGATCCGTGGCCACGTCCTCAGACTCGCAAACCAGCGCGACGACCGGAACCAGTACGTCGACACGGTCCTGAACAAGATCGACAACCTGCTGGACCTGAGCGACACCGCGCGCACGCTGGAATCGGTGGTCGGCACGAGGTTCGACCGCCGGATGTTCGACCTGCACACGGTCGTCGACGAGGGTATCACGGTCGTCGAATCCCGGTATCCGTCGGCATCGTTCGTCGTCGAGGGCGCCGAGAACGCCACGGTTGCCGCGATGCCCAGCCTGCACGTCGCGCTCGAGGAACTGCTCGAAAACGCTGCCAAACACGCACAGGATCCCCAGGTCACTGTGTCGGTCGGAACGGAAGACGGCGACGTGCAGATCCACGTGACCGACAACGGGCCGGGACTGCCCGAGCAGGAGCGGAAGGTCCTCGAGAAGGGGGTCGAACGGGTACTCGTCCACGGGAGCGGGCTCGGGCTCTGGATGGTGTACGAGATCGTGACTGCCCACGACGGCACCCTCGACAGCGACGTCTCCGAGACGGGAACCCGAATGACGATCACGCTCCCCCGAACCTCGGTCCCTGCCGCGGACGGATCGCCCCGGCGACGGGAGGTGCGCGAACTCGGCCGGTTCGAGGCGGTCTTCGAGGGGGCATCCGCCGCGCTCCTGATTCTCGACGACGACGCACGGATTCTGGAAGCTAACTCCAGCGCGGGCGACCTGTACGGGCTGGCGAGCGACGACCTGCTCGGCCGCTCGCTCGACGAGCTGCTTCACGCCGAGCACGACTTCGAGCGCGAGTGGCGGTCGATGTGCTCGGGCGGTCGACGCCGAGGAACGGTCACGATCGTCGCGGCGGACGGACGCGAGCGCGTCGCCGAGTACGCCACGACGGCGAACATCCTCCCCGGCCAGCACCTCGCGGTCATGCGTGACGTCAGCGCCCGGTCGGAGTTCGAGCAGGAATACCTCGAAGGAGGGCGGCGGGAGCGGCAGCAGGAACGCGGATAGGCGACGCTCCGGCTCGGAGCGGATCCGGAAGCGCTTCCGCGGGACAGCGTCCGCTAATCGAGGCTGCTCGGCTACTGAGTCGTGAAAAGAAAGAAGCGCTTCTGCGGAATCGGAGCGGCGAAAGTGCCCTTACTCCGACCCGAACATCTGGCGCATCATCGGGTGCATCTCCATGAGCTGCTCCTCGGCGATCTCCTCGTACAGCTTGTACGTGATGGAGACCGCGAGCAGGAGCCCGGTACCGGAGACGCCACCGACCGTGCCCAGCATGTTGGCCATGACCGCGAGGAACCCGACGAGGGCACCGCCGATGACGGTGACCTGCGGGATGTATCGCTCCATGACCTTCTCGACGACCTGCGGGTTCTGTCGGAACCCGGGGATCTGCATCCCGGAGTTCTGGATCTGCTTGGCCGTCGCCTCGGGGCCCATGTCGGTCGTCTCGACCCAGAAGATCGCGAAGATAGCGCCGCCGACGACCATGACCGTGAGGTCGATCGTCACGCGGATCGCGATCATCCACGGGTCCGCCGCAGCCTCACCGAGGAACCACATCCACTGGGTGGGCTGCTGGATCGGGTTCACGTAGTAGAAGAACCCGGAGACGGGCTGGCCCTGGTTGTACACGCCGAGCCAGCTGGGCATCCCTGCCCACGTCCGATTGAGGATCTGCCCGAAGAACTGGATGTTCGCCTGCAGTGCGCGAACGAGGATCATCGGGAGGACCGACGCGTAGATGAGCTTCACCGGGAAGCGACCACGCGCCCCCTTCACGCGAGCGTGCGAGAGGGGGATCTCCACCCGGACGGACTCCGCGTAGACGACCACGACGAAGATGAAGAACGTCGTGAACGCCGCGAGGAGGTTCCCCGGGGAGAACAGGAGGTTCTGGAGCCCCTGTGACGTGAACACGGAGCCGATCTCTAGGCTCCCGAAGATGATCCCGTACCAGCTGGCGAAGAAGCCGGTCTGGCCCAGCGCCGACCAGCTGAAGAACCCGCCGACGATCTGCTGGCTCACCGACGCGATGATGAACAGTCCGACGCCGGAGCCGACGCCCCACTTGCTCACGATCTCGTCCATGAAGAGGACGAGCACGCCGCCGACGAACACCTGTGCGAAGATGATCGACTGGACGGCGAAGAGGCTCACGCCGAGCGCCGCGGCGACGTTCTGGTCGGCCGGCAGGAAGCCGCCGCCGAACACCATCGGCGCCGCCGTCAGGGCGGTGACGATGAAGACCAGCAGCTTCTGGAGCCCCTGGTAGAGGACCTGGTCACGCGGGTCGTTTGTGTCCAGACCGAGCAGGTTCGCCCCGCCGAGTAGCTGGAGCACGATGGACGCCGTGACGATGGGACCGATACCGACCTGCAGCAGCGACCCTTGCTGGCCGGCGAGGATCGAGCGGAACTGTCCGAAGAAGTCCGAACTCTGTCCCACCGCCAGCCCGAACGGGTTGATGTTGGTGAGGAAGAAGTACACCATCAGGATGCCCGCCGTCCACGCCAGCTTGCGCTTGAAGGGGACGTGCCCCTCCGGGCGCTGGACGGTCGGCATCCGGGTGAGGACCGGTTCGGCGGCGTCCTTCCAGCTCATTGTTACTCCTCGTCAGCCTCGTCGTCCGAAGTATCTTCCCCTTCCGCTTCGGCCTCCTCGGCTCGCTCGGAAAGCTCGGCGGTGCCGCCGGCTTCCTCGATGAGCTCGCGAGCGCCGGCCGTGAACGCGTCGGCGACAATCTCCAGCTCCTGTCGGACCTGGCCGCCACCGAGCACCTTCACGACGTCGGCCTCGTGGCCGTCGTCGACGACGTCACGTGCGTCGAAGACGTACGTGCCGTCATCTTCCTCGGCGACCCCTTCGGCGGCGTACAGCGCGGCGTCCTCGTCGAGCTTCTGGACCTTCACTTCGAGAACGTCCTTCTGGGTCGACTGCGGGCGCTTGAAGCCGTACTTGCCGAGCGGTTCGTAGTTGTGGAACTCGTGTTTCGAACGGCCGGCTGCGCCACGACCGCCGCGGTGACCGGCACCGCGACCGTTCTTGTGGCTGCCGCCGCCGTGCGTTCGCGTTCCACGCTGTTTGCGTTTCTTGCTCATCGCATGTCCTCCAGCAGGGCGTCGATGTCCTCGGTCGTGTGCCGACCGAGCTCACCGCCCTCTTTGGTGGGGTGTTTCACGCCGTCGTGACCGCTCCGCGGCGGGTGCAGACGGACGGCGGGCGAGATGCCCTCGTCCTGCAGCTTCGTCTCCTCGTCGACGAGCGCCTGCGCGAGAGCGTCGAGGTCGTCGTACGACGTGTTCTCGGCGACCCATTCGTCGTCGAGGTCGGCGTCGCCCTCGAGGGGCTCGCCGCGTCGCGCGAGCGTCTGCGCGACCGCCTCGGCGGAGGGCTCACCGAAGGCCACGTAGTCGTTGACCTTCGTGATCATCCCGCTGTAGGCGTCCGTCTCGGGGACGAACGTCGCGTGATTGACGCGACCGATGTTCAGCATCTCCAGGGTGTCCTGGATCTTGCCGTTCATGTCGACTTCACCGCGAACCTGAACGATAGCCTGCATCACTCGCTCACCTCGTCGTAGTGCACTTCGCGGGCGTGCTCGGGCGTCCGAGCCTGCGCCGCGTTCCGCAGTGCGTTGAACGTCGCCTTCGCGAGGTTGACCGTCGTGCGCGTGTTGCCGTTCGAGCTGGTCCAGGCGTCCTGCACGCCAGCCAGTTCGAGGATGTTGCGCACCGTCTCCGCGCCGGCAAGCCCGAGCCCCTGCGGGGCGGGCTTGATCTCGACTTCGACGGAGCCGGCCTTCCCTTCCGCGAGTCGCGTCAGGGAGTTGGTGCCGCCGGGCTGGTCCTCCCAGGACCCGGAGCCGCGGTCGACCTTGATGATGTTCAGCTTCGCCACGTCGATGGCCTTCTCGATGGCGCCACCGACCTGGTCGTCACGGGCCTGCGCGTAGCCGAGGTAGCCGTCGCGGTTCCCGACCGCCACGACACACCGGAACTTGACGCGGCGTCCGGAGTCGGTCATGCGCTGGACCATGTTGATGTCGAGCACTTCGTCTTCGAGCCCCGGCAGGAGCTGGTCGACGATCTCTGCTTCCTTCAGCGGGAGCCCGGATTCGAGCGCCTGCTCCATCGACGTGACGTCTCCATCCTGCACCTGTCGACCGAGCCGCGTTCGGGGCTCCCACCCGTTGTTGTTACTCATAGTCCTCCTGGATAGCTGCGAGCACGTCGTCGAAGTGCTCGGGTAGGTCGGTGGCTGCGAAATCCCCGCTGTAGAGCGGCTCGTCGAGCTGCTCCGCGTACTCGGCGATGTGCTCGCCGCGGTTACGCGACCAGTCCGCGAGCACGCTCTCGCTGTGGGGGATCTGCAGTCCCGCGTCGATTGCGCCTTCCTGTACTGCGAACACCTTGTTGCCAGGCGTCGCCGTGTTGAGCCCAACGTCGAGCACGGCCTCGTCGAGGCCGTTTTCGACGGCGCGGGCGCCCGCGAGGTAGCCCGTCAGGTACGCGCTGGGGAGGTTGCCCGTGGGGGCTTCCCAGTCGTACTCGTCGAGCTCCTCGCTAGAGGCAGCCGCGTGGGTCTCGTCGCCGTCCGAACTGGGAGTAACCAGCTGCGCCCTGACGTGAGCGTTGCTCACCCGAGCGACCAGGCGAGGCTTGCCCGATTTCAACAGGCGCAACCTCTGGTGGTAGTCAGTCCGGACCTCGCGACGGCGCCGCATCGGCACCTTGTATCGTGGTCCTGTTGCCATTAGTCGGTCACCTCAATGTCGTAGGTGGACTCGATGTGGGCCTCGAGCCGCGCGACGTCCTCGAACTCGCCGCCGCTTGCCTTGTCGTACACTTCGCGGTACTGCGAGGCGTCGAGGAGCTCCTCGTCGTCGCGAAGTTCCTTCAGACGGGCCCGCTGTGCGCGGATCCGCTGCATCCAGTCGTCCTTCGAGTCCTCGCGTGCGCCGGAGCTGCCCTTCCGGGTACCGGCGCCCTTGCGGTGGCCGTACGAGCGCTTCTCGGCGCGCTCGCGGGCCTGGCCGCGCGAGTTACCCTGCGTGTCCTTGGCACGGATCGTGCCGTCCTCGATGAGCTCGCGGATGTCCTCTCGCGTGATGGCATCCTCGAGCTCCTCCTGTGCGTCGGGGTCGAGCCAGACGCGGTTCTCGCCAACGTCGAGTTCGTCGGCGGCGAGCCGCTTCTGGGCTTTCAGATCACTCATTGCTCGTCAACCTCCACTTCGATGTAGGTCGGGTTGAGCACGCGGATCCCTTCTTCCTCGGCGACGTCCTCGATGCGCTCGCGCTTGCGACCGCCGACGGACCCGCCGATGCGGACGGCCTGCGAATCGCCGTCGATGCCTTCGAGGTCGTCCGTGTTGTGAACGAGGACCTCTTCGAAGCCCGACGGGTGCAGGTCGCGTGCTTCCTTCGGCGTCCGGAAGCCGGCCTGCACGGTGTCACCCTTGCCCTTGATGCTACGGCGCATCTTCGAGAGGGTACCGCGCGGGCGGCGCCAGGACGTGGAGACGCGCTTCTTCTTGTGGTGGTCCTGTCGATTGAACTGCGGCTTGCCCTCACGCAGCTTCTGCGTGAGCGCACGCGCCGTCTCGTCGTCGAGATCCGGCGTCTTGTCCGCGTGACCGCGGGGCTGCAGTTCGGTTTCGACTTCCTCCTCGGCCGCCTCGGCCTCGGCTTCCTCCGGTGCTTCCTCCTCGATCTCGGCTTCGGCCTCCTCTTCAACCTCGAGGCCGCCAACGTCGGCTTTGATCCGCGCAGCGAGCGCGTTGCCGATGCCGTCGACCTCGGCCAGTTCCGACTGGGAGGCCGCCTTCACGTCTTCGACTGTTTCGTAGCCGGCCTCGCGAAGGGCGTCGCCCTTCGAAGGACCGACACCGCTGATGTCTTCGAGTTCGTCAGCCATTTAGGCACCTCCGAGCGTCGGTTTCTCGACAATGTACACGCCGTCCTGGAAGACGCGCGAGTCCTTGTCGGTCACCTTCGTCAGCTGTTCGATGTCGGCGGCGGTCTGGCCAACGTCCTCGATGGACGGGCCGGTGAGCGTGAGCTCCTCGCCGTCGATCTGTACCTCAGTGTCTCCGCGGATCTGGGCCGTTCGCGGGGCCTTCTCCCCGAGGAAGTTCTCGATGACGACCTCGTCACCCTCCACGGTTACCTGCATCGGGAAGTGAGCGTAGAAGACTTCCATCTCGTACGTCCAGCCCTCGGTAACGCCGTGGATCATGTTGGTGACGTGGCTCTCGAACGTGCCGACGGTCGCGTTCGTCTTCGCGTCCGATTCCTCGGAGGCGATGACGACCGCGTCGTCTTCCACGTCGACGGTCACGTCGGGGTACCAGAGCCGTCGCGTGACGGACCCGTTCGGTCCCTCGATCGTGAGGTCGAGGTGGTCGATCTCGGCGGAGACGTCGTCCGGAATGTCGATTGCTACTCTGTTCATTGTTAGTAGACGTATGCGATCACCTGGCCACCGATGCCCTGTTCGCGGGCCTCGTAGTGGCTCATGACGCCGTGGCTCGTCGTGACGATGAGTGCCCCGTAGTCACGGGCGGGGAGGTATCGCTTCTCCCACTTCTCGAACTCGTCAGCACCGGCGGAGTAGCGCGGGTTGACGGCGCCACATTCGTTGATCGCTCCTTTCAGTTCGACGTCGAAGTAGCCGGATTTGCCGTCGTCGACGAACTCGAAGCTGTCGACGTACCCGCGGTCGTAGAAGACCTCGAGGACGGATCCGATGACGTTCGACGCGGGCTCTACCGTATACGACAAGTGCCCCACGCTCTCGGCGTTATCGATGCCGGCGAGCGCGTTGGCGAGGGGGTCGTTTCCTGCCATAATTAGCTGTACTTCCTGAATCCCATGTCGCGGGCGACCTCGCGGAAACACTGTCGGCAAAGGTTGATGTCGTACTTGCCGACGAGGCCCTGCTTACGCTCGCAGCGCCGGCACTCGACGTTCTGGCCGGTGCGCTTGGTGGCGTGCTCGCCCGTCTGTTCGTTCTCACTCTCGCTCATTCAGCTACCTCCACGTCGAAGTTCGATTCGAGGAACGCGCGTGCGTCCTCGGCGGTCATTCGGTGGTTCGACGGGATCTTCGCGGTGGCCTTGTCGCGCTTGGAGACGCGGTAGCCGGGCCGGACGATCGCCGCCGTCACGTCGAGACCGTAGATACCGATGGTCGGGTCGTATTCCTGGCTCGGGAAGTCGGTGTGGTCCTCGACGCCGAAGCTCAGGTTCCCGGAGTCGTCGAACTGACTCGGGGATATCTCGACCAGGTCGAGCGCCGTCTCGAGGAACGCGTGTGCGTCCTCGCCGCGGAGCGTCACCTTGGCGCCGATCGGGTCACCCTTGCGGATGCCGAACTCGCCGACGGTGCTCTTCGCGGTCGTGCGGACGGACTCCTGCTCGGTGATCTCCTCGATGATCCGCTCGGCTTCCGCCAGCGGCTCACCACCCTGGCCGACGCCCATGTGGACGACCACCTTGTCGAGCTGCGCCTCGCGCATCTCGTGGGTTGCAGTTTCGGCGTCACTCATTCTTCATCACCCGTGAAGTTCTCGTCGATGACGACGACGTACTCCTCGACCGTCTCGAACCCGCCGTCGTCCGCGTCGATGGTGACGGTGTTCGAACCGGAGCCGAGGGTGACGTCGATGTCGTCGATCGTACCGACGCTGCCGGCGTGCTGGCCGGCAACGGCGGTGACGAGGGCGCCCTCTTCGTACGTGAAGTGGGCGACGATCTCCTTCGACTCGTTGTCGACGACGATCGAGTCCTTCGTCGAGTACTGGTCGGCCTCGTCCGCGTCCACGTGGACGGTCGCGCCGTCGTGGAGCGTCAGCTGGAAGTCGCCGCCGGTGACCGTGGTCTTCTCCTCGATCTTGCCGAGGCGGCTGCCTGCTGCGTCCTCGTCGATGGGGGTCAGCGCGAGCCGACCGCCCTCGTCGGGGAACACGCGGTAGTACTCCTCTCGCTCGACGAACGCCAGGATGTCAAACATCCCGATGGGCCGCTGTTCGTCGGAGATCGCGTCGCCGTTAACCAGGACGGAGTCGTGGTTGAGGGCGTATCGCGCTTCCTTGCGGCTGTCCACGTATTCGAGCACGTCACGGAGCAGGATGACGAGCGGGACGCCGGATTCCCCGTGCGGGCCCGCGTCCGCCTTCACCGTGAACGTGTCCGTTTTGCGTTCGACCGGCCAGGAGTTCGGTACTGCCAGTCGTTTCTGATGGTTCGTCATTCGTTGTCCTCCTGGAGCCGCGCCTCACGGCGCTCGTCCTCGAGGTCGAGCTCGGTCACGCGGACGTTGCTCGCTTCGAGCGGACGGGCCACTTCCTCGCCGTCGGCCTTCTCGATGGTGACGTCCTCCACCTCGATGGTGGTGTCCGTCAGGTCGACGTTGACGACTTCGGCTTCCGTGCCGGCAAAGTCGCCGCGAAGGATTTCGACGGTGTCGCCCGCGTTGACGCGGACGTTACGCTGGCCGTACTCGTCGCGGAGCTCCTGCGTGAGTGTCGCGCGAACGGCGTTCTGGCGCTCGTGGAGCGGCGCGGTCTCCGTCTGTTTTCGCTGTTTGCTGGGCTGTTCACTCATGGTTTAGACGATCATGGTTGCGGTGGACGCAATGCTCCCGAACCGTTCGGCGACCTCGCGAGCGATGGGGCCTTTGATCTCCGTGCCCCGCGGCTCCTCGAGGTCGTCGATGACGACGGCCGCGTTGTCCTCGAAGCGGACGCGCGTGCCGTCGGGTCGGCGGATCGGCTTGCGCTGGCGGACGATGACCGCCTCCAGCACCTGCCGCCGCATCTCGGGGGTACCCTTCGTGACCGAGACGGTCACTTTGTCGCCGATGCCGGCCTTGGGGTGCCGGTTCTTCGTGCCGGAGTAGCCGTGGACGCTGACGACCTTGAGCTCGCGTGCGCCGGTGTTGTCGGCGCAGTTGATGAGCGAGCCCTTCTCCAGGCCCTGCGTCACGTCAGCTTTGAGTGCCTCCATCAGGCATCACCCTCCAGCACTTCGACGACGACGTGGGATTTCGTCTTCGAGAGCGGTCGCGTCTCCGCGATCTTCACTTCGTCACCTTCCTCGAGCGAGTCGAGCACGCCAGGCACGTGGGCCGGGATGCGCGACCGACGCTTCATGTACCGGTCGTATTTCGGTACGAAGACGTCGTATTCTCGCTCGACGATGACGGTCTTTGCCATATCCGTCGAGACGACCGTGCCCTCTCGGACCTGACCGCGGACGGATAGCTGCCCGTAGAACGGGCACTTCTCGTAGTCGTAAGCCTCCGGGTTTTCGGGTTCCGAAGGCATTGGTACGTCAATTCCTATCGCCATGTGTAGACACCTCGTTCGGTGCGTTCGGCGGGTCGTGAGAGCAGTCGATCGCCATCCACCGTAACGTAGACCACGTCCTCGCACTCGCCTAGGGAGCGGCTCGCCTCGTCCGTGGCAGCGCCGTTCGCTGCCGTGTCATTGGACGAGGACGGGCCAGACTTGCAGGGGCGGACCCCGGCAGTTTCCAACCCGAGTTCGAACGTGGACCCCGACTCCTTGGCGGAGTCGGCGGCTTCATCTGTGGCTGTGTTCACGGAATCCGCGTCTGGTATCGCAAATTCGAACGTCGTGCCCGCCTTGGGCACGCGTTTGTCCCCCGACTGGGTGCGCACCGTAATGGTACGCTGGCTCTCGCGCACGACGCGCCCCTCGATGCCGACGTAGTCGGCACTGGTGGCGTCGGCCACCCGAATCGGGAGGCCGATGAGTTCGTGTCGCGGGAGCGTGTCGGGGGTAATCATCGTTAGGCTTCTGTCTCGGCTTCGACGTCGCCTTCCTCGCGCTGGATCGTCTTGATCCGCGCGATCGTCTTCTTCAGTTCGTTGACCCGCCCGGGACTCTCGGGCATTCCGCCGGCAGCCTGCTGCGCCTTCGTGTTGAGCAGCTCGGTTTCGAGCTCTTCGAGCTCGGACTGGCGCTCGGCGGCGGTCATGTCCCTGATTTCGTCAGGATAGAGGATGGCCATGGTTTAGTCCTCCGTTTCCGTCTCTTCCGATTCCTCGGCTTCCGCCGATTCCTCGGTTGCTTCGGCCTCCTCTTCTTCGGAGGCGAACTCCATCTCCTCGACGATCTCCTCGGCCTCCTCCTCGATTTCGGCCTCGAGATCCTCTTCGGTCTCGACGTCGCCCTCGGGGGTCGTCGTCTCCGTGACGTCCTCCGGCGCGGTGTCGGTCGCCTCGGAGGCGGTCTCCTCCGTCTCCTCGACGACTTCCTCGACGATCTCCTCGTCGATCTCCTCCTCGATGACGTCTTCGGGGCCCTCGGTGGGCACCTCGACCTCTTCGCCTTCGCCGACGTCCGGAACCTCCTCCGGCTCTTCCTCGAGGAGCGCTTCGACGCCCTCCTCTCCTTCCATCTGCTCGACTTCCGGCGCTTCGACGTCCTCGTGGATCTCGAAGTCGTCGGGGAGCTCCGCACCCGGCGGGATGATCTTCACGTCCACGCCGATGGTGCCCAGCTTCATGACGGCGACGCCCTGACCGTGGTCGACGACGTCCTCGGCCGGCTCACCGTTGTGCTTGATGTAGCCGCGGTTGAACTTCTCGATGCGGGAGCGGGCACCCGTGACCTTGCCGGAGAGGACGATCTCGGCACCGAGGGCGCCGGACTCCATGATCCGGTCGATCGTGGTGTGACCGGCCTTGCGGAAGTACCAGCCACGTTCGAGCGCGTTGGCGAGGCGGTCCGCGACGATCCGGGCGTTGAGGTCCGGCTCGTCGACTTCCTGGACGTCGATCTGCGGATCGTCCATGTCGAACTCCTCTTCGAGCGTGGTGGTGATCTTCCGGATGTTCTTCCCGCCTTTCCCGATGACCATACCGGGCTTCTCCGCCTTGAGCACGATCTGGGTGCCCATCGGCGTCTTGGCGATATCCATCCCGCCGTAGCCGGCGCGACCGAGCTCTTCAGCGAAGAACTCGTCGATCTGGGCGCGCTGCAGCCCGTTCTCGATGAACTGATGTTCGTCTGCCATTATTGTTCTGCCTCGGGTTCTTCGATGATGAGCTCGACGTCACAGAGCGTGGTGTTCCACGGGGAGGCACGGCCGAACGCGCGGGGCTTGCGGCCCTGTCGTTCGCCGACCTTGTGGGGCGCGACGTGCTTGATAACCATCTCGTCGCTCTCGAAGCCCTGTTCGGTCGCGTTGTTCTTGACGTTCGACAGCAGCTTGAGGAAGTCCTCGGAGGCGTTCTCCGGGTAGCGTCCCGCGTCCCAGCCGTCGATGTCGCCGCGGTGGCCGACACCGGTGTTGTGCTGTTTGAACGGGACGGACTGCTCCTCGTCGATGACGGCCTGGAGGTACTCCTCGGCCTCCGTGACCGTCTTGCCTTTGAGCTGCTTGGCGATCGCCTTGCTGTGCTTCAGGCTGATCGGCCGCTCTCGGAGCATCGCTTTCGCGGTGGTCTCCGGGTCGGCCTCGACGCTGTAGTTGATTCCCATGAGTTACTTGAGGGGCACGAACTTCGAGGACCGGGTCGCGCCGATGCCGGCCTGTCCGTGTTCGACGGACGTTCGCGTGAGCTGGAACTCGCCGAGGTAGTGCCCGATCATCTTCGGGTCGACCTCGACGCGCTCGAAGCCCTGGCCGTTGTAGACGGCGAAGGTGAGACCAACGAACTCCGGCAGCACCGGCATGTCGCGCAGGTGCGTCCGGATCGGGTTGTTGGCCGTCCCCTCTTCCGTCCGTTCACGGGCGGTTTCGAGCAGCTTCTGCTGCTCCGGGCCCAGTCCACGGGTGATAGTTCGCCGCTGGCGTGCGGGAAGCAGTTCCGCGACCTCGTCGAGGTCCATCTCCTGCAGCTCGTCGAGCGAGTGACCGCGGTAGGCGAACTCCTTGCCCTCGCGGCCGATGCGGTATTCAGAACTCATTTGTTGCCACCTCGTCCGGTGCTCTTGGATGCGATGTCACCGACCTTCCGTCCCGGCGGGGCGTCCCGCGAGACCGATTTCGGCTTGCCGGGGTGCTGGCGGCCACCGCCACCGAAGGGGTGGTCGACCGCGTTCATCGCGACCCCGCGAACGCGCGGGTACTTCGTGCCGCGCGCCTTCATCTTGTGATGCTTGTTGCCGGCCTTGACGAACGGCTTCTCCGTTCGGCCGCCACCGGCGACCACGCCGATCGTGGCGCGGCACTGCGGGTCCAGTCGTTTGACTTCGCCGCTCGGCAGCTGCACGACCGTGACGTCACGGTCGTGCGTGAGCAGCGTCGCCGAGACGCCGGAGGCACGGGCGAACTTGCCGCCGTCCCCACGGTTGGACTCGACGTTACACACGGGCACGCCCTCCGGGATCTCCGCCAGCGGGAGCGTGTTGCCGGGCTTGATCTCCGCGGAGACGCCGACCTGGATGGTCTCGCCGACCGTGACGCCCTCGGGGGCGAGCACGAGTCGACGGTCGTCATCCTCGAACTGGATCTCGGCGAGCGGCGCCGAGCGGGCGGGGTCGTGCTCGATGCCGACGACCTCGCCGCTGATCGTGTCTTCGTCTTCCGCTTTCTTGTGCGACAGTTCCGCCTTGTAGCGGTGGGACGGGGCTCGGAACGTCGAGCCACCGCGTCCACGCCGCTGTCCCTGAATTCTTCGTCCCATGATCAGAACACCCCGATCCGCGAGGCGATTTCAGTCGCGTCGTCAGCCTCGGAGAGCGTGACGGTCGCCTTCTTGTTGGCTTCCGGCGTGATCTGCGTGTTGACGTCGACGATCTCGACGTCGTAGCGCTCCTCGATGGCGTCACGAACCTCCGTCTTCGACGCGTCGACGTCGACGAGGAACTGGAGCTTGTTCTTGAAGTCCATCTCGTTCATGGCCTTCTCCGTGACGAGGGGGTGCT
This sequence comes from Halosubterraneus shenae, assembly GCF_050510935.1. Classification (NCBI taxonomy): domain Archaea; kingdom Methanobacteriati; phylum Methanobacteriota; class Halobacteria; order Halobacteriales; family Haloferacaceae; genus Halosubterraneus; species Halosubterraneus shenae. The sequence continues at coordinate 659,388 of NZ_JBNLVO010000001.1, read as the reverse complement.
CGATGATACCGCTCATCGGTCGGCCACCTCCTCGACGGCGCTCTCCGTCCAGACGGTGAGGCGTCCGGGCTGCGCGCCGGGCGCGAGGTCCTCCGCGTTGACCTCGTCGGCCGTCGCGACGTCGGCTCCCGCGAGGTTGCGGGCGGCGCGGGACGGCTCCTCGCTGGTGACGAAGAGGACGGACTTCGGCTGGCTGTACTTCCGGCCACGGGCCTTGCCCTGACCGGCGCGAACGGAGCGCCCCTCGTCGGCGCGCTCGACGTCCTCGTGGAGCCCGGCGGCTTCGAGGAACGCGACGACCTCCTGGGTCTTCACGAGGTCCTCGAAGTCGTCCGAGACCACGACGGGGAGCTCCGCGTCGTCGTCGAACTCGTGACCGCGGTCCGCGACGACCTCGGCATCCGTGGTGGCCGCGATGGCCGACCGGATGGCGAGCTGGCGCTCCTTGTCGTTCAGCTGCTTCGTGCGATCCTTCTCGGCTTTCGGCGGGTGTGCACGGCGACCCGAGACCACGCTCGGCACGCGGCGGGCCTGGCCGTTCTCGCTCGGGATGTGCGCCATGCCGCGGCCCGAGCCTGGCGACTCGGCCGGGGTGCGCAGTCCGGCGAACTCGTCCGCGCCGTAAGCCTGCTTCCGGTTTGCCTGGGCGGCGGTGACAGCGCGCTGGATGAGATCCGGGCGGAACGCGGTGTCGAAGACGTCGGGCAGCTCGAGGCTGCCGTCCGCTTCGCCGTCCAGGTTACGTACTGTTGCCTTCATGAGTTATCCCTGGTTGGATTCGGTCGAAACGTACCGGACCTCGGGGTCGAGGCGCGGCTGGTCTTTCGGTCGGACGGCCGGACGGAAGCGCAGAAGGCGCTGGTCCGGACCGGGCAGCGAGCCCTTGATGAGCGCGTACGACCCGTCGACTTCGCCGTAGTTGACGAAGCCGCCGTCGACGGAGGCGTCGTCGCCTTCGCCGAAGTCGATGAGGCGCTTGTTGAGCTCGGTGCGCTGGTGGTACCCAGTCTGTCCCTGCTGCGGGACGGTCGAGCGCACACGCGAGGGGTTCCACGGGCCGAGGTTACCGATCCGGCGCCGCCAACCCTGACGGGCGTGCTTGCCCTTTCGCTTCTGGACGCCCCATCGCTTGACGGGGCCCTGGGTTCCCTTTCCTTTCGTGATACCCGAGACGTCGGTGTACTCGCCGGCGCGGAAGACGTCGCCGAACTCGTGGGCGCCGCCTTCGTCGACGAGGTCGAGCGCGAACTCGGCGCGTTCCTCGATGGAACCGCCGCCAACGCGCGTCTCCATGACGTCGGGCTCTTTCTTCGGAACGTTCTGGAGCTCCGAGGGGACGGTGTGGGTGATGACGCGAACGTCGTCGACCTTACCGTCGTCCAGGAGGTCCTGGAGTTCCTCGGCGTCCTGTTCGAACGTGCTTTCCGCCGGCAGGTCCAGGGCGCGGTCGAGTTCGTCGTGGAACTCGTGCGTCCAGACCTCGGTGACCGGCTTCTGTCCGTACGGCGTGTCTTCGTAGGCACGCAGGGCGACCGCGTACATCGGCGGTGTCTCCACCACCGTGACGGGGACGGACTCTTCCATCCCCTCGCGCGGCGAATCTGCCTCGTCGTTGACCATGACAACGTGGGTCATGCCGGCTTTGTAGCCAGCGAAACCCTGTAGCGCAGGTGCGCCGTCGTCGTCAGGCCACGAGCGGATGCGAGGCACTTCGCTTTCGGCGCGGACGCGCGGTCCGTAGCCCAGCGAGCCTTTTCGTGGTCGGCTTGGTTGTGGCATGTGTTTACTCCGTGAGTGTGAGGGGGCTGAGCGAGGCGAACATCGCTTCTTCCGTTCGCACCACTTCGCTCCCCTGCCGCGGGATCGTGTTCAGCCAGAGGTCGAACCCCGGATCGGGTTCGACTGGGCCGCCGTCGGCGGCCCGGATTGCGTCGGGCGATAGCCCGAACATCGCCGGAAGCCCTCGTTCCGGCGCACCGAACGCGACGGCCACGCCGTCGCGCTCGTCTGCGTCGGTGGCGAGCTCGCCGAGTCGCGAGACGGAGAGATCCTCCCCGTGTCGCGACGTCGCGATAGCCAGCTCGCTTTGCGCGAGCGCTTCCGATAGGTCCGCTCCCACGACCTGGAAACCGTCCTCCGGCTTCCCGGTGATGCGGGCGCGGACCGGTTCTCTCGAAGAGATCCTGATGGTAACGCGCTCCCCTTCCTCGACCTCCACGTCGGAGGGCACGAGGAGGGAGATCGGGTGTTCCCCCAGCGGGGAATTGACCCGGACGCGGCCTTCAGGTCCGACCTCGGTCACGAGTCCCTGTGTTGACGACTCGTCCCCGGTTGGGGTCGAGCCGGTCTGCCACGAGACGCGGAGCGGCGGAAGCACGCCGGCGTACTCCAGTTCGTCGCGTTCGCCCCAGAGCTCCTTCCGGAGGTCCGGGGGCGTCGCGGCGTACCTGAGTACGGTCCGGACGAACTCGCCGCCCCATCGGCGTTCGCCTTCCCTGTCGGGGAAGACGACGAGCCGGCTCGCCCGAAAGACCGCGGCCGCACGGGCCACGTAGCCGAGCTTGCGAGTTGCCTCGCGTTTGTCCTCGGCTTCTCGGACGAGCGAGGACGGGACACATAGTGTGAAGCCGTCCATGGGTCGCCTCGTCGCTAGACTATCAGGTAATTCCGCACCATCGCGTAAAAGGATAGCGGTCGGTGTTTTGCCCTGTGGAGCGTTCACACGGGCCCTCGTGGCCATTTCCGGCGTTCGTGGACCGGTCCCACGCGCCACGCTCGATCCGCCCGCTCGGGGTCGACGCTGTCGGCGCCGACGAGGGCGATCGTTCAGTGCTGGCTGAGTCGTCCGACTGTCGACAGAATCTCTCCCTCCCATCGCCCGCGCGTGGGCGCACGGTATGTACTATAGAATAGCCGGTCGGCGACGGCTGGAAAACCCATTCGCCGGCGGACCCCGACGGCGGCTGCCGGGCAGAACGGAACACTTAAATCTGAATCGGCGGTTACGAAGTAATGCAACGAGAGCGCACCGGTAGTGTAGTGGTATCACGCGACCTTGCCATGGTCGCAACCCGAGTTCAAATCTCGGCCGGTGCACATTCTCTCCGAACTCACATCGCTCAGCGACGCGTCTCGGTCGCTCCGCCTCACCCGGCCACCATCCATTTTTGAATTGCCTCGGTTGGCTCGGACATGCCCCGACGAGCCCCGACGCTCACCGTCCTCCTGCTGGTCGCGCTCGCCGGCTGCGCCGGTGCCGCGCCGTTCGCGGACGACGGCGCCGACACCGGGACCGTCTCGCTGTACCTCTCCGACGAGGAGAACGCCATCGACGACTTCCGGCACCTGAACGTCACGATCACGAAGGTCGGGCTCAAGCGAGCCGACGGGAACTGGAGCGGCCGCGGGGGCGGCGGCCCGGGCGGCCACGGCGATCACGACCATCGCCACCGGGACCGCTGGGTCGTCACCGACGTGGACAACCGGACGGTCGACCTCACCGAATTGCGGGGGCCGAACGCAACGCTGCTCGCGAACCTCTCCATCGAGAACGGGACGTACGAGAAGGCCTTCGTCCACGTGAGCGCCGTCGACGCAACCCTGGAGAACGGGACACAGGTCGACGTCGAGCTCCCGAGCGGGCGACTGAAGGTCAAAGACGAGTTCCGGGTCGAGGGCGGCACAACCGTCGACTTCGTCGTCGACGTTACGGTGGTCGAGCGCGACGACGGCTACGTGATCGTTCCCCGAGTCAGCGAATCCGGAACCGACGTGCCGGTTTGCCGGGCTGACGGAGAATGTCGGTGCGGTGGGCAGGGCGGGATGAACCACTCGCACGACGGCCACACCCACACGCACGACGTCGGGTGCGACTGTGACGGGTGCTAAACAGGGGTTCGTTGGGAGATTTGCTTTCCGGGGCTGGAGGCTTTCAGTTGACAAGGAGCGCTATTTATAAACGAGGGAGGTAGTCGCCAGCGACACCGCTAAGAATGCGGGAAAAAACCCCAGCCGCTGAATAAATTTGCTTTTAAATGAATTCGGTCAGCGTCGCCGGCGACACCACTCGGCACACCCAGAAAGCCCCAGCCGCTGAGCGCTCGCGCTGCTCGCTGCGCTCCTCACCCGGCTCGCTCACTACGTTCGCTCGCCGGGTTGTGGTGCTAGCTTCGCAGGGCGTCCCGCTCAGCGGCTGCCCCTTTCAGTCCCACCCACCGAGTGGTCGCCGGGGCGTCGCTCACGGCGGTTCTGTGGCTGGCATCATTCCACGGCTGTCCGGCCTGCGGTGCGGGGCGGTTGGCGCGCGCGAGCAACGCGTGCGAGGGAGGCCGGCGCCGAGGCGGTGCGGTACCGGCGCCGGCCGAGGCTGGGGAGGTGCGAGGCTTGCGGTAGCCGTGCGGTGCTGTCGTTGTCGCGGTGCTGTTGCTGTCGCGGTTGCTGTCCTGGCGGACTGAAAGGGCGACGGCCGGTCGCGCCGGAGGGGAGTCGCTCCGACGACCCCTATCCGCGGCGGGCAGTGCGGAGAGCCGCGGATATGTCGCGGAGCGACCGCGAGCGGCCGAGGGCTTTCTGGGCGTTTGCTGTGCTGTCAAGTGTAGCGACGTCTGCACCTGTGCTTCCAGTTTATAAGTAAAAGCGGCCGAGGGTTTCTGGGCGTTTGCGGTGCTGTCCAGCATAGCAGGGCCTGCACCTGTTGCTCCGATTTCCCGCAGGAGGGATCTGATCTAGATGTAAGCGGCTGAGGGAAATATAATAGGACAGACGAACACGTCCCACGCATGCGATTCCCTGTCGCCGTCGGTCGGATGTGACAGGTTTAAGTGTTCGACTCTCCCAGAATGAAATGGAAGGCGCACCGGTAGTGTAGTGGTATCACGCGACCTTGCCATGGTCGCAACCCGAGTTCAAATCTCGGCCGGTGCACATTCTCTCCGATACTCTACTTCCGAGCGACAGCGCTCGGTCCGGTAGTAATCCGCTGCCTCATCGTTCGTCCATCTGCCGATAGAAACGCCGTTTCTGACCTGCTACTCCTCGCGACGCTGTTCGCGCAGCTCCTCGATAGTCGGGTTCGGTTCGTCGGTCACGGTCGGCTCCGGCGCGTCGGGGTCGAGCGTGATCGTCGCGTCGGTCTCGATCTTCGCGAGGCCGTCGGTCTCACACAGCTCGTCGAGGGACGTCTCCGGGATGGCGACGTGCCAGGCGTCGAAGCCGAGCTCGCGCTCGATCTGGCCGCCGAGCTCGTCGACGCGCTCCTTGAGCGATTCCGGCGAGCGCTCGTCGAGCTCGACGACGAGCCCGATGTCCTCGTCGGGGGTCGGGTCCTCGCGAATACGGCGGACTGGCGGCGAGAGGTACATACCCGTCCTCGGCGTCGCACGCGCTTAAAAATCCGGATGACGGCGTCCAGGCCTACCCGCGACGACCTCGGCCGGCGGCGTTCCTGCCCCCACGAGGCCCTCGGACTGACGCTACCAGCCCGTTTTTGGTGCTGGAGGGTGCACCATCAGGGGATGAGTTCCGCGCGCGACCTGCCGGACGAGTTCGACTTCGAACAGGTCCCCGAGACCGACCAGTCGTTCGAGAACGCACTGGCGAACGCGCGCGACGGGAAACGGCTCACGGTCGCGGACGGCATCGAGCTGATCACGACCGGCACGGACGTCGAGGGGATCGACTCCGTCCGGAAGGAGCAGGTCCTCGAGATCGCCGACCGGCGCCGGGCCGAGGAGGTCGGCGACGAGGTGACGTTCGTCGCGAACCTCAACAACAACGTCACGACCGCGTGCAACACGGGCTGTCTGTTCTGCAACTTCAAGGACACCGCGCACGCGTTCGAGGCCGATAGCGACGTGGAGCATCCGGGCTTCACGAAGACGCCGGCCGAGTCCCGCGAGGTCGTCGAGGACGCGCTCGACAGGGGGATCTACGAGGTGTGCTCCGTCTCCGGGCTCCACCCCGCGTTCGCGCTCAACGAGGAGCACCACGAGATCCTCGCCGCCCACGACGACCCGGAAAGCGAGGTGAACTACAAACCGCCGGAGGTGTACGCCACGGACCCCGGCACCTACGTCGAGCAGATGGCGGCGATGAGCGTCGGCGACGTCCACCTCCACTCGATGACCCCGGAGGAGGCGTACCACGCCCGCCGCGGCACGGACTGGGACTACGAGTCGGTCTACCGCGAACTCGCGGACGCCGGCCTCGACAGCGCGCCCGGCACCGCCGCGGAGATCCTCGTCGACGAGGTCCGCGACGTCATCTGCCCGGGGAAGATCCGGACGGACGACTGGGTTGCCGCGATGGAGGGCGCGATGGCGGCCGGGCTCGACACGACCGCGACGATCATGTACGGCCACGTCGAGAACGCGGCCCACCGCGTGCAGCACCTGCAGGTCGTCCGCGACCTCCAGGACCGGACCGGCGGCATCACGGAGTTCGTCCCGCTCTCGTTCATCCACGAGAACACGCCTCTCTACAGGCACGGCGTCGTCGAGGACGGCGCCAGCGACGCGGAAGACGAGCTAATGATCGCCGTCTCCCGGCTCTTCTTAGACAATATCGACCACATCCAGGCCTCGTGGGTCAAGGAGGGCGACGCGCAGGGGCTCAAGCTGCTCAACTGCGGCGCCGACGACTTCATGGGCACCATCCTCTCGGAGGAGATCACGAAACGCGCCGGCGGCGAGTACGGCGAGTACCGCAGCTTCGCCGACTACGTCGACATGATCACCGCCATCGGCCGGACGCCCGTCGAGCGGTCCACGGACTACCGACAGCGACGCCGCATCGACCCCGACGACCCGCCGTTCGGGCCGGAGCTCGGCCCGCGTGCGGACGGGACCCCCCTCATCTCGGATCCCGGTGGCGACCGTACCGACGCGGCCCATGCCGACGACTGACCGTCCCGGCCCGTGCCGACGACTGACCGTCCCGGCCCGTGCCGACGACTGACCGCCCCGGCCCGGGCCGACGACTGAAGGTCCGCGACCCTGCAGTCCGCTGACGGAGGACTGAAGCCGCTCGGGTCGTAAGATCCGGTGACTACGCGCGATGATGTCGCCAACTCACATCGTAGCCGGGCCGGTGCTGGCGATCCCGGTGCTGGTCTTCGCCCCGGAACTCGCCGTCGTCGCGGCGGTCGCGGCGATCTGCGGCGGCATCCTGCCGGACCTGGACCTCCTCGCTGGCGAGCACCGGAAGACGCTCCACTTCCCGCTGCTGTACTGGATCCCGACGGTCCCCGCCGTCGTCGCGGCGGTCCTCGCGCCCGCCCCGGCGACGGTCGGCGCGGCGCTGTTCTTCCTCGCGGCGGCGATCCACTCCATCGTCGACGTGTTCGGCGGCGGCTACGCGCTGAAGCCGTGGGAAGTGCGGTCTAAACGCGGGGTCTACTTCCACCGAGGGCAGCGCTGGCTTCGCCCGAAACGCTGGATCCGGTACGACGGGTCCCCGGAGGACGTCGGGATGGCCGTCCTCCTCGCGATTCCCGGCCTGCGGTGGTACGCCGACCCCGTGCCGACCCTCGTCGCCGGCGCGCTCGTCGTCGCCGTCGTCTACGCGGCCCTCCGGAAGCGCCTCCCGCCATACCTCGAGCCCATCGTGAACTAGGGACCCGGCACCACCCGAGCGACGGCCGGAATCCCCGCTTTTCCCGGACCAGTAGCCGTGATTGGGTAGATTCCAATCCAAAACAGACGATAGATATTAGTTGCTTGGTAACGTTTGACAAGGCATGGCCCGAAGTGGCATAGACGACCTCAACAGCACCGACGAGCGGTTACTGACGTACCTGGCAGCGGACGGTCCCGACTATCCCGCCCTCATCGCGAGCAACACGGGTCTCTACGTCGGGAACGTCGAGCGACGGGTCGAGACACTTCGGGAGGAAGGGCTCGTAGAGGACGTCAGCGGCGAGGTCATCTATCGGATCACGGCCGACGGCCGGAACGTCCTCGCGGACGACGGCGCCAGCCAGCCGCTGACCGACGGCGGCGAGTAGGGCGGCGAAGAGGGCGACGGGGAGTAGCGCCGCGGGCAACGCGACCACTGGCGACCTACTCCTCGTGTTCGAGCGTCGTTTCGACGACCTGCTCGACGGCATCGACCTGCAGAGCGACGGCCATGCTCGGACTGACGCCGCCGCCACGGTGGGCGTTGTCCTCGACGGCGTCGCCCGCGGCCATCGCCGGCGTCAGCGGGAGGTGGACGAAGCCCGCGGGGACGCCGTCGGCCGCGTCGTCGCTGTCGGCGTCACGCACCAGGTCGCCGCGCTCCGCCAGCAGCCGGTGGGTCGTGTAGAGGTGGTCGTTACAGCAGTGCGTGCCCGCGGTGTTCGAGACGCGCGCCGGGATCCCGGCGTCGAGCAAGGTCTGGACGGCCTCGACAACGGGCAGGGTCGCGAGGTACGCGTCGGGGCCCGCGGCGTCGACGCGCTCGTTCTCGGGGTCGGCCTCGGCGTTGTCGGGAACGGTGACGGCGTCGGCGACGTTGATCCCGACGCGCTCGACGGCGACGCTCGCGCGGCCGCCGGCGAGACCCATTCCGACGACTGCGTCGGGATCGTGTTCGTCGACGAGGCTCGCGAGCTCCTCGCGGAGCGCGTCGAACTCGACAGGGAGCACGCGGCCGACGACGTCGTGGCCGGCGACGGTCCGGCCGTCGAGGCGCTCCGCGACCATCGCGGAGGGGTTCTCGTCGTGGTCGCCGAACGGCTCGTAGCCGGTACAGAGGACGGTCATACGGGAGGGTCGCTGGCGACGCACAAAACGGACGGGAAAGCGGCACGGGTGCCCGGGAGCAGGGCCGGTCGCTCGTCGCGACCGCCGCCGACTCCACAACGCACTTAGGGGGAGTTACCCACTGTCGAGACATGTACGCAGTCGTCGGCGGCGGCATCGCCGGACTCGCGACCGCCTACCGCCTCCAGCAGCACGGTCACGACGTGCAGGTGTTCGAGGCGACCGACGACGTCGGCGGGCTCGCGGCGCTGTACGAGACGAGCGGCGACCGGCTCGAGAAGTTCTACCACCACCTCTCGAAGTCCGAGGAGACCATCGTCGAACTCGCCGAGGAGCTCGGCGTCGGTGACCGCGTCGAGTGGCGCATCGGCGAGAACGCCTACTACGTCGACGGCGTCGTCCACCCCCTCGACAAGCCCTGGGAGATCGCGGCGTACCCGCACATGAGCTTCTACGACAAGTTCCGGCTCACGATGTTGACCCAGGAGGTCGACGTGCGCGGCGGGATCCCCTCGTTCGACACCTACGAGGACCTCACCGACTTCGAGGACGTGCCGATCCGGGACTTCCTCGTCGAGCACACGACCCGCGGCGTCTACGAGAACTTCTTCGAACCCCTGCTCGACGCGAAGTTCGGCGACCGCGTGGAGGACGTCTCCGCGGCGTGGCTGCTCGGCCGCATCAAGTTCCGCGGCGAGCGCGACCTCCTCCGCGGGGAGGTCCTCGGCTACTTCGACGGCTCCTTCGGCGTCCTGCTGGACGCGCTCGTCGAGGCCGTCGGCCGCGAGAACATCACGACCGGCGCGCGCGTGGAGAACGTCGGGTTCGCGGAGCCGGAGCCGACCGTTGCGGTCGACGGCGACGTCGCCGTCGACGACGACGTGGCTGCCCACGGTGAGGATCTGGCGTCTCACGAAAGCCAGCCACCCTCCCGCGGCCCAGTCGAGTCCGTCACCGTCGAGACCGACGAGGGGCGCGAGACCCACGACGCCGACGGCGTCGTCGTCGCGGCGATGCCGAACGTGCTGGAGGACCTGACGGGCTACACCTGCGACGTCGACTTCCAGGGCGCAGTCTGTGCGGTCGTCACGATGACCGAGCCGCTGACGGACACCTACTGGCTCAACGTCGCGGACGAGGCCCCCTTCGGCGCGCTCATCGAGCACACGAACTTCGTCCCGCCGGAGCGCTACGGCGGCGACCACCTGCTGTACGTCGCCAGCTACGTCCAGTCGCCCGAGGAGTGGATCTGGCAGGCCGACGACGACGAACTCGAGACGAGCTGGCTCGACGGCATCGCCGACCTGTTCCCGGACTTCTCGCCCGAGGAGCACGTCGAGGACTTCCGGGTCGCCCGGAACCCCCGCGCTGCGCCCGTCTACGAGCGCGGCTACCTCGACATGGTGATCCCCTACGACCTCGCGGCCGACGTCGCCGAGGGCGTCTACTACGCCGGGATGGCGAGCCGCGCGCAGTACCCCGAGCGCTCGCTCAACGGCGGCGTCGTCGCCGGCTTCGAGGCGGCGGACCGGATCGCCGAGAAGCGCGACTGAGGCCGCTCCCGGTGGGCTGGCACCGAGAGCCGTTTAAAAGTCCCCGAGTCGCATCTGGTCCTGATGAAGCCCCTCCGCTTCCTCGGCGCCGAGGAGCCGCGGCAGGGCCGTGTCCGCGAAGGTGAGCCCGACGACGAGCACGATAGGGGCGAAGAAGATCCCGTAGAAGCCTAAGACGACGGGCCCGAGCGTGTACGCCAGCATCAACAGGCCGACGTGGGTGTTCTCCCCACTGAGCAGCGGGCGGAGCAGGAGGTCCGGAACCGTGTCGACGACCACGACGGCGACGATGAGGAACCCGAGGACGTATACGAGCATGGACGTCTGGCCGGCGAGGATCACCGGCACCGCGGCGATGAGGGTCAGCGGGACGTAGACGATCTTCATCCCCACGACCGGGATCAGGCTCGCGATCCCCGTGAGCGTCCCCATGAGCGCCGGGTACGGCACCTGGGCCGCGGCCGGGGCGAAGGCGTTGTAGCCCCGGAACGTGCCGATCGCGAGCAGCGAGATGGCGATGACGTTCAGCAGGTTGCCGAAGAGCACCGCCTCCAGCTCGGAATCGACCGCCTCCAGGTACTCGCGGATGATCGCCTCGTCGTCGAAGCGGAGGAGCCACTCGCGGATGCGTCCCCCGTCGATGAGCAGGTAGTAGGTGACGATGACGACGATGAACATGTTGAGGAAGAAGCTCGAGAACAGGGTCGTCAGGAAGGTCGCGTGTTCGCTGGCGAACTCGATGAACGGCGCCAGCTCGCCGGCCCTGTAGGCCTGGTAGAACCCCTGGATCGTGAACGAGGGGACGTCGTCGATCCCGCCGAACCACTCGAGGTTCTCGGCGGCTACGTCGATGAGCGAGTACTGGGCGATGAACCGCCGGGATTCGATGGCCAGCAGGACGACGGCGTAGCTCACGAGGATCAAAAGCGGGATGGCGAGCGATCCCAGGACGATCGAGGCGCGCACCCGCGCCGGGAGCCGGAGCTTCCGGAGCCACTTGTAGTATCGGCGAGTCGAGTAGTAGAGGAAGATGGAGACCGTGAGCGGCGCGATGAACTGATACGCCATCGCGCCGAGCACGATGGCGACGAGGATCCCGAAGATGGCGACGACCAGTCGTTTTTCGTTCATGTGCGAACGTTCTCGAGAGCGGGATGTAAAAGATACGGGCCGGTCGTCGTCCGGCCATTCATGCGTCTTTCGGAGCGTAGAGCGGTCGGAGGCACCGGATGTCGGTTCGAGGTCACCCGCGAGGACGCCCCGACTCTCTTTATAAGCACGACCGCACGGCGGCTGGGGCTTCCAGGGTGGTACGAGCGGCATCGTCGGCGACGACGGCCCGCGTTATTTAAAAGCGAACGCTCGATGAGGAGAGAGGCGAAAAGACGGCACCGCAAACACCGAGAACGACAACAGCCGATACAACCCTTACAAGTCGCGCAGCGTGTCGAGGCAGTCGTTGATATCGCGCGTCGACGTTGCGAGCGAGAAGCCGTCGACGCGGGCGAGCTCGGCGGCGTGGTCCCAGAGATCCTCCTCCTCGATGCCGTGGAGGACCACGGCGTTCGGCGTCGGCGTGACGACGCGAAGGGCGACGAGCGGCGACTCACCGCGCGTCACGTCCGTGAACACGAGCGCGCGGTTGGTCGACTGGCCGTAAAGCCGGTAGAACTCCTCGCTGGAGAGCCGGGTGATCGCCTGGATGGAGTTGATCACCGTGTGGCCGTAGATGCGGTCGCGGTCGCCGCGGTGGATCTCCGTGGCGTCCATCGCGTCGTAGAACTCCTCCAGAGAGACCGGCGTCGGGTACTCCCGAAGGTCGTGGACGATGTCGCTCTCGAAGCCGGCCGAGAGCACGCGGGCGTACTGCCGGAGGCGGTCGCCGCCGCGGGCCTCGTCGATGTCCAGCAGCGCCGCGACCGTCCGCTGGACGACGCCGATCCCCGGGCTCTCCCGGCGCCCACTCTCGTAGTCGGACACGACCGACGAGGAGACGCCGAGCTGCTCGGCCAGCTCCGTCTGCGAGACGTCGAAGTCCGTCCGCCACTTCCGGAGCGTAGCCCCCGGGTCGTCGCTCAAGGTGATCTCGCCCGCGATCCGCCGGGCCAGCTCTTCCCGTGCGCTGTCGTTCATTCGCTAAGAGCGTCCGCCCGAGACGGGCAAAAGGGTATCGAAACCCGGGTTCGGCAACTGTCGATATCGCTGAGCGACCGCCTCGGCGGTGCCCGATCCAACGGCGACTGCCCGGAGTCGCAACGCTCAGGGCCCCTACCAGCCAACGCGACGTATGGAGATCAGAGCGTACGATCCCGACGACGCCGACGGGCTCTGGGCCTGCAAGCGGGCCTTCGAGCTCGGTCTCGGCACCGGCACCGGCGGCGAGGAGAAGGCCGAGAAGTACGAGGGCAAGCTCACCGAGTCGTACCGCGCGGAGTGGTTCGACTGGGTCGACCGCTGTACCGACGAGGACCCGCGCTGTATCACCGTCGCCGTCGACGAGACCGGCGAGGCCGAGGGTGACGAGAACGACGACGAGGTCGTCGGCTACGTGTTCGTCCTCCCGGAGTCGATGGGGTTCATCTGGGACTCGGCCGTCCTCAACGAGATCTACGTCGACCCCGACTACCGCGGCGAGGGCGTCGGCGACGACCTGATGGACGCCGCGCTCGAGGTCGCCGCGGACCAGGACCTGCCGCTCGACCGGATCGTCCTCGACGTCGACCCCGAGAACGCGCGCGCGAAGGCGTTCTACGACCGGTACGGCTTCGAGCACTGGGGCGAACTCGTCGCGCGCGAGCTCTAGCTTCCGACGTCGCTACTCACCGCCGAGGTCCGCGGCGACCGCGGCGACTGCGCCGCCCAGGCCGCCACAGACGACCGGGTAGAGGATCCCGGCGAGGGCGACGCCGGTGATCGGGTCGGGTTCGATGGCGCCGTCGCCGACGGCGTACGAGAAGACGAGGAGCCCGACCACGGCCAGCGGCAGGTAGCCGAGGACCACGGCCGCGCCGTCGACGGCGCCCGTCGTCGGGTCGGTGGCGTCGTCGGCACTTCCGGCGAGCCGGGCGACGGCGAAGCCCGCCGCGAACAGCGCGAGCACGGGCACGAAGTAGAGAAGCGTCAACGTCCCGTCGTCGCCGGCGGCGATGAAGTTCTCCGAGCGCGGCCCGCCGAGCCCCGGGATCCGCGTCCTGACGAGGTGCGCATTATAAAAGAGCCAGCCGACGCCCTGCCAGATCGGGACGGGCTCGCCGCCAAAGAGGTCGGCGAGGAAGTTGAAGCCGCGGAGCTGTTCCTCGACGGCGTCGCCCTGGCTCACGTACGTGACGAGGTAGCCGAGCGCGTACGCGACGATTCCGGCGACGACTCCAGGGGCGATCCGATCACGGAGGGCTGGCATAGATACCCAAGGGCACGTCGGCCGAACTCAAAGAAAGTATCGGACGGTGTTGCCGTTAGTCCAGGACGTCCGTCCCGCCGTCTGTCGCCTCGCGCCACTCCCGCTGACTGATGGTGTACCGCACCTCGTCGTGGACGCTGCCGTCCTGGTACTCCAGGTGGTTCCGGAGGACGCCCTCGCGCCGACCGCCGAACCGGTCGACGTACTTCTCGATGGCCCGCGCCGACTGCTCGTTGTCGGGGTGGTGCGAGACGGCGACGAGCTCCAGGTCGAGACGGTCGAAGGCGATCTCACACAGCGCGGCGGCGCGCTCGCCCGAGTAGCCGCGGCCCCAGAACCGCTTCCGGAGCCAGAGACCGAGGACCGCAGTCCGTCTGTCCCAGTCGATGCCGATACCGGTGCAGCCCGCGATCTCGCCGGCGCCGTCCTCGCCGGGTTTCGGGCGGATCACGTAGCCGGCCGCCTCCGCGTCCTCCCACTTCGACTTCCCGCGCTCGAGAAACTCCTGCGTCTCCTTGACGGTCTCGTGCGGGCTCCAGGTGACGTATTCGGTCACCTCGTCGATCCCGGGGTCGGCCGAGCAGATCTCGTAGCACTCGTGGACGTCGACCGTTTCGGGCCAACGTGGGCGCAACCGGAGTCGCTCCGTCTCGATCGTCTCGGGGAACATACTCCCCCTGTCGCGGGCGACTTTATAAAAGATACCTCGGCCGTGGGAACGGTTCGCGTGGTGCCGGAGGGACGCGTCAGTTCCGGGCGCGATACCGTCGCAGCTCCTCGCGGATCGCCTCGCGCTTGAGGAGGACGAACCCCGTGAAGATGCACAGGAAGCCGGCGACCGTCGGGACGCCGATGCCCTCCCCGAGGAACAGCCAGCCGGAAAGCGCCGCGAAGACCGGCGCGACGTAGGAGACGAGGTTGATCTCGACCGGGCCGAGCCGGTCGAGCAGGGTGAAGTAGATGAGGAAGCCGAGGGCGCTGGCCGCGAGCGCGAGGTACGCCAGCGCCAGAACGGCTTCCGTCGTCCAGACGACGTCGCCAACGGACTCGCCGAGCCCGACGGCGAGCACGTGCATGAGCAGCGCGCCGCCGAGCATCGACCAGGCCTCCATCGACTCGATCGGCATCTCCTCGTCGACGACGCGGGTCAGGACCGACCCGAGCGCGAACGCCGCCGCCGCGAGGAGGACGAGGAGCTTCGCGCCGGTCCCGCCGGCGAGGAGGTTGTTCGGGTCCGGCTGCGCCAGGACTGTCACGCCGACGAGCCCGAGCAGCAGCCCGGCGATGCCGACGAGCGTGAGGCGCTCCGTCGGGAGGAACGCCCGGGCGAACGCCGAGGTGAGGACCGGCGAGAAGCTCACGAAGACGGCGGCGACGGCGCTCGTCACGGCCGGGTCGGTCTCGCCGATAAAGAGGAGGGCGTGATAGGCAGCGATTATCAGGACGGATCCGATGGCGACGAGGCTCCACTCGCCGCGGGTCCGGGGGATCGGGTCGTCGAGGACGTACGCGGCGTAGCCGAGCATGAACACGCCGGCGATGTCGTAGCGGAGAGCGGCGAACAGCACCGGCGGGAAGTAGGCCAGCCCGGCCTTGATCGCCATGAACGCCGACCCCCAGACGGCGGCCAGCACGAGGAACAGTGCGAGGTTTCGATAGCGGCTCACAGCGACACTGCGACGCGGTGGCCCCTTACGGTTTCGAAAGCCGGAACGACCCCGCGGCCCCGCTCACTCCAGCCGTTTCTCGTGGAACGCCCGGATCACGTCCTGGCGGGCGATCAGGCCGACGAGGCGCCCGTCGTCGTCGACGACCGGCACGCGATTGATGTTCGGCTCCCCGGAGAGGTGTTCCAGCACGACCTCGACGTCGTCGTCCGGTTCGACGGTAATGAGATCGGTCGACATGATCTCCGAGACGGGCTTGCCCGAGTTGCGCACGAAGTCGACGCCAACGTCGATGTTCTCCCACGGTACGTCGATCTGATAGGTAAGCGTGTCGACGAACGGCGGCAGCCCGACGGGGATCCACAGCACCTTCTCCTCCGGTTCGAAGAGGTCGACGAGGTCTGACTCCGTGACGACGCCGAGCACGAACCGGTCGTCGTCGACGACGGGAAACCCGGAGAACTCGACGCGCGCAAACCGTTTGAGCGCGTGCGCCACGTCGTCGTCGGGCGAGAGCGTCTTTACGTCGGTCGTCATGAGGTCCCGCGCTTGCATACCCTGACAGATGCGGCCGGGAAGTGTAGTCGTTGCGGCGGGAGCGTCGCGACCCCGTGGGACGGCCCCGTGCTCTCCCTACTCGCGCTCCCACTCCTCGACGGCGGCCTCCACCTCGGCCGGCTGCCGCTTCAGGTGGCAGGCGGCAGGATGGTTGCCGTCGGGCAACTGCGGGTTTACGGTCTCACAGACCGACTCGTAGCGGTCGCGGAGCAGGTCCGCGGCCTCCTCGCGGTCGCCGGCGGCGAGCGTCTCGAACGCCGTCGTCAGCAGCTCCTCGTCGCGGTCGGGGAGATCCGCGGGCAGGAACTCCTCGTGCATCGCCCGCGCGAACGCCGCTGCATCCTCCCGCTCGGGGTCGCCGGCCTGCTGCCAGAGGAAGCCGAGGTCCAGCTCGTCGCGTTCGATCTGCGTCCGAACGTCCGCGATCTCGCGGTAGACCGCCTGTGGGAGGTCGAGGTCCGCGGGCGGGATCACCTTCGGACAGCGCGTCCGGAAGGAACAGCCCGAGGGCGGGTCTCGCGGCGAGGGCACGTCGCCGCGGAGCGTCTTCACGTCGCGCTCGCGCTCGGCCGTGTCGGCTCGCGGGACGCTTTCCAGCAACGCCTGCGTGTAGGGGTGTTGCGGGTCCTCGAAGATCTCCGCGACCGGACCAACCTCGACGATCTCCCCGAGGTACATCACAGCGACCCGGTCGCAGATGTGCCGGACGACGCTCAGGTCGTGCGCGATGAACAGGTAGGTGAGATCGCGCTGCTCCTGCATGTCGGCGAGCAGGTTCAGCACCTGCGCCTGGACGCTCACGTCGAGCGCGGAGACGGGCTCGTCGAGGACGATGAACTCAGGCTCCAGCGCGAGCGCCCGGGCGAAGCCGATCCGCTGGCGCTGACCGCCGGAGAACTCGTGGGGATACCGGTCGACCTGGTCGGCGGAGAGCCCCACTTCCTCCAGCAGCGACTTCGCGCGCTCGCGACGCGCCTCGGGTGTGTCGACCTCGTGGATCTCCAGCGGCTCGCGGATGATCTCGCCGGCGGTCATCCGCGGGTCCAGGCTGGAGAAGGGATCCTGGAACATCACCTGCGCGCGGCGGCGGAACCGCTGGAGCGCGTCGCCGGAGAGCTCGAACACCTCCTCGCCGTCGAAGACGACGCTGCCGGCAGTCGGCTCGCGGAGTCGCATCAGCGTCTCCGCCGTCGTCGACTTCCCGCAGCCGGACTCGCCGACGATGCCCAGCGTCTCGCCCTCGTGGACGTCGAAGGAGACGCCGTCGACGGCGCGGACCGCCGTCGGCTCCTTCCGGAGCAGCTTGTCGAGGACGGTGTCGTCCTCGTAGTAGTGCTTCTCGAGGTCCCGCACCTGCACCAGGGCGTCGTCAGTCATCGCTCGTCACCTCCCCGGCGGCGTCAGCGTCAGCGCCTCCCGACGCGACCGACCCGTCGCCCCCCTCGAAGTAGCCGTCGGGGAGCGCGTCCGCCTCGGCGTACTCGCGCTCCGCGAGGACGCACCGCGCGCCGTGGGTGTCACTCACCGTGAACTCGGCGGGGTGTTCGAGACAGTCGGTCATCGCCTTCGGACACCGGTCGGCGAAGTAGCAGCGGTCGGGCATGTTGGCGTCGATGAGGTCGGGGACGTTGCCGGCGATCGGTTCGAGGCGCTCGCCCGGCTCCTCGAGGTCCGGGATCGATCCGATGAGCCCCTGCGTGTAGGGGTGGACGGGCCGGTCGAACACGTCCCCAAGCGTGCCGCGCTCGACGATCTCGCCGGCGTACATCACGCCGACCTCGTCGGCCATCCGGGCGATGACGCCGAGGTTGTGCGTGATCAGGACGATGCTCATCCCGAGGTCGTCCTGCAGCTCCTTCAGCAGGTCGAGGATCTGTGCCTGGATGGTGACGTCCAGCGAGGTGGTCGGCTCGTCGGCGACGAGCACGTCCGGGTCGGCCGCCAGCGCCTGCGCGATCATCGCGCGCTGGAGCATCCCGCCGGAGAACTGGTTCGGGTACTCGTCCGCGCGCTCGACGGGGTCGGGGATGCCGACGCGTTCGAGCAACTCGATCGCGCGCTCGTAGCTCTCGGGGTCGACGTAGCTGCGGCCGGGCACGACGCTGTCGAGCAGGTAGTTCCCGAGACTGTAGTCGTCCGTCCGGGCGCGCGTCGACCGCGGCCGGTTGCTCGCGCGGCGCTGCACCTCGGCCGCCTCGGCGATCTGCTCGCCGACGGTGATCGAGGGGTTGAAGCTGCTCATCGGATCCTGGAAGATCATGCTGAACGAGGAGCCGCGGAGGCCCTGCCGCTCGCTTTCGGGCAGGCGGCGCACGTCGACGAAGTCGCCGTCGACGAGTTCGGGGTTCTCGTCGCGGTAGCCGTCCGCGAGGTCGGCATTGCGGTACCAGATCTGCCCCTCAGTCACGCGGCCGGGCGACTCGACGAGGTCGATGAGCGAGAGCCCGGTGACGGACTTGCCGCTGCCGGACTCGCCGACCACGCCGAAGACGTCGCCCTCGCCGACGGTGAAGGAGACGTCCTCGACGGCGTTGACCTGGCCCTCCTCCGTGAAGAAGCGCGTCGAGAGGTTCTCGACGCGGAGCAGGTCCGCCATCAGGCACCCCCCTCCCCACCGATACCGGGGTCGAGTGCGTCACGCAGCCAGTCGCCGATCAGGTTGATGCCGACGACGGCCGTAACGATGGCCAGCCCCGGCATCGTCGCGATCCACCACGACGAGGAGAGGTACTGCCGCCCCTGGGCGATGTCGAAGCCCCACGAGAGCTGGGCCCCGGAGAAGCCGAGGAACGATAGCGCCGACTCCAGCAGGATGACCGCCGCGATCTGGATCGTCGCCAGCACGAGGATCGGCGTCGCGCTGTTCGGCAGGATGTGCCGGAGGATGATGTGGCGGTCGCTCGCGCCCATCGAGCGGGACGCCTTCACGTACTCCTCGCCGCGGACGGAGAGGGCCTCGCCCCGGGCGACCCGGGCGAACCACACCCAGTTCACCAGCGCGACGACGACGATCACCGTTCCCGGCAAGACGACGTCGTCGGGCATGCTCTCCGGGGCGATCCCGAGGACGACGAAGGGGTCAGGTATCTCAAAGGAGGCCTGTCCCCAGAGGCCGATCAGCGCGATCGCGAGCACGAGCGAGGGGAACGCCAGCATGACGTCCGCCATGCGCATCAGCGCGTCGTCGACGCGGCCGCCGTAGTAGCCGGCGGTGACGCCGACGGCGACGCCGATGACGACGGCCATCCCCGTCCCGAGCAGCCCGACGAGCAGCGACGTGCGCGCGCCGAACATCGTTCGGGAGAGCACGTCACGGCCGAGCGAGTCGGTCCCGAGTGGGTGGGAGGCGGTCGCGTTGACCGTCACCTCCTTCTCGACGATCTTCACCTCGCCGTCGACCGTTTCCTGGGTCGTCTGGTTCTCCGTCGCGCTGAAGCCGAGCGGCGGGAGCTGGGCCCGGTCGAGGTCCTGGTCGGTCGGACTGTGCGGCGCCAGCAACGGCGCGAAGATCGCCATCACGAGGATCAACAGGACCAGGACGATGCCGACCTTGGCCAGCAGGCTATCCGACAGTTCGCTGCGGAGATTGCGGAGCGTTCGTGGGGAGATCATGCAGACACCTCGAGAGAGATCGAACGGGGACGGCCCGACAACTGCGCTCGCCCATCGCTCATTCGTACACCACCTGCGGGTTGAGGTAGCCGTACAGCGCGTCGACGGCGATGTTGATGACGACGAACCCGGTGCCGATGACGATGAGACTGCCCTGGATCAGCGGCCAGTCGCGGACGTTGATCGAGTTGATGACGAGCGTCCCGAGCCCCGGCCAGGAGAACACCGCCTCGGTAATCACGGCGCCGCCGATGAGCGTGCCGAGCTGCAGGCCGAGCACGGTGATGACCGGGATGAGGGTGTTCCGGAGCGCGTGCTTGAACTGGACCAGCGTCTCCGGGAGCCCCTTCGCGCGCGACGCCCGGATGTAGGGCTGGCCGAGCTCCTCGATCATCCCGCTGCGGGTCAGCCGCGTGATGAGCGCCGTGAAGTACGTGCCGAGCGTGATGGCGGGCAACGTGATGTGCCAGAGCCAGCTCCCCATCGCGTCGAGGAACTCGCCGACGTTCATCGGCGCGGCGACCCCGCCCTCCAGCGTCACCAGGAACGAGAACGTCTGGAGGAAGCCGATCGGTCGCCGGCTGGTCGGGAAGATGCCGAACTGCACGGATAAGACCAAGATTAGCATGATCCCGAGCCAGAAGTTCGGCGTCGAGATGCCGACCAGCGAGAACAGCGTCGCGAAGTAGTCGGCCGGCTGGTGGCGCCGCGTCGCGCTGACGACGCCGAGCGGGATGGAGATGACGACGGCGACGAGCGTCGCCGCCACCGCGAGCTCGACGGTCGCGGGCACCCGGGCGAGCACGATCTCGCTCGCCTCCGTACCGCGGAGATACGAGTAGCCCATGTCGCCCTGGAGCAGGCCGAACAGGTAGTCGAGGTACTGGACGTACAGCGGCTGGTTCAGCCCGAGCTCCCGCGCGATCTGGTCGCGAAGCTCCTGGCTGGCGTCGAGGGGGGCGACGAACGTCACCGGATCCCCCGGCGTGATGAACCGTAGCAGGAACACGACCGTGACGACGCCCCAGACGACGAAGATGCCCTGCAGTGTGCGTTTAAATAGAAAGCGCCCGAAGGACATCGCGTCCTACTCCTCGCCGGGCAGGTTCTGCGCTTCGTTCACGAGCGAGTCGACCTGCTCGTCCTCCTTGTAGCTGGTGAGGGCGCCGTCGCTCGTCAGCAGCGGGATGATCGTCTGGCTCGCGTCGAACGTCGTGTTCCCCCAGCCGAGCAGGTAGAAGTGGGGCTTGTCCTCGATGTTGCCCGTCGTCACCTCGCCGGCCAGCGACGCGAAGTCGCGCTGCTTGACGTCACAGGAGACGTTCGACAGCTCGTCGATCTGGCTGGCGACCGCCTGCGCGATCTGGACGTCGCGGAGGTATCGCCCGACGGGCGTGTGCAGCGTGATCTCGGCGCCGGCGTAGCCGGACGCCTCGACCAGCGACTCCGCCTCCGCCTGGTCCTGCGGGTACGGGTCGACGTCCTCGTTGTAGCCGACGTACCCCTCGAGGGTGGGCTGGCCCGTCGCGTCCGCGAAGCCCTGCAGGACGTTCTCGATGATGGAGTCCAGGTCGATCGCGTAGTTCATCGCCTGCCGGAACTCGACGCTGTCGAACGGCTCGACGTCGTAGCGCATCGCGTTGAAGATCACGCGCGTACTGGCGACGGCGGCGATCTCGGTGCTGTCCTCGTCGCGGATACGGCTGATCTCCTGGGGCGGCACGTTGACGATGAGGTCCGTCTCGCCGGCCAGGAGCTGTGACACGCGCGTGCTGGCCTCGGCGGCCGCGCGGATGGTGAGCTCCTCGAGGTCCGGGGCGTCGCCCCAGTAGTCGTCGTTGCGCTCGAAGGCAACCTCGACGTCCTGCTCGTAGTTCGCGAGCTGGAACGGCCCGGTGCCGTTCACGTGGGAGTTGATGTAGTTCGAGTCGTTGTTCTCGATCCAGTCCTGTTCGACGACGTCACAGTAGGACGCGAACAGGTTGAACACGACCGGGTTGATCCCGTCGGAGTAGACGTGGACCGCGCCGTCCTTGACCTCCGCGCCGGTGACGCCCGCGAGCTGGTCGCTCTGGGGGCTCGTGAGGTCGCCGACGTCCTCGTCGACGATCCGGTTGATGCTGTAGGCGACGTCGGACACCGTCAGCCCGTCGCCGTTGTGGAACTGCACGTCGCCGCGGATCTCGAATTTGATCTCGCCCTCGGAGACGCGCGTGTAGTCGGTCGCGAGCTCGTCGATGATCCGGCCCTGTGCGTCGCGGGCGAGGGTGCCGTCGTACGCCTGCGTGATGATGTTGTCCGTCGGCGTCTCGCGGTGGTCGTGCGGGTCGAGCCCCGAGTCCATCTGCGACTGCGTGATGGTCGCGCTCGGGTCGCCGTCCGTCGGCGAGATCGCCGAGGCCTGGATGCGCTCGTCGCGGCGGGCCTCCCAGTCGATCCGGGTCGCCTTCCCGTAGATGCTGTACTGGCGGTTCAGGAAGATCCACGGCGCGCGCCGGTGGAGCAGCAGGTTCGCCCGCTGGAGGTGCTCCTCGCGAGTTTCGGGCTCCGGGAGCTCCTCAGTTTCCTCGGGCGTGTCAGTCTCGGTCCCGTCCATCGGCGGTTCGGTCGTCCCCTCGCCGCCCCCGCTGTCGTCGGAGGCACATCCGGCCAGTCCGACCGTGGCAGCCGCGCTACCGGCGAACTTCAGGTAGCTCCGCCGGCCCATCTCGTCGTTGTTATTCGTCGGCATGAACCGAACATACACAGACGAGGATAAATAAGCGTCGCTCCGCGTGGTTTTCCACGCTCCGTGGCACGATAATCCAACCAACAGCCGCCAGCAACGATGTCTGCACACCGGATTCGGGGCGTCGGCCGTAGAGACGGTCGCCGTCGGCCGGCCGCCTGTCTGGCGTTCGCGGTCGTCGCCCGGTCAGGACAGCGTCAGCCCGCCCGCCATCCCGAGGGCAATGCCCACGAGCAGGAGCTGGACGCCCGCGGAGACGAGCAGCAGCAGGAGCTTCCCGAACCGCGTCGTCCCGGTTCGCTCGGTTGCCATACCCGAACGCGCGAAGCGACTTATAAAAAGCTACGCCGCAACGTATCGCTATTGATAATAGCTGGAACATATTCGCCACCGAGACGGGGTCGAACCCGACGACCTCGCGGCTTTGCACTGTCCTCGCACGCCGGAATAAATGACAGAGTGCGGAATCCGAATGCAATATCCCATCAAGTTCTCCAAAAATAAATAGATAATGTGTGTGATTGTTTGATATATTCTCTCTGTAGCTGTCAACAACTTTCAATGACGGGGTGAGAGGCCTGTAATTTATAAACCAGGCCGACGTTGAAACCGCTAACCAGTCAGAGGTACGCGAATGAGGCGGGATACGGCGCTCGGTTCGAATTCGTGATGTCTTACCGACGTCGAGGGCAACCGCGCGCTGGCCCCCGTATTCAACTCGTTCGTGCCGCTGATTGGAACCACAACAATGCAAATCAAAAACCTATTCGAGGACGACCGCGCCGTCTCGCCGGTCATCGGAGTCATTCTGATGGTCGCGATTACGGTCATCCTGGCAGCAGTGATCGGCACATTCGTGCTGGGACTGGGCGACAGTCTGAGTGAAACGAGTCCGCAGGCAACGTACGATTGGAGTCAGTCTGGAGACGGGCCAATTGAACTCACACTTGAACACACTGGCGGTGACTCCATTGATGGAGAGCGCGTGTCGCTGGCCGGTGCTGGTTCCAACTCGACTCTCGGGACTGTGTGGCAGTCTGGGGACGCCATCTCTGCCGGCGACTCTGTCGTCATCAATAACGATTCGTTCAGTGGCACTCCAGTCTCCACAGGAGCTGAATTCCGTGTCGTGTGGTCGTCCGCAGAGGGCGGTAGTTCCTCTGTCCTGACTGAGTACGAAGTCAACTAACACCTCCACTTATTTATGGATATTAAAAACCTATTCAGCGACGACCGCGCAGTCTCGCCGGTCATCGGCGTGATCCTCATGGTGGCCATTACGGTCATCCTGGCCGCCGTCATCGGAACGTTCGTGCTGGGGTTGGGCGACAGCCTGAGCCAAACGAGTCCACAGGCGACGTACGACTGGAGCCAGACGGAGAACGACACCAGCTCAGGCAATTACACCGCGACTGTCGAGCACACCGGCGGTGACTCGATCTCGAAAAGCACGATCTCCGTAAACGTCGATAATAGTTCGTTCACCGGCACCGCTGATGCCGCGAATTGGGGTGGCGATGATACAGTCACGGCTGGCGACACGTTGACTGTAGGTGGCTTCGGAAGTATGCCGGGGTCTGCACTGGCCGCCGGTGACTCAGTCTCAGTCGTTTGGCAGTCAGAGTCCGGGGGCAGTTCCACTGTCTTGACTGAATACGAAGTCAACGCGTAACCTGGCTTTCACTTTATATTTTGAACGCGTAGAGTGTAGTAACGCCGTTACTCCACCGAGTGTGCTGGCACACCCAACAGCGGCCGGTACGTCGTCCACCGATTCTCGTCGATCCACGCACAGAAGGCGTCGAAATCCTGCGCACCGCACTGCTCGGCGATGCTCCGGAGTGTCCCGGTTGCAATCTCGCCATGGAGAGGGACCGTGACGTGCCGTACCTCTCCAGTCTCGGGGTGTTCGTACCGGAGCTTCAGGTGACTCCCGGTGCGGTCTACGGGGTAGAAACCGTTTCGATGAGGACGCTGGCAACATCCTCGCCGGAAAACTGCCGCCGCGTCATTCCTCGTCCGCGTCGTACCACGGTGTGTCGGGGCCGCCGGCCTCGTCCGGAACCGTGTCAGGATCGATTCCCCACTCGCGGAGATCGTCGTCAGTCACGGGTTCGCCGGCCTCCCCTTTACGTAAGACGACGGCTTCGTCGAGCATCTCCAGCGCCTCCTCGCGGGTTTCGCCCTGCGTGGTCACGCCGGTTTCCTCGTCGGTGACGATCCACACGTCGCCGTCCACTGACAGCTCCAGAGTGATGTGGGTCGGCGGCATGGGACCGTCACCATTCCCGCCCGTCTCCGTGCTCATACGTGCGATTGCTACGTAGAACGGCAAAAGCGTTCGGTCGGTCGCGCAGTTCTCACAGACGTCCGCCACCTCGGCGGCGACGAGAGCGTCCGCAGTATTCGTCGACAAGCGGTTAGCAGTGCTCATCGATCCACTGACACCACGCATCGAAATCGTTCGCACCGCATTGTTCGGCGATCGACCGATACGTGTCCTGCGAGATGTGGTCACTATCCGTCAGCGGAACTGATACGACCCGAACCTCGTCCGTTTCGGGGTTCTCGTATCGGAGTTTGACGTGGCTCCCCTCACGGCTGACTGGTCGGTAGCGCATCGCCCGGAGGGCCGTCACTATCTCACGGCCGTCAAAATCGGCGTAGCCCATCGAGGGAGCTTACTTGACCCACGGCGGCTCGCCTGCATCCTCTACCGTGTCGGGGTCAACGCCGATATCTTTGAGGAAGGCTTCCTCGTCGTCGATCGGCTCGCCGCCTCCAGTGTAAAGTGTTAACGCATCGGCGAGCCGCGACAGCGCAGCTGGCTTCGACTTCCCGGACGCAGCGACGCCTGATTCGATGTCCCGCGCCGTCACGAGGTCGTCCTCGTACGTGAACTCGACGCCGTCGGCGTGGTCGTTGCCCGATGTAGTCGCCATCACCTGTACTAACGCTCGGAACGGATGAAAAGTGTTCGGTCGGTCGCACTGTTCTCGCCACCGTCCGCCAGCTAGTTGACATCGTTCTCGCCTTCAAGAGTGGCGGAGCCGCGGTCCGATACCGCCTACTCCTGAGCGTCGACGACCGCAACCCCCGCCAGGTTCACGATGTCCTTCACCTCGTCGCCTCGCTGGAGGACGTGGACGGGCTTGTCCATACCGACGAGCATCGGGCCGATGGCCTCGGCGCCGCCGAGGCGCTGGAGGAGCTTGTAGCCGATGTTGCCGGACTCGAGGTTCGGGAAGATGAGGACGTTCGCGGGGTCGTCCAGCTCCGAGAAGCTGTAGGTATCGTTGAGGATGTCCTCGACGACGGCGGTGTCGGCCTGCATCTCGCCGTCGACGGGGAAGTCGACCTCGGGATCGTCGTGGAGGCTTTCGACGGCGCGGCGCGGCTTGCGCGTGCCGGGGTTGTCCACGCTGCCGAAGTTCGAGTACGACAGCATCGCGGCTCGCGGCTCGACGTTGAAGCGCCGGGCGAGCTTCGCGGTGTGTTTGGTGACCTCCGCGAGGACCTCCTCGTCCGGGTCCTGGTTGACGGTCGCGTCCGCGACAAAGATGACCCGGTTCTGGAACGTGAGCATGTAGACGCCGGCGACGTACTCCGCGTCGTCAGCGGTGCCGACGACCTCCAGCGGCGGGCGCAGCGCCGAAGGGTAGTTGTGCGTGAGGCCGGTGAGCATGGCGTCGGCGTCGCCGCGCTCGACCATCACGCTCCCAAGGTAGTTCGTGTTACCCCGGACGAGGTCCGTGGCCTCGCTGGGCGTGACGCCGTGGCGCTTCCGGATGTCGTGGAGGCGCTCGGCGTACGGCTCGACGTCGCGCTCATGCGGGTCGACGATCTCCGGCTCGAAGGAGAGGCCGAGTTCGTCGGCCGTGCGCTGGATCGAGCCGGAATCGCCGAGCAGGACGGGCTCCGCGATCCCCTGCTCCTGCATCTGGTAGGCCGCGCGGATCATCTTCTCGTCGGTGCCCTCGGCGAGGGCGATCCGCTTCGGGTTGCTCTTCGCCTTGTTGAGGACGACGCGCATCATCTCGCGGGACTTGCCGAGCCGCGCCTCGAGACGCTCGCGGTACTCGGCGGTGTCGACATCTGTTCGGGCCGCGCCGGAGTCCATCGCCGCCTGCGCGACCGCCGGCGCGATCTCGAAGAGCACGCGGGGGTCGAGCGGCTTCGGGATGACGTAGTCGGGACCGAACTGGAGGGGCTCGTCGCCGTAGGCCTTCACGACCGCGTCCGGCACGTCCTGCTGCGCCAGCTCCGCGAGCGCGGACGCCGCGGCGCGTTTCATCTCTTCGTTGATCTCCGTCGCACGTACGTCGAGCGCGCCGCGGAAGAGGAACGGGAACCCGAGGACGTTGTTCACCTGGTTCGGGTAGTCGGACCGGCCCGTCGCCATGATGACGTCGTCGTCGCGGGCGGCCTTCGCGTCCTCGTAGGTGATCTCGGGGTCGGGGTTCGCCATCGCGAAGACGATGGGGTTGTCGGCCATCGACCGGACCATCTCCTGGGAGACGATCCCGCCGACGGAAAGGCCGACGAACACGTCGGCGCCAGCCATCGCGTCCGCGAGGTCGCCCGCGGAGGTGTCCTGCGCGAACTCCTGTTTGTACTCGTTGACGTCGCCGGCCTCGGCGCGCTCCTCGGTGATGATCCCGGAGGAGTCACACAAGGTGATGTTCTCCTGCTTCGCGCCGAGCGAGACGTAGAACCGCGCAGTCGCCAGCGCGGAGGCGCCGGCACCGGAGAAGACGATGTCGAGCTCCTCGAGGTCCTTGTCCGCGATTTCGACGGCGTTGAGCAGGGCCGCGCCGGAGATGATCGCCGTGCCGTGCTGGTCGTCGTGGAAGACGGGGATGT
Organism: Halosubterraneus shenae; assembly: GCF_050510935.1. Taxonomy (NCBI): domain Archaea; kingdom Methanobacteriati; phylum Methanobacteriota; class Halobacteria; order Halobacteriales; family Haloferacaceae; genus Halosubterraneus; species Halosubterraneus shenae. The sequence goes on along the minus strand of NZ_JBNLVO010000001.1, from coordinate 632,266 downwards.
CCATCTCCTCGCGGAGGCGACGCTCGATCTCGAAGCACTCGGGCGCCTTGATGTCCTCGAGGTTGATCCCGCCGAACGTCGGCTCCATCGCGGAGACGGTCTCGACGAACGCGTCGACGTCGGTGTGCTCGAGCTCGATGTCGAACACGTCGATGTCCGCGAAGCGCTTGAAGAGGACGCCCTTCCCCTCCATCACCGGCTTCGACGCCTGCGGACCGATGTCGCCGAGGCCGAGGACGGCCGACCCGTTGGAGACGACGCCGACGAGGTTCCCCTTCGCCGTGTACTCGAACGCCTTCGACGGGTCCTCGTCGATGTCGAGACACGGCGCCGCCACGCCGGGCGAGTAGGCGAGGCTCAGGTCCCGCTGCGTGTTCGTCGGCTTCGTCGTCGCGATCTCGATCTTCCCGGGCGGCTCCTCCCGGTGATACTCTCGTGCGTCGTCGTCCAGTCCCATGTACAACGGTTCCGTGGACCCGCGGCAAAAAGGTATCCGAAAGCGTCGACTTTGCCTTTCGACGGGCGTCGAAGTCGGGCCGAGGATGTGACGACGGCCGGCGCTCACGACGTTCCAGCCTCACTCGGCAGCGACTTCGCTTTCGGGCACCGAGAAGACGGCGTCGGCCAGGAGGTCGAGGTCCGGGTCGCTCCGCGCGAGAACCCGGAGCTCGTACGTCCGGAGGAACGTCGTCGTGACGAGGTTCACCGGCAGGAAGACCGCGAGCAACGCGAGCAGCACGACGACGCCGAGGACGGCGACGGCGGTCATCCCGGCGGTCGTCCCGAGCAGCGCACCGGTCCCGCCCAGCGCGCCCGCGACGACGACGCCAGCCAGCGCCCCGAGCGCGACGATGACCCCGCCGACGAGCAGGAAGACGAGCCCCTGCGCGATGGCGACGGCAATGGCGAGCACGAGGTGGACCAGCAGAAACGCCAGGTACTGGACCCACTCCTCGCGCAGGACGGGCCAGAACCGACGCCACCCCGCGATCGGGCCGGCGTCCTCGATGACCATCACCGGGAGGACGAACTCGCGCGTGAACCGGTCGACGAGCGTCGCGAGCAGCACCATCCCGGCGGCGACCAGTCCCGCAGCGCCGAGCAGCACCGGACTCCAGCCGGCGACGGGCAGCCGGCCCGTAAGCGCGCCGGCGGCGACCGCGACGATCGGCCCCACGAGCACCGCGAGGACGAGGAGCTGGAACCCGAGCAACTGAAGCGCCTGTCCCAGGCGATCCCGGAGCGGACCCCAGACTCGGGCCGCATCAGTTCGGAGGGCGTCGTAGAAGACGAACCGAAAGCCCAGGCTGAGCCAGCTGAGCAGGAGAACGACGGCGACGATGACCACCCCCCAGCGGGGGTCCAGCGAGACCTCCGGCAACTGGGAGAGCGCGTCGCGGGGGACGTTGCCGGAGGTCGTCGGCGGGTTGAAGTTCATCGACGGCCCGCCGCCCATCAGGGCCGCGACCAGTGCGAGGACCGTCCATCGGCGGAGGCTGAAGGGGAGGAGGAAGCCCCGTGTGGCGTCGACCGCGTCGTCGATAGCGGTGACTGCGTACCACGACATGCCACACTGGTTTCACCGCCCGGTATAAATAGTCACCCCCGACGTGGGACGAATTGGCGCGAACCCGGGGCCGTGTTGTCACCAACCTGAGCCGTGCTGTCACCCAGACCTGAGCCGTGCTGTCACCCCTGCCTCAGAGGACGGTCGGCGCGTGTCGATCCAGGGTCAGTTCCGGCACGGCGCCGACGGCGTCGACTTCGAGCGTCGGCCACTGGCCGGTCTTCGTCAGGTTCTCGATGCGGTCCGCCGTGACGAGGTAGGTGTCCTCGCTCTTCGCCCCCCGGACCCAGGGGTTCCACGCGTAACCCATCGGCGCGCGGACCGGATCCGTCGCGTCCGGCGTTGCAACCCACTCGCGCGTGTCGTAGCCCGCCGCGCCGCCCTGCGGATGGTCCCGCCACTCCTCGGCGAAGTCGACGGCGGCGTACGCGTCCTGGATCGCCCCGAAGACGTCGCCGGCGGCGTCCGGGTCGGTAGCCGCATCCCCGGAGCCAGCGAGCTCGCCGCGCGCGGCCGCCTGCGTGGCCGAGAGCGCGGTGGTCTCGATCCGTGCCGCCGCGCGATGCCGCTCCTTCAGCCACTCGGGGGCGTCGAAGACGACGGTCCGCGTGAGCGAGGCGAAGAGCCCGCCGCGCTCGCCGACGACGGAGACGACGGCGTAGTCGCCGAGCTCCTCGTCGCCGGGCGTCGGGCGTCCGTAGTTCGCCGCGCGGTCGCCGCCGCCGACGAGGATGACGGGGGTCTCGACGTCCCGCGAGGACAGCGAGATCCGGATCGCGGCCGCGACCTCGTACTCGGGGTCGTCCGACTGGAGCTGTCGGCAGACCGTCTCGACGGCCGCGGCGGTCTCCCGGCCGAGCTCCCGGTAGCGCTCGACGTCCTCCGCCGTGAGCGGCTGGCGGAGTCGGCTCCCGTCGACCGATTCGAACCCCGTGACGTCGAAGTCGGCCGCGGCCGGTTCGGGGGAGCGCGCCGCGACCGCCTCGGCCAGTGACTCCTCGTACCACGCCGTCTCCTCGACGGCGACGTCGACGTCGGTGTCGGTGTCGGTCCCATCGTCGCCGCCAGTGGTACCCCCCGGCAGCTCCTCCTCGCGAAGTCGGTCCGCGTCGCCGGCGGTCGTCACGACACGGAACTCGCCGTCGTAGCCCGCGGCGGCGACGCCGACGCTGGCGCTGCGGTCGACGACGTTCGAGCCGCCGGTGAGCCAGGCGAACCCGTTCGGGCGCGCGAACCAGACCGCCTCCAGGTCGCGAGCCGCGAGGTACTCGTCGAGGCGCTCGGCGCGGGCGGAGGGATCGACCATACAGGAGGCTCTCGCCGGAGGGACTTGAAAAGAATGTCCGCGGACTGTTCTCATCCAGCGGGTTCGTTCGGTGGTTTCTATTCAAAAGGATCGCAACAGTGGCAGGGGTTTTTGTAGTCGGCTGGAAGCACGACAGTCATGACTGACTCCATCGCCGCCGTGGGCAGGGACTATCTCCGTCGGCCGCTGGCCCTCCCAACTGTGGCTGGAACTCTGCTCGCACCCGTCGCTTTCGTCGTCCTGCTACCTATCGTGCGGGGTTTTGGTGAGGCTCTGATCCCGGCTGTCTTGTTGGTTTTCGCCCTCGTCGGCCAGACTTCCCGACTCTTCTCGGCCCCCGCAACCGGCCTCGTTCGAGCCTTACTCGACGGTGAGAACCCCCGGTCCGCGCTGGATAGCGCCGGTACACGAGCCCCGGAGCGGATGACAGCCGCGGCAGTCGAGCGGCTAGTCGTGATTCCCGTAACCGTCGTCGTCGGCAGCGCGGTCGTCCTCGTCGCGCTGGCCGTCGCGACAGCAATCGGCGCTGGGCTCTCAGAGCTGGGTATCGTCGCGCCCCAAGAAGGGCTGGTCGTAACCATACTCGGAGCGATCGCCGTATTGATGGTCGGTGCTGGCGTGGGCGCCGTATTTCGAATCGGGAGCGCACTCGAGAACGTGTCAGTAGCTCGTCGCCCGGCGGCTGGTCTGGTCGTGGCCACGGCGAACCCGTGGACGGCCCTCCGGCTCGTTGGACTCCGAACCGCGCCATGGGTGGTGATTCTTTCGGCGGCGGTCGTCCAGTTTCTGCTCGACGACGTCTCACCGTCCCCGGACGCGATCTTTGCGCTCTTTCTCGCAGTGACGGTGGTGTCGACAGCGCTCGCGATCGGGCTGGAGCGACGGGTGGAACTGGAGTCGGCTATGCCGATTCCGTCACTTCGGTCGTTCGTGCCCGATCGGCGAGTCCTCGCCGTCGCTGCGCTCGTCCTGCTGATCGTGTCCGTCTCGACGTTCGCGGTTCGGGTGGCTGACGCTCGTCCCTCGCCGACGACCGCTGAACCAGTTGAGGACGCCAACGCGGCCACCATCGTTGCCGACGCGAACTTCGCACTGCGGCACGTCGATCACTTCCAGAACAAATCCGTCCGGGAGTACAACAATTCGAGTGGCCGGATGGAGCCAAGGGTTCACTACGACGTCGGTGCGAACCCGAGCGATCGCGAGTTCCGACTTCACGCTGACGCTCCTGACTCGGCCACTTCAGCGGCTCCGGAAGCGTACTACGCCGACGGCACCGTCGCAGTGAGAAACCGCTGGCACGTCGCTGATACGTCACTAAATCTCTTTTATAGACAATCCGGGAACTGGACAATCGCCGCAGTCCCGTTTCAAGGTGTTAGCCCTCGGAACCGGGATACCATCGTTGGCAGGTTTCCGGACTCCAGAATGAGCGTCGACGAGAAGGATCTGCGCGTGCTCGCCCGGAGCGACGACACCGTCACTGTCGGAGTCGAAGATCCCGAGCGACTTGCACCCATCTACGGACAATCCGCCGAAAACATCTCGACCGACAGTCACGTACGCCTCGTCGTCGACGCGAACACTGGTCGCCCGGTACGTCTCTCGCTCCTTTACGACGTCACGACGGCGGAGGACCGCCATCGGCGCCACATCGTCGTCGAGTATCGCGAATGGGGGAGCCACGACGTCGATCGACCGGCTGCCATCGGCGACCAGCGGCCGCTCGAACTGTTCTGGGACGCGATGGCCTACTGAGCGACGACGGCCCGTCCTAATTCGCAATCAGCTGAAGTAACTTTTCACGCTGGACTCTCACTGTGGACCGACACCGTTCCGTCCCCGTATTTGTGCCTGACGGAACAGCGATCGGGGACCGCGATTCGAAAGCTTCAATTGTTTACCCCGGATACACGTAATTGCGTCAAGGAAGCCCCACTCGGGTTGGTAGTCTAGTCCGGTTATGACACCTCCTTGACATGGAGGAGGCCGGCGGTTCAAATCCGCCCCAACCCACTTTCTCTCTGCGTTCTCACGTTCGTTAGGCCGGCGTCCGTGCCGAGTTTACGAGGCACGGGCTCGGAAGGCGCAGCCCGCGAGCACCGCGAGCGGAACGACCATGGTTCACAATCCGCCCCAACCCACTTTCTCGCTGCGTTCTCACGGTGCTGAGACCGGTAGCTGTGCCTCGATTCGTGACCGGTACAGCCACGGGGCGTCGCGTTGCTGGCTTCGGATAAGACGCCAAACGGGTTCGTCCGGCGGAACCCCTTTGACAGTGCCGATTAATAAGGAGGACAATGGGCAAACTCCGGCATCCGTTGACAGCGGTCGCGCTCGTCGTCGCGATCACGGTTCCGTGGCTACTCGTTCGACTGACCGACGCAGTTGACGCCCTGTCGACGGTGGCCGTCATCGCGACGAGCGGGGTCGCCGTCCTCGGCGCGGCGTTCATCCTCACGTGGGCCGCCGAGACCGCCGAGGCCGACGTGCCGCGGGCGTTCGCGCTCGCGGTGCTCGCCATCATCGCCGTCACCCCGGAGTACGCCGTCGACGCGCTGTACGCCTGGGAGGCCGGGGCAGCGCCGGGGACCCCGGCGTCGATGGCGGCCGCGGACCTCGCCGTCGCGAACATGACCGGCGCGAACCGGATCCTCATCGGGCTGGGGTGGGCCGGCATCGCGCTGTACGCGGTCTACCGTGCCAGACAGACGAGCAAGACGGCGGTCACCGAGCGGGAGGGGTTCCTGGCCGACGCCGTCGAGCTCGACCCCCGGATCAGCATCGAGCTGCTCTTCCTCGGCGTCGCGACGGTCTACGCCTTCCTCATCCCGGTCAACGGCGGCATCGACGCCGTCGACGCGATCTTCCTCGTCGGCCTCTACTGCACCTACATCTTCGTGATCATCCGGGGCGAGCCCACCGAACACGAGCACATCGGGGTCCCGGGCTACCTGCAGGGGCTCGCGAAACCGCGGCGGATCGCGGCGATCCTCCTCCTGTTCCTCTACTCCGGCGCGATCATCCTGCTCGCGGTCAAGCCGTTCGCGAAGGGGCTGGAGGTCCTCGGGCCGCGGCTCGGCGTCTCCTCCTTCTTCATGATACAGTGGGTCGCCCCGCTGGCGAGCGAGAGCCCCGAGTTCATCGCGACGGCCTACCTCGTGAACAAGGCGCGGACGACGGCCTCGTTCAACGCGCTCATCTCCTCGAAGCTGAACCAGTGGACGCTGCTCATCGGCACGCTCGTGGTGGTGTACAGCATCTCGCTGGGTCACTACGACATGCTCTCGTTCAGCCAGAAGCAGGCGGGCGAGATCTGGCTGACCGCGGCCCAGAGCTTCTTCGCGGTTACCCTGCTCATCAACTTCACCATCAGCGTCCGGGAGGCCCTCTTGCTGCTCGGGCTGTTCCTCGCGCAGTTTTACCCGACCTTCCAGAGCTACGAGGGGCTGCTCGCCTACAGCGCGCTCTACCTCCTCCTCGGGCTCGCCGTGCTCGTGAAGCGCCGCCGCCAGCTCCCCGTCCTCGTCCGGACGGCCCGACGGGAGGCGACGGCCAGCGGCGAGGGGACGTCCGAGCACTGACGGCTCCCGCGGTCCGACCACGAGGCGTTTCCGCCCGCGACCCTCCCCCGATTCCCGACCACCCGCGACGAACCACCGGCGAGAATCTTCCCCGAGCGCAGCCTTTTATAAATACCGCGGGTAGTTCCTTGTATGTCAATCCCTGGCACCTATCTCAAGGAGGCGGCCGACGTCTCGCTCGACGTCCCGCAGGAGGTCACGGACGCAGTCCACGACGTGCTAGCCAACGTTCGCGCGGACGGCGACGACGCCGTGCGGAAGTTCACGCGCCGCTGGGACGACGTCGACCGTGAGAACCTGCGCGTCGAGGACGCGGAGATCGAGGCCGCCCGCGAGGACCTGACCGCCGAGGAACGGGAGACGATCGACCACACGATCGCGAACGTTCGCCGGTTCCACGAGGAGCAGCGCGAGCACATCCAGTCGTTCGAGAAGGAGTTCCAGGACGGCGTCCGCCTCGGGCAGCGGATCGTGCCCATCGAGACCGCGGGCGTCTACGTCCCCGGGGGGCGCCATCCCCTCGTCGCGGCGCCCGCGATGTCCATCGTCCCCGCGAAGATCGCCGGCGTCGACCGCGTCGTTGCCTGCGCGCCCCCGCAGGCCGACGGGACGATCCAGTCCGCCCAGCTGTACGCCATGGACAGTGCCGGCGCCGACGAGATCTACGTCGCCGGCGGCGCCCAGGCCATCGGCGCGATGGCGTACGGTACGGAGACGATCCCGAGCGTCGACAAGGTCGCGGGGCCGGGCAACGTGTTCACGACGGAGGCGAAACGGCAGGTGTACGGCCAGGTCGGCATCGACTTCCTCGCCGGCCCGACGGAAGTCCTCATCGTCGCCGACGAGACGGTCGACCCCGCCCTCGTCGCGACCGACCTGCTCGCGCAGGCCGAACACGACCCGAACTCGCGACCGGTGCTCGTCGACCTCGACGAGGACCACGCCCGCGAGGTGATGGACGAGGTCGAGGCCCAGCTCCCGGGCCTCCGCACGGAGGACGTCGCCCGCGAGAGCTGGAGCGAGAACGGCGAGGTCGTCGTCGTCCCCGACCGCGACGCCGCCGTCGACGCCGCCAACGAGTACGCGATGGAGCACCTCCAGCTGATGGTCGCGGACCCCCGCGAGCTCGTCGACGACCTTCGAAACTACGGCTCGCTGTTCATCGGCGAGCACTCGCCGGTCGTCTTCGGCGACAAGGCCGTCGGCACGAACCACAGCCTGCCGACGCTGGAGGTCTCCCGGTACAGCGGCGGCATCTGGGTCGGGACGTACCTGAAGACGCTCACGCACCAGGAGGCGACCGCGGACGGCGCCGCCGAGGTGGCGGAGTGGGCCGCGCGCATCTGCGAGCTCGAGGGGACCCACGCCCACCAGCTCTCCGCGGAGGCGCGGCTTCCGGGTGGTCGGGGCGACGCCGGCGCGGATGAGGAAGACGTGGAGGACTGAGATGACGCCGACAGATCCCGAGGATCTGGCCGACCGCACCGCGTTCGTCACCGGCGGCAGCCAGGGGATCGGCCGGGAGATCGCCCGCACGCTCGCCCGCGAGGGGGCGAACGTCGCCGTCGCGGCCCGGAGCGACGCCATCCACGACGTGGCCGCCGAGATCGACGATCGCGGCGGCGACGCGCTGGCAGTCCGGACCGACGTGACCGACGAGGAGTCAGTGCGATCCGCCATCGAGTCGACGGTCGAGGCGTTCGGCGGCCTCGACGTGCTCGTCAACAACGCCGGTATCGCGGGGCCGACCGCGCCGGTCGAGGACGTCACGGTCGCGGAGTGGGAGGAGACGATGGACGTCAACGTCACCGGGATGTTCCGGACGACGAAACACGCCGCCGAGCACCTGCGCGAGAGCGACGCGGGGCGGGTCGTGAACATCTCCTCGATCAGCGGCAAGCGCCCGCTGGAGAACCGGACACCGTACACGGCCTCGAAGATGGCCGTCATCGGCTTCACGCGGACGCTCGCCTTCGAGCTCGGCGACGACGGCGTCACCGTCAACGCGGTCTGCCCGGGCGCGACGAAGGGGCCGCGCATCGAGGCCGTCATCGAGGAGCAGGCCGCGGAGCTGGGCGTCTCCTACGAGGAGGCGAAGCGGCGGGTGTTCACCGACGACGCGGCGCTCGGCGAGCTCGTCGAGCCCGACGACGTCGCCGACATGGTCGCGTACCTCGCCAGCGACGCCGCCGACCACATCACTGCACAGGACGTCAACGTCACGGCAGGAAGCGTCTGGTACTGAACGGCGCCGTCGCAGCGGCGCCGTCGCAGCGACGCCGTCGGAGCGGTGTCGTCGCAGTGGCGCCCTCGGAATGGAGCAGGTCGACCCTGGCGGGTGCTCCTTTTAAATAGTCTTCTGGACTCCGTACCCGTCGACGACGACGATAAAAGAAGCGAGTGCCGCGAAAACCGCTTCGCGACCGGTTCAGTACGGCAGGAAGTACAGGCCGATGGCGAACACGGGCGTGAGGACGATCATGACGATCATCGTGTACCCGAGGATGTCGCGGGCCCGCACCTTCGTCAGGCCGAGCAGCGGGATGGCCCAGAACGGCTGGAACATGTTCGTCCACATGTCGCCGGTGCCGTACGCGATGATGGCCTTCCCCGGCGGGACGCCGAGTTCGACGGCGGCGCTGCCGATGATGCCGCCGATGATGCCCCACTCACCGCCCCCGCTCGGGACGAACAGGTTCATCACGCCGCCGAGGAGCCATGCGATGACGGGGAACGTCGCCGGCGTCGCGACGTCGAGTAAGGCTTCGGCGATGAGCTTCGAGAGACCGGAGCCGCTGATGATGCCGAGGATGCCGGCGTAGAAGGGGAACTGCAGGATGATGCCGGCCGCGCCCTCGGTCGCGTCGCGGATGGCCTCCATGTACGCCCGCGGCGTCTTGTGGAGGAAGAGCCCGAGCGCGATGAAGATGAAGTTAAAGAGGTTGAGGTCGAGCGCCTCGCCGATGGTTCCCACCTGTGCGAGGTAGTCGACGATGTACACGAGCATGCCGAGCCCGAGGACGAACGCGACCAGGCGACTGTCGTTGATGCGGTCGGCGGGGTTCTTCCCATCGGCGCCGCCGTCGGTCTGCGGTTCGGGGTCGGTCGGCTCCGAGAGCGCCTCGACCTCCTCCTCCTCGAGCAGGCTGGGTGCGTACTCCTCGATGCCGGTCGCGTTCGCCTCCTCCGGCGCGAGGAAGTACAGCGTGATCGTGACCGTCGCGAGCACGAGGACGGCCAGGCCGAACGCGTAGGGCGTGAAGACCGATTCGGACAGCGGCACGACGCCGATGACGTCGACGAACGGGTGGTCCTCCGTCGCGGACAGGAGCCCGGCGCTGGAGGAGGGGCCGACGTGCCAGATGACCTGACTCGTGTAGCCGGCCGCACAGAGGATGGGGTAGTGGAACGTCTTGCCGCGCTTGTGGCCCGCGCGGGCGACGAAGATGGCGAAGATGGCGCCGACGATGAGGCCGACGCCCCAGTGGAAGTAGCCGGCGACCATCGCCACGACGCCGGTCGCGGCGGCCGCCTGCGCGTTGGTGTCCGGCCACGACGCGAGCCTGTCGAGGTAGCTGCTAACGAGGTCCGAGTCGGCGACGGCGTACCCCGTCACCAGGATGAGAACCATCTGCATTGCGAAGGTCAGCAGCGTCCAGAAGCCACCGTACCAGTTCCGGATGTTCTCGACCGGACCGTCCGGCGTCGCGACGTTGGCCGCGATGTACGCGATGATGGTGAGCAACACCGCGAACAGGAACGGGTTCGGTATCCACTTCTCCGACCAGTTGGCCATCTGCTGGCCGAACGCTTGTACTCGACTGCGGGACGTTGCCATAGGACAAGGAGTACGGTTTTCCGAAATAAGTATTTGGATAGTGGAACGTTTCGGGGGATCCGTTGCTGCGAACCGAAAATAGCGGCCTCAGCCCGTCATCTGCCACCGAGAATCCCACCTCTGAAAAAGTTCTTCCATTGATAGGTTCTCGGGCGGAGGGTATTCCGGTCACTCCGAAACGTTGGCCCGCTCGGCGACGCGCTCGACGAGGTCCACCACGTCCCGCGTACGATAGGTTCCTTCCCGGTCGAGGGCGACGACGACTCCTGTAACCTCAGTGAGTGGGATCGAGATATCGATCATCTCGTCGTAGACCCTGGCGGTCGCGTGCAGCCGTTCCTCCTGCCGCTGCTCGTGGGCGGCGAAGGCGATGGCTTCCAGCCGGAGATCCTCGACGATCGCGTCGACCTGTTCCGGCTCGTACTTCTCGGTCGCCCAGTCGCTTCGATACACGTGCCCAACCCCCTCCTGCTCGTAGTAACTCACGCCGACGAGACAGACCTCGGTAAACTCGTCTTGCAGCGCCCCTGATACCTGCTCCGCGAGCTGTTCCATAGCCGACAGCTCGACAGCCTCCTCCCTGAAGCTTGTGGCGGGGCCGTGTACGTGGCCCCACCGGAGAGCCCCGAGGCTCGACGCGCTGCCGCAGAGCGAACCTATATCTCTCCGAATCACCGTGATTCGCACATGCACACGAGCAGGGCCAGTCTCGCGGCCACCGTGCGGGCGCTTCGATACGGTAACGAGTCGCCCTCGACGCTCCGCGACCGCTTCCGGCAGCGCGTCGAGGCCGTCGAGTCCGACGTGCAGGCCTTCGTCCCCGAGGAGCACCGCTGGGCGCGCGTGGCCGACCGCGTCGACGCGCTCGACACGGGGCCGACCCCTCGCGGCTTCGGCACCGACGCCGTCGCCGGCGACGACGCGACGGCGCCGCTGGCGGGCGTGCCCGTCGGCGTCAAGGACATCTTCAACGTCGCCGGCGTGCCGACGCGGGCCGGGTCGACACTACCGGCGTCGGCGTTCGAGGGCCCCGAATCGACCGCCTGGCAGCGCCTGGCGGCGGCCGGCGCGGTCGCGTTCGGCAAGACGGTGACGACCGAGTTCGCCTACTTCGCCACGGGCCCGACCGCCAACCCGCACGACACCGACCGGACGCCGGGCGGGTCCTCCAGCGGGTCGGCAGCCGCCGTCGCCGCCGGGGAGGTCCCGCTCGCGCTCGGGACCCAGACCGTCGGCTCCGTGATCCGCCCCGCCGCCTTCTGCGGCGTCGTCGGCGTCAAACCCTCGTTCGGCCGGATCCCCATCGAGGGGGTCGTCCCCGTCTCGCCCTCGCTGGACCACGTCGGGTTCTTCACGCAGGACGTCGACGGCGCCCGACTCGCCGCCGACGTGCTCTGTGACGACTGGGCGCCGGTGCCGACGCCCACGGAGCGCCCGACGCTCGGCGTGCCGGGCGAGGCGTACGTCGAGCAGGCCGAGACCGTCGGCGTCGAACGGTTCGAGCGCCAGCTCGACGCGCTCGCCGAGGCCGGCTACGAGATCGTGCGGACCGACACTCTCGCGGACGTCGACGACGTCAACGAGAGCCACCGCCGGCTGATGGCGGCGGAGATGGCGCTGGTCCACCACGAGAACGGCTGGCTCCCCGAGCACGAGGACGAATACGCGCCGGAGACGATCGAGATGATCGAGGGCGGCGTCGACGTCGACGCCACGACCATCGGCGACGACCGCGCGCGCCGGCTGGACCTGCGCGAGCGCCTGCACGCCGAGATGGACCGGCGCGGCGTCGACGTCTGGGTCAGCCCGGCTGCGCCGGGGCCCGCACCGGAGGGGCTCGACGACACGGGCGACCCGACCATGAACCTCCCGTGGACGAACTCGGGGCTGCCGACGGTCACGCTCCCGGTCGACGAGACGGCCGAGGGGCTCCCGCTCGGGCTCCAGTGCAGCGCCCGCTTCGGGGCCGACGAGGCGCTGCTCGGCTGGGCCGAACTGCTGGCCGACGACCTCGGGCTCCTGACGGCGTCGTACTGACCCTCCTGAGCGCAGGGGGCCAACCGCGGTCGGTGACCAGCTACATGCCAGTCGACGCCGAAGCCGGCGTCACAAATGGCCGAAGTCCTGGTCCACACGCGGGACGACGAGGTCGAGGAGTACAGCGCCGACGGGATCGAAATGACCGACCGCTATCGCCGAACGACGACGCACGAACAGGGTGAACGGATCGTCCGTCACATCCCCCACGAGCGCGTCTACGAGATTCGGGACCGGGTTAGCCCGTCGTAGCCGACGCCCCCGCCGCCTCGACCCGGTGACGGCCGCGGTCTCGTGGACGCCAGCGCGGTCGCGCGTTCGTTCAGCGATCCGTACCTGTTTCTTCTGTTGCGTGGTAACACTTCCGCCCACACTTTCAATACCAGCCCCCGACAATTTCGCAATTGGACCATGAACATTGCTGATATCGCGGTGCCGGAATATATCGAGGTCGACGCGGGCGAGCGACTTGCCAAGGTCCGCTCTCTCTTCGAGCGCGAGAACCCGAAAGGGATCATTGTCACCGAGGACGGCGAGTACGCCGGCGTCGTCGGTGAGAAGCAGCTGATCCGGTCACGCATGGAGGACGACACGAAAGTGTCGGCCGTGATGACCCCGGCACCCGGGATCGACCGCCACGAGGACATCCGCGAGGCGGCGCGGTTGCTCATCGAGGGTGGCGTCAAGATCGCCCCGGTGTACGAGGGCGAGAAGCTCTACGGGATCATCACCGGCGACGCCATCCTCCGGGCCGTCATCGACAGCCTGGACGCCAACACCGTCGAGCAGGTGTACACGGCGGAGGTGATCACTATCACCGAGGACGAGAACGTCGGCCAGGCGATAAACCGGCTCCGGAAGAACTCCATCTCCCGGCTCCCGGTGCTCAACGAGAGCGGCAAGCTCACCGGCGTCATCACGACGAACGACATCGTCAACTTCGTCATCCGCGAGCAGGACCGCCAGGGCAGCGGTGACCGCTCCGGCGACCTCGACCGCATGCTCGACCTCCCCGTCTACGACCTGATGTCCGGGCCCGCGATCACGGCCCAGCCGGGCGAGACGACCCAGGAGGCCGTCGAGCGGATGTTCGAGAACGATATCTCCGGGCTCGTCGTGACGCCGTCGTCCTCGGAGACCAAGGTCGCCGGCGTGCTCACGAAGACGGACGTGCTCCGCTCGCTGACGTACACCGAGCGCGAGGGGATGGACGTCCAGATCAGCAACATCGACCTGCTGGACACCATCTCGCGCGGCCACGTCGTCGAGTCGATCGAGAAGGTCGCGAAGAAGTACCAGAAGATGCAGGTGTTCCACGCGCACGTGCGCCTGCACGAGCACAAGGAGAAGCTCCGTGGCACCCCGCTGATCCAGTGTCAGATCCGCCTCCGGACGAGCAAGGGGCAGGTCATCGGCACCGGCGAGGGCTACGGCGCCGAGCACGCCTTCCACGTCGCGCTCGACAAGCTCGAGCGCAACATGCTCGAGATCAAGGGGATCAACGCCGACGAGGAGTACCGCGGCCAGCTCCTCCGGAAGCTCGGCGAGCTGTAGGCCAGACCCGCCGATCCGCACCGCTCTTTCTCTTTCGGTACCGAGCCGCTCCCGAGTCCTAGAACTCCTCGGTGCCCTCGACGCCGGCGTCCGTGATCCGGAAGGTCGCCGTCTCGCCGGCGGCCTTCGACCGGTGTTTCTCCAGTGTCGCCCGCCGGTTCCCGCCCCGGAAACGGTCGACGCGGACGATGGCGCCGGTCCAGTGTTCCAGCGTGTTCCCGCCCAGCGCGCGGACCTTGTCGGTGTCCGGGTCCGAGAACACCTGGTTCGTCAGGACCACCGCGAGGTCGTGGCGTCGCGCCAGCGAGAGCAGGTGGGTCACCTGCCGGGCCACCTTCCGGAGCGACTCCCCGCCGGCCGCGTCGCCGGCGCGCTCCAGCCGGTAGAAGCCGGTTGCCGAGTCGAGGACGATCAGCTCGACCTCGTCGGCGAACTCCTCGGCGTCGCGGACGGCCTCCTCCTGGTCCGCGAAGTCGTACGCCTCCGTGATGATGAGCCGGGAGGCGATCTCCTCGACCGGCTCGTCGGAGCGCTCCTCCGCGATCTGCCGGAAGCGGTCGATGGAGAGCCCCTCGGTGTCGATGTAGAGGACGCGGCCGCCGTCGGCGGCGACCTCGACCGCGGCCGAGAGCGCGAGGTTCGTCTTCCCGGCCGCTGGCGGCCCGTACACCTGCGTCACGACCTCCCGCTCGAACCCGCCACCGAGCAGTTCGTCGACGGGCGGACAGCCGGTGGGGACGGAGTCAGTCACTGGCCGGTCTTTGTTCGGTTGGGAGAAAAACCACGTGGTCTGTTCATTCGCTTCGACGCGCTATCTGTGTGCGGTACGGTATAAAAAGATATGCCAGCCCATGTGGGCCAGGCGTTGCTTCTGGAAGTCAGCCGTGGCCCGGGGGTTAGATTTCACACCATAATATAAAGAAACTATTTATATTGAGAAGCTGTGAACTAACTATAGTGAATCCGCTTTTTCAAAGCGTTTTCTCGAAGGAACGAGCGGTGGCAGCGCTGCTAGCTGGCGGGATTCTCCTGGTTTTCTCCCTGCTGACGATCCCGTCGATATCATCAGCTGGTGGGGTGGGATATCTACAGCTCTGTTCGGGACTGCTTCTCGTTTTGCTCGGCACGTCGGAACTGCTGTCCGAGGAGTACCAGCGAAGTTTTGCGTTACTCAGGATTCTAACCTTCGCACTCGTCGTCCTCGGTATTTACCTCCTTATCGGAATCTTCCGATTCTGGTTGGGTATGCAGTAACAGCGGTCCGTGAGCGATTTTGTGAGAAACCGATTGAGGGCAGTACTATCAACCGGCGTCCCCGCGTGAAACTCCCCGATTACCTCGAAAACTCTCCCACTGCTGGATTGTGTTTATAAATATGTCCGGTTCTCGTCGGTGGTGACACCACTAAGCATGCCTAGAAAGCCCCAGCCGCTGAGCGGTCGCGCTGCTCGCTGCGCGCCTCACCCGGCTCGCTCCCTCACTCCGTTCGGTCGCTCGCCGGGTTGCGGTGCTTACGTCGCAGGGCGTCCCGCGCAGCGGCTGCCCCTTTCAGTCCCACCCGAGAGTGGTGGCCGGACGTCGCTCGCGGCGGTTCTTCGGCGGGCGACGTTCGTCGGCTTTTCGGCGTGCGGAGCGGGGTAGTCGGCGCGCGCGAGCAACGCGTGCGAGGGAGGGCGGGGCGCGCCGATGCGGTGCGGAGCCGGCGCGCCCCCGGCCGAGGCTGGGGAGGACTGAGGAATTGCGGGTGCTGGGCGGTCGCGGTGCGGTCGCGGTGCGGTTGAGGCGCGGTCGCGGTTGCCGTGCGGTCCTGGCGGACTGAAAGGGCGACGGCCGCTCTCGTGAGCGTAGCGAACGAGACCATGGAAGTCGCAGCCCGGCAGCCCGCTACTGCAGGCAGCCCGGAACGTCTTCCAGTGGTCGCGCCGTAGGGGAGTCGCTGAGTCGACCTCTATCTGGACCGGGCGGTGCTGAGAGGTCCAGATATGTCGCTCAGCGACCGCGAGCGGCCGAGGGCTTTCGAGGTGTCTGCGGTGCTGTCGAGAGCAAGACCGTATCATCTGTCCGAACCTGTTTATAAGCAAGAGCGGCCGAGGGCGTTCGAGAAGTTGCCGTTGCTATCAGGCTCAGCAGCGTCTATCTCGAGAAAACCGGATAAAGTCGCGACGCCAACTACAGAGCCCGTCGATCAAAAGACCTCTATCTCAATGAATCAGGGCCAGTCGTCACGCGACGACTCCTCGACGGTCTCCTCCTCCTCGGGCGTGGCCTTCGTCCACCCGGCCGCCTCCGCCGCATCGTCGACGTGGAGGAACTCCCAGCCGATCGACTCCGCGAGCGCCTCGTCGTCCTCGTCGGTGCCGACGAAGACGTGCCGCTCCGTGTCGAACTGCTCTTTGATGTTCTCGAGGCTCTCCTCGACGCCGCGCGGGCCCGAGAAGAAGTCCTGTCGAACGCGGTGCTTCCGGGTGAAGTTCGTCACGACGTACGTTGGTTTCTCGGAGACGACGCCGACGTACTCGGTCCACTGGCGGGCGCCGTTGAACACCTCGTTGGGGTCCGCCAGCGCCTTCAGTGCCTCCAGTTCGAACGCCAACGTCATGTCGCCGGATCCGCCGCTGTCCATACGCGTCATACCCGACCGCCGCCGAAAACGGCTTCGTTTCACCGGTCGAAGAGGATGGCCCCGGAACGCGACGGCTTCCGAGTGAACCGCTCTGGAGAAGATTGGGTCGGCCGCGTCGGCACCGCAGTCGCGACGGCGTCGCGGTCGCGACGGCACCGGGCCGCGTCGGCGCGGAGACTACTGCTCGCTCTTCGCCGCGAGATCGTCGACGGCGAACCCGTCCTGCATGAGGATGTCCTTCTGGTCAGCAACGTGCCGCTCCTCGCGCATGAGCTGCTTGTAGGCGGACTGCGGTGCGAGGTCGCCGATGAGGACGCCGCCGACGATCTTGCCGTCCTTCAGCGCGATCCGCCGCCACTCGCCCTCACCGGTCGTTGCCTCGACGGAGTCGTCGCCGAGGGTCGGGTGGCCAAAGGAGAGGAACGGGAAGTCGAAGTGCGTGATGGAGTACGAGGAGACCCAGCGGAACTCCTCGCTACCGTAGTCGACCATGTTCTTCGCGGCGACAGTGCCCTGCTCCTTCGCGGAGCCCCAGGCGCCGTTCTGGGCGCGCTCGCCGAGGATGACGTCGTGGAACTCCGTGATGTCGCCGGCCGCGAACACGTTGTCGACGTTCGTCTGCATGTACTCGTCGACGACGATCCCGTCGTCCGTTTCGATGGGGGTGTCGTCGACGATCTCGGTGTTGAAGTCGAGGCCGATGGCGACGCCGGCGAAGTCGCACTCGTAGGACTCGCCGTGGGGGTCGACGGCGTGGGTGACGTGGCCGTCGTCGTCGGTCTCGAAGCGCGCGACGCCGGAGTCGAAGACGGGCTCGACGCCGCGCTCGCGCATCGCGTCGTGCATGATCTCGGCGCCCTCCTCGGAGAGCGCGTAGCGCCACCAGGAGTTACCGCGCATGAGGTACTTCGCCTCGACGTCCTGTGCGCCGCAGATAGCCGCGAAGTCGATGCCGAGGAGCCCGGCGCCGACGATGACGCCCTTGTCGGCGTCCTCGACGCTCTCGCGGATCGCGCGGGCGTCCTGGAACGTCCAGAAGTGGTGGACGCCCTCCGCGTCGGAGTGGTCGACCGGGAGCTGCTGGGGCGTCCCGCCGATGGCCAGCAGGAGCTTGTCGTAGCCGAAGGTCTCGTCCTCGTGGGTCGTCACTTCGTCGGCGTCGACGTCGATGTCGGTGACGAGCGTGTTGAGTCGGAGGTCGATGTCCCGCTCGTCGTACCAGTCCTCGTCGTGGATCGAGATAGGCGCCTCGGGCAGTTTGCCCTTGGCGTACTCCTTGATGAGAATGCGATTGTAGAGGGCTTCCCCCTCGTCCGTAATGACGGTGATCTCGGCGTCCGGGCGTTCCTCCCGGAGCGTTTCCGCGGCCGAGGACCCCGCGACCCCGTCGCCGATGATCACGTACGACTCTGTCATAATCGGCCGTTCGGGTTCGGGGTTAATGTGGATTGCTATCCACGTAAGCAACAGAAATAACTGGTAGGAAGTCCAAAGCGCGCGATTTTCGAAGAATCGTTGATCCAAAAGTGGGCTCGGTGGTGATCTCGAACTTCCCTCGGGTCCACGAGGACGCTCACTTTCCGGTCCCACATTCACCATCGTCGACGGCGGGGGTCGTCGCTGGTGGCTTTCGCGTCGACGGACGCCCGGTGGCTCGCTCTCCTCGCGGTCGCGCGAACGCGCGCGTGTCCGCACCCTTGAAGGGTGTTCGGCCCTTACGCGTTTGCATGAAGATCCGTCAGAACCTGCGTCACTGGGCCGCGAAGAACGCGCTGACGACGCCGGTCATCGGCGACCTCGCGCACGACAAGCTGGTCGACATGCACACGACCATCTTCCTCAACAAGGCGGACGAGCCGCACCGCGAGGACCGCCGCGACCACCTCGACGACTTCTTCGACGCGACGATGGACACGTACGTCGCCGCGCTCCAGGCCGGCTACACCGAGGCCGAGGCCCGCGAGATCACCCACATCCAGGCCGGCTTCGACTTCTTCAACCACGGCTGGACCGAGATGATGGAGATCCCCGGCGACGAGATCGAGGAGCACTACCGCCGCTACGAGGACTTCTTCAAGAACCACGACATCACCATCGACGACCCGCTCGGCGACTTCCGCCCCGCCGGCGGCATCGCCGACGCCCCCGATACGCCCGAGAAGCTCGAGGAGCCCAAGTACGAGAACGCCGTCGCCGGCTTCGCGGACGACGTCTACGTCGAGACCGAGGACGGCGAGATGCTCGTCGGCGAGGGCGCCGAGGAGCCCGAGCAGGTCGACCCGAGCGACTCGCCCGGCCTCGACGGCGACGAGGAACCCCAGCCGAGCTAGTTCGGGTCGTTTCGGGCACACGACGCCGAACGGGCAGTGGCGCAGGACTGACGACGGGTGATTTGGACGGCTTCGGCACCGGTTTTCTGCACGGGTCCCCCCGACGTCGGTGTGTCGAACTCGCGTATCTCGAAGCCCTTACCCATGAACACTGCCCAGACTGTTCTATGAGCGAAACGCGCGTCGAGTGGCGCGAGTGGGGGGAAGCGGCGTTCGCCGAGGCGCGCGAGCGCGACTGCCCGGTCCTGCTCGCGCTCACGGCGACGTGGTGTGACGACTGTCACGAGATGGCGGCGAAGACGTACGGCGAGCCGCGCATCGCCGCCAACGTCAACCAGGACTTCGTGCCGGTGCGCGCCGACGTCGACCGCCACCCGCGCGTTCGGGAGCGGTACAACATGGGCGGGTTCCCCTCCACCGTCTTCCTGACGCCCGCGGGCGAGCTGCTGACGGGCGCCGGCTACCTCGGCCCCGACGGGATGCGCCAGGTGCTCTCCTCGGTCCGCGAGCTGTGGGCCGACAAGGGCGCCGACGCCGGGCGCGTCCCCCGCGCGCTCGCCGGCGAGCTGCCGCCGTCCGGCGAGGTCAGCGAGGCCATCGAGGAGCACTTCGTCGGCCAGCTCGACCTGAAGTACGACGAGGAGCACGCCGGGTGGGGTGACGACGCCAAGTTCCCGCTCGCGCCGACCATCGAGTTCGCGCTGAAGCGCGACCGCGACCAGGCGCTCCGCACGCTCGACGCCATCCGCGACCACCTCGCGGACGACGTCGCCGGCGGGTTCTTCCGTTTCGCCGGGAGCCGCGACTGGGGTGACGTCCACTACGAGAAAACGCTCGACCTGAACGCCGCGCTCCTGCGCGCGTTCGCGAACGCCTACCTCTACACGGGCGACGAGGTGTACGAGGCCCCCGCGAGCGACGCGGTCGAGTTCCTCACCGACGACCTCTGGACGGGCGTCGCCGTCGGCGGCAGCCTCGGACCCGGCGCCGGGCAGGCCTACTACGCGAAGGACGCCGCGGGTCGTGCCGACGCGGACACTGACCAGCCGCGCGAGGACCTCACCGTCTTCGCCGGCGGCAACGCGCTCGCGGCCGACGCGCTGCTCGCGTACCACGCCTACACCGACGACGAGCGCGCCGGCGAGTACGCCGAGCGGATCCTCGCGGCGCTCGAACGCGACCTCGTCGACGCCGACACCGGCGACGTGACCCACTTCCGCGCCGCCAGCGGCGGCACGGACGGGGAGACGAACCTGCTGGAGGACGCCGCCCGCGTCGTGGGGGCGTTCACCCGTGCCGCAGGCGTACTCGGTGAGGGGGCCGACGTCGCGACCGCCGTCGCGGACCGCGCCATCGACGAGCTGCGCGTCGACGGCACGTTCGTCGACGGACCGCGCGAGGGCCCCGCCCTGCTCGACCGACCCTTCCGCCCGCTCGACGGCAACGTCGAGATGGCCCACGCATTACTGGACCTCTCGCTCGTCACCGGCGAGGACCGCTACCGGCGGGTCGCCGCGGAGACGGCCGCCGGCTTCGCCGGTGCCTCCGACCGGTTCGGCGTGCAGGTCGCGGGCTACGGCTCGCTCGTCGGCCGCCTCACGCGCGGCACGACGGTCGTGCTCGTCGGCGCGGCGCCCGGCAGCGACCTCCACCGCGCCGCGTGGCGCGTCGCGGACCACGAGAAGGTCGTCGTCCCGAACGCCCACCGCGAGGACGCGCCGACGCCCCGAACCGTCGACGAGGGCACCGCCGTCGTCGCCATCGCCGGAAAGGAGGCTGGTGAGGAGGACGGAGTCGACCCCGAGGTCGCCGTCTCGGAGCCGGCGACCACGCCGGACGAGTTGATGGCTCGCGTCGGCGACGTGCTATAGCCCGCCCCGAGTGCTGTTGGCCGCCTCGAGTGCTGTTGGCCGCCTCGAGTGCTGTTGGCCGTCTCGGCTGCCGTTGCTCGTCTCGAGTGCTCGTGCATCCGGCGCGTAAACCTCCGGTGCGTTTATAGTGGCTCCTCGGCACGGACTGGTATGGCCACGCTGCGCGACCTGGGGCTCTCCGAGTACGAGGCGGGCGCCTACCGGGCATTGCTGCGAACCGGGCCGACGACCGCGAAGGACCTCTCGCGGGCGAGTGAGGTCCCGATGGGACGGATCTACGACGTGCTCAACAGCCTGGAGCAGCACGACCTCGTGCGGTCACAGGCGGCCAGCCGGCCGAAGAAGTACGTCGCCGTCGAGCCGGACGCCGCCCTCGACCGCTTGCTCGAGCAGCGGAAGAGCGAGCTGGAGGCCCAGGCGGAGCAGTACGAGTCCGTCGTCGACGAGCTGTCGACCGAGCTCGACGCGAGCGACCCGGTCGACGAGCAGTTCTGGACGGCCGCCGTCGGCGCCGAGGAGACGACGGCCCTGCTCATCGAGCGCATCGAGGCGGCCCAGCAGTCGGTCGTCCTCGTCGCCGGCGAGCCCTCCGCCGGGTTCGACCTCGCGACCATCGGCGACGAGGTGACCCGGGCGCTGGAGGACGCGCTCGACCGCGGGGTCGAGGTCAAGGTGCTGCTCTCGCCGACGATGGTCGACACGCTCCCGCGAAGCGTCGGGCGTCGCTACACCGCGCACCTCTCGGGGCACGACCGGTTCGAGGTCCGGACCGCCGAGGGCGTCGACGGTACGTTCAACCTGTTCGACGGCGTCGAGGTCTGCATCGAGGTGCCGCATCCGCTCTCGACCGGCGAGCCGTTCGGCATGATCGACCTGAAGGACCCCGAGTTCACCGCCCAGGTGCGCGAGCAGTTCGAGCCCTGGTGGGAGGCGGCGGAGCCGCTCGAGATCTCCTGATCGCCTCCGCTTTTCGGTCGGCCGTAGTCGTCGCGAGCGGTGTCGGCAGCGATGACGAAAAGCGCCGAAGTCGTTTAAAAGAGAGATCCTGCGTCAGTCCTGCCCGGTGACTTCCTCGCGGAGCTGGCCCATCGTGAGCTCGCGCTCGGCGTGGGCGTTGTGCTCGTGGATGGACTCATCGTTCGACTGGACCATCTTGATGACGGCGTCGTCGGCGAGGTGGTCGAACTGCTCGACGGTGTCCTCGGCGAGCGACCGGACGCAGTCCTCGACGAACTTGGCGTTCGCGTGCGACTGGTAGGTCATGTGGTCCTCGTCCGGGCGTTTGGCCATGTTGTAGATGCGGGCGCTCATGGCGTCGCGTGCGATGTCGATGATGTCGCCGAGGTCGACGTCCGGGTCGCCGTCGGCGGTGACGGTCAGCGTGGCGTGGCCGCGCTGGGAGTGGCCCGGCTGCGGGACGGCGTCGAGGAACTCCTCGGTCGTCTCCTCGTCGACGCCGAGCTCGTCGAGCTTCTCGCGGGCGCGCGCCTCGCTCATCCCCTGCGAGCAGGGACAGACGGTCATCCCCGTCACCTCGGCGCCGATCTCCTCGCGGGTGCCGTCCTCGGTCGCCGTCGCGGAGGCGATGATCGTCGCCGTGTTCTGGGTCTGGCGGCCGGAGGCGGGCGTCTCCTCCTTCGTGATGAGGTCGGCCTCCATCTCGACGACGGCCTCGGTCGTGTAGTCGTGTTTCGCCAGGAGCTTCTCGGCGGCGTCGCCGCAGACGTCCTCGACGCGGTAGGCCTCCTCGCGGGTGATCTCCTCGAGGATCTCGTCGATCGTCTCCATGTTCCGGGACATGTCGATGCCCTTGCGCCCGCTCGGGAGGTCGACGTACACCTCGAACTCGGCCATGAGGACGATGGGGCGCTTCTCCTCGCGGGCGAGTTTGACGAGCTTCTGCACGCCGGTGACGCCGACCTGCGACAGACCGACGGCGACGTCCGGGCTGGACGCCTGTACGTCGGGCAGCTGATGGCTCATTATATAGAGGTTGGGGTACGCGAGATTAGGACTTTCGGTAGGCCAACGAACGTCGCTGCCCCGGATTTCGCCGTCGCCGGTCATCACCGGCTCGCGGCCATGATCGCGACCCGCTCCGCCGTCGTCGCGAGCCGCTCTCACACCGGCCCACGAACGACAACGGTTTTTACGCGCCTCCGCCGAGAGGGAATATGTTGTTAACAGTCTCTGGCCCGCCTGGCAGCGGGAAGAGCACGAACGCCGCAGGACTCGCCGAGGAACTCGGTCTCGAGCATATCAGCGGCGGCGACATCTTCCGCGAGATGGCCGCCGAGAACGAGATGACCCCCGTCGAGTTCAACGAGTACGCGGAGGAGAACGAGGACATCGACCGCGAACTCGACGAGCGACTCTACGAGATCGCGACGTCCCGGGACGACGTCGTGCTGGAATCCCGCCTGGCCGGCTGGCTCGCGGGCGACCACGCCGACTTCCGGATCTGGTTCGACGCTCCCCTCCAGGTGCGCGCCAAGCGCATCGCCGACCGCGAGGGGAAGTCCGTCGACGTCGCCCTCGAGGAGACGAAACGCCGGGAGGAAAGCGAGAAGAAGCGCTATATGGAGTACTACAACATCCCTATCGAGGATCTGTCCATCTACGACGTCGTCTACAACACGGCGCGCTGGCAGGAGGACGCCTTCCTCGACGCGCTCGTCGACACCGTCCAGGCGTACGACCCGCAGTTCGACGAGGGGAAGTACCCGGTCGAAGGCGTGACCTACGAGTTTTAACCGTCGCCCCCGAGGGATCCATTCGTGACCACCGACGCCGACCCCGAGCAGTCGCCCGCGACCGCCACCGACAGGTCCGGAGCGGACGCTGGCGCCGACGCGGGTAATGACTCGGACGCGACACCGACCGAGGACCCGATCCGCGCGCCGCCGGACGAGCGCGACCCCGCAGCCCTTCTCCGGTTCGGCGTCGTCAACCTCGACAAGCCGCCGGGTCCCTCCTCCCACCAGGTGTCAGCGTGGCTTCGCGACGAGGTCAACGACGCGCTGGCGACGCTTTCCCCGGACGGCCCCGGGATCGACGGCGTCGCACACGCCGGCACGCTCGACCCGAAGGTAACCGGCTGTCTCCCCACTCTCACGGGGACCGCCACCCGCGCCGCGCAGGCGTTCCTCGAAGGGAACAAGGAGTACGTCTCGGTCCTCGAGCTCCACGATACGCCGCCGGCCGACTTCCACGACGTCGTCAGCGAGTTCGAGGGCGAGATCTACCAGAAGCCGCCGAAGAAGAGCGCCGTGAGCCGGCGCCTCCGGACCCGCGAGATCTTCGAGCTGGACGTGCTCGAAGTCGACGACCGGCAGGCGCTGCTCCGGATCGGCTGTGAGTCCGGCACCTACATCCGGAAGCTCTGTCACGACCTGGGGCTCGCCTGCGGCACCGGCGCGCACATGGGCGACCTGCGGCGCACCGCGACCGACCCCTTCGACGACACCGACCTCCACACGCTGGAGGACCTCTGGGACGCCCTCGCCTGGGCGCGCGAGGGCGAAGCCGACTACCTCCGGGAGGTCGTCCGCCCCGCAGAGGACGCCTTGACCCACCTGCCGAGCGTCACCATCGCACCCTCCGCGGCCCGCGAGGTCGCCACCGGCGCCCAGGTGTACGCCCCGGGCGTCATCGAGCTCGACGACGCCGCCCGCGACCTGCTCGACGCGGACGGGACCCCGACAGCCGAGGCCGACGACACGCTCGTCGCCTGCTACGTCCCGAACGGCAGCGTCGTCTGCATCGGCCGGCTGGTCGGCGACCCCGACGCCGAGAGCGGGACGGTCGTCTCGCTCGAGCGCGTCCTGCTCTGAGGCCGCTGCTCGCGCTCTCCACGAGTCGCAGCCGGCCACGAACCGGCGTCGACGGCCGCAACCCGGCCACCTTTTAAATCGGATGCCGCACGAGCACCCATGCAACTCGGCACTGCGGACGCAGCTCCTGGCGAGCTCGCGCGCGGCTGGCTGAGCGTCACGGGCCTCCCGACCGGCGGCGCGGAGCGGCTCCCGGCCGTCATCGCCAACGGCGAAGAAGACGGTCCGACGCTGTGGCTCACGGGCGGCGTCCACGGCGACGAGGCGACGGGCGTGGCCGTCGCGCAGGACGCCATGCGCGAGGATCTCCCCGAGCGTCTGGCCGGCGCCGTCGTCTGCGTCCCGGTCGTCTCCCCCGCGGGCCTCCGGCGCAACGCGCGGCACACCTACTACGACGACGAGGACCCGAACCGGTACTTCCCGGGCGTGGACGGTGGCGGAGACGGCGAAGGCAACGGCGACGGCACCGACGCGAACCGGCCGCCCAACGTCCAGGAGCGCATCGACGAGCGCCTCTACCGGGCCATCGTCGACGGGCGCGTCGAGGCCGCCGCCGATTCAGAAGACGCGGAGCAGGACCCGGCCGTCGCCGCCGACGCACTGATCGACCTCCACACCGCGGGCGTCGGCTCCGAGCCGTTCGCGATCCGGGACCGCGTGCTCTACGGCGAGCAGCGCGACGAGGCCGAAGCCGAGGGACTTGCGAACGACCTCGCCGCCCTCGTCGAGGCGTTCGGCTTCCCCATCCTGACCGAGTACCCCGCCGAGGAGTACCTCGACCAGCAGCTCCAGCGCTCCACCGCCGGCGCCGTGCTGAACAAGGGCGGCGTCCCGGCCTTTACCGTCGAGCTCGGCGCCCACAGCGTCGTCGAGGAGGACACCCGCGCGGGCGGCGTGGCGGGCGTCTACGGCGTCCTGACGGAACTCGACATGCTCGCCGCGGGCGACGTGCCGGACGACGTGAGCGACCCCGGCGCGGACGTCCCCGACGCCCCGGTCGACTTTCCGGTCCGTCGCTATCGCGGGCCTTACACCGACACGCCGGGGCTCGTCCGCCACCGCGTCAGCGCCGGCGACGTGGTCGAAGCCGGCGAGGTCGTCGCTGACGTAGTGAGCCCAACTGGCGCCCAGCGCGACACCGTCGCCGTCGACCACGACGGCTACGTCATCGGGCGCAAGGAGGGCCTCGCGGCCTACGAGGGCGACGCCGTTGCGAGCCTGGCGGTGCGGGACGAGGACGACCTCGTCGTCCCCCGCGAGGAGGACTGAGCCCGGCGTCGGGGACGGCGTGGGGTTGGGTGCCAGTCCGGGGCGCGAAACGAAGGCCTTAATTGAGTTTCTCTCGTTTGTTCTGATGCAAGCGGGACCGTGGGGTAGTGGTATCCTATGCGGATGGGGTCCGTATGACCTGAGTTCGACTCTCGGCGGTCCCACTCCATTTGCTACGTGAAGTTAGAGTGTCTAGCAGCGCGTTCATCAACTAGTGTGTTTCAGTCGCTGGAAGGTGGTTTAATAATACATCAGCGGAACAACTTGTTATGGGCGTCGTACGAAGAGAGGGGGACTGGCGGCTGGAAAAGGTGAGCGAGGGGGTTTACGAGATAACCTACGATAGGGAGCCCCAGATGAAAGTGATCACCCCAGACTACACGCCTGATCCTCTCAACGACGAGCGGCAAGACCTCATGATCGACGTACGGGAAGTCGACTCAAAACGTGATGCGAAGAAACTATTCCGGGAAGTAGCGTCCGGAGGGCCGCCGACCGCTGGGTTCAATCTCGGCAGTACTCCGTCAACCGGCACCGGAACCTCTCCCACAGCCGGGGGTGGTGAGCTGGAGAATGTTCCGAATATAGCAGTGATCTCGGTTTTCCTATTCGTCGGCGGATATGTGATATATAACGTTGGACTCGATCTGTCAGCGCCGAGTTTTCTGTTCGGATTGCTGCTCGTCGGTGTCTCAGTGGCCGCAACCGGATGGGCCTGGTTACTATACAGAACGAAAGGGATCGACTCCATGATAGCGTTTTTATTTGCTACTTCTTCGGATTCTGGATCCGGTGAATAACCCAATTCCGATCAAAAGCATATCGAAAGGCGCCGCCTGCGTCCGAAAAAGCCGACACTATCTATTCCTCGACAGAGCGAGACAGCAGTGTGACTGGTACGAGATACCTCCCGACGCTTCCGAATTTCATCAATTCGGGCTCCGTAGTGAAGACTGGCTGAACGATTCGCTGCACCTCATCGTTCCGTGTTCTAATTGAGAGAATAAGGCTGATAGCGGGGCTATACCGTGTTCGCAACTCACTGCCTGAGTTGAACCAATTTTCCCGGCGGCCTGAGTGACGTACTGTGACCGACCATAGCTCACTCGTGAACCGCGTTCTCCGCCCGCCGAATCACGTCCCGAATAGCCAGCCCGGTCTCCGCCGCCACCGAAGCCGCGTCGTCGTACTCGGCGCTCACGTCGTAGACCTCGCCCTCGGTCGTCGACGCGATCTTCACCTCCACGTCGAACTCCCGACCATCAATCTCCAGCGTTGCCGTCTCGAACTCCCGTTCCGCGATCCAGCGGTGCCGCGCGCCGGCCTCGCGGACCCCGAGCGTGCCCGTCTCCCGGGCGAGCCGCTCCGCGACGGCCTCGGCGTCGCCCGGCTTGCAGATGACCTTCACGAGGTGGCCCGGGCGGGCCTTCTTCATCGTCGTCGGGACGATCGTCACGTCGAACGCGCCCGCCTTTTTAAGCGTCTCCTGGAGGCCGCCGAGGACCTCCGGAGCCGCGTCGTCGAGGTTGGTTTCGAGGACGGCGACGTCGTCGCGGACGAGGCTGCCGTCCCCGGAGTCGGCGTGTGTGTCGTGACCGTGGCCGTGGCCGCCGTGGTCTCCGCCCCCTCCGTGCTCGTGTCCTCCGTGCCCGTGCCCATGGCCACCGTGGCCGTGTTCGTGCTCTCCGTGCTCGTGCCCGTCGTGACCGCCCTCAACCGCGTCCTCGTCGCCCTCGTCGACAGATTCCCCGCGCGTCACGCGGATCACGTTCGGATGCTCGGGGAAGGACTTCCGGCCCGCGCCGTAGCCGGAGGCCTCGACGGTCAGCGACGGCAACTCGGTTACCTGCTCGGCGACGCCACCGAGGATCGCGGCGCCGGTCGGCGTCAGGAGCTCGCTCTCGACCGGGCCGCCGTGGAGCGTGAGGCCGGCGCGCTCCGCGACCTCGACGACGGCGGGCGTCGGGACCGGGTAGACGCCGTGGCTCATCTCGACTTCGCCGCCGCCCGTCGCGAGCGGAGTGGTCACCACGCGGTCGACGTCGAGGTCGTGGAGGAGGAGACACGCCCCGACGACGTCCGCGATGGCGTCGTCCGCGCCGACCTCGTGGAAGTGCGTCTCCGAGAGGTCCGTGCCGTGAACCGCGGCCTCGGCCTCACCGAGGAGCTCGAAGACGGCGAGCGCGTTGGTCTCGACCGACTCCGGAAGCGGCATGGACTCGACGACCTCGACGACCTCCGGATACGTGCGGTGGACGCCGGCGCCCTCGGCGTGCTCGTGTTCGTGGCCCTCGTGTTCGTGGCCGTCGTGGTCGTGACCGTCGTCGTGTAAGTGGTCGTGTCTGGAGTCCGAGTGGTTGTGGCCTGCGTGGTCGTGGCTGTGTTCCTCGCCGTCGTCGCCGTCGACGCCCGAGGCGCCCCCCTCGCCGCCGTCGAGGACGACGTCGACCGTCGTCGCCCGGATCCCGTTTTTGGTTGTGGTCCCGACCTCGTAGGCGACGGGGAGGGCGTCCTCGACGGGCGCGAGCACGTCGGGGTCGGCGCCGGCCGCGATCAACCCGGCACAGATCATGTCGCCAGCGGCGCCAGTCCGACCGTCGAACGCGAGCGTCTGCATACGAACCCCTTGGCTGCCGAGGATAAAGGAACTGCCTCTCGCGGCGGCCGCGACGGCGCCGGCGACAGCGTCGGCGACGGGGCAGGCGACGGTAACAGCGCCAGCGTCGGCGACGACACCAGCGACGGCGACCTACCGATCCCGACTGGCGAGTGCTCGTCTGGTTGTGGTTCCGGAGCAATTCCGGCGGCAGCGACGGGGTTTTGTATCCCGTGGGCTAATCATGGTATAGAATGGCACATCCACCGGCATCTCCTGCGGAATCGGTGGGCGAGCGTCCCACCGGACCTGTCGGAGCAACAAACTTATCCCCCGAAACGGCGGAGATAAGCATAATCCCCGCGAGTAAATTATGAACGAAGTTCAACTCGAAGTGGCGAAGGCGTACCCGAACGACTCGGGTCGCGGCATCGCCCGACTCGACCCCGACACGCTGTTACACCTCAAGCTGTCGCCGGGCGACATCATCGAGATCGAAGGCGCGGAGACGACGGCCGCGAAGGTGTGGCGCGCCGACCGGCAGGACTGGAACACCGACACCGTCCGCATCGACGGCTTCACGCGCCAGAACGCTGACGTGGGCATCGGCGAGCGCGTCACCATCCGCAAAGCGGAGGCGGAGACGGCCGACAAGCTCGTGCTGGCCCCGCCGGAGGAGGCGTCCGTCCAGTTCGGCTCGGACGCCGCCGGCATGGTCAAGCGCCAGATCCTCAAGCGGCCGGTCGTCGAACGCGACATCGTGCCGGTGATGTCGTCGACGAACCACCCGTTCATGCGGTCGCCCGGGCAGGCGATCCCGCTCATCGCGGTGGAAACCGAGCCGAACGGCGTCTGCATGATCACCGAGGACACCGACGTCGAGCTCCGCGAGGAGCCCATCTCCGGCTTCGAGAAGGCCGGCGGCGGGATCACCTACGAGGACATCGGCGGCCTCTCGAAGGAGATCCAGCGCGTCCGCGAGATGGTCGAGCTGCCGATGAAACACCCCCAGATCTTCAAGAAGCTCGGCATCGAGCCGCCGAAGGGGGTGCTGCTCCACGGGCCGCCCGGCACCGGGAAGACGCTGTTAGCGAAGGCCGTCGCCAACGAGACGTCGGCGTCGTTCTTCTCCATCGCCGGCCCGGAGATCATCTCGAAGTACTACGGCGAGTCGGAGCAGCAGCTCCGGGAGATCTTCGAGGACGCGACGGAGGAGTCGCCCTCGATCATCTTCATCGACGAGCTCGACTCGATCGCGCCGAAACGGGAGGACGTGACGGGCGAGGTCGAGCGCCGTGTCGTCGCCCAGCTCCTGACGATGATGGACGGGCTGGAGACGCGCGGGCAGGTCGTCGTCATCGCCGCGACGAACCGCGTCGACTCCGTCGACCCCGCGCTCCGGCGTCCCGGACGCTTCGACCGCGAGATCGAGATCGGCGTCCCCGACGAGACGGGCCGCAGGGAGATCCTCCAGATCCACACCCGGGGCATGCCGCTCTCGGACGACGTCGACCTCGGCGGCCTCGCGGACGAGACCCACGGCTTCGTCGGCGCCGACATCGAGAGCCTCACGAAGGAGGCCGCGATGAAGGCGCTGCGGCGCTACCTCCCCGAGATCGACCTCGACGAGGAGGACATCCCGCCGAGCCTCATCGACCGGATGATCGTCAAGCGGAACGACTTCAACGGCGCGCTCAACGAGGTGGAGCCGAGCGCGTTACGTGAGGTGCTCGTCGAGCTCCCGAAGATCTCCTGGAGCGACGTCGGCGGCCTCGACGACGCCAAACAGCAGGTGAAGGAGTCGATCGAGTGGCCCCTCTCCGACCCCGAGAAGTTCGAGCGGATGGGCGTCGAGGCCCCGAAGGGCGTGCTGCTGTACGGCCCGCCCGGCACCGGGAAGACGCTCATGGCGAAGGCGGTCGCCAACGAGACGAACGCCAACTTCATCTCCGTCAGGGGCCCACAGCTCCTCTCGAAGTGGGTCGGCGAGTCGGAGAAGGCGATCCGGCAGACCTTCCGCAAGGCGCGGCAGGTGTCGCCGACGGTCGTCTTCTTCGACGAGCTCGACTCGCTCGCCCCCGCCCGCGGGCAGGAGCAGGGGAACAACGTCTCCGAGCGCGTCGTCAACCAGCTCCTCACGGAGCTGGACGGCCTCGAGGAGATGGGCGAAGTGATGGTCATCGGCGCGACCAACCGCCCGGACATGATCGACCCCGCGCTGCTCCGCTCGGGCCGGTTCGACCGGCTCACCATGATCGGCCAGCCGGACGTCGAGGGCCGCGAGCAGATCCTCGAGATCCACACCGAGGACACGCCGCTCTCGCCGGACGTGAGTCTCCGCGAGATCGCGGAGATCACCGACGGCTACGTCGGCTCCGACCTCGAGAGCATCACGCGCGAGGCCGCCATCGAGGCGCTCCGCGACGACGACGACGCGCAGGAGGTCGAGATGAAGCACTTCCGGCGCGCGATGGAGTCCGTGCGCCCGACGATCACGGAGGACATCCTCGACTACTACGAGGACGTCGAGAAGCAGTTCAAGGGCGGCGGCGAGAAGCAGCTCGGCGAGGGCCGCGGCGGTCGCGTCGGCTTCCAGTAAGCCGACTCGCCGCGGAACGGTTTTTTAAGCAGTTCCCGCTCAGTCAGCCGGCCGCAGTTCCGGCAGGTTCGCCTCGATCTCCTCGCGCCGGTCCTCCAGCCATTCGGGGAGCACCAGCCGTTCGCCGAGCGCCTCCAGCTCCTCGTCGACGGTGTAGCCGGGCGACTTCGTGGCGAACTCGAAGAGGACGCCGGCGTGTTCGCGGGCGTACACCGACTTGAACCACTTGCGGTCGATGATCTCGGTCGGGCGAAGCCCGGCCTCCTGTAACACGTCGCGCCAGGCTTCCTGTTCGGCCTCGTCGACCTGGAACGCGACGTGGTGGACCGTCCCCGCACCGGGGCGTCCGCGCGGCGCGTGCGGGTCCTCCAGCAGGTCGACGGCGTAGCCGAGGTCACCGTCGGACTCAAACCGCTGCCGGTCGTGTTCGGACTCCGTCGCCTCGAAGCCCATCGTCTGCAGCAGCCCCGCGGTCTCGTCGGCGCTCGCGAGCGACAGCGTCACGCTGTGGAACCCGCGGATCGCGTGCTCGTCGGGCACCGGCCCGTCCGGCGGGTGGCCCTCGGGGGCGTCGTCGACCGCGACGAGCTCCAGCGGGAGGCCGTCGGGGTCCTCGAACGCGATGACCGTGTCGCCGAAGCGCTCCTCGGGCG
This sequence comes from Halosubterraneus shenae, assembly GCF_050510935.1. Lineage (NCBI taxonomy): Archaea > Methanobacteriati > Methanobacteriota > Halobacteria > Halobacteriales > Haloferacaceae > Halosubterraneus > Halosubterraneus shenae. The sequence continues at coordinate 600,606 of NZ_JBNLVO010000001.1, read as the reverse complement.
CCGCGGCGTCGACACCTTCGGCCGCCAGCCGGTCGACCCAGTAGTCGACAGCCGAGTCCGGGATGAGGAACGCGACGGTGCTCGCCTGGCCGGTCCCGACCTGCCCCGGGCTGGCGTCGACGTACGGGAAGAAGGTCATGCTCGTCCCGGGCGAGCCCTGCTCGTCGCCGTAGAACAGGTGGTAGACGCCGACGTCGTCCTGGTTGACGCTCTGCTTGACGAGTCGGAGGCCGAGCGTCTCCGTGTAGAACTCGAGGTTCCGTGACGGGTCGCTGCCGATGGCGGTGACGTGATGGATACCTGGTGTCCTCATTCGTTCACTGCGGAGTTGTTCGCGAACGAGAATAACTGTGGGGGCTCTGCGTATCGGGCTTAAAAGGATCCGGACGGTGTCGGATCTCGGGAGCAACGCAAACACCCGGAAGTCCCACGGCCGCTCGCGGGCTGGGCCTTTCAAAACTCACCGAGTGGTGTCGAAAGCGACGAGAGCCGGCGTTGTTTATAAATAGGGAGTTCCAAGAATCGCGCTTTCCAGGCCATACTGAGCGGCGTCGCCGGCCGAGTTCCCGACATTGACCGAGCCGACCGCGCGACACCCAGGACGAGGCTACAGCATCCACTGCACGGCTCGCCCGAGTTTGTGCGCGCTCTGAATCGCCGTGACCTTCGCGATCGAGCCCGCTCGCAGTGCGGTCCACTTCGCGCTCGTGCCGCTCTTGATGGCGCCGACCCTGGCGTAGTACCGCGATTTCCGCGCGGCGGCGGTGGCGTAGTGGCTGGCCGCCATCGGGATCGGCGCGCGTTTGCCCTCGACACTCGTCGTCCCCTCGCGGATGGCGTCGAGGACGTCGGCGGCCGTCACGTCGGCGACGTCGTCGACGCCCTCGATCTCGATGTCCGTGTAGGCGCGGCCGACGTACTCGAGCGTATGCGCGTCGCTCGCGGCGAGCCCGGGGTAGTCGTGGGCCGCGGCGAACCGGCGCGCGCGACGGTTCCGAAAGCCCGTGAAGAGCCAGGCGTTGAACACCTCGATCGCGTCGGTATCGGCGATGTGGCGCTTCCGGATGCCGTGGCGCGACCGCTGGAAGGGGTGCGGGACGACGGCGACACCGCCGTGCTCGCGCACCCAGGCGACGGTCTCGCCGAGGGGTTTCCGGTGCGGCGGCATCTCGTCGACGCCGATCGCGAGGAGGTGGCCGTGCGCCGTCGACACCTCCACACCCGGGATACCGACGAGCCCGTACTCCCGGGCCAGCGCCGCGGCGCGCCGTGACTCGGCCATCACGTCGTGGTCCGTGATCACGACGGCGTCGAGCCCGATGTCGGCCGCGTGCTCTAAGATGAGCTCGACCGGCTCGTGGCCGTCGTAGGACTCGTCGGAGTGGACGTGGGGGTCGATACTGACGGTGACGCTCACACCCTCCGTTCGCGGCCGACGTATAAAAGGGCTCTCGCGGGGAACTCCTGACAGACAGGTTACAAAAATAGAGTTTCGGGAACGATTATGAAGGATACCGCGGTGGTACCCGGTATGAGCGTGCCAGCCACGTATCAGGAAGCGGTCGACTTCGAGACGCTGCAGGAATCGGGTCGCGAGCTCGTCGCCGTCGACGGCGTCCCCATCGCCGTCTTCTACCACGAGGACGAGGTCCGCGCAGTGAACAACCGCTGCCCGCACATGGGCTTCCCGCTCACGGAGGGCACCGTCGACGAGGGGATCCTCACGTGCGAGTGGCATCACGCGCGGTTCGAGCTCTCCTGCGGGGACACCTTCGACCCATGGGCCGACGACGTGGAGACGTACCCGACCGAGGTGGAGAACGGCACCGTCTACGTCGATCCGAACCCCCAGCGCGACGAACCGCCCAGGGAGCGCTGGATGGGGCGGCTGGAGGACGGCCTCGAGCGGAACCTCCGGCTCGTCGTCGCGAAGGCCGCGGTCGGGCTCGGTAAGGCCGACGTGCCCATCGCCGACCAGATCCGGACCGGCGTCGAGTTCGGCACCACCTACCGCGAGGGCGGCTGGAGCTCCGGCCTGACCATCCTCACGGCCCTCGGCAACGTCGCCGACGACCTCGACGCCCGGGACCGCCAGCGCGCGATGTACCAGGGACTCACGGAGGTCGCGGGCGACTGCGCCGACGAGCCGCCGAAGTTCGACGAGGACGAGTTCGACACGCGGGAGGTCTCCTTCGAGCGCCTGCAATCCTGGTTCCGCAACTGCGTCGAGGTGCGCGACGCCGACGGCGCCGAGCGCTCCCTCCGGACCGCCGTCGCCTGCGGCTACGACGACGCGGAACTCGCGGAGATCGTCGCCAGTGCCGCGACGGACCACCGCTACCTCTCGACCGGCCACGTCTTCGACCACTTCAACAAGACGACGGAGGCGCTCGACACCATCGGCTGGGAGCACGCCGACGACGTGCTGGCGAGCCTCGTCGACGGCCTCGTCAACGCCCAGCGCAGCGAGGAGCTCTCCTCCTGGCGCCAGCCCGACGACCTCGCCGGGATGTGCGAGGACACCTTCGATCGCCTCGACGGCCTCGTCGCCGAGGGCGAGGGGAAGGAGTGGGAGAAGCCGGACGACTTCACGGAGCGGCTCCACGCCGACGAGCCGGAACCGGTGTTCGAGGCCCTCGAGGAGGCGATTCGCGAGGGTGCGACCGTCGAGGAGCTCGCCCGCGCTGTCACCTTCGCCGCGGGGAAGCGCGTCGCCCAGTTCAGCACGAACAACGAGTTCAACGACTGGAACACGGTCCACCATACGTTCACCTACGCCAACGCCGTCCACCAGATGGCCAAACGCACCGCGCCGGTCGAACTCTACCGTGGCGTCGTCGACGCCGCCGTCAACGTCTACCTCGACCGCTTCCTCAACACGCCGCCCGCGCCGTATCCGAGCGAGAACCCGGACGCGGACCGCGACGACGCGATCGAGGAGCTTCGGCGCTGCTTCGAGACGGAAGGCGAGGTGAACCGTGCGGGCAAGATGGCCGCCCACTTCCTCGACGCCGGCGGCGACCCGGCCCGGCTGAAGTCGGTCCTCGGTAACGCGCTGCTGGTCGAGGACACCGGCTTCCACACGTTCCAGGCGCTCGAGGCCGGGTTCCAGCAGTTCGACGACCGCGAGGACCCCGCGGAACGGCGGCTCCTCATGGTCGCGGTCGCCCGCTACCTCGCGGCCCACTACCCGACGCGACGCGAGCGCGAGCAGACGTTCTCCATCGCGACGCGACTGCACCGCGGCGAGAAGGTCCACGAGGAGTGAGGCGGTCGCGCGGTTGTCTCGGCCGGGTGTCGCACGAGGCCGGGCGTCGCACGAGGCCGGGAGTCGCGCGAGGCCGGAAGTCGCACGAGGCCGGGCGTCACACTGAGGAAGATTTTTCCCCGAGAACCGCCGAGAGTGGGTGTGTACGACGCAGTCGTCTTCGACAACGACGGGGTGCTCGTGGGGCGGACCCCGTACGAGACGCTCCAGAAGGCAGCGTGGGATGCCTTCGAGCGCGTCGGCGTCGAGGACCCGGACCTGGCCCACGTCGAGGACGTCGCCGTCGGCGTCTCCCCCGCCGACCTCAACGACGTCTGCGAGCGCTACGACATCGACCCGACGGAGTTCTGGCGCGTCCGGGACGAGGTCGCCAGCGAGGCCCAGGTCGACGACGCCACGAGCGGCCGCAAGACCCCCTACGACGACGTCGGCGTCCTCGGCGACATCGACGCCCGGCTCGGGGTCGTCTCCTCGAACCAGCAGGCGACCGTCGACTTCGTGCTCGACCACTTCGACCTCTCGGCGCACTTCGAGACGGCCTACGGCCGGGAGCCGTCGGTCGCGAGCCTGTCGCGGAAGAAGCCCTCCCCGTACTACCTCGAACGCGCCCTCGAGGACCTCGAGGCCGACACGGCGCTGTTCGTCGGCGACAACGAGTCCGACGTCGAGGCCGCCGACAACGCCGGCATCGACTCCGCGTTCATCCGACGCCCCCACCGCCGCGACACGGAGCTGAGCCGCCAGCCGACCTACGAGGTCGAGGACCTCCACGACCTCGTCAGCATCTGCGGCCGTCGCTGAGGTCGGGCTGTCGGGTTCGTTTCTCCTGTTTCTACTCCTCCCGCTTCAGGCCCCGAACCTCGAACCGGGCGCCGCCGTCGTCGCTTTCCGCGAGGTCGACCGTCCAGTCGTGGGCACGCGCCACCTCGGCGACGATGGCGAGCCCGAACCCGGTCCCGCCGTCGGTCGTCGTGAACCCCCACTCGAAGACGTCGTCGCGCACGTCCGGCGGCACACCGGGGCCGTCGTCGGCGACGTAGAAGCCGTCCGAGAGCGTTCCGAGCGTGATCGTCACGTCCGGCCCGGCGTGTTCGAGACTGTTGCGGAACAGGTTCTCGAGGAGCGTCCGGAGCCGACTTCGAGCGGCGAGGATCGTCGGGTCACACTCGACGGAGAGCTCCGCGTCGCCGTGCTCGACGGTCCGCCAGGCGTCCTCAGTGACTGCCGCGAGCGACACCGGAGAGGGGTCCTCGACGGCCGCTCCCTCCCGGGCGAGCGTCAGCAGGTCGTCGATGATCGCGTTGATGCGCGCGTGGGCCTCCTCGATCCGGTCGAGTCGGTCCAGGTCGCCCGTCTCGCGGACGAGTTCGACGTTGCCCTCCGCGACCGAGAGCGGGTTCCGGAGGTCGTGGGAGACGACGGAGGCGAACCGGTCGAGCCGCTCGTTCTGTCGCTCGAGTTCGCGCCGGCGCTGCTCCTGGTCGCGTACGTCGATCATCGTTCCGGTGAAGTAGCGATCCGACCCGTGCTCGTACTCGCTGAAGGCGATCCGGACGGGGATCTCCTCGCCGGACCGGTGGAGCGCCGGGAACTCGATGCCGCCCCAGTCGAGGTTGCGTTCGCCGGTCTCGAGGTACCGCTTGACCGCGTCGAGGTGGTCCCGTCGCAGCCGCTTGGGGATCAGCTGTGTGAGCGGCTCGCCGCTCAGCGCCTCCGGCTCGTAGCCGAGGATCTCCGCGGCGGCCGGGTTGACGTACTGGATCCGGCTGTCGACGTCGACGCTGACGATCCCGACCGCGAGCGTCTCCGCGATGTCGAAAAACTGGGAGTCGATCCCGGAGCTGCGGGCCTGGAGCTCCCGGCAGGACTCGACGGTCCGCCGGATGCGGTTTCGCAGGAGAGCCCGCGACTCCGGCGTCCCGGTGTCGACGACGTACTCCGTCCGCGGGTCCTCGAAGCTGCGTTCGACGAGGGCCGCGTCCCCGTCCTCGGGGTACAGCACGAACGGGACCTCCGCGAATCGTTCGTTCCGGCGAAGTCGTTCCAGGATCGGAGGGGTCGAGCCGCCGTCCGTCGGTCCGCAGGCAACGACGCAGTCGACGGCGGCGTCCTCGACCGCGGCCAGCGCCGATCCGGGGTCCGGCTCGGCGATGACCCCCAGTCCGTCGGTTGCCCGGAGAAATTCCACCGTGCCCGTATCCCCGCCGACGACGAGAGCGGTCGGTCGGTCGGCTCGCATTGGTCGAGCTACAAACTTCAGTCACTTAAGATATCGTGTCGTTACGATCATCCTCACAACAGTTCACGGACGTAATGAAAGGTGACGAACACCACGCCGCCGCGACGCCGGGTACCCCAGCGCCACGGGCGGTTCTCCGCGGGCGGTTCTCCGCGACCGTCCCCCCGCGTACGTTTTTATCCCATCGGGCGGCCAGAGCCACCATGCGACGAACACGGCGGCGACGAGTCCTCGCCGCGGCGGCGGGCGGACTGGGTCTCGGAGCCCTCGCGACCGTGCCGGGACACGCAACCGCTGGCTCCGGGACGGACGAGACGGTAACGATCGTCCACGACACGCACTTCCACGGGCGGTTCGCGGACGCCGACGCGCCGGCGAAGACCATCGCCCGGTACGGTCGGGTCGTCGCGGACCTGCTCGCCGCCCACGATAACGCCGTCTTCTTCGGCAACGGCGACGACCTCGGCCCCTCGGTCCTCGGGCTCGAGTTCGAGGGGGCACACATGGTCGAGGCGCTCGACGAACTGGCGCCGGCCGCCGTCGGCGTGGGCAACCACGAGTTCGACTTCGGCGTCGACGTCGCGACGGCCCGGTTCCGGGAGAGCGAGGTCCCCTGGGTCGTCGCGAACCTCCTGACGCCCGCGGGGGAGCCGTTGCCCGGCACCGACCGGTGGACCACCGTCGACGTCGGCGGCGCGACGCTCGGGGTGTTCGGACTCGTCGGTGACGGCTTTCACGGGCTCACCGACTACCCGCGCGACCACGCGGTGCTCGACCCCTCCGCGGCCGCGAGGGAGGCGACCGCCGCCCTCCGGGCGGAGCACGGCGCCGACCTCGTCGTCGCCGCGGCCCACCTCTCGTCGGATGCGCAGGCGACTGTCGCGCGCGAGGTCGACGACCTCGACGCGATCGTCGGGTCCCACTCCGGCGTTACGTTCGAGGAACCCCGACTGGTCGGCGGCACCGTGGTCTCCGAGTTCGGCGACGAGTTCGACCACGTCGGTCGGCTCACGCTCGACGTCGACACCGGCGCACTGGTCGACTGGGAGCGCGTCGACCTCTTCAGCTCAGCTGCGGGCGAGTATCCACCCAGCGACGGCGACCACCACCGCGCCGTCGACGTCGCGACCGTCGACCCCGACCCGGATCTCCAGGCGGTCGCCGACGACTACCTCGCCACCCTCGAGGAGCGACTCGGCCAGCCGGTCGTCGAGACGGCAGTCCCGCTGAACGCCACCTTCGAGAACTACGCGGTCGAAACCGGCCTCGGGAACCTGCTGACGGACGTGATCCGGCGGGTCGGCGACCGCGAGGTCGACGTCGCGATCCAGCACGCCGGCGGGATCCGCTCCGGCGCGACGTACGGTCCGGGCGCGGTGACCGGCAGGGACGTGTTGAACGTCCTCCCGTTCCCGAACGCGATCGAGGCGTACGAGCTCTCGGGCGACCAGCTCCGGTCGTTCCTCGAGGGGTCCATCAGCCCGCTCCCGGCGGAGTACGGCGCCCAGCCGACGCTCCAGGTCTCCGGGGTCGCCTACGAGTGGACCGGCCACGACGGCGAGGGGACGGTCGGGAACGTCTTCGTCGGCGGCGAACCGCTCGATCCCGAGGAAACGTACATCGTTGCCACCACGGACTTCCTCGCCGAACGCAACGCGGAGTTCGCCGCGGACGCCCGCGTTCTCCACACCGACCGGTACCAGGGCCACTACGTGAAGGAAACGCTGGAAGCCGAGTACGAGACGGTCGCGCCGGAGCGCGAACACCGCCTGATCCGCGTCGACGAGGACCTCGGCGCGGCGTCCGTGACCGCGAACGGCGACGGCAGCGTCGACCTCGTCGTCGAGACCACCGAGGCCGTCGTCGAACCGGTCGCAGGCACGTTCCGCGTCGTGAGCCGCACCGGGGGCGTCGTCACCGCCGAGCGCGTGACGCAGGCGAGCGGGGCGATCACGGCCACCTTCGACGCCGCGGCCCTCGTCGACCTCGCGGACGCCCTTTCGGACCCGACCCTCCGCCTGTTCGGCGGCTTCGTCCCGAACGACGACCACTACGGGTACGAGGACGACGCGGGCGCGGTCCGCGACCTGCCATCGTCGGCCGGCTACGAGCACTTCGTCCTGAAGGGAGCCGTCGACGCCGCGGAGCTGCCGGACGGGGCCGCGACCGCCGCCGGACCGACCGGGGCCGGAAAAACGGGGGAGACGGGCCTCGATGCGAGCGCCGTCGACGGCCTGCCCGGATTCGGCGTCGCATCCGGTGCCGTCGGGACCGTCGGCGGCGCCGCCCTCTACGCCCGACTCCGCGGCGGGGCAGCCCGGGAGAACGGGGCGCCTCGGAAGGACGGGGCGCCCAGCGAGAACGAGGAAGAGGAAAGCGAGGGCTGACGGCCACCCTCTGGGAGATATCGTTCGGTTTCCGCACGCTTAACCCGGTTCCGGCCACACCGACGGGTATGGACATCGCGCCGTTTGGTCTCGAGCGCTGGTTCGCGAAGTACGAGCACGAGGCCGACATCATGCTGGCGGAAAGCGGGATCCGATCGCTCGACGCCGACCGGTTCGACCTCGATCCGGGCAAACTCGGGTACGTCATCCCGACGAACGGCGACCCCGAGTTCCGGGCCCGGGTCGGCGAGCGCTACGACCGCTCGGCCGACGAGGTCCTCTTTACGTGCGGCACGCAGGAGGCGAACTTCCTCACGTTCCTCAGCCTGCTCGGGTCGGACGCCGGGAACCACGCCGTCGTCGTCACGCCGACGTACCAGGCGCTGCACGCGGTTCCCGAGGCGTTCGGCGAGGTGACGCGCGTCGAGCTGGAGCCCCCGGAGTGGGAGCTCGACCCCGACGCCATCGCCGACGCCGTGCGCGACGATACGGCGGTCGTCGTCGTCAACAACCCGAACAACCCGACCGGCCAGTACCACGACGAGGCCGCGATGGAGGCCGTCTACGACGTCGCCGCCGACAACGACGCCTACCTCCTCTGTGACGAGGTGTACCGCCTGCTGGACGACGACCCGCAGCCGCCCGTCGCCAGCTACGGCGAGTACGGCATCTCGACGACGAGCCTGACGAAGGCGTACGGGCTCGCGGGCCTCCGGTTCGGCTGGATCGCCGGGCCGGAGGAGGTGATCGAGGCCGCCTGGCAGTGGAAGGACTACACGACCATCTCGCCGAGCCTGTTCGGCCAGCACGTCGCGAAGCAGGCCCTGGGCGAGCGCGAGGACGCCATCCTCGCGGAGAACCGCGAGCTGGCGGACGTACACCGCGAGCGCGTCGCCGAGTGGATCGACGAGCACGACCTCGACTGGCACGACCCCGTCGGCGTCAACGGCTTCGTGACGGTGCCGGACGGCTTCGCGGACGCCGAGGAGTTCTGCCGGGTCGTCGTCGAGGAGGAGAGCGTCGTCCTCGCGCCCGGCAACCTGTTCGGCTTCCCGAACCGCTTCCGGATCGGCTTCGGCCTGCCGACCGCGGAGCTGGAGGAGGGGCTCGAACGCGTCGGGCGCGTCATCGAGGAGCACGGCGAGGGTGTCTGAGATGGGGTTTAGAGACGACGTCGTCCAGTTCCTTACGAACCCGACGGACGAGCAGAAGGCGATCGCGGCCGCAGTGGTGACGATCATCGTCGTCGACCGCTACGCGTGGCTCCACGACATTCCGTTCGTCGTCCAGAGCGTCGGCGCGGTGATGGCCGGCTTCGTGGTGTTCTTCGTCGTCAGCTACGCGCTGACGGGGGAGTTCGTGCCGCCGGACGAGGAGGGCGAGGCGGAGGCGGACCGGTTCTCCGACGACTCCTGAAGCATTGGCGGCAGTCGGTTTGTGTCGCCATCACGCGTCGGCAGCGTTCCAAACGGTTTATACCTGCAGCCCGGGTGATTTCTGGTATGCCGCGAGAGCAGAAGCAGGTTCGCGAACTTCAGGAAGGGAGCTACGTCATGATGGACGACGCCCCCTGTGAGATCAATCACTACAGTACCGCAAAGCCGGGCAAGCACGGCAGTGCGAAGGCCCGTATCGAGGGAGAGGGCGTCTTCGACGGGAAGAAGCGCTCGCTCTCGCAGCCGGTCGACGCGAAGGTCTGGGTCCCGATAATCCAGCGGAAGCAGGGCCAGGTCGTCTCCGTCTCCGGCGACGACGCTCAGGTCATGGACCTGGACACCTACGACACGTTTACGATGCGCATTCCGGAGGACGAGGACTTCTCCCCGGACCAGAACATCGAGTATCTCGAGTACGAAGGACAGCGAAAAGTCGTCGAATAGTTCATGTTTCCCGGGGCGTCCGCCGATCGCGACACTGCTTCGTACGTGGTCGTCGGCGCTCCGCTGGACGCGACGACCACCTTTCAGCCGGGTACGCGGTTCGGTCCGGACCGCATCCGGCACTTTGCTGCCACCTACGACGATTACGACCACCGAACGGCCAGTCACTTCTCCGACCTGGCCGTCGCTGACACCGGCGACGTCCGCGCGTGGGACGACGTCGAGGCCTACCTCGACCACCTGATTGGCGAACTCCGGAGCGTCGTCCTCGACGACGCGGTCCCCCTCCTGCTGGGCGGTGAGCACACCGTCACCTACGCGGGCGTCGAGGCCGTCGACCCCGACACCCTCGTCGTGCTCGACGCGCACCTCGACCTCCGCACCGAGTACGACGGCAACCCCTGGAACCACGCCTGCGTCACGCGCCACGCGCTCGAGACGGTCGACCGAGCGATCATCATCGGCGCACGCACCGGCTCCCCCGAGGAGTGGGAACGCGCCGCCGAGAGCGACGTCGAGGTCGTCGCCCCCGCCGACGCGCGCGACTGGATCGACGACCTCGACGACGACGCCTTCACCGACGAGTCCGTCTACTGCTCCGTCGACATCGACGGCGCCGACCCCGGCTTCGCGCCCGGTACCGGGACGATGGAGCCGTTCGGCCTCGAACCGCGAGAAATGCGCGACGTCGTCCGCGCGGTCGCGCCGCACGCGGACGGGTTCGACGTGGTCGAAGTGAACGACCGCGACGACGGCCAGGCCGCGGCGCTGGGCGCGAAACTGCTTCGCGAGTTCGTCTACGCGCACGCGAACGGCGACTGAGCGACGACGGGTTTTGTTGAGGGTTCCTTTGCCGATTGTTTATAAGTAGGAGCGGCTGAGGATTCGTACTTATAAATTGAATCGGTTCTCGTCGCTGGCGACACCACTCTGCACACCCAGAAAGCCCCAGCCGCTGAGGCGGTCGCGCTGCTCGCTGCGCTCCTCACCCGGCTCGCTCCCTCACTCCGTTCGCTCGCCGGGTTCCGGTGCTAGCGTCGCAGGGCGTCCCGCGCAGCGGCTGCCCCTTTCAGTCCCACCCCGGAGTGGTAGCTGGACGTCGCTCGCGGCGGTTGGTTGCCCTTCGTCGCTCGCCGGCTGTCCGGCGTGCGGTGCGGAGCGGTCGGCGCGCGCGAGCAACGCGTGCGAGGGAGGGCGGGGCGCGCCGCGCGGTGCGGGACCGGCGCGCCCCGGCCGAGGCTGGGGAGGGCTGAGGAATTTCGGTTGCGGTGTTGTCGCTGTCGCGGTTGCCGGGCGGTGCGGTCCTGGCGGACTGAAAGGGCGACGGCCGGTCGCGCCAACGGGGAGTCGCTCCGACGGCCCCTATCCGCGGCGGGCGGTGCTGAGAGCCGCGGATATGTCGCGGAGCGACCGCGAGCGGCCGAGGGCTTTCTGGGTGTTTGCGGTGCTGTTGAGAGCAAGACCGTATCACCTGTCCAAATATGCTTATAAAGAGAGGCCGAGGGCTTTCCGGCTGTCGTGGATGAGGGAAGCAGGGTCTCCACCTACAAATTCGGGTTATGAACAGACTCTCACAAGTACCGTTCAGCAGAATCGCCATTCGTTTACCCACACAAACCAAACAACGGCCAATGAGCGAGACGCTCGACGACGACCTTTACCAGCGAACGCTAGCACTGCTCGAGCCGGGCGAGATCGAGCTGATCGGCTGCGTGGTGCACACGACCCTCGGCGGCGACGAGGACCTCGAGATGCACGAGCTGACGGTCGACGTCAACGAGATCATCGCCGACGCCGCGGGGAAGGGCGAGACGTACATCGAGGCCGGCAACGACGACACGGACTTCTCCTCGAACCAGTTCCAGGGGCTGACGCTCGACGACGAGGCGTTCGTCTGGGAGTGCCAGCAGCTCCTCCGGAACGAGACGTTCGACATCGTGTTCTACTACGAGGCCGACGCCGACCAGGACGCCATCGTCGAGGAGATCGAGGCGCTCGACGGCGTCGACCGCGTGACGCCGGTTCCCTGAGCTCGGGCGCTCGGAGCGCTTTTAAATAGGGACCGACCACGACCGACCCGTCACTCGATCCGCACCGAGTCGTCGTCCTCCCGCCACTCGAGTTCCACCTCGAGGCTGGTTTCAGTCCCACCGCCGCCGGTCGGGGTCTCGCGCTCGACCTCGACCGTGAACTGGGGCTCGTCGGGAACGACGACCGTCGTCGAGCCCGATTCGGCCGTGAGGGTGACCTCGTTCCCGGTTTCGAGCTCGTCGGCGAGCGTCCGAAGCCAGGCCGCGATATCCCCGCGCTGACGCGTCGATGCGACCTCGAAGATCGTTTCTTCGGTCATGCTACCGTTCCTATCGACGAGGACCGCCAAAACGCGACTGGCCGAAGTAGTCGCGCTCGCCGGCATCCGCAGCGCCTATGGAGCAGTCGGTCCCAGAACCAGCCATGCGCAGCGACCCGGTTCTCGTCCCCGGCGGCCGCGACGTCCGCGGGACGCTGGACCACGCGACGGCTGAGAGCGAGGAGGCGGACCGATCCCCGGCCTGCGTCGTCGCCTGCCCGCCGCACCCCCAGCACCGCGGCCATCGCGGCGACGAGCGCCTCCGGGCCGTCAGCGACGCCGTGACCGACCGCGGCGTCGACTGTCTCCGGTTCGACTACGGCGACTGGGACGAGGGCTACGGGGAGTGCACCGACGCGGACAACGCCGTCGGCTGGGCGCTTGAGCGATACGAGCGCGTCGGGCTGTTCGGCTTCTCGTTCGGGGGCACCGTCGCGCTGGTGACCGCGGCCGGGCGGCCGGAGCTCCGGGGGGTGTCCGCGCTCGCGCCGACCGCCGAGCTCAACCCGGACGCGGACGCCGTCGCGGCGCTCGACGAGATCGACTGCCCGGTCCAGCTCGTCGTCGCCACCCGGGACACGACCGCGGACTGGGAACCGGTCGCGGAGCGCGCGCGAGCCCTCGACTGTGCCGTCACCGAGCTCTCGACGGACCACTTCTTCCTCGGGCGGACGGACGAGGTCGGCGAGCTCGTCGGCGACTTCCTCGGGAGCCGACTCTGAGCGGGCTGGGCTACTGGGGTTTAAAAGGAGATCTGCCATCGGACGCTCCGAAAGACGGCCGAGTCAGTTGTAGCCCCGCCAGCGGTGTCCGCACTCCTTGCACTTGAAGAAGCGCGTCGGGGGCTCGTCCGCGGCGCCGGTCTGCTTGATCGTGTACCAGGCCTCCTGGTGGCCGCACTCGTCGCAGACGACGTCCGTCGCGGTCGGTTTGCCCTCGAAGTTGGCGCCCTCCTCGGTTTCGATGAGCTCCTCGCTGCTCTGCTCCTCGGTGCTCGCGTAGGCCTCGGCGAGGCCGGCCTCCTGCTCCTCGGTCGCGCCGCACTCCTCGTTCTGGCAGACCATCTCGCCGTCGACCGACACCATCATCGAGCCGCATTCGTCGCAGAACTGCATACTCGACGCGTACACACCGGTCCCGTTTAACCTCCATGCCCGCGCCCGCCTGCTTGCCCACGCCCGCGGCGGAACACTCGCGTGACTGACCGGAAGAGGATACGTCGCCGTCGCGGACGCCTCACTCCTGGTTGAACGTCGGGCCTTCCTCGCTGATCATCGGGCAGCCGCGGACGCGGAACTCGTCGGTGGTGACCGCCTCCACGATCTCCGTCCCCTCGTGGCCGCAGGCGACGGTCGGCGGCTCCGTGAAGTACGGACACCGCTGGCAGTACTCCCGCTTGTCGACGATGTGGTCCTCGACGCCCTCCTCGGTCTCGACCGGCGTCGCCTCCCCGCCGATCTCCACCTCCGGCTCCTCGGCCCCCGAGAGGGCGGCCCAGACGTCTTCCTCGTCGAGGTCCTCGACCTCCATCTCCTCGAAGGGGTCGGCTTCGGCGTCGAGCTCCCCGGCCGGGGCGTCCAGCTCCTCGTCCGGGAACTCGCGCGGCGAGTCGCGATCGCCCGCGTCGAGCGCCGCGATGGGGTTGTCGACGTCGTCCTCCGCATCGAGTTCCTCGAACGCCTCCGTCGTGTCACCCTCCTCGCCGATTCCGTGGTCCTCGTCGACGTCGGTGCCGCGGTCGTCGCCGGCGTCGCCGCCGCGGTCGTCGTCAGCCGAGAGATCAACCGGTTCGGAGTTCTCCTCGTCGTCGTTCGCCGGGTCGTCTCCGAACGGCCGGTCCGATGAGTCGTTTCCTGCCATCGTTATTCCTCCAGGACGTCCTCCGGCTCAGTCGGGGGGTTGTGCTCCCCGCCCAGAGCCGGGCGCTCGCCGACGGTGATTCGGGCGTTTCCGAAGAAGCCGGACTTCGGCTCCACCGACTCGAAGTGACTCTCACAGTGGGGACAGCGGGGCGCCGACAGCAGGCCGAGGTGGACCGTCCGGTCGCAGTTCTCGCAGTCGGCGTCGGTAATCCCGTGTCTGTTCGCCACCGCGGTCAGCTGCTCGACGCTATCGCGCTTCGCCTGCGCGGTCTCCAGCTCGCCGACGCGCCGCTGGAGCGCGACGACCGCGCTCGCGACGCGGGTGAGCTTCCCCTCAACGTCGTCGACGCGGTCGGCCTGCGACTCGACGGTCGTCTCCAGCGACTCGGTCCGCGTCTCGAGGTCGCCCTCCAGCTCCTCGACGCGGTCACCGACGGACTGCAGGCTGGTGTCGAGCTCGTCGAGGCGGCTCGCGAGCGCCGGGTGGGAGTGATCCTCGGCGGCCTTCGACTCCGCCTTGCGAAGCACCTGCACGACGCGCTCGCGGACGTCGGACACCTTCTCGTCGAACTCCTCACGCAGCTCCGTGACCTCGTCGTCGAGCGCTTCCACCTCCCCGCGGAGGTCCGTCATCGCCTCCGCGGGCCGGTCGCCCTCGGGGACGTCCTCCGGCAGCGACGTGGTGATCTCCTCGAGGTCGGCCGCCAGCGTCGCCAGCTCGTCCTCGACGTCGGCGACGGTGCCTTCGAGGCCGTTGACGGTGCCTTCGAGGTCGTCGACGCGGGTCTGGAGCGCCGCGACGGTGTCGGCCTCGGGCGCGTCCACGTCGGCCTCCTCGGCCAGCGAGACGATAGCCCGGCGCAGCAGCTCTTCGCGGTCCCCCTCCGACGCGGCGGCCCCGTCCAGCCACGCGTCCGACTCGTCCGGTTGGGTCATCGCGTGTCCCCCACCATCTGTCACGGAGTTCTCTCGGGAAGGCTTAAGTAATCTTCCGCGCGCCGAGGTGAGATCATCGGATCTTCCGGACGTCGCTGATATCCAGTCCCCCGTCGCCGATCTCCGTTTCGAAGCGGACGATGTTCTCCTCCTCCAGCTGCGAGAGGACGCCGCGGAACTCGCGGACGACCATCGTCCGGGCGCGCTGTGAGCCGCCGGTCTCCCACGAGAAGCGGAAGGTGCCGTCGGCCCCGTCCATCATCGCGCCGAGCTCCGTGTCAGTCAGCGTGTCCTCGTTGACGTGGACCAGGATGAGTCCGCCCCACTGGTAGGCCGCCTTCTTCAGCCCCTTCAGCAGAAGTGCGATGTCGTTCCATTCCACGTCCTCGGCGACGGACGCGACCAGGTCCGTGATGGAGTCGATGACGACCAGATTGCCGGCGGCGTGTTCCGTGAGGTAGTCGCCGAGCGCCGTGAGCACGTCGTCGCGGCCCTCGTGTTGCCCGAGGTCGCCCAGCGTCGACGTCTCCCCCTGGTACCACTCCCGCGGGATCGGGCTCAACTGGAAGTACGACGCCGAGAGGTCCGCGAACTGGATGGCCTCGGTGGCGTTGTCGACGATCTCGTCGGCCATCGTCCAGCCCATCTCGCGCTCGATGGCGCCCGCTTCCTCGGTGAAAGAGATGTAGTGGATCTCCGGCGGGACCTCCGTGTCCGGTTCGAGGTCCCCGTAGTAGAGGTCGAAGAGCTCCTCGTCGACCGTCGCCAGCCCGTTCATTGCCGCGCTCGTGTAGAGGAACTCCCGCGCACCCGCCCCGGATTCTCCCGTGAGGAGGACGACGTTTCCGGGGGGAGCGCCGCCGCCCAGGATCGAATCCAGCCGGGCGACGCCGAACGGTATACTCGACATACAGTACGTCCCGGCCCCCGGGAGTTTATCCGTTACGCCGGGGCGAAGCCGGAGAGAGCACCGGTCTCCCGGGCGATTGACAGGTCACTCCTCGATTCGAGCCCCGCGATTACGCCCCCGAACGATCCGGACCTCGCCGCCGACGCCCGCCGCGTCGAGCGCGTCCTCCCCGGCCGCCCGAGCCGCCCCGGCGTGGTCGGCGTCGGTGACGCCGTAGACGGCTGGACCCCAGGAGGACTGGCCGGCGCCGAACACCGCGGGGGAGTCGGCGAGCGCGGCGACGACGTCGCCGACGGGCGGGCGGAAGACGCCGCCCTGCTCGTCCGTGTACCAATTCCCGTTGAGTCGGCCGACCTCCGCGACCGCCGCGCCGAACGCCTCCGCGCGGCCCTCGGCGACGGCCGGAAGGACGCGACGCGAGACGATGCCGGCAATGCGGTCGGCCAGCGCCGGGTCCGCACCCTCGACGACGGTCCGCATCGTCGCGTCCTCGCCCGCGCCGCTCCGGCCCGGGTCGGCGTCGGGAATCACGAGCAGAAACCGCCAGTGGTCGGGGATCGGGTGCCGTGCGGCGACCGCGGGCACCTCCCAGCTTCCCGTTTCGGGCCGGTCCGTCGTGAACCGGGCAGTGGGGTGACCCGCGTCGAGGACGAACCCGCCGCGCTCGAACGCCGCGACGCCGATTCCGGACCGCCCACCGCGACCGAGCGCCGGAGCTCGGTCCCGAACTGCCGGCGCCCGGTCGTGCGAGCGGGCGACGGCGGCCAGCGTCGCCAGCGCGAGCTGGGTCCCGCTACCGAGCCCGGCGTGTCGCGGCAGCGACTCCTCGACGGTGATTGCGGCGCCATCGACGCCGAGCAGGTCGCAGGCGCGCGTCGCGAACTCACGTACGTCGCCGACGACGGCAGCGGTGTCGGTTGCGACGCTATCGGCGTCGCTAGCGGGAGCAACGTCGACGCTGACCTCGCTCGCCGGCGCCGCCTCGACGACGACGCACGGTTCGGCCAGCGCGACGCCGAGGGCGCCGTACAGGCGCTCGTGGGAGAGGCTGAGGTTGCCGAACCCGAAGTGGAGGCGGGCGCCGGCGCTGACCCGTGTCATGGCAGTCGGTTGGGACGCGATACTAAAAGGGGACCCGGCGGTGGCGGGGCTTGCCTTTGTCCGGAAAATCGGTGCCGTCTCGCGGCGCGTCGCTGCGTTGCCGAGGAGCTATCGGACGAGCGGCATGTTGTACGCCGTCTCCGCTTCCATCACGAGCTCCCAGGTGTGCTCGCACTCGCAGGAGACCTGCTCGAAGACGGACGGGTCCTGCCGGAGGTCGAAGTCCTTGATCGCGGTCTGGACGTCCTCGTCGCACTCGCCGCAGTTGTGGGCGCCGCGGTCGGAGCCGTGGCCCACGGGGTCGGAGACGACGATGGCGTCGGCGTCGGCCGTCGCCTCGAGGATGTGCGCGACCGACCAGAGCCACGGCGGCCGGTAGCCGCCCTCAAAGAACAGCTCGTCGACCATCGTGTACCGCTGGACGTTACAGGGGTTCATCGAGACGGTGTGGCAGCCGTCGACGTCGGCACAGCGCCGAATGGAGCTGATCATGTCCTCGACCGCCTCGGGCTCCGCGAGGAACGGTGGCTTCAACAGGAGGTACGCCTTCACGCCGGCGCCGGCGTCCTCGGCCGCGGCGCAGGCGGCCTCGAAGTCCGCGAAGTCGAAGTACTTGTTGACGGCGTCGTGGCGGACGCGGTCCGTCGCGGTCTCGAGGCCGACGGCGACGTCCGTCTGGAGGCCCACGTCGGTGAAGTCGTCGACGCGCTCCTCCTCGACGAAGTCCGGCAGGGACTCGACGACGATGCGCTCGCGGTCGGCGAACGTCTCGGCGATGGCCTGCCGGCTCTCCGCGGCGACCTCGCGCTCGTCGAGGAACGAGCCGGAGGTGTAGATCTTGATCAGACCGGATTTCTCCTCGGCGTTCTCGCGCTCGTGCTCGAGGCAGGCCTCGATCTGGTCCATCAGCGCCTCGTGGGTCACGCTGCCGCCCTCGACGGATTCGGCGACGTAGCCGCACATCGTGCAGCCGCCGGCGCGGGCCCAGCGACACCCGCCGGTGTTGAGGATGATCGTCAGCGACTGGTAGACGCCGTCGGGCGTGTTGTCCTCGTCGATCCAGACGCGGGTGGGCTCGTGCGGGTCGTACGTCTCCGTTCGCTCCGCACGGATGTCACGCATCACGTCGTTGTGTGCGTCCATCCCGCGCCCCTGCTCGAAGGCGTCGGGGCTCGGCTTACTCATTACTCGATCCGTGGCGGTCGGCGCGTAAAGCCGTGTCGTCCTCGGGGCGGAGCGTTCGACCCGCTCGACCCCGGGCGCTCCGGAAATCGCCGTTCCCTCGCCACTGAGGCCGTCGGTCCGTCGTCGCTACCGTCGCCAGCGCCGCTACCGACGCCAGCGCCGCTACCGACGCCAGCGCCGCCACCGACGCCAGCCACCGAGGACCGCGACGCCGACGACGGCACCGAGCGCGTTGATGGCGGCGTCGGCGACGGCGAAGGAGCGCCAGGGGATCGGGGCCTGCACGAGCTCGACCCCGACGCCGAACAGCGTCGCGACGGCGACGGCGACAGCCGCGACGTGGCCGTCCCTCGTCAGCTCCCGCTGCTTCGAGAGCGCGAGTGCGACGGCGACCGCGAGCGCCGCGTAGCCGACGAGGTGAAACGGGTCGGTGAGGCCGACGGGACCGGGCGTCGGGGAGGGTTCGCCGGGAACGCGCACGACCGACGCGGCGAGGATCGCCACGCCGACCGCGATGGCGAGTAACCAGTCCCGGAAGCGGGTGCGATCCACGCTCGCTGTCATCGGGAGGAGTTGCACCCGCGTCGACATAGCCGGATCGGTCCCGGGGAGCCCTCGTAAAGAGACGAACCGATGGGGGGAGGATGGGCGGTTCGTGGGCGGAGAGAAGCACGGAGGTGTGGACGGTGAGAAGAGGAGGAACGGAAATGCGTCGACGGCAGGACCGGATCGTGTGCCTCTGAGCACAGCGGCCGTGGCTCGGGGATGACTGACCGCGTCCGTCCCCGTCCACACGTGGTCTGGGCGACTCAGTGGAATAATCATAACCCCATACATATTTGGCAGTTGTGGGACGAAACCTAATCTGGTTACATCTCTGTGATAAGGGCTAACAGCATGCAGTCCTTCTTAATGTACGACCATTACATGACTGACCTAGGTGGCTTCCGCGACAGGGTAGCACACGTCGATCTCGGGGACAGCGACGTGAACTACCGGAGTATCGACGAGGAGGACGCGCGCAAGTATATCGGCGCGCGCGGCCTCGGCGTAAAGTACGTGTTCGACAAGGGTCCGGACGTGGACCCGCTCGGTCCCGAGAACCGGCTCGCGTTCATGACGGGACCGCTCACGGGGACACAGACCGTCATGAGCGGCCGGATCGCGCTCGTCACGAAGTCCCCGCTGACGGGGACCGTGACGGA
This sequence comes from Halosubterraneus shenae, assembly GCF_050510935.1. Classification (NCBI taxonomy): domain Archaea; kingdom Methanobacteriati; phylum Methanobacteriota; class Halobacteria; order Halobacteriales; family Haloferacaceae; genus Halosubterraneus; species Halosubterraneus shenae. Next base: position 581,283 of record NZ_JBNLVO010000001.1, on the reverse strand, counting down.
CTCCCACCACGGCGGCTGGTCCGGCGCGCGCCTGAAGTGGGCCGGGCTCGACGGGATCCTCTTCGACGGCAAAGCCGACGAGCCGGTGTACGCCGTCGTCGAGGACGGCGACCTCGAGCTGCGTGACGCCTCGCACCTGTGGGGACAGGGCGTCCACGACACTATCGACGAGATCGAGGAGGAGATCGACGGCAAAGTCGGCCGCAACGTCTCGGTGATGGCGATCGGCCAGGGTGGCGAGAACGAGGTGAAGTACGCCTGCGTCGTCAACGAGGACGACCGCGCGTCCGGCCGCGGCGGCACGGGGTGCGTGATGGGCTCGAAGAACGTCAAGGCGGTCGTCGTCAAATCCGGCACGGAGATGCCGAAGCCGGCCGACCCCGAGACGTTCCAGGAGGGCTACCAGCAGGCGATGACAGCCATCCAGGAGTCGGACGTGACGGCGCCCAACGAGGGCGGCCTCTCCCAGTACGGGACGAACGTCCTGATGAACATCACGGAGGAGATGGACGGCCTCCCGACGAAGAACGCGAAGTACACCTCGACGCGGGCCTTCAGCGAGGAGGAGGGCGTCGACGTCGACGCCGAGCGCGTCTCCGGCGAGAACGTCCGCGAGAACATCCTCGTCGACGAACCGACCTGTCACTCCTGTCCCGTCGCGTGCAAGAAGGAGGTCGAAACGGACGTGACCCACAAGGGCCAGGAGATGAACGTGCGGACGGAGTCGTACGAGTACGAGTCCGCCTACGCGCTGGGCCCGAACTCCGGGCACACCGACCGCGACGAGATCGCGCTGATGATCCAGAAGTGCAACGACCTCGGCATCGACACGATCGAGGTCGGCAACATCATCGCGATGGCGATGGAGATGAACGAGCAGGGCAAGCTCGACGTCGACCTCGACTGGGGCGACTCCGAGACGATGATCGACCTCATCGAGGACATCGCCAACCGCGACGGCGACCTCGCGGACCTCCTCGCGGAGGGCGCCGAGCGCATCGCCGACCGGAAAGGTGCGCACGACAACAAGCTCTCGGTCAAGGGACAGACGATCGCGGCCTACGACCCGCGCTGCATGAAGGGAATGGGCATCGCGTACGCGACCTCGAACCGCGGCGCGTGCCACCTGCGCGGCTACACGCCAGCCGCCGAGATCCTCGGCATTCCGGAGAAGGTCGACCCGTACGAGTGGGAGGGGAAGGGCGAGCTGACGGCCACCTTCCAGGACCTCCACTCGGTGTCGGACTCCTTCGACATCTGCAAGTTCAACGCCTTCGCGGAGGGGATCGAGGAGTACGTCCTCCAGTACAACGGCATTACCGGCCGCGACGTGACCGAGGACGAGCTGTACGAGGCCGGCGAGCGCATCTACAACCTCGAGCGGTACTACAACAACCTCGTCGGCTTCGACGGCGCCGACGACACCCTCCCGAACCGCTTCCTCGAGGGCCACGAGGACGCCATCCCGGGCCAGGGCGGCTCCGAGGGCGAGCTCTGTGAGCTCGAGGAGATGAAGGCGGAGTACTACGAGCACCGCGGCTGGGTCGACGGCGTCGTCCCGGACGAGAAGCTCGACGATCTCGACATCGAAGTCGGCCCCGGTACCGGCGTCTCCACCGGCGGCGAAGGCGCAGCTCCGGCTGACGACTGATCGCGCTTCCTTCGCGCGATCGGTGTCGTCGGCTTCGATCATCCGTTTCTTTTTAAATAATCGATCGATGAGCTACGTTTCCGGGAATGCTGAGTAGATTCGCTGGTCACGCTTTTTGAGAGGATTCATTCGATCTCGTCGCCGGCGACGACATTCGGTACGGCTCGAAAGCTCCAGCCGTTGCGCAGTTGTGCTTATAAATAAGGTGAGTTGTCGTCGCCAGCGACACCACTCGGTACACGTAGAATGATCCAGCCGCTGAGCACTCTCACTTATAAACCGGATTGGCTATCGTCGCTGGCGACACCACTCAGCGTGCTTCGAAAGTCTCAGCTGCTGAGGCGGTTCCTTTCTGCGCGGTTAGGTTGGTTCTCGTCGCTTGCTGTACCACTCAGCATGCCCAGAAAGCCCCAGCCGCTGAGCGGCCGCGCTGCTCGCTGCGCTCCTCACCCGGCTCGCTCACTGCGTTCGCTCGCCGGGACTGCGGTGCTTACTTCGCAGAGCGTCCCGCTCAGCGGCTGCCCCTTTCAGTCCCGCCCCGGAGTGGTGGCCGGGGCGTCGCACGTGGCGACCACCGGGTCAGCGTCGTGCGCCGGAGAGTCGGCATGCGGTGCAGTTGCGGTTGCGGTGCGGTCGCTGTCGCGGTTGCTGTTGCGGTGCGGTCCTGGCGGACTGAAAGGGCGACGGCCGGTCGCGCCGCAGGGAGTCGCTCCGCGAGCGGCCGAGGGCTTTCTGGGTGTTTGCGGTGCTGTCGAGAGCAAGACCGCATCACCTGTTCAAGGTCCCGCGTGGCAAGCTTTCGAGGCCAACCGAAAATGCCGGAATAAGCACTAATCGGTGTGAATCAACGACGTAGGTTTATATACGAAATCGCACGAAGTCGGCCCACCAAGAAACTCAAAACACCAGAAATCGCAGGATCCACAGCACGCCCATCCCGACGCCGATCGTCGCGAAGACGTTCTCGGTGCGCCAAGCCACGGCGCCCGCCACGATCCCCGCGATCAATCGCTCGTCGAGCACCGTCGCACCGATCGACGGCCGAATCGTCACCAGCGAGGGGACGACGAGCGCGGCCAGCACGGCGGGCGGCACGAATCGCAGCGCCAGCTCCAGCTTCGGCGGGACGTCGTCGATCCGGCCGAAGAGGAAGATGAAGGAGAGCCGGATGGCGAACGTCGCGACGCCGATCGCGACGATCGCGGTCCAGATCGCGACCGGGCCGTACTCCGTCGTCATAGTCCCGCCTCCCAGAGGGTCCCCGCGAGAATGCCGGCGACGGCGCCCGCGAGCAGGCCGAGGTTGAGCGGGAGGCTGGCCGCGAGCAGCGCGACGCCGCCGCCGACGATCGCGGCGACCGTCTGCGGCCGGCCCTTCATCGCCGGCACGAGGATGGCGACGAAGACGAGCGGCACGGCGAAGGAGAGGCCCCACGAGTCGGGGATCCCCGCCCCGAGGCCGATGCCCGCGACGGTGCCGATGACCCAGACGACCCAGAGGCTCGCGGCGATGCCAAAGTAGTACCGCCAGGGCTCCCGGTCCGTCTCCGCGTTGCGATACTCCGCGATGGAGAGCGCGTATGCCTGGTCGGTCAGCAGGTAGGCGAGCACCGCTCGCGTTCGCTGTCGGTACTTCGCGAAGTACGGCGCGATCGACGCCGAGTACATCAGCATCCGGAGGTTGATCACGACGGCGGTGCCGACGATCACGACCAGCGGGGCGTTCTCGCCGATCAGCTCCAGGGCGGCCAGCTGCGAGGCGCCCGCGAAGACGACGACGGACGTGCCGAGGGCCTGTACCGGCGTCAGGCCGGCGTCGATCGCCGCGATGCCGGCGACGAGCGCGAACGGGACGATGCCGAGATGTAGTGGGAGCGCGTCACGGATCCCGTCCCGCAGATCCTCGTCCATGGACGTTCTCGGACCAGCGCGTTCAAAGACGTACCGAAAGCGGGCAACGGGGTCCCCCTACGCCTCCGCGACGCCGACGACGACGGCGGTCCGGATCTCCAGCGCCGTCTCGACCTCCTCGCGCCGGTTCTCGCTCGACCCGAACCGTTCCACCTGCGCTTCGTGCGCCCGGCGCACTGCGTCGGCCTCCCGCTCCGCGAGGCCGAGTTCGTCGCCGACGTCGTCCCAGTGACCGTCCTCGACGAGAAACGCCTCGCGCTCGTCGGCCGCGTGGATCCGCTCGTAGGACCGTCGGTACTCGTCGATCCGGTCACGGAGGTGGGCCTGAACGCGATAGAGCAGCTCCGGCAGCCGGGAGAGCGGGACGCTCGCGACGGCGCCCGCCTTCACCAGCGCCGTGCCGTCGATGGGGAGCTGGGTCTCCTCGACCGAGACGGCGTCCGCTGGCTCGTCCGCTCCGGACCCGGACGGCTCGCTGTCGTCGGTCATCACCCGCCGGCGCGCATCGCCTTGAACGAGAAGCGCTCGATCAGCTCCGCGAGCACCTCGGGGTCGCCGGTGAACGTCACCGACACCTCGGTCAGCGAGAGCGACCCGCCGACGCCGACGGACTCGGCCGAGAGCTCCGCCGTCCAGCCGTCGCCCTCGACCGTCGTCGCCTCGGCCGGGTCGTCGGTGCCGACGAGGGTCCCGTCGAGGTTCTGCAGGTAGTGAGCGGCCAGCCGCCGGGAGATCCCACGGTACGAGCGCGTGACCGGCGGCGACACGTCCTCCGGCGAGAGTTCCGCGCCCGGCGCGCTGGTTCCGGAATCGGCCGCCTCGTCGTCGTCAGCTTCGGACTCGTCGCCGCGCTCGGACTCGTCGCCGGATTCGACTTCCCCACCGCCGCCCGCGACGGGCGGGAAGATCGCCACCGTGTCGCCCGCCGCCAGTTCCGTCTCCACGCCGTCCATGTGTAACACCTCCCGGCCGTTCTTGAGAACGTTAATCTGGGGCGCCAGCTCCCCGTCCTGCAGGAGGTTGCCCGCGAGCCCGTCGTACTTCGACTCCAGTTCGTCCAGGAGATCGAAGATCGTGGCGTCGTCGGCCACCTCGTACTCGAGCGTCTTCTGACCGACGGCCTCGCGGAAAGTAGCGAAGAACCGCAGTTCCAGCTGCATACTCTCCCCTTGGGCGGGAGCATCTTAAAGACAAGCCGGCTGGACGACGGTGACGCCGAACACGCCCGTCGCTAGCGTCAACGAGCAACGTCGCCGACGTCGACGAGAAAACCTCGCCGGCGACGATTCCGCCCGGACGGACGACGGACGCCAGACCGAGCCTAGTTGCCGCCGAACCGGATCCCGTCCTCGACGACGCGGTAGTTGCGTTCGCGGTCGAGCTCGTCGGCGAGCCACTCGTGTTCGTACAGCTGCGCGATGAGTTCCGCGTACAGGTTGCGCCAGGCGATGGCGTAGATGGGCGATTGCCCCCACGCGCGGAGCTCCGGGACGAACTCGTCGTAACGCTCCATCCGCGTTTCCAGGTGCTCGATGACGTCGAGGATCCCCGACGCAGCCTCGCTCGCGTCGTCGGCAGCCTCGATCCGCTCGTTGACGCGGGATTCGAGTCCAGTCACTGCCTGTCGGATGTCCTTCTCCGCCGCGTCGTCGTCCTCGGGAAGCGACTCGACGACGCCACGCGGCACTGCCAGAGTGATCTCCTCCATACTACTCGGTTGCAACGCCGACAAAAAAGCCTCCCGCCGCCGGAACCCTAGAACAGGACGCCGTACGACATCAGCGCGATGAACACCACGCCGAGTCCGGCGACCGCCTTGTCCCGGGTGTCCATGACGCCCTCGTAGTTGTTCGACAGTCCGATAACCCCAGCGACGCCGACGATCGCGAACAGCACCGTGGCGACCGTCAGGACCAGTTCGAGCAGCGTGACCATACGAAGACATCCGCGCGATAGCGCTTAAAAGTCCGGGTCCACGACTCACCTCGGCGGAGACCCGCCAGCGAGCGATGGCGGGCGAAGGCGACGCCGACGGCGACGGGCGACGCCGACGGCGACGAGCGACGAAGGATCGATAGCGACTACGGCGTCGGCGCGGCCTTCTGCAGCGCCGTCTCGGCGATGTTGCCGCCGTAGTCGGCGCTCCGCAGGACCGAGTCGACGACGAGCCCGAGCAGCTGGGCCCGCGTCGGGTCGAGTTCGCGGAGCAGCTCGTCGATCCGGCGCACGCGGTCGTCGATCTCGGACACCTGCTCACGAGCGTTATTGGCCGACTCCTTTGCGAGGTCCCGATCCTCCTCGAAGAGGGCGTCCGTCGCGGCGTCGATCACGTCGACGGCGTCCTCGTGCAGCTCGTCGATCGCGTCGGTGACGTCCTCGGGGAGCGGCTCCTCGATGTTGAGCGTGAGGTGCGCGATCTTCGTCGCGTGGTCCCCGATGCGCTCGAGCTGGCGGGCGCTGGAGTGGTAGTCGAAGCAGACCTCCCGCGAGAGCCCGAGTTCGTCGGCCGCGGTCGGCGTCCGGAGCGTCGACCGGAAGATGCGGGAGACGACCATCCAGAGCCGGTCGAGGTCGTCGTCGCGCTGGATCACGTCGCGGGCGAGCTCGTCATCCTCGGTCCGAAGCGCGGTCAGCGCGTCGTCGAGCATCGACTCCGAGATGAGCCGCATGCGCGTGACGGCGTTGTGGATCGACAGCTCCGAGGAGTCGAGCAGGTCGCGGACGACCACCCGGTCCCGCGTCTCCTCCAGCACCTCCAGGCCGACGAGGCTCTGGGTCGCCTCGCGGATCGTCCGGCGCTGGTCGTTCGTGACGCGACCGCTCTCGAGCGCGATGACGTCGAACCCGCTGACGTACATCGTCATCACCGCGCGCGTGAGCTCCTGGCCTTCCAGGTCGCCGATGTCGAGCGTCCCCTCCGTCCGCTCCTCCTCCGACACCGGGGTGAGGAACAGCGAGTCTCCCTCCGGATGGAACGCGACCTCCGTGCCCGCGTTGACGTCGTTCTCGGTCGCCCAGGACTTCGGGATCGACACCGTGTACGTCGAGCCGCCCGTCACCTGGACCTTCCGTGTCTCCATACGTCCGGGTACGGGCCGCTCGATTGATAAACCTGTTCGAGTATATATCTCCAGTCCGAAAGCAGTAGCCGCCCTGGCACCCGAGAACGGGCCTTATACCCGGGTTGGGTGGCTGTTGAGCGAGTGACGCTGGATCAATTCCCGGGAAAATATAGAACTATATAGTCATTATAGAAGCGTATTTAGGGAGGCGTCGCACAGGATCAACCGGATGAACGGCGCCGCCTCCTTTCCACGCTCGACCGTGTCCCCGACGGCCCGGACACCGTCGGCGCTCGGGGCGACCGTCCGCGACCCCGAGCGCGACGATCTCTCCCGTACGGCCGCACGGCGCCGAACCGACGACGCCGATCTCCCGACCACTCTCAGCCGTGGCCTTCCTTTCGACCATGAGTGATAGCTACACCGTAGACGCCGACGAACAGACAGCGGAAACCGAGACGACGGCGCCGACGGGCGACACGACGTCGCCGGAGACGGAAGCGTCGGTCGACCCGTCGATCCAGGGGATCCCGGAAAGCGAGACGGTGATCCGCGCGGACGACCTGACGGTCCACTACGGCGACCTCCAGGCGCTCCAGCCGGTCAACTTCAGCATCCCCGAGCAGGAGGTGACCGCGATCATCGGTCCGTCCGGCTGCGGGAAGTCGACGTTCCTGCGATGTATCAACCGGATGAACGACATGGTCAACGCCGCGGAGGTCGGCGGCGATCTCTACTTCCGCGGGAAGAACGTCTACGACGACGACGTCGACCCCGTCGCCCTGCGGCGGCGGATCGGGATGGTGTTCCAGAAGCCGAACCCGTTCCCGAAGTCGATCTACGACAACGTCGCCTACGGGCTGAAGATCCAGGGCTTCGAGGGCGACATGGACGCGCGCGTCGAGGAAGCGCTCCGGAACGCGGCGCTGTGGGACGAGGTGAAAGACCAGCTCGACTCCTCGGGGCTGGACCTCTCCGGCGGCCAGCAACAGCGGCTCTGCATCGCGCGGGCCATCGCGGCGGACCCGGAAGTCGTCCTGATGGACGAGCCGGCCTCCGCGCTCGACCCCGTCGCGACCTCGAAGGTCGAGGACCTCATTTCCGACCTCTCCGAGGACTACACCGTCGTCATCGTCACCCACAACATGCAGCAGGCGGCCCGCATCTCCGACAAGACGGCCGTCTTCCTCACCGGCGGCCAGCTCGTCGAGTTCGGCAACACGGACAAGATCTTCGAGAACCCGGACAACCAGCGCGTCGAGGATTACATCACGGGCAAGTTCGGATAGCTGGCCCCCGCCGTCCCCGGCAGGCACCGGATGGCGATGCGAGCGATCGCCCGCCGGGACCGAGCATCACCACGGCCGACGGCGTTCACTTTTAAGTGGGCGCGCGAGGTCGACTACAGTAACGCGGACACAGGCGGACGACGCCGGGTGAAACTCGCGGCACGACCCATGTCACGGAAAGAATACCAGACCAAGCTGGATGAACTGCGCGAGAACGTCCTCTACATGAGCGAAGTCGTCGCGGAGCGCCTTCGGGAGTCGCTCTCGGCGCTCGAACAGCAGGACGAGGAGCTCGGACAGCAAGTGATCGAGGGCGACGCCGAGATCAACGAGATGTACCTCGACCTCGAACAGGACTGCACGGACCTCATCGCACTCCAGCAGCCCGTGGCGGGCGATCTCCGGTTCATCGCCGCCTCGTTCAAGATCATCACCGACCTCGAGCGCATCGCCGACCTCGCGACCAACCTCGCGGGCTACGCGCAGATGGCCGAGCGTGAGATGTTCCCCGACGTCGACGTCCAGCGCATCGGCGACGCGACGCTGGAGATGCTCGACGACGCGATGCGCGCGTACGGCCAGGAGGACCCCGAGCTCTGCTACGACGTGGCCAACCAGGACGAGGCCGTCGACGAGCTCTGTGAGGACGCCAGCGAGCTCGTCGTCCGCGACCTCATCCAGCGCGAGGAGCTGGACGAGGGCACGGACGTCGAGTCCACGATGCGGGAGGTGCAGCGGCTTCTCCTCACGATCCGCGACCTCGAGCGCGTCGGCGACCACGCGGTCAACATCGCCGCCCGCTCGCTGTACATGATCGAGAACGACGACGAACTGCTGTACTGAGCGCGTCGCCGTTCGGTGCCGGCCGGTTTTATAAGACCGCTGTCACAGTCGTTCACCGTTGCCAGCTTCCGGTTTCTGTAGGCTTTTCACGGATCTGGCACAACGAACGCGCGATGACACCGGCACTCGAGGAGATCGACCTGGACTTCGCCGACCTCGGCCGAACCGGCCTGCAGACGAGCGAACTGCAGCTCGGGACCTGGCGGTTCGGCAAGGAGAACGAGGCGGGCGAACTGGAGATCGGCGAGGAGCGCGCGACGGAGCTGCTCGACGCCTACGAGGCGGCCGGCGGGCGCTACATCGACACCGCCGACGTCTACGGCGGCGGCGACAGCGAGCGCTGGATCGGCGACTGGCTCGCCGACCGCGACCGCGAGCGCTACACGATCGCCTCGAAGATCTACTGGCAGACCCGCGAAGGCGACCCGAACAGCCGGGGAACCAACCGGAAGAGCCTCCGGCATCGCATCGACGCGCTCCTCGACCGGCTCGACACCGACTACGTCGACGTTCTCTACATCCACCGCTGGGACGACGAGACGCCCGCCCGCGAGATGATGAAGACGCTGAACGGGCTCGTCGAGTCCGGCAAGGTCCACTACCTCGGCGCCTCCACGCTTCGCCCGAACGCGTGGAAGGTCGCGCGCGCGAACGAGATCGCCCGCAACGAGGGCTGGGAACCGTTCACCCTGCTCCAGCCGCGGTACAACCTCGCCGACCGCGAGATCGAGGGCGATTACCTCGAGTTCGCCCGCGAGCAGGGCCTCGCCGTCTGCCCCTGGAGCCCGCTCGGGCAGGGGTTCCTGACCGGCAAGTACGACCGCGAGGAAGACCTGCCCGAGGACTCCCGGGTCGCGGCGTCGAGCCGCTTCCAGGAGTCGTACCTCACCGAGGAGAACTTCGCGCTGCACGACGAGCTGGACGCGGTCGCCGACGAGGTCGACGCCTCGCCCGCGCAGGTCGCGCTCGCGTGGCTCCAGCATCGCGAGGGCGTCTCCGCGCCCATCGTCGGCGCGCGAACGGTCGACCAGCTGCGCGAGAACCTCGCATCGGCGACGATCGACCTCTCCGACGAGCAGGTCGACCGGCTCACCGCGGCGAAGGCGGGCCCGTACGACGACCTGTAGCGGAGGTCGCTGCGGACGCCGGTCGCCGGGAGCGAACCCGCGACAACTCCCGGCAGCGTGTACCGTCCCCATCCGATTTATACCCACCCAGGGCGTCCCCGGCGATATGGACCACGATCGGATCGTCATTCTGGCACACGAGAAGTTCCCGGACCGGGCGAAGACGGCGCTCGGCGTCATGCGCTACGGCAACCAGGAGGTCGCGGCGGTCATCGACCGCGACAAGGCCGGCACGCGCGTCCACGACCATACGACGACCGTCGCCGACGCGCCCATCGTCGACTCCTACGCCGCGGCCGCCGAGACCGTCGACGGCGACGTCGACGCGCTCCTCATCGGCATCGCACCCATCGGCGGCGGCTTCGACGAGTCCTGGCGCCCTGACGTCCGGAACGCTCTCGAGGGCGGCAACGACGTCGTCTCCGGACTGCACTACTTCCTCGCGGACGACGAGGAGTTCGCGACGCTCGCGGCCGAACACGGCGCCGACCTCTTCGACGTCCGGAACCCCCACGAGGGGCTCACGGTCGCCGAGGGGCGCTCGGCGGAGGTCGACGCCGACGTCGTCCTCACCGTCGGCACCGACTGCTCGGTCGGGAAGATGACGACGACGATGGAGATCGTCGAGGCGGCCCGCGACCGCGGCATCGACGCCGCCGTCATCCCGACCGGCCAGACCGGGATCATGGTCGAGGGGTGGGGCAACCCCGTCGACCGCGTCGTCTCCGACTTCACCGCGGGTGCCGTCGAGGAGATGATCCTCGAGAAGGGCGACGAGCACGACCTGCTCGTCGTCGAGGGGCAGGGGAGCATCGTCCACCCGGCCTACTCCGCGGTCACCTGCGGTATCCTCCACGGCGCGATGGCCGACGCGCTCGTCCTCTGTCACGAGGCCGGCCGCGAGCGCATCCACGGCTACGAGTCGTTCCCGCTCCAGGACGTCGACGAGTACGTCGACCTCTACGAGAACCTCGCGTCGACCGTCCACCCCAGCGAGGTCGTCGCCGGCGCGCTCAACACGAAGGACGCCGCGGACGACGCCGACGCGGCGGCCGCGCTCGACCGCTTCGAGGCCGAGCTGGGCGCGGAGGCGACCGACCCGATCCGGTTCGGCGCCGACCCCATCGTCGACGCCATCGAGGCGGAGGTGCTGGACTGATGGTCACCACCACCACCACGACGCCGGCCGCGACGCCGGCCGCGACGCCGAAGGACCGCGAGGGAGGTCGCCGTCAATGAGCCTCGAAACGTCCGTCGAGCGCGTCACGCTCGAACTCGACGAACCGTTCGGCATCTCGCGAGGCACCACCACCGAGGCGGAGAACCTGATCGTCCGCGTCACCGACGAGGGCGGGATGACCGGCATCGGCGGCGCGGCGCCGTCGGCCCACTACGGCGAGACGGCCGACACCGTCGCCGCCGTGCTCCCGGAGCTCCTCGAGGTCGTCGAGGAGGTGGGAGACCCCCACGCGCTCCACGAGATCGAGGCCGAGATGAAGGAAGTCGTCCGCGACAATCCCGCCGCGCGCACAGCGGTCTCCATCGCGGTCCACGACCTCGCGGCGAAGCGCCTCGGCGTCCCGCTCCACCGCATGTGGGGGCTCGACCCGAGCGACGCGCCGAAGACGTCCTTCACCATCGGGCTCGACACGACCGAGCGCGTCCGTGAGAAGACGGCCGACGCCGTCGACGCCGGCTACTCGGTGCTGAAGATCAAGCTCGGCACGGATCGCGACCGGGAGCTGATCGAGGCCGTCCGCGACGCGGCCCCGGACGCCCGCCTGCGCGTCGACGCGAACGAGGCCTGGACGCCGCGGGAGACCGTCCGCAACAGCGAGTGGCTCGCCGAGTACGACGTGGAGTTCATCGAGCAGCCGGTCCCGGCCGAAAATCCCGAAGGGCTCAAGTTCGCCTACGAGCGCGCCGAACTCCCGATCGCCGCCGACGAGTCCTGCGTGACGCTCGAGGACATCCCCGAGATCGCCGACCGCGCGGACGTCGCGAACCTGAAGCTAATGAAGACCGGCGGACTGCTCGAAGCCCGGCGCATGATCAGCGCGGCGCGCGCCCACGGGCTGGAGGTCATGCTCGGCTGCATGATCGAGTCCAACGCCTCCATCGCCGCGGGCGCCCAGCTCGCGCCCCTGCTCGACTACGCCGACCTCGACGGCTCGCTGCTGCTGGCGTCGGACCCGTACTCCGGCGTCGACCTCACGGGCGGCCCGATCCGCGTCGGCGAGCAGGAACGCGGCGGCATCGGGGTCGAGAAGGATGCGTAGCGGGCAGCCGACCATGCTCGGTCCCTGGCCATCCTCCGCGTTCGGCCTGGCCACCTCCCTTATTGGCGAGCCAGCCGACCCCTAACCGTGGTTCCTCAGCAGCTCCTCGGTCGAGCGACGTTGGTGCTCATGCAGAACGAGTCGGCGTCGGGGATCGAGCGACTGCTGGAGTTCTCGACGCTGTCGGTGCTCATCGCGGTGCTCGCGCTGCTGATCATGGTCGCCATCGGGTTCGCCGTGTTCCTGTTCGGCTTCGTCCGGCTCGTCGCCCGGCGCTGAGCGGCGAGAAGGCGATCCCGTCGTTCTGCGGCCGGCCCTCGGCGTCGCTGCTTACTTCGAGTCGCTCTGCTCGTCGGCGTCGACGGACGCGTCCGTCTCGACTTCCTCCTCGACGGCCGCCTCGTCGACGTCGGCCTCGAGATCCGCCAGTTCGGACTCGATCTCCGCCTCCGTGGACTCCCCGCTCGTCTCGGTCGACTCGGCTGCCTCGGCCGACTCGGCTGCCTCGGCCGACTCGGCTGAGCCGGCCGACTCGCCGGTGCCGGCCTCCGACTTCAGCGTCTCCAGTTCGGATTCGACCTCGCGGTCGGTGGAGAGCTCGTCGAGCTCGCGGTCGATGGAGTCCTTGTCGGAGAGCGCGTCGTCGAACGCCCCCGTCTCCTCGAGCTCGTCCATCGCCTCCGCGCGCGCCTCCATCTCGTCCGTCCGGTCCTCGGCTCGCTCGATCGCGCGGCCGACGTCCTCCATCTCGTCGCCGACGCCAGTCACGGCCTCGGAGACGCGCGAGGAGGCCTCCGCGGCCTCGTAGCGCGCCTTCATCGTCTCCTTTTTCGTCCGGAACTCCTCGATGCGGCTCTGGAGGTCGTTCTTCTTCTCGACGAGGTCCTGCTGCGTGCTCTCGAGGTCGGCGATCTGGCCTTCGAGGTCCTCGATCTGCTGCATCTTGGACTTCTTCTTCTCGAGGGCCTTCCGCGCGAGGTCGTCGCGGTCCTGCTCGACGGCTTCGCGGGCCTGCTGGTTGTGCTTCTCGACGTTCTCCTCGAGCTGGCGCTTCTGGATCTCCAGCCGCTTCTTCTGGGTCGTCAGGTCCGCGATGCCCTGCTTGACCTCCTGCAGCTCGTCCCGCATCTGCTCGTACGAGTAGTCGAGCGTCTCGGTCGGGTCCTCCGTCCGGTTGAGGATGGAGTTGACCTTCGACCGGATGACGTAGGAGGCGCGTGAGAGGATTCCCATACCCGTTCTTGCGGCTCCAGTAGTTAAAAGCTCATGCGCGGAAGGTGACTGCACGGGCTGAGATGGGCGGTTTTCGAAAGCCGCTCTCTGATCGGTTATTGTTGCTACCGGCGGTATCCGAGGCTTCAAGTGAACGAGAGTTTGGACGCCGCAGCCCGGCAGCCCGCTACTGCAGGCAGCCTGGACCGTCGTTCGCGGCTGAGAGGTTCAGATATCCTGCTTCGCGAGAAATCGGAGATTTCTCGGAGCCCGAAAATTTCCGATTTTCGAGGACAGCGACCGCGAGCGGGCGAGGACTTTCTGGCTGTTACAGTCCTGTACACCAGGGGTTCCTCTGTTGAATATAATTTATAAGCGAGCGATCGAGGTAATCACCGGTGTTCGAACACGTCGGTATAGCCGTCGAATCGGGAGATGGAGACGGCGTCGTAGTAGTCGGTCGGTTCTCCCGCAACCAGCTGGCGGGCCACGATCTCCCCGACGGCGGGTGCGAGCTGGATCCCGATCATCGTCGCGGCCAGCGAGAGGCCCTCGACCTCGGTCCAGCCGACGATCGGGTTGCCGTCCGGCGTGCTTGTGCCGACGCCGACCCACTCGTCGGCGAGGGTCGCGTCCGCAAGCCGCGGCACCAGGCGCTCGGCCCACTCGAGCGCCGTGTCGCGGAAGGCGTCGAGCTCCGCGTCGCCGACGGCGTCGAGGTCGTAGGTCGCCTCCCCCTCGTCCTCGCTCGGCGTGTAGGTCACGAGGATCCGGTCGTCCCGCTTCCGGTGGAGGCCGACGGAGGACTCGTGGGACTTGATCGTCGGGAGCGTGTACGGCAGCGGCTCGTCGAGTTCGACCGCGTACACCGGGGATAAGGTGTGCTCGATCGGGAGGTCGATCCCGGCGGTCGCCGCCAGCTCTGCGTTCCACGGGCCGGCGGCACAGACTACCGCGTCCGCGGGCTCGACCCGATCGCCGTCGATCTCGACGCCGGACACCCGTCCCTCGATCGTTTCGATGCCCGTCACCTCGGTCTCCGTCTCGAAGGTGACGCCGTTCTTCCGGGCGCGCTCGACGAACTCGAGGGCGAGCTCCCGGGGACCGAGCGTCCGGTCGTCGCTCCGGATGTGCCCGTACATCGGCCGATAGAGCGCGCCTGCGACGGCGTCCGTGTTCAGCGGCGGGACGACGAGGGTCTCGCGCAGCTCGTCGCCCGGCACGTACGTCGTGAGGTCGTGGGCGAACTTCCTCGCGTCGACGCCGCGCCACTCCTCGTCGCCTTCGGAGGTGCCCGGCTGGTCGGCCTCCGTCCGGGCGTCGAGCCGCTCCAGTCGGGCCGCGTTCGCGTCGTCGACGGCGACCCGCAGTCGGCCCGACTGGGTGTACTCAGCGTCCGATTCGGGATCGGCGAGAAACTCGTTGTACAACTGGAAGCCGTACTGCTTCATCCGGTAGTGCGGGTCGGGGCCGCCGACGCCGACCATCGAGGTGGACTTGAACGTCGTCTCGGCCGCCAGCCCGTCGCGCTCGTAGACGACGACCGGATCGTCGGTCCGCTCGCTGAGGTGGTACGCGACGCTCGCTCCGACGATGCCCCCGCCGACGACGGCGTATCTCGTGGAAGTCATCGGGTCCGGGTGTGGGTGCTGGTTGCGCGGTCACGAGCAAAAGACTACTCCCCGTTTCGGGGCCGGGACCTGGTGCCGCCGGGACCGTCCGCGGATGCGGGTTCAGGATCCGGTTTTCGAGACCCGGTACCACTCGCCCTCCCAGGTGAGGAGGTACTCCAGGATGGCCTTCACCGTGAGGACGCCGTGCCCGAGGTAGACGAGCGGGGAGAGCAGGACGGACCACGAGGGGAGGCCGACCCGGCCCGCCTGCGTGTCGCGGGCCCAGACGCCGCCGATCATGCCGAAGATGCTGGTGAAGGGGACGAGGGCCGCGCCGGTGTCGACGACGAACAGGAACAGGACGTGGACCGCGAGGATTACGAGCGCCGCGCCGGCGACGACGGCGCCGACCGCGCGCCCGACGGTGACGGCGTCGCCGAGGCCCACGCCGTTCCCGAGCGCCTCGCGGATCCGGAGGTGCGCGACCTGAACGTGCCCGATCCGCCAGCGTTTCCGCTGCGCCCAGAGGTCCCGGAGGGTGTGCGGGGCCTCCATCGTGCTCGTACAGCAGCGGTTCCGGGTCACGGAGAGGTCGGCCTGGTAGCACTGGTGGGAGAAGTAGATGTCCTCCGTCAGCACGTCGGCGTACCCGCCGACCGACTCGATCGCGTCCCGGGTGAACCCCGTCGCGGAGCTCTGACAGTGGGTGAAGCCGACGAGTTCGCCGATGAGATAGCCGGCCTGGACGACGATCCGTTCGCAGTACGCGAGCGTCTCGATCGCCCCCGTCGGCCGGGGCACGCGCCGGCCCTGGAACACGTCCGTGTCCCCCCGGAGCGCGTTCATCGCGACGGGGACGAACTCCGGGGACGCGCGTTCGTCGGCGTCGAAGACGACGAAGTGGTCGGCCTCGCTGCGCCGGACCGCGCAGTTGATCGCCGTCGCCTTCGACCCGGGATCGTCGTTGACCAGGCACTCGACCGGTTCGTAGCGGGCCGCCAGCGCTTCGGCTCCGGAGCGGGTCGCCGCGTCGTCCGGTTCGACGACGATCGCGATCCGAAGCGGGTCGTAGTCGCTCTCGAGCAGGCTCGTGACGCTCTCGTCGACGACGTTCGCGTCCCGATAGGCCGGGATTATCGCCTGGACCAGCGGCCCGGACGTCGGGAGGTCGTCGACCTCGGTCCCACGCCAGACGTCGACGACGAAGACGAGGCCGGTCGCGGCGACGACGACGCTGAACAGCCCCACCGAGATCAGCCCCTCGAAGAGGTGGACGCGAACGAACAGTGGATCGAGGGCGGAGGCCCAGAGCGCGATCCCCGTGAGCAGGCCGAACACGACCAGCCCGCTGATCGCCAGGAACGACCCGGCTTTCTCGGCGGCGTGGTGCGTGACCGGTGCCATTATGGTCAATCCACGGAGATGTCTTATTTAAGCTTACCTCCCAAACGGGACCGGATCGTTTGCGAATCGGCCGTATTGGGGTCTCTCGTGGGCTTCTACCGGATATCTGATGCAGTATCCGTTCTCGGACGCCCCGCCACGTTCTCGCCGGGGGATCCGGCGTCGAACCCCAATCCCTAACTCATCGCGCGTCACGGAACCCGTATGCTCGCGTCCGTTCCGGATCTCCTCCGTCTCCTTCTCGTCCCTCTGTTCGGGTGGGCGGCGTACCGAGACGTTCGGACTCGCCGGCTCCCGAACCGGCTCTGGCCCCCACTCTACGCCTTCGGCCTGCTGCTGCTCGGCTGGGAAACGCTGACCCACTGGCCGCTCGCCGGCATCGAGGACCGACTCTTCCTGCTTCGCGTCGGCCTCAGCCTGCTGTTCGTCGCGCCGCTGGGCTACGTGTTCTGGCGCATCGGCGGCTTCGGCGGCGCCGACGCGAAGGCGCTCATCGCCGTCGCGCTCGTCTACCCGACGTTCCCGACGTACATCCTCCCGGTCGCCGGGATTCCGGCGCTCCCCGCGGTCGAGACGTACCTCGGCGTGTTCTCGCTGACCATCCTCACGAACACCGTCCTCGTCGGCGCCCTGTACCCCCTCGGTCTCGCCGTCTACAACGCGGCCGGTGGTCGGGTGTCGCCCGCGATGTTCCTCGCGCGGCCGGTGCCGGTCGAGCGGCTCCCCCACCTCCACGGCCGGCTCTTCGAGACGCGCGAGGGCTTCACGCGCCGGGGGCTCGACGTCGACGCGCTCCGCATGTACCTGCGCTGGCGCGGGCTGACGCTCGCGGACATTCGCGAGGACCCGGATCGCCTGCGCGACCCCGCGAGCGTCGACGAGACCTTCGAACCGACCGACGGTGCGGCCCACGTCGGCCCGGCGACCGACGGCGGCGAGCGCGTCGCGAGCGAGACAGTAGACGACGCTGACGACGACGACGCCACAACCCAGACCGTCGCTGGCGACGACGCGGAGGCCATCGCCGGCGACGGGGCGGAGTCCCTCGCTGGCGACGAGGAACTGGCGGGAGCCGACGGTGAGCCTACCGAGGCCGACGGTGAGCCTACCGAGGCCGACGGTGAGCCTACCGAGGCCGACGACCCCTGGGCGGCCGAGCGCTTCCTCGACGATATCGAGGGGTCGGCGTACGGCACCGACCCGGAGATGCTCCGGGAGGGGTTAGAGACCGTCGTCGAGCGCGACGAGGTCTGGGTGTCGCCGGGGATGCCGTTCATCGTCCCGATGTTCGTCGGCCTCGTCGTCGCCGTCACCTACGGCGACGTGCTGTTCGCGATCCTCTCCGCGCTCGGGTTCGCCTGATGGTCGGCCGCGCCGGGGTAGACAAAAGGCCTATTCACCGTCCTCACGTTCCGGGACACATGAGTCACGAGCACGCGGGCGCCGGGGACGCGGCGGAGTCGGACCTCGAGGACGGAGACGTCATCGACGTCGACTTCGGCGAGAACGGGCTCGTCCCGGCGGTCGCCCAGGACGCCGAGACCGGCGAGGTGCTGATGCTCGCGTACGTCTCGCCCGAGGCGCTCGAGCAGTCGCGCGAGACGGGGCTGGCCCACTACTACTCCCGCTCGCGCGACGAGCTCTGGAAGAAGGGCGGCACGTCCGGCAACGTCCAGCGGATCGAGGAGATCCGGGTCGACTGCGACGCCGACAGCCTCCTCTACCTCGTCGACCAGGACGGCGGCGCCTGTCACACCGGCTTCCACTCCTGCTTCCACCGGACCATCGATGGTGAGGAGGTCGGCGAGCGCGTGTTCGACCCGGACGAGGTGTACTGACTGATGGACGACCCCGAGTCGAAGTCGGAGTCGGCGTCGGCGTCGACGTCGACTTCGGCGACCTCGCAGTCGGTGGAGTCCAAATCCGCGGACGCGGACGCTCCACCACTCCCGGAGGACGGCCCGATCCGGACGGCCCGGGACGCCGCGGCGACCCTCCGGGAGCGCTACGACGAGGTGGAGCGCATCGAAGCCCGTATCGAGCGCCTCGGCCAGGACCGCGTCGAGGCGGCGGCCGACACGTACCGGCGCGCGCATCGCGTGCTTGACCAGTACGAGGACGACGCGACCGGCACCGGCGACTTCGGCTCGTACGTCGAGTTCGAGGGCGAGTTCTCCGACGCCGTCGACGTCGACGACGACGCGCTCGCCGCCGACGCCTTCGCGGCCGCCGACGAGGCGGTCGACAAGCGCCGGCTCTCCACCGACGACTTCGACGCTGCCCGCGACGCGCTCGACCCGGCCGGGGAGTACGTCACCCTGCTCGAGCGCCGGGACGACGCCGTCGACGACTACCGGATCGCCCGTCGCGACCTGAAGAAGGCCCGCGACGACCTCGAAGACCGGATCGAGGAGCTCGAGGCAGTCGCCGAGTACGCCGACGTCGACCTCACGGTGCCACTCGAAGAGCTTCGCGAGCAGTTCGAGGGCTACAACGACGCGGTTCGCGAGGCCTTCGACGAGTTCCTGAAGACGGCGAGCGCCCGCGAGACGTTCGACTTCCTGGAGGCGACGGAGCGGTACCCCCTCGTCGACTTCGACGCGCCGCCGCGGGACCTCTCCGAGTACGTCGACGAGTACGCGGCCGGCGAGGAGCCGCTGCCCCAGCTGCTCGAGTACGCCGACTACTCGCAGTCGAAGCTCGACCACTACGTCGAGGATCCCGGGGCGCTCCGGACCGCGGTCGCCGTCCACCGGACGTGGATCGAGCGACTCGACGGCGAGCCGCTCACGCTCGGGTGGCCGCCCGAACCGGCCGACGAAATCCAGTACCGCGTGCAGGAGCTCACCTCGCTCGTCTCTCGCGTCGCCGACGAGGACGTCGTCGCGGATCTCCGCGCCATCGGCGACCGAAGCCGGAAGGACGACTACGAGACGTGCCGCCGTGCGGCAAAAGTGACCGAGGAGTTCGACGAGCGGGAGCAGGCGCTGATCGAAGCCAACGCTGCCGGGGACCGGCTCGCCGAGGCGGAGGAGACGCTGGCGCTGGTCGAGGAGATCCTGACAGAAACCGAGCGCTGAGGGGTCCTTCGCTGTCGCCTTCTCTCCTGTTCTTCCTATTCGTCGGTAGCGACGGCGTCGACGACGTCCTCGACGAGCTGGTTCGCGCGGTCGGCGTCGCGGGCCTCGGCGTAGACGCGGACCTTCGGTTCCGTGCCCGAGGGACGGACGAGCACCCACGCGTCCCCGTAGTCGAGGCGGTAGCCGTCCGTCGTGTTCGGCTCCGCGTCGGCGGAGAGGGCGTATTCCTCCGCGGCGTCGAGCATCTCGGTCAGCTCCGATTCCGAGTCGTACCCGAGGTTCCGGCGCTCGTTGTGGTACGCCTGGTACGGGGCGACGACCTCGCTGGCAGCGGTCCCGTCGGCGAGCAGCTCGAGGAACTTCGCGCCGATGTAGGCGCCGTCGCGAGTCAGGCGGTACGGCGGGAAGAAGATCCCCCCGTTGCCCTCGCCGGCGATGGGGACGCGTTTGCCCGTGCGCTGGAGCTCCCGGATGCGGGTGATGATGTTCGTCGCGCCGATGGCCGTCAGCTCGAGGTCCGCGCCGACGTCGTCACAGACGTCGACGAGGCGCTGGGAGACGTTGACCGCGGCAACCGTCGCGTCGCCGGGTTCGAGTGCCTCCGCGGCGAGGGCCGCGAGCGACGCGTCGCCCTCGATGTACTCGCCGGTTTCGTCGACGAAGACGGCGCGGTCGGCGTCGCCGTCGTGGGCGATCCCCACGTCGGCGTCCGTCGTCCGGACGAGCCGCTGGAGGTCGTCGAGGTGCTCGGGGACCGGCTCGGGCAGTCGCCCGGGGAAGTGGCCGTCGGGCTGGGCGTTGACCGTGACGACGTCACAGCCCAGCTTCCGGACGAACTCGGGGTTCGAGAGCGCACCGGCGCCGTGGCCGGGGTCGACGGCGACGGTGAGCTCCGCGGCGGCGATGGTGTCGCGGTCGACGGCGGCGAGCAGCTCGTCCACGTAGTCGTCGACCGCGTCGTCGACGCGGCGCTCGGTGCCGGCCTCGTCCCACTCGACCTCCGCGAACTCCTCGCCAAGGATGTGGTTCTCGACGCGCTCGAGGTCCTCCGTCGAGAGCTCGACGCCGTCCGGGCCGACGAGCTTGATCCCGTTGAACTCGGGCGGGTTGTGGGAGGCCGTGACGACGACGCCCGGAATCCCCTCGACTTCGCAGTAGCGGCCGGCGGCGGGCGTCGGGGCGACGCCGAGACGGTCGACGTCGCAGCCGACGGCCGCGAGGCCGGACGCCGCGGCGTTCGCGAACAGTTCGCCGGTGGTTCGGGTGTCCCGGACGACGGCGACGCGGTCGGCGTCCCAGAGCGTCCCCGCGGCCTTCGCGACGCGCAGCACGAACTCGGGCGAGAGGTCCGAGATGGCGACCCCGCGCGTCCCGCTGGAGCCGAACAGTTTCATATCGAGACCCTCGCTCGCCTCCGGGAAAGCGGTTCCGAACGCCGGCGCGACTGGGTGTGAACCTCCCGCGCGGGCGTCTCGTGAGGTTGAAACCCGCCGAGTGGCAAACGTCGCTATGCAGTGTTCTCGACGGTCGTTGCTCGCCTCGCTGGGGACCGGCGGCGTCGTCGGCACGGCCGGCTGTCTGGACTTCGCCGCGGGGGAGGGACCGCAGGGGCCGGACGGCCGCCCGACGACGCTCAGCTGTCCGAACGAGGAGTTCCGCCGGCTCGACCAGCGGTTCGCCGAGGAGGACCTCCGCTTCGTCTCCGCGCGCACGGCCGACGACGTGAAGTTCGAGGTCGCCGCGCAGGGGCGGACGAAGACGTACGGAAGCGAGCTGCGGATCGTTCTCCGGAACCTCGACCAGACCGAGACGACCATCGGGAGCAGCGAGCGCATCGCGATCCAGCGCGAGACCGGCCAGGGCTGGGTCGACGTCCGCGGCACGCCGGACGGGAGCGAGGTCTCGTACCCGGAGGAGCCGAAGACCGTCGGATCCGGCGGCGGCCACGTGTGGTCGTTCACCCTGCGCGAGGAGCCGATCGCGAACACGCTCTCGACGGCGGACCTGACCGTCTGTCCGCAGCTGGGCGCCGGCACCTACCGCTTCGTCTACTGGGGCCTCGACGGCGCCGCGATCGGGACCGAGTTCGAGATCATCGACTGAGCGCTTATTTCCGAACTTCCCCGGCTGCTCTTTATAAGCGAATTTGAACGGTTGACACGGGCTTGCTCTTGACAGCACCGCAAACACCCAGAAAGCCCTCGGCCGCTCTTGCTCATAAACTGGATGCACGGGTGCAGACGCTGTTGCGCTTGACAGCACCGCAAACACCTCGAAAGCCCTCGGCCGCTCGCGGTCGCTCCGCGACATATCCGCGGCTCTCAGCAAGGCCCGCCGCGGATAGGGGTCGACGGAGCGACTCCGTTACACCGCGACCGGCCGTCGCCCTTTCAGTCCGCCAGGACCGCAACCGCAACCGCAACCGCGACAGCACCGCAACCGCGTTCCTCAGCCCTCCCCAGCCTCGGCCGGGGCGCGCCGGCTCCGCAACGCACCGCTCGGCGCGCCCCGCCCTCCCTCGCACGCGTTGCTCGCGCGCGCCGACCGCCCCACACCGCACGCCGGCCAGCCGGCGCGAACGACGCCCGGCCACCACTCCGGGGCGGGACTGAAAGGGGCAGCCGCTGCGCGGGACGCCCTGCGAAGTAAGCACTGAGCCAGCGAACGAGCGAAGCGAGTGAGCTGGCGAGGCGCGCAGCGAGCAGCGCGACCGCTCAGCGGCTGGGGCTTTCTGGGTATGCCGAGTGGTGTCGTCAGCGACGTCATCTGAGCCCATTTACAAGCGCGAGCGCTCAGCGGCTGGGGCTTTCGAAGCATGCTGAGTGGTGTCTGCGACGTCGATAATCGATCTGACTTAAAAGAGCGAGTGCTAAGCAACGAGGAGTTTAAACGAAATGGGAAGATCACCCGATCAAAAACCCGACCTCTGAGTCCAAACGCCGTCATCGAACGCCGACACCACGCACACCCTCTTGTCGCTGGCTGGCGAGATGGACCACTAATGGGAACGCTGATAGCCGGGACCGTCGTCGCCGACCCGGAAACGGTCATCGAGGACGGCGCGGTCGTCGTCGAGGGCGACGCGATCACCGCCGTCGGCGACCGCGAAACGCTCGCCGACCGCTACCCCGATCACGAGCACCGCGAGTTCGACGTCGTCGCGCCGGGGCTCGTCGACGCCCACGTCCACTCGGTCCAGTCGCTCGGGCGCGGGCTCGCCGACGACGTCGCGCTCGACGAGTGGCTCTCGGAGTACGTCCTCCCGCTCGAAGCGGCGATGGACGCCGACGCGATGCGAGCCGCCGCCGAACTCGGCTACCTGGAGTGTCTCGAATCGGGGACGACGACGGTGCTCGATCACCTCTCAGTGCACCACGCCACGGCGGCCTTCGAGGCGGCCGCCGACCTCGGGATCCGCGGCCGGCTCGGGAAGGTGCTGATGGACCGCAACGCGCCGGACGCGCTCCGGCAGCCGACCGAGGTCGCCGTCGAGGAGTCCGAGTCGCTGCTGCGCGAGTACCACGGCGCGGCCGACGGGCGGCTGCGCTACGCCGTGACGCCGCGGTTCGCGCGGTCGTGTACGGCGGACTGCCTCCGGGCCTGTCGCGATCTGGTGGACGAGTACGCCGAAGCGAGGGGAGAGAAGGGGAACGAGCCCGGCAGCAAGTACGACGACCTGCGGATCCACACCCATGCGAGCGAGACGGCTGCGGGGGTCGCCGCCGTCGAAGCCGAAACCGGCAAGCGGCCCATCGAGTGGCTCGACGAGGTCGGACTCACCGGGCCGGACGTGACGCTCGCCCACGGCGTCCACCCCAGCGAGGCTGAGCGGGCCATTCTCGCCGACACCGACACGGTCGTCACGCACTGCCCGTCCGCGAACATGAAGCTCGCCTCCGGCGCCGCGCCGGTGGCCGACTATCTCGACCGGTCGGTTACGGTCGCCCTCGGGAACGACGGTCCACCCTGTAACAACGCGCTCGACGCGTTCACGGAGCTCCGACAGGCGAGCCTCCTCGGGAAAGTCGCCGGCGACGACCCGGCCCGGCTCCCGGCCGAGGCGGTGTTTCGGATGGCGACGGCGGGCGGCGCGAGGGCGACGGGATTCGACCGGATCGGGGCGCTCCGGGCGGGCTACCGCGCGGACCTCGTCGGGCTCTCCACGGCGACGGCCCGCGCGACGCCGGTCCACGACCCCCTCTCGCACCTCGTCTACGCGGCACACGGCGACGACGTCGCGTTCACGATGGTCGACGGCGACGTGGTGTACGACGGCGGCGAGCTGGTCGCGGCCGACGTCGACGCCGCGGCGATCCGCGAGCGAGCGGCGCGACACGCCGACCGGCTCACGGAGAGGCTGTAAGCCAGTGAGCCGCCACTCCGCGCCTCCGCCACTACGCACCTCCACCGCTCCGCGCCTCCGCCACTACGCACCTCCACCGCTCCGCGCCTCCGCCACTACGCACCTCCATCGCTCCGCGCCTCCGCCACTCGCCGGCACCCTCGTTTATAAGCGGTCGGCGGCGGATCGGTCGCGTATGCACGAGTCCGAGCGCATCACGCTCGCGCGGCTCCCCTCCGGGGTGCCGATCGAAACGACGGTCCACACGTACGGCGAGGGCGACCCGGTCGTCTACGCGCAGGCTGCCCAGCACGGGCGCGAGGTGAACGGGAGCGAGGTGCTCCGACGTCTCCACGAGGTCCTCGTCGACGCCGACGAGGAGTTCGAGGGGACGCTCGTGGCGGTGCCCGTCGCCGACCCGCTCACGTTCGACCGGGTCTCCTACACGACGCCGGAGGGGCTCGACTCGGTGAACGCGAACATGAACCGCTGCTGGCCCGGCGACCCGGACGGCACGCTCCACGAGCGCATGGCCGCCCGGCTCTGGGAGTACGCGGGCGACGCTGACGCCATCGTCGACCTCCACACGGGGTCGCCGACGATGCTCACCCACACGGTGTACATGGCGGGCGACGAGGACTGCCGCGGGCTCGCGGAGGCGTTCGGCACGGACCTGTTGCTTGCGGAAGCGGCCGGCGACGACGCGGATACGGAGTGGGCCGAGCGCGACTTCGGCGGGAAGCTCCGCGTCGCCGCGACGCGGGAGGACATCCCGACGATCACGCCCGAGCTGGCGCACAACAAGCAGGTCGTCGAGGAGGCTGTCGAGACCGGCGTCGCCGGGATGCTCGACGCGCTCCGGCACGTCGGCGTCCTCGCGGGCGAGCCCGCCGGCTGGGACGGCACCGTCGCGCGCAACCACCTCGGGCGCGTCCGCGCCGACGACTCCGGCCTCTTCGTCCCGGACACCGGCGTCGCCATCGGCGACTCGGCGACCGAGGGCGACGAACTCGGGACGCTCTACGATCCGACGACCTACGAGGAACTGCAAACTGCCGTCGCCGACCGCGACGGGATCGTCTACTCGATCGCTCGCGAAGCGACCGTCACGGCGGGGGAAACGCTCGTCGGCGTCGCGGAGATCGTCGAGCAGTAGGAACGCGAGCAAGGTTTATCATGGTCGGATTCGACGGAGTAGCTGTGCCGACCTCGCCAGTTTCGATTGGTTTTGGTCGGCCTAAACCATAACAGTTTAATGGGTTTAGGCCAACCTAAACGATATGGTCGCCCCACTCTCGGACTGGTCGACCACCGATCCGACCGAACCTCGGAGGTGGTCGCGAGGATAGGCGCAGTCAGAGGCACACTTGCGACAGCGGACCACCCTTCCGACTCGTTCGGGCTGCTGGGCGAGTCGGTTCGGCGGCACGCCGCCACGTGTCGCCGGTCGCGAGGGTTCTGTCCCCCCTCGCGGTCTCCGTCACACCGGGAACACCGTGGGCACGGACGTTCCCGTCCGATGTGCCCATCCCGGCGGTGGGGCGCACGTCCCCGCGTCGTCGGTTCCGGCGTTCCGGCCGTCACTGTCCCCGACGGCACCGGACGCCGACCCGACTGCCACCGCCGGCGGCACATCAGCCGTTTTCTCTTCGCGAACCACGTTCCGACAGTGGCCACGCTGGTCGCCGCACCCGACAGCAGCGACGCTCGTCACCGCGCTCGGCCTCGTCAGCCCGCGCCGGTCAGGGCCGTCGCACGCGGACCGTTCCGTCGCTGTCGACGGTGACGAACAGGCGCTGGCGGACCTGCCGCCCCTGGACGGCGTCGCCGGCGGCCTCGCCGACGATCCGCATCAGCTCCGGCGCCGTGTGGTTCACCTTGACGCCGGCCTCGTCGCAGGCGTCGTACACCTGCGTCGGCACGTCGTAGAGGTCGGTCGATTCGCCGATCTCGACCCGAACCGGCGCGGCGAGGGCCTCGGCGAACGCGACCGTCTCGCGGGCCTTCTCGACGTTCTCGCGGGCGCTCGCCTCGACGCTCGACACGTTCGCCCGGGAGGTGCCCAGCCGCTCGGCGATGACGGACTGCTTCAGCCCGCGCTCGCGCAGCGCGAGGACCTCGGCCTGGCGACGCGTTAACACCCCTGCGCTCGGGTCGAAGCCCGCCCGTTCGAGCACGGCGTCGACGTCGACCGCGTCGTCGGGCGACGAGTCGGCGTCGTCGTCTGCAGCCATGTCTGGACGGAAGTGATGTGGCCGGAAAAAGGTATAGTGCGGACTGTCCGAGGCGCCGGTCGACTCCGGGGGAGCGAGCCGCTAGCCCCAGAAGTTCTCGCGGCTGCCCAGCTGCTCGCGGTCCGGGCCGCGGGTCGACGACCCTTCCTCTTCATCCTCGTCTTCGGCTTCGCCTTCCTCGCCCGCCTCGCCCTCTTCCTCCTCGAGAGGCAGGCGCTCGACGATCTCCTGGGCGCGCGCGGAGTTCGACTTGACCGTGTGGATGCGGACCTTCGCGCGGGCCGGCGGGAGCAGCCCGTCGACCATCACGATGAAGCCGTCGTCGGTGCGGCCGACGCCGGCACCGCTCTCGTGGATGTCGTCGACCTCGACGACGACCTCCTCGCCCGGTTTGACGGGCTGCTGCTTCAGGTCGCTGATCGGCATATCGTAGTGCTGACACCACTCGGCCCCGCCGCGGTTGCCGTAGTGCTGACAGCCCATTCCCTCGATGCGCTCCTCGAAACTTGGGCAGTCGTCAGCCAGTGGACAGTCCGGCATACAGGAAGCTACCCGGCGGGCGCTCTAAACGTTTCCGACTACCGGTGAGGGACCGCCAGACGGCGGCGAGCCGGCGGGAAACCCCGCCCGGACCACCGCAGGGAGAGGCGGTTGCGCCCAGTTGACGGCGCCGGAAATTCCCCCACCGTGTTGGGCGGCGCGTCGCCGGCGACGTCCGGCTCCTCGCGATCGTCCTCGGGCTCGCGGAGACCGAGTCGTGGCAGTGTTGCAGCAACCGGCGCCGTTTATATGCCTCTCAACAACATGTTACATGGGAGCCACGAGTTCCGGGTGGTTCCGGGATTTCCACGGGTCTGTGTATCCGGCTCCCCGTTTTCCACGGGCAGGACGGCCACCTCGCCGGAGCTGCTACAGGAACTCGCGTACTTCCGAGTACCACATGTCGTGCTCGTCGACGCGGCCGATGCGCTCGGCGATTTCGACGGCGAGCGCGTGCCAGCACCGCTGGTCGGGGTCGTCCGTGTCGAGGTTGTAGGTCGCGTCCGCGCAGTCGCAGTCGCCCTCCTCGATGATGTACTCGTCCTCGTGGCCCACGACGACGGTGAAGTCCTTGTACTCCTTCACGCGCTCCTCGGCGACGGCCTCGATCGCGCGCTTGCCGCGGTCCCCGTGCTGGTCGACGATGGCGGCGGCTATCGGCGCCTCCAGCTCCCCGGCCTCGGCCAGGGCCGCCCGCCAGTCGTCGACCTCGCTCACAGACGCGATAGACGAGGGCGCTCCAAAACTGCGTCGGTGCAGCAGTCGAGCGTCCGACGGTGGCACAGGACGAGTTCGAGGGCGCCCGATCGCGGAGCCACCGGCTGCAGGATGCTCCGCCGTCGGCCGCGGAGCGGCACACCTTTGTGTGGGATCCCCATACCTCGGCGCATGCTCGATGGTGTTCGCCGTCGCGTCGACGGTCGGCTCGACGCGATGCGCCAGGAACTCGGCAGCCTGCCGCGCGGGGTTCGCGTCGCCGGCGCGATCTTTCTCGTCGTGATGTGGGTGCTCGGGGTCCAGTACCTCGCGGCCGACGTCGGTATCCCACTCGCGAGGGCGCTCGGCGCGTCCTCCAACGCCGCGCTGTCGGCGGCGTACCTCGCCACGTTCGGAGTTCTGCTGCTCACGCCGTTCGTCGTCCTCCTCGACTGGGAGTTCGGCAACTCCGCGCGCAGCGCGGCGGGCATCCTCCTCCTGATGGCGTGGTTCGTCGCCGCCGACCGGCTCGCGGACGGCGTGGCGGCCGCGTTTGGACTGCCCTACACGCCCGTCGTCGTGGCGGCGTTTCTCCTGCCGGTGCTCGTCGTCGGCGGGTATCGGTTCCGGAAGCTGGGCGGTGCCGGTCCGGGGGCCGGGTGACCCCTGGAACACGGCGCTTTTAGGCCGCCTCGGCGAACGCGACGTATGGACGTGGAGGAAGGCGACGTGACGGTCGAGGTTCCGGAATCGCGCGACGGCGCCAGCGAGGGCACCGGCGGCGGCGTGTTCTTCAACCCCGAGCAGGAGCTGAACCGCGACGTCACGGTGGCGACCCTGCGCGCGTACCACGACCGGGAGCCGCGCGCCGAGTCGTACCTCGACGCGATGGCCGCCTCGGGCGTCCGGGGCGTCCGCGCGGCCAACGAAGGCTACGACGTCACCTGCGCCGACGTCGACCCCGACGCCGTGGAGCTCGCGGAACGGAACCTCGCGCGCAACGACCTCCCGGGGGAGACGGTCCACCGCGACGTCAACGCGCTCATGCACGAGGAGGTGTTCGACGTCATCGACCTCGACCCCTACGGGACCCCCATCCCCTTCGTCGACGCGGCGATGGCGAACGGCCGGAACCTCGTCTGCGTCACCGCGACCGACACCGCGCCGCTCTGTGGCGCCCACCTCAACAGCGGCATTCGGAAGTACGGCGCCGTCCCCCGGAACACGGACTATCACCCGGAGATGGGGCTCCGGACCCTGCTCTCGGCACTGGTCCGGACCGCCGCCCGCTACGACAAGGCCGCCAGACCGATCCTCTCGCACGTGTCGCGCCACTACGCGCGGGCGTACCTCGAACTGGAGTCCGGCGCGCAGGCCGCCGACAGCTGCATCGACGAGCTGGGCTACCTCTACCACTGCGAGGACTGTCTCCACCGCTACACGGAGCACGGCCTCATCGCCGACCCGCCCGAGGCCTGTCCCGCCTGCGGGAGCGACCGGACGCTGACGGCGGGCCCGCTCTGGCTCGGTGCCGTCGCCGACAGCGACTTCGCCGAGGCCGTCCGCGCGAACGTCTCCGACGACATGGGCGAGGCGAAGCGCGCCCGGAAGCTGCTCGGTCGCGTCGCCGACGAGCTCGACACGCCGACGCATTACGACCAGCACCGCCTTTATAAACAGTGGAGCGAGCCCGCCATCGGCATGGACGACTTCATCGCGCAGCTCCGCGAGGCAGGCTACGACGCGACGCGCGCCCACTATCACGGGACCGCGTTCAAGACGACGGCCGACGTCGACGAGATCCGCGACGCGATCCTCGAGGAATAGCCGCCGGGTCGCAACCGACGGCCTCCCCTCTCGTGGCAGACCGACGGCCTCCCCCTCCATGGCCGACCGACGGCCTCCCCTTCCATGGCCGACCGACGGCCTACCCTTTTGTAGTCGACTTGCGAACGTACTGGCGTGCGAAGCGACATCGCGTCACTCGTCTCGACGGTTCGGCAGGTGGTCTCCCTGGTGCAGTCCGGCCGGGTGACCTTCCTCGCCGCGGGCGTCGCCTACTACGCGTTCATCTCGCTGATCCCCGCGCTCCTGCTGCTGGTCGTCGTCGCCAGCACGGTCTTCGGCGAGGCGTTCGCGGCGACCGTGCTGGCCGCGACGCGCCAGTTCCTCGCGCCGGCCGGCCAGGAGGCGATCACGACCGCCGTCGCCTCCGCCGAGGGACGCGGCGGCGCGACCGTCTTCGGCGTCATTGTCCTGCTCTGGTCGACGCTGAAGGTGTTCCGGGGGCTCGATACGGCCTTCCTGGAAGTGTACGGCGTCGAAGCCGACGTCGGCTTCCTCGCGCAGCTCCGGGACGCGACGACGGTCGCGGTCGGGCTCGGGGTCGGCCTCGCCGCCATGGTCGTGGTCGGGACGGTCGTCGCGGCCGTCGACGTCGGGCCGCTCGTCGACGTCGTCAGCATCCTCCTGTTGCCCGCGCTGCTGACGCTGGTCTTCCTCCCCATCTACTACGTCCTCCCGTATCCGCTGGTCACCCTCCGCGAGGCGTTGCCGGGCGCCGTCGTCGCCGCGGTCGGGTGGACGGCGTTGCAGGCGATCTTCCAGCTGTACGCCGCGGGCGCCGAGCAGTACCAGGTGTACGGCGTCATCGGCGGCATTCTGCTGCTCGTGACGTGGCTGTACGTCGCCGCGCTCGTCGTCATCGTCGGCGCCGTCGTCAACGTCGTCCTCTCGGAGCGGCAGGAGGTCGGTATCGAGCCCGGTGAGCCGATGGCGTCGGCGGGCCGGGGAGCAGCGAGGGCCGCAGCCGCGACCGGATCCACCGTGGAAAACGGCGTGGACCGGCAGCTACAACAACGCCCGGGGCTACCCACGGATATGGGCGAACGAGACGGATCGACTGCGACCGAGTCGGAGCGCGGGGAGCGCCCCCGCGGCGCTCCGGACGTGGCCGAGCTCGAATCGGAGGTCAGTCGGCTCCGGGCCGAGCTGGAGTCCTTCGAGGAGGACGTGGAGGAGCGGACCGTCGACCGACCGCAGCTGAAGACGGAGCTGCAGGCGTACGTGCGCGACCGCATGCGCCGCGGGCACGCTCGCGGCTGGGGGCCGTACCTCGTCCTGCTGTACGGGACCGTCATGACCCTCGGGGCGTTCTACTTCCTGCAGGGTATCTACGCCATCGCGGCGATGATCGTCCTCGGGCTCTCGACGCTCGGCCTCTACACGCTGTTCCTGGTCGTCGGCGTGGGGCTCAACGCGGCGGGTGTCCCGGGCAAAGCGTTCGACTACGTCCGCAGTCGAGGTGACGACTGACGATGCGCGGGCTCGGCGAAATCGCGATCGCGGACGCGTTACCGGAGGCCATCGTCGTCCTCTTCGCGGTCGTCACGACGCTCGCGGACACCTGGTTCGTGTTCGGCGTGCTGACGCTGGGCTACTGGTTCCTCCCGGCACGCTGGATCCCCCAGCCGCGTCGCCGGATGGCGACACTGATAGCGCTCGCGACCTGCACGCTGGCGGCGGTGACGGCGCTCAAACACGGCTTCGCCGTCCCGCGACCGGGCGGCGCCGCGACCCCCGAGTGGCTGCCCAGCCTCGCCGCGGCGTGGTTCGAGAACACGGTCAGCGCCGACGGCTTCGGGTTCCCCAGCGGCCACGCGGCCGGCGCGACGATCCTCTACGGCGGCCTCGTCTTCGTCCTCGACTGGGCTGACCGCCGGCGACGGGCCATCCTCTTCTGCACCGTCGCCGTCGCCGTCGCGTTCTCCCGGGTCGCGCTGCAGGTCCACTACCTCGTTGACATCGTCGCCGGCGCGGTTCTGGGCGTCGCCGTCCTCTTCGGCGGGCTCCGGCTCGCCGGCGCCGACGTCCGGCGGCTGCTCGCTGGCGGCGACATCTCGGACAACCTCGCCACGACCGACCCCCTGGCCGATCTGGACCCGACGCCAGTGTTCCTCGTCGCGAGCGTCATCGGCGCTGGCGGCGTCGTCGTCTCCATCGTCGGCGGCTACCACGAGGGCGTCCTCGAGGGGGCGATGGCGATCGGGACGGCACTCGGCGGCGCGGGCGCGTGGCGGCTCGTCGACAGCGACGAGCCGACCGTCCGGCCGACCGTCGCGGTCCCCGGCTTCCTCGTCGCGGGCGGCCTCTGGTTCGGCGCGCTGGGGCTGGAGCCGCCGGTCCTCGTCGCCGGGATCCTGGCGGCAGTCGGTGTCGGGGTCATCGTCGGGCTACCGGCGCTCCAGCGCCGCATCTGAGGGGGCGTCGGCGCGGCAATTCCTCACTCCAGTTGCTGCTTGAGGTTCCGGATCATCGCGTCGGTTTCACGCTCCAGCTGCCGGGAGACCACCGGCCGCGCGAGCTTACCGAGCACGCCGCTGGCGACGGGTTCGTACTCGTTGACGTACCTGAGACTCGTGCCGCCGTTCGCCGGTTCGAGCTCGTAGGTGACCCGCCCCTCCAGATTGCCCGACACCTCGTAGACGCGGCGGTTCGGCGGGTCGATCTCGACGTCCCGGAATCGCGAGTGAAGGTCGATGCCGAAGACGTCGTACGTGAGCTCCCCAGCGTGGCCGACCGCCGTCTCCTCGACGTTCTCGACGGCGACGAGGCTCGGGATGACCCTCGTGTGGTTCTCGGGCTGGCGGACGTACTCGAAGACGGCCTGTGGCGGCGCGTCGATCCGGACCTCGCGCTCGATGGTCGGCATGACTGCTCGTGGGGTCGGATTTGGTGACGATAGCCCATAAAGACAGGTTACGATCGGTCGCCTGAGATCGGTATCGGGTGTACTCGTCTATCTACGTCTGTTACGTTGCCCGGTATGCGTGGAGCTCGCCGGCCATTGTGCTGGTCGCTTATAAATAAAATTGGCTCTCAATGCAATCGACACCACTCGGCATGCCTCGAAAGCCCCAGCCGCGGAGGCGGTCGTACTTATAAGCAGAATGGGGAAACGTCGCTTGCAACACCACTCGGCATGCCTCGAAAGCCGCGGCGGCTGAGCAGTCGCACTTATAAATAAAGTCGGATATCGTCGCGGGTGCCACCACTCGGCATACCCAGAAAGCCCCAGCCGCTGAGGCGGTCGCGCTGCTCGCTGCGCTCCTCACGGCTCACTCGCTTCGCTCGTTCGCCGTTGCGGTGCTTGCGTCGCAGGGCGTCCCGCTCAGCGGCTGCCCCTTTCAGTCCCACCCGGGAATGGTGGCCGGGCGTCGCTCGCGGCGGTTGGCGGAGTTCGCGGCGCGGCTGCGGTGGCGCGCGCGAGCAACGCGTGCGAGGGAGGGCGGGGCGCGCCGCGCGTTGCGGTGCAGTGCCGGCGCGCCCCGGCCGAGGTTAGGGAGGACTGGGGGACTGCGGTTGCTCTGCGGTGTCGTCGCGGTTGCGGGGCGGTGCTGTCCTGGCGGACTGAAAGGGCGACGGCCGGTCTCGTGAACGAAGTGAACGAGAGCTTGGAAGTCGCAGCCCGGCAGCGCAGCGGAGCGAGCAGCCCGGACCGTCTTCCAGTGGTCGCGGTGTAACGGAGTCGCTGAACCGACCCCTATCCACGCCGGGCGGTGCTGAGAGGCGTGGATATGTCGTTCAGCGACCGCGAGCGGCCGAGGGCTTTCTGGGTGTTTGCGGTGCTGTCAAGCGTAGCAGCGTCTGCACCTGTGCATCCGGTTTATAAGCAAGAGCGGCCGAGGGCTTTCTGGGTGTTTGCGGTGCTGTCCAGGGCGAGACCGTATCACCTGTACATACCTGCTTATAAAAAGCGGCAGAGGGCTTTCTGGGCGTTTGCGGTGCCGTCAGGCACAGTAACGGCTGCACTTCTAAACACCATTTATAAGCAAAAGCGGGAGAGGTCGGTCGCGCTCGTCGCCAAAACGGCTCGAGGTCCGTCATCGGAGAGACAACATCGAGAAAACGAGGAGAAAACGATCGCAAAGTCGGGAAACGCAAATCGCCGCTAACCAGCCGACTTAGAACTTCTCGAGGTAGCGCTCCTCCTCCCAGGTGGAGACGGAGGTGAGGTACTCGGCGAACTCCTGATTCTTCGCCTCGGCGAACTTCTCGGAGACGTGCGGGCCGAGCGCTTCGGTCACAGCGTCGTCGGCCTCGAGGGCGTCGACGGCCTCACCGAGGTTCGACGGCAGCGTCGTGATGCCGTACTCCGCGCGCTTCTCCTCGTCGAACTCGTAGATGTCCTCGCGGACCGGGTCGCCGGGGTCGGCGCCCGTCTCCATGCCGTCGAGCCCGGACGCGATGAGCGCGGCCAGCGCGAGGTAGGGGTTACTCGACGGGTCGGGGCTGCGGACCTCGAAGCGGGCGGAGACGCCCGCGGCGTCGGGGACGCGGATGAGCGCCGAGCGGTTGACGTCGGACCACGCGATGTAGACGGGGGCCTCGTAGCCCGGGACGAGGCGCTTGTAGGAGTTGACGGTCGGGTTCGTGACGGCGGTGAAGGCGGGGGCGTGGTCGAGAATGCCGCCCATGAACTCGTAGGCCGTCTCGCTCAGGTTGAACTCGTCGTCCTCGTTCGCGAAGGCGTTGTTGCCGTCCTCGTCGAACAGCGAGATGTGCGTGTGCATGCCCGAGCCGTTGATCTCGCCGATCGGCTTCGGCATGAACGTCGCGTGGAGGTCGTGCTGCTCGGCGACGGCGCGGACGACGGCGCGGAACGTGGCGATGTTGTCCGCGGTCTCGAGCGCGTCGGCGTACTTGAAGTTGATCTCGTGCTGGCCCTCGGCGACCTCGTGGTGAGACGCCTCGATCTCGAAGCCCATGTCCTCGAGCGTGAAGATGATCTCCTTGCGGACGTCGGACGCGAGGTCCTTCGGGGCGAGGTCGAAGTAGCCGCCGTTGTCGTGCGGGATCGTCGTCGCGTCGCCGTTCTCGTCCTTCTCGAAGAGGAAGAACTCGGGCTCCGGCCCGATGGAGACGGAGTAGCCCATCTCGTCGGCGCGGTCGAGGACGGACTTCAGCACCTGGCGGGGGCCGCCGACGAACGGCTCGCCGTCGGTGTCGACGATGTCGCAGATGAGCCGCGCGGTGCCGCCCTCGCCCTCGCTGCGCCACGGGAGAATAGCGAACGTGTCCGGGTCCGGGATCAGGCGCATGTCGGACTCCTGGATCCGGACGAAGCCTTCGATGGAGGAGCCGTCGAAGTAGATCCCCTCGGTGAACGCCTTCTCGGCCTGGTGGGCCGGGACGGAGACGTTCTTCACGACGCCGAGGATGTCCGTGAACTGGAGCCGGAGGAAGTCGATGTCCTCCTCCTCGATGGTGTCGAGTACTGCCTGTTCCTTCGCCGTCAGCCCGCCGTCGGGGGTTGCGTGGTCGTCCGTCATGTTCTGGACGTTTCCATCGTATGCTCCCAGTATAAAGGCCTTGTCGATTGGTGCATGACCCGCCAGGCCTCCGCTGAAACTGGATGTTCGTAAAGTTCTAAACCCTTCATTACGTGGTCGCATGTAATGACGTACGAAAACCTCGACGCCAAGCTCGTGAACGAACTCCTCGGTAACGGTCGCGCCAGCCTCCGCAGCCTCGGCGAGGAGCTCGACGTGTCCGTCACCACCGTCTCGAACCACCTGCGCGACCTCGAGGAGGAGGGCGTCATCGAGGGCTATACCCCGACCGTCGACTACGGCAAGCTCGGCTTCGACGTGACCGCGATTCTCCAGCTCAAGGTCGAGGGCGACGCGCTCCCCGAGATCACCGAGACCCTCCGCGAGGAGAAACAGATGATCAGTGTCTACGAGGTCACCGGCGACTACGACGTCATCGCGATCGGCAAGTTCGCGGACACTGACGGGATGAACGACCAGATCAAGTCGCTGCTCACCGACGTCAACATCCGCGAGTCGAACACCTCCGTCGTCCTCAACGCCGTCGCCGAGAACGAGCAGTTCGACCTCGACATTCACGAATAGGTCGACCGACGGGTCCGCAAGTCGGGTCGACTTCCGACGGGTCCGCACGTCGGGTCGACTTACGCTTTTTCGACGAACGTCGCGTCCGCGGAGGTCCGCCCTTCGTTGAACGAGAGCACCTTCGCGCGGATGACGTCGCCGGGGCCGACGGAGCCCGGAATGTCCTCGACGAACAGGACGAACCCCTCGACCTCGCCGACGGCGACCTGGGTGCCGCTGTGATGCTCCGACAGTTCCTTGACGCCGAAGGTGTACGTCTCGCCGACGTCGACGGGCGGGGCGCGCTCCTGGGCCTCCTCGTGCGCGCGTTGTGACTCGCGAGCCTCCGCCGACGGTCCCCGAAGACGGGCGACGAGGAGGAAGAGCACGACCAGTCCGACGGCCCCAAGCAGGGCGGCGACGATGAGCGGATCGACGCCGACGAGGTCGGCGATCCGATCGAGTACCATGTCCCATCGGTGGGGAAGCTTCTATTTATAACTGAACGACCGACGGTCGACAGCCCGTTCTCTCGCGCCCTATCCGAAGAAAATCGTGGGTGTGTCGCTCAAACGAGATGTTCGGTCACGTTGTTGACGTCTGTGCGACAGAACGGACACCGATAGTGGGTGTCGAACCCGCTCGACTGTGCGACCGTCTTCGCCTCCAGCTCGTGCATGGCGATCTGACGCTCACAGTCGGGACATTGGACCTTAGGCACACCCATGACACGTGGTTACACGAATGTAAATCACTCGTTTGTCACGTCCGGATCACGTCCTCTCGGCAGGGTGAGAAGTTTGCGGGCCGTTGCTGGGCCGGATTCCGGCGAGAGCCCCCGCCGAATCGTCGTTCCGGCGACGCCGAAACACGTCGGCTGGCGACACCGTGACACGTCGAGTGGCGACGCCGACGCAGGGGGAGGCGAGCGCCCGAACTACTCGGAAACCCGCTCATTTAGCTCCGTATCCGTCGGTTCGTCGCCCGAGTCCGACCGCAACGCACGGGCGGCCGAGCGCTCGACCAGGTCTCGCGTCGGCGGGAGTGCGTCGGCGTACACCTCGCCGTTCAAAACGACGACGACGTCCTCGTCCGCCAGCAGGTCGACGACCTGTGCCGTCGAGAGGTGTTCCGCCATCTCGATCGAGGTGCCGACGAGCTGGTGTTCGTCGGGGCTGAAGTCCTGGCGGAGCCAGTGAACACTCCCTATACCGAGTGGTTTCGACGGCGTGACGACGAATTCGGCCGCATGTTCCCCCGGCGCAACCGTGTCGATCACGTAACACTCCCCGTTTTGCCCCGTGTCCCACAGCACCGCCATCTCGGTTGGCACGCCGGCGATCCGATACTCGCTGGGGTCGAAGAGGAGTTCCGCAGTCCGAGCGACGCTGTTTCCTCGGAGCAGGCACCCGACGATCCGGAGACCCGGATCGGGCGACGTGACGCCGGGTGCCTCAAGCGAGACGGTTGCTCCGGCGTCAACAACCGAGGCGACGCTCGATTCACCCGTCCGGTCGGCGTCCAGCACGACAACGTTCGGTCGGCACTCGGAAAGTGTCGAGAGTTCGAGCGGGCCGTCCGCGCACGCGACGGTCGACCCGGTGGCCGACAGATCCAACACGACTAGGTCGGCGCCGCTTTCGAACAGTCCTTCCAACTCGTCGGTCGTCGGGTCGGCGTGAACGGCTATCCGCTCCGGGTACGCACGCAGCGGTGCGTATTCGAGATGCGACCGTAGCAGTTCGGCCCTGTCGGCGTCGTCGGTCACGACCGCCACGACTGCCTCGTCGACCACGGGTAGTGTTTCGTTCAGTTCGCGTTCGAACGCCCGATCGTCGAGCGCGACCCCGCCGGAAGGTACCGTAGAGTGAGAGTACCCGACAGCAAAGGGCTTCGTTGGCCGATCCCGAACGGTCACCGGCGACGAGACGGTCCCCGGTTCCGCAACAGAAATGTGCGCCATAGAGTCGAGCAGGTAGGGGACTAGCGTTACATCCGACGGGTCGGGACGGAGTACGGCCGTGACCGGCCATCGAGGGAGCGCGTCCAACACCGGCTGCATCGGAGCCTCGAGCTGCTCCATCAGCTGGTCGCCCAGCGGTTCCGACGCCAGGGATTCAGGATAAAATGAGAGGTGTGGTGCCACTAATCCGTACTCGCGTGTCGGTATCGGGACGTACCCATCCTGCCGAGCGAGCGTGTCCAACAGAAAACAGGCCGAGATGATCCGCTCGACGGACTCCTCGAGCGTTCGATCGGGAGTCGTCAGCGACTCGGAGTACCCGTTCGGGAGATGGAGCGCCGGTTCCGTGCCCGGTTCGATCGACGCGCCGAAATAGAAGGCCAGTGGCGCAACTCGGTAGAGGTCGGCGTGGGTCTCCGGCACGGTAACGACGATACCGGTATCCGGTTTCGAGAGCACCGACGGGATCTCGAGCGCTTCCCCGCGGAGGATCCGTGGCGGGTGGCCACGCAACGTGGGCCAGGACCGCTCCGGGGAGAATTCCTTGATCGACGACCCGAGGTACGAGAATGCCTCCATTCGAGCGGCAGGATCGTCAGGGACGGTGATCGTCGCCGCCGGGAGCGAATGCGTCGACCGAGCCCCGACGGTTATCGTCCGTTCCGCGGAGAGCTTGACTCGGACTGGGCTTTCGTACATCGTCCCGACGTACTCCAGCGTCACCGCGGCGTCGGGAATCCGTACGTAGGCCTTCACCGAACCGGAGATTTCGAGGTAGTGCGTTCCGGGCGGAGACGTCCGTGACTCCTCGGCGGCCTCGAAGGTCACTTCGCCAGTTTCGTCACGCAACAGTACGCTATCGTGTTGGCCGATATTGAATTCGGCACCGTCGAACGACACCGCCCGGTCCACTGGAAAGTGAAAGAGCTCCTCGAGTGCGGGGTCGAGCACCAGTGGCGGGTCCGCCTCGAACTGCTGGATGCCACCGCCGAATTTGTCGCGGACGGATAGCGTCGACCCGTCCACTTCAAAGGAGACTAGCGATTCACTCTCCCGACCAGAATTCATCGCGTTCCTCTTTTGTGCGAACGCGGTTAATCTGTTCGATCTGTCACACGTTTTACGGAATCAAGCCCGAGCCGCTCTATCTGGATCTCGGACAGAACCCCTATGGGGATCCGACTCCGGAACGACGGCGTCTCCCCTGGGCGTGTGACTTCAGAAGTCGTCCTCGAACACGAACGTCCCGTCGCGCTGGACGACTTCGCCGTCGACCTCGATGCGTGAGTCCTCGCTCATGTCGACGATCATGTCGACGTGTTCGGCCGACTCGTTCTGCTCGTTCTCCTCGCCGACGGTCTCCCCGTACGCGGAGCCGACGGCCATGTGGACGGTGTCGCCCATCTTCTCGTCGAACAGCATGTTATTCGTAAACGTATCGATAGCTCGGTTCATCCCGATGCCGAGTTCGCCAAGGTAGCGGGAGCCCTCGTCGGTGTCGAGGATGGAGCCGAGCAGCGCCTCGTTGCGCTCGGCGGAATGGCTCACGACCTGGCCGTCCTCGAAGCGCAGGCGCGCGCCCTCGATCTGGCGGCCGTAGCGGTACAGCGGCAGGTCGAAGTACACCTCGCCCTCGACGCTCTCCGTGACCGGCGCCGTGAACACCTCGCCGCCGGGGAGGTTGGCCTCGCCGTAGTCGTTGAGCGTCTCGTTGCCGGCGACGGACATGGTCACGTCGGTCTCCTCGCCGGAGACGATCCGGACCTCGTCGGCGCCGTCGAGGATCTCGACCATGTTCGCCTGGAACTCGCGCTGGGCGTCCCAGTCGAGCGTGACGGCGTCGTAGACGAAGTTCTCGTACGCCTCCGTACTCATTCCGGCCAGCTGCGCGTGCGCGGGCGTCGGGAACTGCGTGAGACACCAGGTCTTCTCGAGGCGCTCGCGCTTGATCTCCTCGCGGGCGCGGTTGTAGGCGGCGTTGGTGTCGGCGTCGACGTCGGCGCCCTCGGAGACGTTCGGCCCGCCCCGGGCGATGACGAACACGTCGGTCTCCTCGTAGAGCGCGAGCTCGTGGTCCGGCTCCTCGAACTCGTCCGCGGCCCGCTTGAACGCGCGGTCGGCGCGGTCGGAGTAGTTGACGAACAGGGGGTTGGCGCCCCGCTCGCCGCAGATCTCGTGGAGCGCGACCGCGAGGTCCTCGGCCTGGCTCGGCAGCTGGATGACGACGTTGTCGCCCGACTCGATCTCGGTCGAGTGATTGGCGATGATCTCCGCGTGTTCGCGAATACGGGGGTCCATACCCGCCAGTTTCGCGCCCGGGAGGTAGTGGTTTCGGAGTCCGGGCGGGTTGCCGGCGACCACGGCGACGAGGGCGACGGCGCCGGCGACGCCGCTGTGCTGTTCGTCGCACGCGACGCCACCAGTCGACCCCGCGCACGCCCGCCGGAATCTGTTTCAGGGTCGCCGCCGTGCCTCGCCCTATGGGCCGACTCGGAGTGCGACTCGCGATGGCGGCGGTGGGCCTGACCCTCCTCGCCGGCTACCTCGCCGCCGCGTACCTCGGCTATCTCGGGCTCTACTGGCTCTGGACGAACCGACCGGACCTCTCGACGCTCGTCGCCATCGTCGTCGGGGTCGGTATCGTCTCCGCGTACCTCAGCTATCGACTCGGGACGAGCCAGCTCCTGGCCGCGCTCGAGACGAACCGGCTCCCCCGGAGTCGCGCGCCGGGCCTCCACCGGCGCGTCGACGAACTCGCGGCGCGGATGGACGTCGACCGCCCGGACCTGTTCCTCACGCGAGCGCACGCGCCGAACGCCGTCGCCATCGGCGGTGCCGAGCGCGGCGCGCTGGTGCTGGACCGGTCGCTGTTCCGACTGCTCCAGCCGGCCGAACTGGAGGCGATCATCGCCCACGAGCTCGCCCACCTCGAACGCAACGACGGCCTGTTGCTGGCGGTGGTGCAGGGGCTCAGTCGCACGGTCGTCGGCCTGGTGACGGTCGCGCTGGTGCCGGCGATCCTCGCGCTGTCGGGGCTCGCCCGTGGATCGGCGTGGCTGCGCGGGCGACCGTTCGACCGGTCCGGCCCCTTCGCGCGCCTCCGCCGACTCGTCCTCAGTGCGCCGATGCTCCTGGTCGTGGCGACGACGCTGCTCGTTCGCGCCCGGTCACGACGCCGCGAGTTCGCCGCCGACGACCGTGCGGCGTCGGTGACCGGCAACCCCGAGGCGCTGGCCCGGGCCCTAAAAAAGATCGAGCGCGCGCAGGAGCCCGCGTGGCCGCTCGCGCCGCTGTCCTCCCACCGCGAATCGGAGAGCCGCATCGAGCGCTGGCTCTCGACGCACCCCTCGACCGACGAGCGCATCGAGCGGTTGGCGGAGCAGGCCGAGTCCCGCGAGCAACAGCGCGAACGACGACGCGAGGGGAACGAGGGGCCGACAGTGATCCCGATCGAGTAGCCCGCGGCTACCTGCTCGGCTCGCAGCACGGTCCGTCGACCCGGCACGCGTCTCAGTCCGCCGTCTCGACGTCCGGGTCCGTTCCCGGCAGCTCCTCCGGGACCGCGTCGGCGACGACCGCGGCGTCGCTCTCGGTGCCGGACAGCTGCTCGCGAAGCCGGCTCGCGACGGCACGGGCGTCGGTGACCTCGACCTCCGCGACCGCGCGAACGAGCGCGGCGGCACGTTTCGCGCGCGTCCGCTGCCAGGACGCCGCCCGCGATTCGTAGGTCCGGACCGCCCTGAGGAAGTCGACGCGGGAGAACTCCGGCCAGTAGGGCGCACAGAAGTAGACGGCAGCCTCGTTGCCGTTGGCGTGCCACGGGAGGAAGTTCGAGGTGCGCTCGTCGCCGCCGGTCCGGACGATGAGGTCCACGTCGCGGACCGGCTGGCGATAGAGCCGGTCCTCGACCTCGGCGACGTCGACGTCCTCGGGGGCGAGCTCCCCCGCCTCGACGTCGCGGGCGACCTCGCGGGCTGCCCGGAGGAGCTCGTTGCGACCGCCGTACGCGAGCGCGACGTTGAGCCGGAACTCGTCGTGGTCGGCGGTCCGGCGCTCCGCGTACGCGACGGCGTCGCGGAGGCGGTCCGGGAGGCGGTCGATGTCGCCGATCGCGCGGATGCAGACCTCCTCCTCGTGGACGCGGTCGGCATCGGCGAACTCGCGGAGCTTCTCGGTCAGCAGGTCGAAGAGGGGTTCGAGCTCCTCGTCCGGGCGCTCGAAGTTCTCGGTCGAAAAGGCGTACAGCGTCAGCTCGTCGATCCCCAGCTCGGCACACCAGTCGAGCACCTGCTCGGTGGTCGAGGCGCCGGCCCGGTGGCCGTCGGGCGCGTCCGCGCCCTGCTTCTCGGCGTAGCGCCGGTTCCCGTCCTGAATGATGGCGACGTGGGTCGGGGCGTCGCCGATCTCCCGGCGCAGCAGTCGCTCGTAGCCGCGTTCGAAGACGTCGGTGAGTCGACCCAGCACGTCCGTCCGAACGGCGTCGGTGGATATGTGTCTTTTGCGACGCGTCCGGAACTGGGCCCGCCACTGCGGGAACACTTTTCCGGCGGGCGAACAACATCGCCAGACATGCCCGACGTGTTATCCGACGAGGAGGTCGAACGCCAGCTTCCCGAGGGCTGGGCGTACGAGGACAGCGAAATCGCGCGCACGTTCGAGTTCGACGACTACCTCGACGGCGTCGCCTTCGCGAGCACCGTCGGCGAGGTCGCCGAGGAGGAGTTCCACCACCCGGAGATCGTCATCGGCTACGAGGAGGTCGAGGTGCGCTTCCGCACCCACGAGGCCGACGGCATTACGGAGAAGGACATCCGGCTTGCGGGGCTCGTCAACGACGAGTTCTGACGGATGGACGCCGCCTACGTCTTCCACGTCGAGTTCCAGCTCACGCCGTCCGGCGTCAGCGTCTCCCCGGACCGCTTCGAGACGACGATGGAGGTGCCGGCCGTCGACCCCGGGACCACCGGCTGGCTCTTCTTCCGCAACCGCCTCTGGCGCGGGGAGCTGGGCGACCCGAGCCACTACCGCGAGGTCGCCAGCGACCGGCTCGGCGTGGACGTCGTCGCCGTCGACTTCCGCGAACTGCGGACTGACCAGGAGTACCTCGACGCGCTCCGGGAGGAGATCGCCGAGGACCTGACGCTTTTTAAGGCGGACTCCGTCGAGGAGGTCGTTCGGAAGTACCTCGGCTCCTCGATCCACGTTCGCGACTGAAGGGAACGGTTCGGAGTCAGTCGGAGACGCCGTTGCGGCCGATCAGCTACCCGCTTTAGGCCCGTAGCACCGTATCTATCGACGGGCGCGCCGCCCGGATTTAAACCAGATCGGTCCGATTATCCACGCGATGCGGGGATCCGGAGACACGACGACGTTCCTGCTGTTACTCCTGCTGTCGTTCCTCGCGCTGCTGCTGTTCCTCTACTACGTCGGCCGCGTGCTCGCGGGGTTGCCGGATCCCCTGCCGGAATTCGCGGTGCTGGTCTTATAATCGCGGTACTTACCTTATAAAAGGAGCCGCCCGTCAAAGACGCGCCTAGAGGTCCCGAACGGCGTCGACCGCGTCGTCGATGCCGGGCGCGTCGAACCAGTCGGCCCCGGTGTACGCGTTCGCACCGGCGCCGTAGAGGTCCGCGATAGCGCCGAGGACGTCCGCGGGCAACTCCGTCGGCGAGTCGTCACAGATGGTGCGCCAGTCCGCGACGTCCGGGTAGTCCTCGACGGCGTCCTTCGCCTCGGCGACGGCTTCGACCCACTCGGGGTCGTTCCGCTTGTACCACTGCCGGACGACCTCCTTCGAGACCTCCTGGCCGTCGTACGCGAACCGGTTCTCGTCGAACGTGCCGACGACGTCCGCGACGCGGACCTCGCCGTCGACGTAGAGGCACTCGATCTTCCCGTCCTCGTGGACGAACCCCTGTGCCTCGGCGCGGTCGGTGACGACCCGGTTCACGTCGCGGGCGAGGGCCTCGAGCGCGTCGACGTCGGCGGCCCCCGAGATGCGGTCGGCCTCCTCGCGGGTGAGGTAGCGGTCCTGCTCCTCGTACTTCGTGGAGAACTCGACGACCGGTTCCGGGAGGTCGACGACCTCGTCGGGCCACTCGTCGAAGTCGAGGTCGAAGTCGGCGGGCTCCCGGCGCTTCCGGAGGCTGGAGCCGACCGGGACCGTGTTCCGGAAGACGATCTCGAGGGGGACGAGGAAGTTCCCGCCCGCGGCGGCGTGGTAGGCGTCGTAGTCGTAGCCGGCGCCGTAGTCGTCGTCGGTGCCGGCGCCGTCGCCCGCGTCGCCGTCGCCCGCGTCGCCGTCGCCCGCGTCGCCGCCCTCGTAGGGGAGGTCCGGCACCTGCGTCAGCTCGATGGCCATCTCCGTCGGCGCGCCGCCAGCCTCGTCGAGGTCGACGACGGCCTCCTCGGGATCGGCGCCCGCGTCGACTGCGTCGGGGTCGACGACGCCCCGGTAGTGAGTCGGGACCCCCTCGGCTTCGAGCAGCTCGAAGTTGTACGCGCCCATCGCACAGAGGCTCGCGCCCTTGTTCGGGATGGCGTCGGGCATCTGGCCCCAGTCGAAGACGGAGTACGCGTCGGTGAAGACGAACCGTCCCCGGCCGAGAGCGTCGTCGCTCGCGGACTCCACGACGCGGAACTCCTTCACGCTCGTCATACACGATACCCTGCGGGGCTACCCC
Organism: Halosubterraneus shenae; assembly: GCF_050510935.1. Lineage (NCBI taxonomy): Archaea > Methanobacteriati > Methanobacteriota > Halobacteria > Halobacteriales > Haloferacaceae > Halosubterraneus > Halosubterraneus shenae. The sequence goes on along the minus strand of NZ_JBNLVO010000001.1, from coordinate 537,460 downwards.
ATGAATCTTTCACTTTCGTGCCCAGCGAACCCGTTTTACCCCTTTCAATATGCACGACCATGGATAAGATGGATGCACCCCCGCCGCGGGCGGCGGCGCGCTCGTAACTGCTACGGAAGGGGAAACCCACAAGCGCCGCCGGTTCGATGCTTCGATATGACTCACACGCGGACGATCGAACTCGAGGGCCACATCATCGACTCGGGGCTCATGCAGCGGGCTTTCACGATGGTGATGGAGCTGGGCGGGTCCTTCGAGGTAGAGGAGTTCGAGGTCGGGAAGCACGAGGACGAGGAATCGTACTGCCGGCTCGCGATCTCCGCCGAGGAAGAGGCGACGCTCCAGGAGATCCTCCACGAGCTCCACCAGAACGGCGCCGTGCTGGCGAACCCCTCGGACGCCACGCTCGAGCCCGCGCCGGCGGACCAGGTCGTCCCCTCCGGCTTCTATTCGACGACGAACCACCCGACCGAGATCCGGTACGAGGGCGAGTGGATCGAGGTCGAGAACATCGAGATGGACTGCGCCATCGTCGTGGAGCCGACCGGCGGCCCCGACGGCGGCCCGCGCGCGGAGACGAAGGTGCTCAACGCGGTCGAGGAGGGCGACCTCGTCGCCACCGACGAGGCCGGCATCCGCGTGCAACCGCCGGAGCGCCCCCGCGGCTCCGGCGGCCCCTTCGGCTTCATGCAGGGCGGCGTCTCCGCGGAGCGACCCTCCGAATCCCTCATCCGCGAGGTCGCCGACGAGCTCGTGGCGGCCAAGGAGAACGGCGACTCGGTGCTCGTCGTCGCCGGGCCGGCCGTGATCCACGCGGGCGCGGGCGACGACCTCGCGCGCCTCGTCCGTGAGGGGTACGTCGACGCGCTCTCGGCCGGCAACGGCTTCGCGACGCACGACCTGGAGCGCTCCGTCTACGGCACCTCGCTCGGGATGGACGTCGAGACGCTCGAGAACCCGCGGAAGGGCCACAAACACCACATCTGGACGATCAGTGAGATCATCCGCGCCGGCGGCATCGAGGAGGCGATCGACGAGGGCATCGTCGGCAGCGGCGTGATGTACGAGTGCGTTCAAAACGACGTCCCCTACGTCCTCGCGGGCTCGATCCGCGACGACGGGCCCCTCCCGGACACCATCACCGACTCCGTCGAGGCCCAGAACGCGATCCGCGAGCAGGCCCGCGAGGCCGACCTCGTCCTGATGCTCTCGACGCTGCTCCACTCCGTCGCGGTCGGGAACTGTCTCCCCTCGACGACGCCGACCGTCTGCGTCGACATCGACCCGGCCACCGTCACGCAGCTCGCCGACCGCGGCTCGGCCCAGGCCGTCGGCATCGTCACCGACATCGGGACGTTCGTGCCGACACTGGCCGAATTCGTGCTGGACGACGTGTGACCAGTTCGCGCGTTTCGCGACGAACGGTTTCGGATGCGTGGCCAGGCCCTCGAGCAGTCGCGTTTATAAATAACGCCGATTCTCGCCTCGGGCGACACCAATGGACCCGCCCGGAAAGCCCCCAGCCGCTGAGTGCTCGCACTTATAAATAGGATCAGCTATCGTCGCCTGCGACACCACTCGGTACACGTAGAAAGCCCCAGCCGCTGAGCGGTCGCGCTGCTCGCTGCGCGCCTCGCCAGCTCACTCGCTCCCTTCGGTCGCTCATTCGCTGGCTCGGTGCTTACGTCGCAGGGCGTCCCGCTCAGCGGCTGCCCCTTTCAGTCCCACCCACCGAGTGGTGGCGGGGCGTCGCTCGCGGCAGCTCTCCGGCGGTCGTCGTTCGCCAGCTGGCCGGCGGGCGGTGCGGGGCGGTCGGCGCGCGCGAGCAACGCGTGCGAGGGAGGCCGGTGGCGCGCCGCGGCGGTGCGGGGCCGGCGCGCCCCGGCCGAGGCTGGGGAGGGCTGAGGTATTGCGGTTGCCGTGCGGTGCCGTTGCTGTCGCGGTTGCTGTGGCGGTCCTGGCGGACTGAAAGGGCGACGGCCGGTCGCGCCGGAGGGGAGTCGCTGAGACAGGCCCTATCTGCGCCGGGCGGTGCGGAGAGGCGCAGATATCCTGCTCAGCGACCGCGAGCGGCCGAGGGCTTTCTGGGTGTTGTGGGGCAGTATAGCAGAGTCTGCACTTGCGCATCCAGTTTATAAGCAAGAGCGGCCGAGGGCTTTCTCGGTGATGGCGTTGCTATCGAGATCAATCCCACACCATCGCTTCAAATCAACTGCAGTCCGAGAGCCACCAGAGAGATTACCGACGGACAGTCCAGCGATCACTTATAAACAATTCAATCAAACACCGGATCCACCCACAAACGTGCATAACACGAAGTTTCCAAAACCGTTTTTGCACACGACCCCGCACTACTCATTGATGACAGCCTACACTGCGACCGTGACCGTCCGGCTGAAGCGGGGCGTGCTCGACCCCGAGGCCGAGACGACCCAGCAGGCGCTCGAACGGCTCGGGTTCGAGCTCGAGGACCTCCGGTCGGCCGACCGGTTCGAGGTCGACCTCGAGGCCGCGGACGCCGACGAGGCGGAAGCTCGTGCCGACGAGATGGCCGAGCGCCTCCTGGCGAACCCGACCATCCACGACTACGAGGTCGCGGTCGCGGAACGATGAGCGTCACCGTCGTCCAGTTCGGCGGCTCGAACTGCGACCGGGACGCCGTCCGCGCGCTCGAGCACCTCGGCGTCGACGCCGAGCGTCGCTGGCACGAGGACGGGCTCCCCGCCGACACCGACGGGATCGTCCTCCCCGGCGGCTTCTCCTACGGCGACTACCTCCGCGCGGGCGCGATGGCCGCGCGCGCGCCGATCATGGACGAGGTGCGCGAGGCGGCCGAGAACGGCGTCCCCGTCCTCGGCGTCTGCAACGGCGCCCAGATCGGCTCGGAGTCCGGGCTCACCGCGGGCGCGTTCACGACGAACGCCAGCGCGCGCTTCCAGTGTGAACCGGTCCACCTCCGCGTCGAGCGTGCGGATACCCCCTGGACCGCCGCCTACGACGAGGGCGACGTCATCGAGGTCCCCATCGCCCACGGCGAGGGGCGCTTCGAGATCGAGGCGTCGGCCCACGAGCAGCTGCTCGCGGACGACCGCGTGCTCTTCCGCTACTGCGACGCCGACGGCAACGTCACGGACGCGGCCAATCCGAACGGCTCCACCGACAACGTCGCCGGCATCCTCGGCGAGCGCGAGACGGTCGCCGTGCTGATGCCCCACCCCGAGCGCGCGACGCTGCCGGACGTGGCGTCGAGCACGGACGGCGCCGGCGTCCTGCACGGCTTCGTTTAACCCGGTAGGCAGCGGTCCTTTCGTTCGAGATACCCACACACGTTCGTCAGCCTCGGGACATTCTGCAAACCTTGACCACTCGGCGCCTTTTAACCATCCCCAGCGCAAGTGGGTGATATGAGCAAACAGGAGCGAACGTCGGAGACGGCCACCGACGTCGACGACGCTGAGAAGTTCGCGGGGACGAAAGACGAGCGTCTCCGGAGCCGCGAGGTGACGGAGGGCGCCGAGCGCGCGCCGCACCGCTCGATGTTCCGGGCGATGGGCTTCGACGACGAGGACCTCTCCTCCCCGATGGTCGGCGTCCCGAACCCCGCCGCCGACATCACGCCGTGTAACGTCCACCTCGACGACGTCGCCGACGCTGCCATCGACGGCATCGACGACGCGGGCGGGATGCCCATCGAGTTCGGCACGATCACCATCTCGGACGCCATCTCGATGGGGACGGAGGGGATGAAGGCCTCGCTCATCTCGCGGGAGGTCATCGCCGACTCCGTCGAGCTCGTCTCCTTCGGCGAGCGCATGGACGCGCTGGTCACCGTCGCGGGCTGCGACAAGAACCTCCCCGGCATGCTGATGGCGGCGATCCGGACGGACCTCCCCTCGGTCTTCCTCTACGGCGGCTCGATCATGCCCGGCCAGCACGACGGCCGCGACGTCACCATCGTCCAGGTGTTCGAGGGCGTCGGCGCCTACGCGGAAGGTGAGATGGACGACGACGAGCTCGACGAGCTGGAGCGCAACGCCTGCCCCGGCGCGGGCTCCTGCGGCGGGATGTTCACCGCGAACACGATGGCGTCCATCTCCGAGGCGCTCGGGCTGGCGCCGCTCGGCTCCGCGTCGCCGCCGGCCGAGGACGAGGAGCGCTACGCGGTCGCCGAGCGCGCCGGCGAGCTGGTCGTCGACTGCATCGAGCACGACCGCCGCCCTTCCGACCTCCTCACGCGGAAGTCCTTCGAGAACGCCATCGCGCTCCAGACGGCGATCGGCGGCTCGACGAACGCGGTCCTCCACCTGCTCGCGCTCGCCGCGGAGGCCGGCGTCGACCTCTCGATCGAGGACTTCGACGAGATCTCCCAGCGCACGCCGAAGATCGCGAACCTCCAGCCCGGCGGCATGCGCGTGATGAACGACCTCCACGAGCTCGGCGGCGTCCCGGTCGTCATCCGCCGGCTCATGGAGGCCGGCCTGTTCCACGGCGACCAGCTGACCGTCACCGGCCGCACCATCGCCGAGGAGCTGGAGCGCCTCGAGGAGCAGGGCGAGCTGCCCCCGGACGAGGAGATCGAGGCCGACTTCCTCTACCCCGTCGACGAGCCGAAACAGCCCGAGGGCGCCATCAAGATCCTCACGGGCAACCTCGCACCCGACGGCGCCGTGCTGAAGGCGACCGGGCAGGACCAGTTCTTCCACGAGGGGCCCGCGCGCGTCTTCGAGAACGAGGAGGACGCGATGGAGTACGTCCAGACCGGCAAGATCGCCTCCGGCGACGTCATCGTCATCCGCAACGAGGGCCCACAGGGCGGCCCCGGCATGCGCGAGATGCTCGGCGTCACCGCCGCCGTCGTCGGCGCGGGCCACGAGGACGACGTCGCGCTGCTAACCGACGGCCGCTTCTCCGGCGGCACCCGCGGCCCGATGATCGGCCACGTCGCGCCTGAGGCCGCCGTCGGCGGCCCGATCGGTCTCATCGAAGACGGCGACGAGGTCACCGTCGACATTCCCGCCCGCGAGCTGTCGGTCGACCTCTCCGACGAGGAGCTCGCGGAGCGGCGTGAGGCCTACGAACCGCGCGACGCGCCGTACGACGCCGGCGTCCTCGCGAAGTTCGCCCGCGACTTCGGCTCCGCAGCCAACGGCGCCATCACGAACCCCGCGCTGAAGGAGCACTAGCGGTCCGTCCGGTGGAGCTGGCAGCGGTTCTCGAACCGCCGGAACGACCGAAACCGCCTTTTTCCTGACTCGCCGAATCTCACCCATGCACGTACTCCTGCACGAGGGGCACACGGAAGCGGCGGCGACCGCGACGACCGCCGACCCGGCAACGATGGCCGTGACCGCGGTCGGGCTGGTGCTGGTCGCCGCACTGCTCGGTTACGGCGTTAAGCGGGTCGCGGGTGACTGAAACGGGGTCGCGCGTCCCTTCCGGGGCGACGAGCTCAGTGTAGGGATAATTGCGATTATTTATCAGTGAGCGCTGACCACGTCGCCGCTGACCACGTCGCTGGCGACGTCGGTTCCCTCGACGACTACGCTGGCGACGTCGACAATGTCGATGCCGCTGACGACGCCGAGGGCCGTCTCGACGGCGGGCGCGAGGAGCGCGACGTCGCCGCTGTAGGTTATCGAGACGTAGAGGAACGAGAACAGCGTCGCGTTGTAGACGCCGTGGATGAGCGCCGGGACGACGATGTTGCCGGTGTACTCGTAGCTCACGCCGAACACCAGCGCGGGGACGACCAGGACGCCGAGCGCGACGAGGTTGCCCGTCGGCGAGCCGCCCGACAGCGCGAACCAGTGGAGCCCGGCGAATACCGTGCTCGCGAGGCCGATAGCGACGGCCGGGCTGAACACCTCCCGGAGGCGTCCCTGGACGACGCCGCGGAACAGCAGCTCCTCGCCCGGCCCGATGAGGAGGATCGACGCGGGGATTAACAGCAGCAGGATCTCGGGGTTCTCCATCCCCATCTCGGCGGCCGCGTTCGTTCCCGTATCGACCTGGAACCGCGAGACGAGCAGCGATCCGGCGATGGCGCCCCCGAACGCGACGAGGTAGCCGCCGACCACGACGAGCACGTCGCGAAGCCCCGGCAGCGAGGCCCCGATCCGGAACCGGGTCGTGTCGCCCGCGAGGCCCAGCTGCCGGCGGATCGCCGGCCCGATCCGGGGGCGGAGTCGGACGTACGCGTAGGCGACGCCCGCACAGCCGACCCCCTGGACGAAGACGAGCCCCAAGACGATCTGCATCGTCCCCGTCAGCGCGATCCCGGCGACAGCGACGAGTCCGAAGCCGACGACGAACGTGAGCAGGAAGCCGAACAGAAGTCCGCCGGCTCCAAGCCCCAGCGCGGAGACGAGCGCGACGATCGGCCGCACGGCCGAGTCGTCGCCCGGTGCCGTTGACATACCCCCTCGTAGGGGCGACAGGCGGAAAACAGTTCCTTCGTCGCGGGACGGAGCGCCGGTTTGCCGGGGGACGACCCAACAACCGGTGGCAGTGGAACGCCAGCGATGCAGCAGCGCTGCGTCAGCGCTCCGTGAGCTCGTACTGCGTCACGGCCGTCACCGTCCGACCGTCCCGACGCGCGCCGTCGAGGACCGCCTCGAGGAGCGTCTCGTAGTCGACGGTGTCGACGCGGATCGACTCGTTGTGGTCGAGGTCCTGCTCGGCCGTCGGCCGACAGCCGCGAGCGACGAAGTGGTGATGGACGGAGTTGGCGATGCCGTTCGACGGTTCGACGGTGACCAGATGCTCGAACTCGTCCGCCTCGTAGCCGGTCTCCTCCGCGAGTTCCCGCGCGGCCGCGCTCTCGAGGTCGGCCGCGTCCTCGGGCTCGACGCCGCCGGCCGGGATCCCCCGGTTGACGCGGCCGACCGCCTGGCGCCACTCCTCGATGAGGACGACGTCGCCGTCGGGCGTGAACGGGAGCACGACGACGGCCGGCGGTTCGTCGACGTAGTGAAACTCCCCGTCCGTGCCGTCCGGGAAGCGCACCTCGTCCCGGCGCACGTCGAAGCCGGGACAGGTATAGTCGATCGCCGTGTCCGTCGTCTCCCACACGAGGTCGGTCATATCGACTCGTAGACGGGCGACGACCTAAAAAGGGGCACCGGTTCGACTCTTGGGAGGAGCCGCGAATCCTCCCGGCGGTCGGCGACCGTTCTCCCCGCTCGTCGCGTCGGCGAGCCGTGGTATCGCGTGCCAGCCGATCCGTAAGGGTTTATAGTGTTGAACCAGCGGCTTCGGCCCGACGAATCGGGTTGCCAGCGACGGGACGAAATCGCAAGCCGGAGCCGTGGTGTGCCGTGAACCGGCTGCAGAGAGCCTGAGAGACCGGAACGGAGGTGAAAGAATTGCGTCGTTTGGGAACAGATGGCGCGAAACATTTATATACTCAACCGCATTACTAAGAGTGAAGACAAACTGAGCGCGACCCACGAGTTATATGGGTTGCGTTCCCGGGCTTGCCGCCCTCCGACTTGTATCCAACATGAGTGAGAGACGATTCCGCGCACACCAGCGCAACGACACGGACGAGGAAACGAACGAGACCAACGAGACGGCCGAGACGGACGCGCACTCGACGCTGACCTGCCCCGAGTGTGACAGCTCCGTGAAGAGCGAAGGCGCCGAGACCGTCTGTGAGTCGTGTGGCCTCGTCGTCGACTCCGGCGAGATCGACCGCGGACCGGAATGGCGCGCGTTCGACTCCGCCGAGCGCGACGAGAAGTCCCGCGTCGGCGCCCCGACCACGAAGATGATGCACGACAAGGGGCTCTCGACGAACATCGGCTGGCAGGACAAGGACGGCTACGGCAACTCGCTGTCCTCGAGCCAGCGGCAGAAGATGCAGCGGCTCCGGACCTGGAACGAGCGCTTCCGCACGCGCGACAGCAAGGAGCGCAACCTGAAGCAGGCCCTCGGCGAGATCGAGCGGATGGCCTCCGCGCTCGGGCTGCCGGAGAACGTCCGCGAGACGGCCTCCGTCATCTACCGCCAGGCGCTCGACCAGGACCTGCTGCCGGGTCGCTCCATCGAGGGGATCGCGACCGCCAGCCTCCAGGCGGCCGCCCGCATGGAGCAGGTGCCCCGCTCGATCGACGAGATCGCGGCGGTCACCCGCGTCGACGCCGAGGAGTTCAAGCGCGCGTACCGGTACATCAACCGGGAGCTCAAGCTGGAGATCCAGCCGGCCGACCCGCTGGAGTACCTCCCGCGGTTCGCCAGCGAGCTCGACGTCCCGGACGAGACCGAGCGCCGGTCCCGCGACCTGCTCGAGCAGGGCAAAAAGCAGAACGTCCACTCGGGCAAGTCGCCGGTCGGCCTCGCGGCCGCGGCCATCTACGCGGCCGCCCAGCTCACCAACGTCGACCTGACCCAGAGCGAGGTCAGCGACGCGACGGACATGAGCGAGGTCACCATCCGGAACCGGTACCAGGAGCTCCTCCAGGCTGAGGAAGCCCGGTACCCCGGCTTCGGCGGTGGCGACTCCGCGGAAGCGTGATCGGCATTTTCTCTCTTCACTCTACTCGGTAGCGGTGCCACTGTCTCTGTGTCGACGCGGCCGCCGCTGGAAGCGACGCGGTGTTCAGTAGTCGGTTCCGCCGTTCGGCTCGAGGTTTAGTTCTCGACTCGAGGTTCAGTCCCAAACTCGGCGATCAGTCCCCGACTCGGCGATCAGTTCCCGACGTTCCACGGCGCGTCCGGGAAGTCGACGACGCGAGTTCGTCGCTCCAGTTCGTCGATTCGCTCGACGTCGCGCTCGTCGAGTGACACGCCCGTCGCGCGGAGGTTCTCCCGAATGTGCGCCGGCGTCGTCGACTTCGGGATCACGACGACCCCGTCCTTCGACAGGAGCCACGCGAGTGCGACCTGGGCCGGGGAGCTCCCGTGCTTCTCCGCGACGGCCGCCAGTTCGGGGACCTGAAAGACCGCCCCCTTCGCCAGCGGCGAGTAGGCGACCAGGTGGTGGTCGTGTTCCCGGGCGAGCCGGCGCAGCTCCGGCTGGGGCAGGAGCGGGTGACATTCGACCTCGTGGGCGAACACCGGCGCGTCGAGCACGTCCATCGCCTCACGGAGGAGGGCCGGGGTGAAATTCGAGAGGCCGACGTGGCGGATCGTCCCCCGGTCGACGAGCTCGTCGAACGCCGGGAGCGTCTCCGCCGGCTCGTAGCTGCGGATCGGCCAGTGAACGTAGAGGAGATCGATCGCGTCGACGCCGAGGCGCTCGCGACTCCGGCGCGCGTGGTCGAGGACGTCGTCGTAAGAGAGGTGCTTCGAGTGGACCTTCGTCGACACGAAGACGTCCTCCCGGGCCACGTCCGCGGCCTCGATCGCCTCGCCGACCGCGCGCTCGTTCCCGTACATCTCCGCCGTGTCGACGTGCCGGTAGCCCGCCTCCAGTGCGCACGTCACGGCCCTGCGGCAGTCCTCCGGCGAGACGTCGTAGGTGCCGATCCCGACGGGCGGCAGGTCACGCATCGGCTCCCACTCTCCCGATCCGCCCGGTCGATCGCGAATACGGTCCGTCCGGAATGACCATAGCTGCACACGCCGCGGACCGCACAAATCTGTTTCCCGAAGGAGATTTGTGTATCGTCCCCGTCATTTCGCCGGACCCACCGGATATCGCCCGAGCAGTCAGGGTGGAGTCCTGCCCGTACCACTCACAGGAGCCACCACGCGCCGAAGACGACGACCCCGCCGACGGTCGTCCCGGCGACGGCGTGGAGCCGGAGCCGGTCGAGCAGGGAGTGGGCGTGGGCGTCCGGTTCCGTCGTGACGAGCTCGTGGATCTCCCCGCCGACCTCGCACTCCGGGAGGAAGTCCATCCCGAGGTGGAGGAAGATCCCCGTCGCGAAGCCGAAGAGGACGGCCGACGAGCCCGCGGTGAGCGCGATCCCGGAAAAGCGTGCGGCGAGCGCGGCGACGCCCATCGCCGCCGCGGGCAGCGCCAGCGGCCAGATGGGACGGCCGTTCAGCGAGAGCCGGCGGCCGGCCGCGTAGCCGACGGGGCCCTTGTGGGAGGCGATCGCGAGCCCGAGAACGACGCCGAGCTGTGGGTCCGCGGCGTAGAGCGCGCCGAGGACGATGCCGGCGGCGACGGCGTGGGCCGTGATCTGCGCGGTCGTCTGGTCGATGGGGAGCGAGACGTGCGAGAGGCGGTGGCCGATGGCGTGGCTGCCGTAGCCGGAGACGAGCCCGAGCGCGATGCCCGCGCCGCCCAGCTTCGGGTCGTAGCCGATGGCCTTCGGAACGAGGAAGATGGCCGCGCTCGTGATCATCGCCCCGCCGGCGAGGCCGTACCCCCAGACGAAGCCGAAGGGGTTCCGGCTCTGCTGGCCGGCGCCGAGCACGATACCGACGCTCATCGCGAGGAACGCCGCCCAGCTGACGACGACGACCGTGAACCCACGGCCGACGGCGACGGCGTACGCGGACAGCGCGACGAGCGCGGCGACGCTCACCGCGGCGAGAATCATCGAGCGCCGCTGGACCGCGCCCGCTGTCGTCTCAGTCATGTCGAATCGGAGGACGAGGACGCTTGAAAAACGCACGGCTCGCGGCCGAGTGCGTGGGTTCCACAGCCACGCCGGACCGGAGACTGGTGGCTGTTCACTCGCGGGGCGGTACTTAAAAAGAACCGCGTCGTCCGAGGGGAAACCCGCGTCAGACGCCCTCGATCAGGCGCTCGAACTGCTCCGGGGGGATGGCACCGCGGGCGGCGTGCTCGTCGTAGACGAACGTCGGGATACCGGTGATGCCTAGCTCCTGGGCCTGCTCGAAACGCTCCTCGAGCTCGGCGTCCAGCCCGTCGTCGTCGACGGCGCTGCGGACCTCGCTCTCCGGGACGCCGGCCTCGCCGGCGACGTCGACGAGGACCTCGACGTCACCGATGTCGCGGCCGTCCTGCCAGAGCGCCTCGAAGGTGCGCTCGTGGAAGTCGAGGAACGTCTCGTCGTCGTAGGACCCCTTGACGTACAGCGCGACCTTCTGGGCGTTCCAGGAGTCGACCTCCAGCGAGTAGTCGAGCGTCATGTCGACGTCGTACTCCGCCTTCAGCTTCTCGACGTTCTCGCGGACTTCAGCGAAGTAGTCGTCGTCCTTCCCGTCGTCGACGTCGTGGTCGATCGTGCCGTCCTCGTTGCGCTTGTAGCCGCGGAGGTCGAAGACGCGCCACTCGACCGCCGGCGGATCCTCGGCCTCCTCGCGGTACTGCTGCATCGCGGCACGGCCGAGATAGCAGAACGGGCAGACGTAATCCGAGAACACCGTCAGCTTGTCGGGTGAAACCTGGCTCACGTCGATTTATACGGTTTCGAGCTGGATAAGCGGATCAGTTCGGTGGGTCGGTGCGGCGGCGTCGACCGCCGAATCAGGGTCACAGGTTCCGTTGAACGTACTTGTTGATCGCGACCACGCGCTCCTCGTCGTACGTCCAGAAGCCGTCCCAGCGTCGCGGCCCCGTTTCGACCGCCACCAGCGCCGCGTGCGGACTCGTGCCGTCCTCCGGGACGTAGACGACGAACCAGGCGTCCTGGAACTCCTCGGACCAGCCGCCGTGCATCGTCACGTCGAACTCCGGTTCCGGCTGCCAGTCCGGGACGCCGTAGACGTGCGTGTCGGTGTCGCTGTTCGCCAGCCGCTCGTACACGCTCCGCGTCCCTTGCTCGTCGTCGGTCCGGGAGAGCCGCTGAAAGGAGGCACGATGGCGACCACCCTCGTGTTCGAGCGCGAGCCGCTCGATGTACCGCGAGACCGTGATCAACAGGAGCTTCTCCTTGTTCGACTCCGGATAGCCACGGAGGTTGAAGCGAGTGTCAGTGAGTCCGTCGATCACCGCGGGCATCTCCAGGTTCTTCATCCCGCCCGACCCGGTGACGTACAGGTCCGAGTTGATGAGCAGGATGGCGTCCCGCAGCTCGGCCAGCGTCGAGGAGGCGACGACCTCCTCGCCGTCGAGCAGGTAGACCATGTTCGTCGCCTCCCGTTCGAGCTCCCGCTCGTCGACGTCGACGGGCTGGTCAGCGAAGAGGTCCTCGAACATGGTCCGGATCGGGTCCGGGGCCTCGTAGTTGACTAGCACCAGCGACAGGGAGGACGACTCGGTGGTCTCGATGAATTCCCGGAGATTCATTGGTCGATCCGTTAGGCCAATTTCGGCACTGACCAAAAACCCTGGCGTCCGGACCGGTACGCTGCGTCCCGACTCGCCGTGGCATTCTCCCTGGACACCCCCAGGCACCCCTATCAGTCACCCATCGAGCAGGTCGCGAGAGCTGTTGAGGCCGACGAGGCCGCCGCTGATGGCCACGGCGAGAGCCGCCGTCAGCGGGTTGAACAGCCCGAGGAGCGCCGCGGGGATGGCGATCGCGTTGTAGGTCAGTCCCAGCGCGAGGTTCCGGACCACGTGCCGGCGCGCCGCGGCGGCGAGGTCGAAGGCGGTCTCGACCGCCCCGAGGTCGTCGTCGACGATGGCCACGTCGGCGGCGTCGGCCGCGAGCGCCGTCCCGCTCCCGAGTGAGACCCCGAGGTCGGCCTGTGCGAGCGCCGGGGCGTCGTTCGTCCCGTCCCCGACCATCGCCACGCGCCCGCTCCGCTGGAAGCGCCGAACCGTCGCCGTCTTCCCCGCGGGCGGGACTCCCGCGAAGACGTGGTCCACCGCGTCCTGTCGGTCGAAAAAGGCCGTCGCCTCCGGGTCGTCACCGGTCAGCACGGCGACGTCGACGCCGCGCTCGGCCAGGCTCGTGAGCGTTGTCTCCCAGCCGTCCCGCGGTTCGTCGCCCACGACGACCACGCCCTCGGCCTTCCCGTCGCGGCCGACGACGACCGGGAGTCGGCCGAAGCCCCGGGCCTCTTGGGCCCGCTCCGCGACGTCGTCCGCGACCGTCCACCCCTGCTCGTCGAACAGGGCGAGACTGCCGACGAGGAGGTCCTCGTCGGCGACCACGCCCCCGACGCCGTTCGTGTAGGTGGCGAACTCGCGGATCGTCGGCTCGGATTCCGCGGAATCGGCGTCGGTGGCGTCGGTGGTGTCGCCGCCGTCGCCGCCGTCGGGTCGCTTCTCGCCGTCGCCGCCGTCGGGTCGCGTCTCGCCGTCGACCGCTGACGCCCCCGCCGTCGCCGGAGCGAACGCGTCCACGATGGCGGCGGCGGCCGGGTGCGCCGCGCGCCGCTCCAGTGTTGCGGCGGCGACGAGCAGGTCCTCGGGGGCGTCGGCCGCGACGACGTGCATCTCGCCGGTCGTGAGCGTACCCGTCTTGTCGAAGACGACGACGTCGACGTCGCGGAGGCGCTCGAAGATGGTCTCGTCGAAGACGACGATCCCGCGGTCCATCGCCGAGCGGATGCTGCTCGCGACGGAGAGCGGCGTCGCCAGCCCGAGCGTCCACGGACACGCCACGAACAGCGCGAGCAACGCCCCGAGGACGGCCTGGCCGGGCGCGCCGCCCGTCGTGAGGACGGTGCCGGCGACGCCGACGGCGAGGAGGGCGAGCAACGGGGCGACGTAGCCCGTGACCCGATCCGCGCGCCGCTGGACTCCGTGGTCCGCGCTCTGGATGGTCCACAGCGCCTCCGTGATCCGGTCGATGCTGCTCGTGACCGGGTCGCCGACGGTCACGACGGCCGCGCCGTCGGTAACGACGGAGCCGCCGATCACCGCGTCGCCCTCGCGTTTCACCACCGGCAGCGCCTCGCCGGTGACGACCGCCTCCTCGACCGTGCAGACGTCCTCGTCGAGCGTCCCGTCGACCGGCACGCGCTCGCCCTCGCGGACGAGCACGCGGTCGCCCGGGTCGAGAGCCTCGACCGGAACCTCCTCGGTGGTGCCGTCGGGCTCGTAGCGACGGGCGTCGTCGACCTGCGAGACGGTGAGCTCCGTAAGCCGGGCCAGCGCGCGCTGCTTGATCGCGGTCTCGTAGAAGGCGGCGCCGGTGACGACGGCGGCGACGACGATCGTCAGGTCGTAGTAGATGTCGTTCTGCCCGACGAGGACGGCGCCGGTTCCGTACCAGAACGCGCTCATCGCCGTGATGGCGACCAGCAGGTCGGTGTTGGGCCGGCGCATCTTCAGGCTCGTGTAGGCCCCGCGGAGGACGGGTTTCCCGGTGAATACGAGGACGATCCCGGTCAGCACGAAGTAGATGCGCAGGAAAAGGAAGCCGCTGGCCCCGCTCAACTCGAAGGCGCCTTTATACGTCGCGAGGGCCGGGTGGTCGACGACGGTGGCGAGGTGTGCGGGGTACAGCACCGCGACGTACGGGATCAGCAGGAAGGCGCCGAAGACGATCCCCGCGGCGTAGCGGAGTCCGAGGATCTCGTCGCTCCGGCGCTTCCGGACCCCCTCGACCTCCCGGGAGCGACGCGTCCCGCCGGTCGCGGCGTCGTCGACTTCGGCCGTCTCCGTCCGGAGGTGGGCGGTATAGCCGGTCGTCGAAAGCGCGTCCCGCAGGTCGCGCGCCGAGGTCGCCTCGGGGTCGTGGTCGACCCGGATCGTCTCCGTGACGTAGCTCGCCTCCGCGGCGACGACGCCGGGCTGTGATTCGGCGACCGATTCGAGATACGCCTCACACGTTGCGGCGTGCATCCCGTCGACGCGGAGGAAGCTGCGGTCGGTTGCCGAGTCGCCGGCGTGGTCGTCCGCGGGTGGGCCGACGTCCGCCTCGGCAGCAGCGCCGGCCGTGGCATCGGCTCGGTCGGCGTTGCCGGCCGGATCCGGCTCGTCGCCGTCGAGCGTGCGAGCGACGTCCCGACAGCCGGGCGAGCAGAAGGTAGAATCGCCGTCGTCCGCCTCGCGACCGTCCGCCTCGCGACCGTCCCCCTCGCGGCCGTCGCCCTCGTCCACCTCATCGCCGTCGAACGCGACGCTCCCACTGCCGGTTTCGGTCCCACAGAGGTCACAGGTGTCGGGCATACTCGGGATGGTCGAACGGCCAGTACCGGTAACTGGCGGGCGCGAGGGCAAAGTCCCTGCGCTCGGGGGAGCGACGCCGGGGTACGGTCCATCGCCGCGACGCGGGGTGCAGTCCGCCGCCGTCGACGGTGGCTACTCGGCCGGTTGGTCCGCGGTCTCGAACTCGTCGGGGGCGATCCGGGACAGCCGCATCGCGTTGGCCGTCACGGCGGTCGTCATGCCGGCGTCGCCGGCGAGCACGGCGAGCCAGATGGGGACGTAGCCGAAGGGGACGGCGAGCGCCAGGCCGGCCTTGACCGCGAGGCTCGCGTAGATGTTCCCGCGGATGACGTCGTTGGCGTCGTGGGCGAGCTCGTAGAGGTACGGGAGTCGCGTGAGGTCGTCGCCCATCAGCGCGATGTCGGCCGTCTCGAGGGCGGTGTCGGTCCCGGCGGCGCCCATCGCGACCCCGACCGTCGCCGTCGCGAGGGCGGGGGCGTCGTTGACGCCGTCGCCGACCATCGCGACGCCGTCGTACTCGTCGGTGAGCGCCTCGATGGCCGCGACCTTGTCCTCGGGCAGCAGCTCCGCGCGGACGTCGTCGACGCCGAGCTCGTCGGCGATGGCCCGGGCCGTCCGCTCGTTGTCGCCCGTGAGCATCACGACGTGCTCGACGCCGAGGGCGTGGAGGCGGTCGACGGCGTACTTCGATTCGGGTCGGACCTCGTCGGCGATGGCGATGACCCCCTCCAGCGCCTCGTCGGTGCCGACGAGGACGACCGTCTTCCCCTGGGCCTGCAGCTCCGGGACCAGGTCCTCGAGCAGGTCGAGACACCGGTTCCGTTCGCAGAGCTGCCGGGTCTTTTTCGTGACGACGCCACCGTCCGTCGCGGCGTGGACGTGCGAGAGGTCGAAGCCGAGGTCCGCGAAGAAAGCGGGCTTGCCGGCGTAGTGGGTGGTGCCGTCGAGGTCGGCGCGGACGCCCTTGCCGGTGATGCTCTCGAAGTTCGACACCTCGCGGGTGCCGACCGCCGCCTCGGCCGCGCGCTCGACGATGGCGTCCCCGATGGGGTGCTCGCTCCGCGATTCGAGGCCGCGCGCGCAGCGCAGGACGTCTTCCTCGGTGTTGTCGCCGAGCGGGACGACGTCGGTGACGGTCAGTTCGCCGAGCGTGAGCGTGCCGGTCTTGTCGAGGGCGACGGCGTCGACCTCGCCCATCGCCTCCAGGTGGTTGCCGCCCTTTATCAGGACCCCGTTCTTCGCCGCGCTCGTGATGCCGGAGACGACGGAGACGGGCGTCGAGATGACGAACGCACAGGGGCAGGCGAGCACGAGCAGCGTCAGCCCGTAGACGAACGACTGCGTCCAGGTGACGCCGAGCAACGAGGGCGTCGCGAGGGTGGTCAGGACCGCGAACGCGACGACGACGGGCGTGTAGTAGCCAGCGAAGCGGTCGACGAACTGCTCGCGCTCGGTCCGGTTCCCCTGTGCGTCCTCGACCATCTCGATGATCCGGGACAGGGTGTTCTCGCCGGCCTCGGAGGTGACCCGCACCTCGAGGTACCCCTGCTCGTTGATCGTCCCGGCGAACACCTCGTCGCCCGCGACCTTGTCGACGGGAACGCTCTCGCCGGTGATCGGCGCCTGGTTGACGGCGCTTTCGCCCTCGATCACCTCGCCGTCCATCGGGATCTTCTTGCCCGGCTTGACGACGACGACGTCGCCGACGCGGACTTCGTCGACCGGAACTGTCCGCTCCTCGCCGTCGCGCCGGACCGTCGCCTCGTCCGGCGAGAGGTCCATCAGCTCCTGCAGGGAGTTGCGCGCCTTGTCCATCGAGTAGCGTTCGAGGAGCTCGGCCACGCTGAAGAGGAACGCGAGCGTCGCGGCCTCCATGTACAGCGCTTCGCCGAAGCCGAGACTGACGGTCACGGCGCCGAGGATCGCCAGCGACATCAGGAGGTCGATGTCGAGGTTCCGGTTGCGGACGGAGAAGTAGCCGCCGCGGACGATCTCCTGGCCACCGGCGACGACGGCCGCGAGGAACAGCAGGTCGGCGACCGCGAGTTCGGCCGGGCCCGCCGAGAGAACGCCGACGTTCAGTCCGGTGAGGACGAACTCGACGAGGAGCCCGGCGATCGCGAAGACGCCGCTGATCCACGTCTTGATCGCTCGCGTGCTTCGCCAGACGCTCTCGGGTTCGGGGACGCCCGCCGACTCGCCTTCCGTCGTCGCCGTCGTGTCGACGACCTCGTAGCCGGCACGCTCGACGGCGCTCGTCAGTTCCGCGGCCGACGTGCGGGACTGGTCGTACGTGACGACGACCTTCCCGGTCGTCGGCTCGGGGCGCTGCGCGACGACGCCGACGACGTCGGCGAGCGCGGTCTCGACCTTGTCCGCACAGGACGGGCAGTCCATGTCGGGCACGGAGAACGTCTCCGTGACCTCGCCGACGCCGGACGCGACCGTGTAGCCCGCGCTCTCGACGCGATCCGCGACCGCCTCGACGTTCGCACCGTCCGGGTCGTACCGGACCGTCAGCGTCCCAGTCGTGATCTCGGGGTCGACGGTCTCGACGGCGTCGAGCTCCTGGACGCTGTTGCGGACCTTCCCCGCACAGGAGGGGCAGTCCATGTCGGGGACCGACAGCTGGACCGTCGACTCCCGACCCAGGTCACCGCCGCCGTCTCGGTCGGACTCGACGTCGCCACCGGCAGGCGTCCCCGGCCCGGACGAGTCGTCCGGCGGCGAATCGGCAGGATCGCTCATTGTCCGGACCTAACTCCCCCACGGATATTAATCCAGCTATCAAATACCGCCGTCTATACACTAATAGTTGGTAAATAGTAGACCATATATTAATAACTCGGGCGGCGCGTCGCTTCCGAGAGCGTGGAATCTATCCCGCCGGACGAGGAGAACCATGCATGGCGAGTACTGCGATCCTGTTCGCGCTCGGCGCGCTGGTGCTGTACGGTGGCTGGGCCGTCGCGGCGGGCGTCGCGACGAGGTCCCTGTCGCCGATAAACGCCGTCCTGCTCTCGTACGTAGCGAGTCTGGTCATCGTCGGCAGCTACGTCCTCGCGAGCCGGCAACCGATCTCGGGGAGCCGAATGGACGTCGGGTTCGCGCTCCTCTCCGGTGGGTTCCTCGCGGTCGCGACGATCAGCTTCTATACCGGACTGAACCACGGCAACATGGCCATCGTCTCGGCCATCGCCGCGCTGTACTTCATCATCCCGGCGGTCGTGGGGGTCCTCTACTTCGACGCACAGCTCAGCACGACCAACGTCGCCGGCCTCGGGCTCGCCGTCGTCGCCGTCGCGCTCGTCGCCTCCTGATCGGCCGACCGACGCATCGCGGCCGAAGCGCGTCCGCGACCGGGAAGCCCGGCGGTCAACGGCGTGAACTCCCCATCTGATTTATATAATATACTCGCATATATAAACATGAAATGCTTCAGCTATCAGGATGCGGAAAAATTTCGAAGCACGGGCTGACGACCGCGATCCGTCGGCCGGGCCGGACCGGAGGTGTCAGCGATGGCCGCTGACGCCGAGGGCGGACTTGTCGGGTGGTACGAAGACCGGATCGGGGAACCCGAAACCCGCGACGAAGCAGTCGGCTACTGGGTCTTCGCGGTCGGGCTCGTCGCCGGTGCCGTTGGGATCCTCCTCGCGGTCTCGGCCGGGCCGGCGTCGACGCTCCGGGAACTCGCCGTCGTGTTCGGGGCGGCCGGGATCGTCCTGCTGGTCGCCGGGCCGATCGTCCGACTGCCGCTACAGCGACGGGCGACACTCCTGACCTACCTCGGGGTCGCTCTCGCGGCGGTCGCCATCCTCTGGTTCATCGTCGCGTTCCCGGACAACTGGAGCGTCGACACCGGCAACCCGTCGATCATCGGCCTGTACGGGCTCGGGATCGCCCTCATCGCGATCGCGGGCGTCTTCATCCCGCTGTTGACGGGCGGCACCACGAGCAAGGAGGCAACCGCCGCGGCGAAAGCGGAGACCGCGGAAGCGTCGCGTGCGCTCGTCGAGGCCCGCGCGGCGCTGGCGGACGCCACGGCCGACGAGGCCGACCTCGCCGCCGAGCTCCGGTCGCTGCACGACAGCCAGGCGCAGTTCGAGACGTACCAGGACGCCGCCGACGAGTGGCGCTGGCGGCTCCACCACCGCAACGGCAACGTCATCGCCGACGGCGGCGAGGGGTACACGCAGCTGCACAACGCCCAGAAGGGGCTCCAGAGCGTCAGGCGCAACGCGCTGGGCGCGCCGGTCGTCCAGACCGAACGCGAGGCGGACCTGCCCGACGAGGGCGAGTCGTTCGACCCGCTTCCGGAGGAGCCGAGCCAGGCGACCTTCGAGGTGTTCGAGGACGACGCCGGCGAGTACCGCTGGCGGCTCGTCCACGACAACGGCAACGTCCTCGCGGACAGCGGCGAGGGCTACGTGACGAAGCACAACGCGGAGCGCGCGCTCGAGGGCGTCACGGCGACCGTCGGTCCCGCCGACTACCTCTGGTTCGACCCCGCCGGCTTCGAGACGTACCGCGACACGGGCGGCCAGTGGCGCTGGCGGCTCGTTCACCGCAACGGCAACGTCCTCGCCGACGGCGGCGAGGGCTACGCCAGCCACGGCAACGCGCGGCGGGCCGTGCGGAACCTCCGGGACCGCATCGACGAACTGGAGTTCGACGTCTACGAGGACAGCGCCGGGGACCACCGCTGGCGGCTCGTCGCCGAGAACGACGAGATCGTTGCCGACAGCGGCGAGGGGTACAGCTCCCGCGACGCCGTCGAGGACGCCGTCGACCGCGTCGAGCGGCTGGTGCCCGAGGCCGACACCCTCGAAGTCGGCATGGCCGCCTTCGAGATCTACGAGGACGAAAGCGAGACCTACCGCTGGCGGCTCCGCCACCGCAACGGCAACGTCCTCGCCGACAGCGGCGAGGGGTACGCCGACCGGAGCAACGTCCGCGACGCGATCGAGAGCGTGAAGCGGAACGCGCCCGGGGCGGACGTGGAAGGGTAGATAACCCACTCGTCTTCCCGATCGCAGGGTAATCGCGTCCCGGTATCTTTTCTCGGCTTTCCGCTATCGGTCCCTCCGAGTCCCGACCAAGACTTATCAATACCCGACGGAACGGTTCGGTATGGCAGAATGGACCCCTCCAACGATGCAACCGACGACGAAAATCGGTATCGGCGCTCTGGTGCTCCTGCTTACTGCGTACGCCATCCTCATCGCCGGCCAGCTGTTGCTAGTCGTGCAGGTCATCGCGATGGGCGCCACCGTCTACGTCGCCTGGCGAGCCCTGCTCGCCGTCGAGGCCATCGCCGAGGCACAGCAGCGCATCGCCGCGGCGGAGGAGCGGAACGAGGAGGGCCACCTGACCGACTGACTCGTCTCCCGGGGGCCGACGCCCCCCTCCAGATCGCTTCGGCACGTCGTTCGGGAACGGTGAGTGCTCGGCGTTGAACGCGATAGCCGCGACGCTTCCGACGGAACTCGGGAGTACTCGTGACGGGTTGTGGAGATACGCCGACGATCGCCGCGAACTACTCCGTCCGGAGTTCGACCCGTTCCTGAACCGACGGGCTCTCCGGCCCCTCGGAGAGCCTGAAGATCTCCCCGTCGGTCGTCTCGCCGATGGTGACGATCCGCTCCCGGTCAACGAGGAGGCGGGCGAGCGTCTCGAACCCCTCTTCCTGCAGCGGACTGAAGACCGGCGACCGTTCGATCCCGTGGACGTCCCGGACCATGACGGTCTTCTCCTCGCCGCCATTCCGGTGGTAGAGCGCGGTGAACTGATCCGGCATGTCGTCGCCCGCTCTCCCCGCCTTGATCCTGGCGAGCTGGTCGTTAGTCGCGAAGCTGAACTCCGAGAGATCGGCCAGCGAGAGCTGCGTCGGCATAGTACCGTAGCGAAGGCGACGGACACGTTTGAATCCTCGATATTATCTCGATCGGGGCGTGGGGGACCTGAACGGGTGGGCAGTTTATCGTCGGTAAATTCGGGCTACGGGGCGGCGTCAGTCCGCAGCCGCGACGGCGTCGGCCGTCTTGCTGTCCTGCCAGGTGAAGTAGCTCGCGAGGGCGGGGCCGCTGACGTTGTGCCAGACGCTGAACAGCGCCGGGATGAGCGCGGCTGCGGGCTCGAACAGCGACGCCGCGAGCGCGACCGCGAGCCCGCTGTTCTGGAGGCCGACCTCGAAGACGGTGGTACGCACGCGGTCCTCGGACATCCCGAATGCGCGCCCGACGCCGTAGCCCGCGCCGAGCCCGATGCTGTTGTGGATGACGACCGCGGCCACCACGAGGGCGCCCGCCGTGAGGATGTTGTCGACGTTCGCGCCGACGACGCCCGCGACGATGGCGACGATGGCGGTGACGCTGATCACGGGGAACACGTCGACGCCGACCGCCGCGGCGCCGGGTGCGTACCGGTCGAGAACGTACCGAAGTCCGAACCCGAGCACGACGGGGATGATGACGATCTTGACGATGCTCGTGAACATCTCCAGGAAAGTCACGTCGATCCCCTCGCCGAGGATGAACAGCGTCCACGCGGGCATCACGATCGGTGCGGCGAGCGTCGTCAGGGTCGTGATGGCGACCGAGAGCGCGACGTCGCCCCGGCCGAGGTACGCCATCACGTTCGACGCCGTGCCGCCGGGCGCCGTGCCGACGAGGATGAGCCCGACGCCGACCGCATCCGGGAGGTCGAACGCGAGGTAGAGCCCGTACGCCGCCAGGGGCATCACGAGCCACTGCGTGACCGCGCCGATGCCGACGTCGACGGGGCGCTCGAGCAGCCGCCTGAAGTCCTCGGGTAGCAGTGTTAACCCCATCCCGAGCATGATGATCCCCAGGAGTGGATTGACGTAGTTCAGCACGGGGACGAAGGTGTCCGGGGACGCGAGCGCCAGCGCCGACGCGGCGATCACCCAGACGACGAAGTACTTGCTCGCGACCGTCGCGGTTCGGGAAATGCCGCCAGTAATACTCATACTCCACCGGCGACGGTCCGCGGAAAGAACTCTTCGCTTATCGGCAGTATTGGGTCCCGCGAGGAGTCCGGCGGGGTAGATTGGGCTATCGTGCCGGGAATCAGCGTCGCCTCCGCGATCCGCGGCCACGTGGCTATCCGTGACGGAACTATCGAAAAGCGAACGACGGGCTGTCGCTTGTCGGAATGAAATGCGGGAGAAGTGGGCCGGCGCGAATTCGAATCGCGGTTACGGCCACCCGAAGGCCGAAGGATACCAAGCTACCCCACCGGCCCGCATGCGAAGGAAGGGTGGTTATTCCTTTAACGCTTCCGAATCGGCGTAATCGACCGCCGTGGTGCCGGCCGACACACCCACGCCCGCCCCGAGTTCACAGTTCGAAGTACCGGTCACGGTGCTTGCGACAGCCGGGGTTGAACGCGGCCCCACAGTGCGGACAGACGTCCTCGCAGTCGAGGTACTCGCGAGCCGTCAGCGTCGACCGGCAGGCCCCGCACAGCACTGCCGGCTCGTCGAAGCGCTCCCTGGGCCACACCTCGGGCTCGTGGGTCGTCGTCTCGGCGTGACAGTGGAAACAGGGATAAAACGTCTCACAGCAGCAGAATCGGAGCGCGACCACGTCGACGTCGTCGTCCCAGTGGGCACACCGCGTCTCGCCGTCGACGGCGACGCCACGCAGCGGGACCGGAAACCGGTCGTCGAGCGCGGGGGCCTCCGTCGACCTCCGGGCCCCTGAGTCGTCCTCTCCGTCGGGGGCGTTCGGTCCGTCGCCCATCAGTAGTCGCTGTAGCCGTCGGTGTCGAGCCAGTTGTGCGTGACGGTGATGGTGTGGTCGGCGTGGAGCAGCTCCGGCCCGACGCGGACACGGCGGTCGGCGGCCTCGTCGAGCAGGTCGGCCTCCGACTCCCGGAAGTCGTGATGGTCCGAGAGGACGAAGATCGGGTCCGTCGGCGGCTCGGCGTCGACGAGCGGGTCGCCGTCCTCGTGGAGCTGGACGACGGTGCCGTCGCGGGCGAGCGCCTCGAGCGTCGCCTCGAAGCCCATTCGATAGATCTCCACGCCGGGAGAGACCTCGGCGGGCATGTGGCCGATGGCGCCGCCGCGCTCCTCGAGCGCCCCGCGGACCCGGCTGGCGACGTTGCGCTCGTCGGGATGGAGGTGCCGGAGGTCGGCGGCGTCGAAGCGGACGGTGTACTCGTCGCTCAGGACGAGGTGGATCCGAACGTCCTCGCGGATGCCGTGCGAGAGGAAGACAGCGGCGCTCACGCAGCGGCACAGCAGGTCGAGGCGGCCGGCGCCCGGGATGTCGTCGAGGCTGAACTCGGGCGTCGTGGGCGCGTCGTGGCCGAGGACGACGAACTGGCGCATGGCGGCGAATCGGCCCCCAAAGTCAAAAGCCGCCCGACCCTCGTCTCGGACATGAGCACCAGCGGCGTCTGTCAGATCTGTGAGGCAGCCGAGGGGAAGTTCACCTGTGACCGCTGCGGCGCGTTCGTCTGCGAGGACCACTACGACCCGGACGAGCACGCCTGCCTGGACTGCGCGGAGGTCGCCGACGACCCCGACCAGCCGTCCGGTTTCCAGGTCGACTGAGGGGGAGGGGAGAGGTGGGAAGGGTTTAAAATCCGTCGCGCGACGGCGTCGGTGTGTCGTCGCCGACTACCGGAACTGGTTCAGCCGCTTCTTGAGCTGCTTCGCGGCGTCGCCAGCGGCGCCGAAGTACGCCTGCTCGTCGTCGCGGCGGGCGGCGTCCTCGCCGGCGAAGATGATCCCCCGCGAGGAGTTGACGACGCCGACGTCGACGTCGTAGCCGTCCCGCGGCGCGAGGCCGTACTCGACCGCCGCCTCCGCGTCGCCGCCCTGGGCGCCGACGCCGGGCACGAGGAACGGGACGTCGGGCACCTGCTCGCGGAGCGCCTCGAGCTCCTCAGGGGCGGTCGCGCCGACGACCAGGCCGACGTTATCGTGTTCGTTCCAGACGTCCGCCAGCGCCGCGATTCGCTCGTAGACCTGCTCGCCCGAGGCGAGTTCGAGGTCCTGCAGGTCCGCCCCGCCCGGGTTCGAGGTTCGGCAGAGCACGACGACGCCCTTCGCTTCCTGGTCGAGGAACGGCTGGAGCGAGTCGCGACCCATGTACGGGTTCACCGTCATCGCGTCGACGTTCAGGCCGTCCTCGCCGAGCGCCTCTGCGTACTGCCGCGTCGTGTTGCCGATGTCGGCGCGCTTGGCGTCCAGCAGCACCGGGACGCCCTTCCCGTGTGCGTACGCGACCGTCTCGCGGAGCGCGCGCCACCCGTCCGGGTCCTCGTAGAAGGCGGCGTTCGGTTTAAAACAGGCCGCGTGCTCGTGGGTCGCGTCGATGACGCGCCGGTTGAACGCCCAGCGCGGGAGGTCGGCGTCCGCGAGGAAGTCGGGGATCCGGTCCGGGTCCGGGTCGAGGCCGACGGAGACGACGCTGTCGACTTCGGCGATGCGCTCCGCGAGTCGGTCGAAGAAGCTCATTACCGGTCAGTGCTCGGCCGGCCCGAGTAAGCGTTTCCGTCCGCCCCGCTCCCTGATGACCCAGTTGACACGAGACCGAAGGCTGATTGCCCTGTCGGTCGGAATGACACGAAATGGGAACCGGCCCGGACGATCGAGCCATCAGTCCCGTCGTCGGCACGATCCTGATGGTGGTAATCACCATCCTGTTAGCCAGTACGCTGACGTTCGTCGTGCAGTTCGACACCAACGACGAGATGGCGGACGACGTCGTCGAGGGCGACCTCGGCACGGCGACGCCGGAAGGCGACGGCCTCCAGAGCGACCTCGTCGTCGCCGAAAACACGACGCCGGGCGCCAGCGACGTCGTTCACTCGACGGTGATCGAGGTCGACGAGGCGGCCGGGGTCGAGCTGGACGAGATAACTATCGACTACCCGACGGAGGTTGACCTCGAAACGAGCCAGCAGGAGGACGTCCTCTCGTTCGGGATCGACACTGATGCTGACGGCGAACTCGAAGAATCGTTTAGCGCGAACAACATGGGAATCAACACCAACGACGGCGACAGTAGGCTGACCATCACCAAGACGACGGAGTACACGCTGTCGGAGGGTGATCGAGTGGTGCTCAGGGTCGATAGCGCTGACAACCCGGACAGCGCGGGCGAGTACAACGTGACGGTCACGCTCAACAGCGACCAGACGGAGGACGGCACGCTCGTCGTCGGATAGCTGGGTCGCCGTCGGATAGCTGGGTCGATAGCTGGGTCGCCGTCGGCTCTCACGGGCACCATCAGTCGTCAGCGGACGGGAACCCGGACGAGCCGGCCAGGGCCCCGTCCTCTTCCGACTCCGGCAGCAGCCGGATGGCCATCGCGACGCAGGCGAGGCCGAAGACGGTGCCGGCGACGACGTCGACGAGCCAGTGGATGGCGAGGTACATCGTCGCCAGCATCACGGACGTCGCGAGCCACGTCGCGAGCGCGGTCCAGGCCGGATACGCCTCCCGGGTACGCCACGCGAACGCCGCGACGGTCACCGACAGCGACGTGTGCAGCGACGGGAAGACGTTCGTGTTCTCGTTGACGTGGGAGGCCAGCTCCATGAACTCCGGATTGAACGTGAACAACAGCGGCTCGACGAGGTCCGGTATCACGTTCCGGGGGCCGTGCGCGAAGACGAGCGTGTACAGCACGAGCCCGAGCCCGTAGTTGAGCGCGTAGGCGGTCAGCAGTCGCTTCAGCGGCGCCGACCTCGGCAGGAGCCCGTAGAGGATGAACGGGAACACCAGCAGGAAGACGTAGCCGTAGATGTAGATCGCCGAGAAGTACAGCGTCGCAGCCGGGCTCGCGAGCGCGGACTGGATCAGGGCGACGATGGCCCCCTCGAACGCGAGGATGAACGGGGTCAGCTCCCAGCCGTACAGCTCCGAGACCGTCTGGAGCGACCCTCGAAGCGTCCCGCTCGCGACCACGACCACGAGAAGAACGCCGACCTGCAAGCGGGCCTCGCGAACCCGCGGGAGCGCGTCCCGTCGCAGCCGGCGGAGCTCGTCGGTCCCGACGATGGCCACGCCCGCGACGAGACACATCGCCGCGACCACCGCGAGCAACACGGCCAGAACGCCGAGGACGACGATCATTGGACGTCACCGAGCAGCTTTCCGTCGTCGCTGTACCGGTACCCGATGTCGCGGAACGCCTTCTTGGCCGCCGCCGGGTCGGCCGTCCCGTTCTCGCCCAGGAAGGGAGTAACCGGGTCGGTGCCGTTCCACGCGAGCTCGTCGGCGGCCCACCGGTCCGAGATCGCGAGCGGCGAGGCCGCGGGTATGGCGTAGCCGTCGAACGTCTCCGCGGCCAGCCACGCCTTGTCGACGAGCCGAGCGACCGTCTGGCGGAAGTGGGGGTTCGACAGCGGCTCGTCGCGGGCGTTGAACCCGACGTGATAGAACGCGGCCGACCGCTCGCTGACCAGGCGGACGTCGGACTCGCGGCCGACCCGGGGGACGGCGTTCGGGCCGAGGCTCGACGCCGTTGCGTCCGCGTAGCCGTCGCCGACCTGCTGGACCGCCGCGACGTCCGACGGAACGATCTCGATCTCGAGGCGGTCGAACGACGGCTTCCCCGCGAGCGAGTCCGGGACCCCCGGCGCTCCGGTCGCTATCGGGTGCTCGTCGTTGCGCTCGAGAGCGACGTTGCTCTCCGGCTCCGCCTCGACGAACGCGAGCGGCCCCGTCCCGACCGGCGCCGGATTGGCCCAGACGAGCGCCTCCGTCGTCTGCTGGTTCACCTCGACGCCGGCGATCGACGCGGGGTCCGTTCGCTCGCTCCAGACGTGTTTCGGGAGGATCGGGACTCGCAGCGCACGCTCCGCGACGCCCCGGCTCACGTCGCCGAACTCGATCTCGACCTCGTCGGCGGCGACGGCCGTCGCCCGCTCGACGAGCGACACCTGCCCGCGGAACCGCGAGGTCGGAATGGGCGACTCCGCGTCGCCCATCGACGTGTCCGCGAGGAACGCGTACGTGAACGCGACGTCCTCGGCCGTAAACGGCTCGCCGTCGTGCCAGGAGACGTCACGGAGGGACAACCGCACCGCGTCGTCCGACCACGTCACGTCCCGCGCGAGACACGGGAAGGTCTCCCCATCGAAGCCACGAACGAGCGGGTCGTACAGGAGCCCCGTGTACGTGCCGTTGCGACGATACTCGACCGCGATGGGATTCCGGTTCTTCGTGAACCCCGCGTCCGTCGACAGCAATCGGAGGACGACGGGCTGCTCGTCCCCGTCGTCCTCCGCCGTCGACTCCGCCGGGGCCGCGTGCTCCAGCGCCACGAGGCCCGTCTCCGCGGCGGGCTGGGTCGCGCGCCAGCCCTCGAACCTGGCGTCCCGGACCGCCGTCAGTTCGTCGGGGAACGCGACGGTAACGAAGGGTTTCTGGCGGGCGATCTCGACCTGCAGGTCGTTCACGACGTCGATCCGCTCCGACCCGGTAACGTGACGCTGTCGGTCGAGCTGCTCGTCGATGGTGAGGTCCGTCAGGCCGAACGGGTTCTGCCAGCCCGGCTCCGTCGTGAACGAGGAGTGACAAAAGGGGTAGAGGAGGTCCGGGTCGAAGGGGTCGGGCTCGGGAAACTGCCCCACGTACAGGTCGAAGTCCTGGTTGACGAGCACCTGCCGGTAGAGCTCCGTCTCCGAGGTCGTGTTCAGGCGGGGCTCGATGCCGGCCCGCTTGAGGTTCTCGGCGAGGTGGCGGGCGATCCGGATCCCGTGTGGGTCGCTGTCGGCCGGCATCGTCCGGATCCGGAGGGTGACCGGAGCGGGGCCGTCACGGCCGGCGATGTTCCGAACGCGACCCAGACACCCCGTGGAAGCGAGGCTGGCGGCGGTACCCGCAAGCGCCGCCCGGCGGGTCACGTCGGGAGCCATTTCGATAAAAATCAGCGGGCCTCGTATAACTATTCTGCGATCAGGGAGACGCGAGCGGGGTCGGCGTGCCGCTTCGGGGGCGGTCGTCTAGTCGCTCTCGACGAGTCGCTCCAGCTGCTCCGGCGGGAGCGCGCCGCTCGCCGCGCGGCCGTCGTAGATGAACGTCGGCACGCCGCTGATCCCGCCCCGTTTCGCCTCCGCGAAGAGGGTCTCGACGCGCTCGCGCATGGCGTCGTCGTCGACGGCGCTCCGGACCTCGTCGCCGTCGAGCCCGACGTCCTCGGCGATCGCCGCGAGGACGTCGACGTCGCCGATGTCGCGCTCGTCCTGCCAGAGCGCGTCGAAGACGGCCTCGTCGAACTCGAGCCACTCCGCCTGGGAGTAGTGTTCCTTCACGTACAGCGACGCGATCTGGGCGTTCAGCGAGTCGACGTCGTCGACGAGCTCCATCGCCATGTCGACGTCGTACTCCTCCTGCAGCCGCCGGACGTTCTGGCGGGCCTGCTCGTAGTACTGCTCGTCCTTCCCGTCGTCGACGTCCTCCTTGATCTCCCCGTCCTGGGTGCGCTTCCCGGCCCGGAGGTCGAACGGGTGCCAGTTGATCTCGAGCTCCTCCTCGCGCTCGTCCTGGTAGTCCTCGAGCGACTGTCGCCCGAGGTAACAGAAGGGGCAGACGTAGTCGGAGACGACGGTGATCTCGTTGGCGGACTGCGCTTGACTCATGGGTGTCGGTAGTTGCTCGCCGCGGTAAAAGACCGCGACTCCCCTGTAAATCGCCTCGGGGTCAGCCCCGAGACTTTCGCGTGGACTCCCGTTCTATGCCTCAGCCGAGGCAGGGGATACGTACTCCCCACTCACGTTCAGCGTCCCGCGATTCAAGCGCACATCTACGGGTGCGCCTCCATCACCTGCATTTTGCCGACGACGGAGATACTGCAAACCGATGTTCTTCGAGGCGTTGTAGTCGGCGTGGTTCTCGTACCCGCACTGCTGACACCTGAACGTCTCACCCGACCGATTGTCGTCGTGGGTAAACCCACATGTCGAACATCGCTTCGACGTATTGCGTGGGTCAACCTGTACGACTTCGATGGCGTGTTCTTTGGCTTTGTATTCGACGTACTCGTAGAGGCGTCGGAATGCCCAGATGTGTTGCCACGTCGCCTCGGGGATGTTATCCCGGATATGGGTCAAATCCTCAAACACGATGTGCGAACAATCGTATTCGACTGCCTCCTCGATAAACTCGTTCGCTACCGTATGGAGGTATATCTCGAAGCGTCCGTACTCTTTCTGCCCGATGCTCTCGATGTTCTCGTGGGCGTGTCGAGAACCACACTGCTGGAGTGATCCACGACGTTTCTCGTACTCTCGACGCCAGTGGTTGAACTCGGCTGCCGACCAGAACCGACCCGTCGAAGCGACGGCGAGGTTGTTGACGCCTAAATCCACACCAAGGACTGTTCTGTGCTTGGACTCGGATTCAGACGACACCTCATCTGCTTCGACTTTCCGCATTGAGGCGTGGAGATACCAATTACCATCGCGGTACTGCAAGTGCGCCATCCGAAACTCGAAATCATCGTCGGAGACGTACTTGGTCGGCGGTGTCTCCGAGTCGTCGGGCAGGATGTAGTCGCACTCGATTCTTCCGTCTACGGTGGAGAGGGATACGTAGTCGCGGTGGAACGTCGCGCTCCGCTTGTCGTAGACCGCGCTGTCTGACGAGAAATGCGGTTTCGACGTCTTCTCGCCACGTTTGAGGCGTTCGGTGCCGCTTTTGACCGCTTCGACCGCTCTACGAATCCCTTTCTGGACGAGGTTCGCGGTAAGGTCTGTTTCGTCGCGGAGTTGGTCGTAGAGCGCGCGTTCGGCTTTGGCTTTCGAGGTGACGTGGTAGCCGTCGTCGCCGTGCCAACACCATTCGCTGGCGGTGTTGGCGCAGTGTTTGAACTGCTCGACAGTCTCTCGAAGCGAATCGTCGGCCCCTTCGGGAGTGTCGAGTTTGATGACGGCGGTACGCCGGTATTCCACGGTGATTTCTCATATACGTCTACTGTCACTTTAACGTCAGGGGGTCGATCTTCCATCGTAACGTGATTTGAGCCATCGGTTGTCGGCCTCCTCCCCGACCTCAAGGGTCGGGGCATCCGCCTTCTCATTCTGTGAGCGGGCCACGCACAGCAGCGACCGCGGACCGAACCGAGTCCACGCCGAAGGATTAACAAAGAATATCACCTCTTAATATCCCCCATCGACCAGGTGACGCATATGACCGACGAATACGACCCCGTCTCGACGCCCGTCGCGCTCACCGTCGCGGGTAGCGACAGCGGCGGTGGCGCCGGGATCCAGGCCGACCTGAAGGCGATGACCGTCCACGACGTGTTCGGGACCTCGGTCGTGACAGCGACGACCGCCCAGAACACCGAGGCCGTCCACGACGTGAACCCGCTACCCGCGGACCACGTGGCCGCCCAGTTCGACGCCGTCCTCGACGACTTCGCGGTCGAGGCCGTCAAAACCGGGATGCTCGCGACGGCGGGGATCGTCGAGACGGTCACCGACGCCCTCGCCGACTTCGACGGCCGGTCCGTCGTCGACCCGGTGATGGTGGCGGCGACGGGTGACCGCCTCCTCCCGCCCGAGGCCGAGGCGGCCTACGATGACCTGATCGCCGAGGCCACGCTCGTGACGCCGAACGCCGACGAGGCCGAGGTGCTGACCGACCGCGAGGTCGACACGCCCGATGACGCCGCCGCGGCCGGTCGCGAGCTCGTCGATCTCGGCGCCGACGCCGCCCTGGTCAAGGGCGGCCACCTGTCGGGCGAGACGGTCGTCGACACGCTCGTCCTCTCCGAGGCGCTGGCGGAGCGCAAGGCCGACGCCGACGACGCCGACGACGCCGACGACGCCGACGACGCCGCCGAAACCCCCGACGCCGCCGACAACCCCGACACCGCGGAGGTCGCTCGCTTCGAGGGCCCGCGCGTCGACACTGTCGCGACCCATGGCGCGGGCTGCACGCTGTCGAGCGCGATCGCCGCCCGCCTCGCCCGGGGCGAGCCGCTCCGGGGCGCCGTGGCCGCCGCGACCCGCGGGATGACCGACGCCCTCCGGCGCGGCTACGACGTCGGAGAAGGGCCGGGAGCGGTGAACCCGACGCAGCTCGCCGCCGACGAGAGCCGTTGAGTGCGGCGGTCCGGCGGTCCATTTATAAACCCCCCTGCGACGGGAAAGCTTCAAACCGCCGCCGAGGCGAAATACCCTCGTCACGTCGGTCGACCACCGGGTAGGGGCCTGGCTCGGCCGCCGTGACATCGATAGCCCGTGAGCGGCGGCGCCGACGTTTTTCAGGGGCAGCGGGGCCGGGTGGCCGCGACGAGCGCCGCGACGACTGCCGCGACGAGCGCCGCGACGACTGCCGCGACGAGCGCCGCGACGACTGCCGCAACGACTGCCGCGACGACTGCCACGACGACTGCCGCGACTCGTCGCGGGGAGTAGCCGTTCCACTGCTTCGGTTCGGGTCGCCCTGCCGGGACCCGGAGAGAGCCGGGCGTGGTGTCTCGCTACCGGGGCTTCCCGACACTATTTAATACCGCCATCCAGTAGCAACTAACTGTAATGTCTGAGGTCTGCTCGACGTGTGGGCTGCCTGAGGAACTCTGCGTCTGCGAGGACGTCGCCAAAGAGTCTCAGCAGATCAGCATCCGCATCGACGAGCGCAGATACGGCAAGGAGGTAACGGTCATCGAAGGATTCGACCCCAAGGACGTCGATCTCGACTCGCTGTCGTCGGATCTGAAGTCCAAGTTCGCCTGCGGCGGCACCGTCGAGGACGGCGCCATCGAGCTGCAGGGGAACCACTCCGGACGCGTGGAGGAGTTCCTCCGCGACAAGGGGTTCAACGTCGCGTGACCATCACCTAACCACCCACCGTCGAGCGCTTTTCATTCCGCAACGTCGCGAGCGACGGCGTTGCCGATAGCGGCGTCGATACCACCGCCGATAGCGGCGTCGATACCACCGCCGATAGCGCCGTCGATCATTGCTCCCGACCGCCGCTCCTGATCGTCGCTCCCGATCATCACCCGACAACGTTTCGGGTTTGCCAGGACCCGGGATTTGAACCCGTTCGCGTCCGAGGTGACGACCATGCGACCATCGTTCCGGGCACTCGCCGTCGCGGCCCTCCTCCTGTCGAGCGTCCTCGCGGCGCCAGTGCTGGCGATGCCGGCCGGCACGGCTCCGGACGCCGGCTCGCTGGCGGCTGGCAGCACCGAGGCCGCCGGCGTCGACGACGGCGGCGCACCCGACGTGATCGAGGCACCGACCAGCGACGTCGAGAGCGACGTCGAAAGCGACGGAATCCGCGAGGGCGGCGAGTCGCTCGCCGCGGGCCACGCCGCTCGCCCACGGTCAGCAGCGTCCGACGGGGACCGGATCCACCTCCGCAACGCGCTGCGGCAGGCGTCGCCGAACGGCGAGTACGCGGTGACCACGCGAGTGACCATGCCCGACCGGGTGACCGAGCTCCGGCTGTCGCTCCCGAGTCAGGCGAAAAACGTCGAGGCGACCGGCTTCACGAAGCAGGACGGCGAGTGGGTCTGGGACGGCGAGACCGACGGGCCGACGCTGGAGTACCGGATGCCGGCCAATCAGACGACGCGGGACGGCGGGCCGCTGGCGGGCGAGGGGAACTACCTCTTCGTCGACGTCGGCGACTGGGCCATCGTGCGGCCGCCCGGGATCGGCGTCGGATATGCCTGGATTGGTACTCAACCGACCGTCGAACGCCGGAACGTCGTCGACGGCGACGGCGCCGCGAGCGAGGCGATGGCGTACCTCGGCGACCACGAGACGTACACGCACGAGGCGAACGGCCAGGAGTTCCGGCTGATCGTTCCGGACGCAGCCGACCTCGAGGAGTCGCCCGACGCCATCTTCGAATCGCTCGGGCACGCCGCGGGGGCCCTCCAGGTCGGCGACCGGGATTCGACGGTGTTCCTGATCGCCGCACCGACGAGCCGGGTCGGCTGGGGCGTCCGCGGCCTCCAGACCGGTGACACCGACGCCTGGGTGCGGGACACCGAGCGGCTGGCGACGGCGGACAACGTCTGGGTCCACGAGTACGTCCACACTCGCCAGGGCTTCCGGACCGCGACGTCCGGGAAGTGGTTCACGGAGGCGACGGCCACCTACTACGCCGCCCTCCTCCCCCTCGAACGGAACCGGATCGGCTTCGACGCGTTCCGTGACGTTCTCGCGCGGGGCGAGGCGGACCCGCAGGCCTCGGCCGTGCTCGCTGACCCGGGCACGTGGGAGAACAACGCCCAGTACACGAAAGGCGCGCTCGTCGCCGGCGATATCGACCGCCGGATCCGGCTGGCGACGGACAGCTCCCGGACGCTGACGAGCGTGTTCCGCGACATGAACGCCCACGACGACCCGATCCGCAACGAGGACGTCCTCGGCGCCGTCGCCGACGCGAGTACGACGTCCGTGACGGACGAGGCGGAGCGTCTCACGACGACCGAGGCGACGGCGAGCGCCTGGGACCGCGAGACCCACAACGAGGCGTTCGGCCAGCAGCCGGCCCGCATCGTCTTCTCCATCGACGATCCGGACGCGGTCGTCGCGACCGGCGAGTTCGGAACGCGATCGATCGACCGCAACCCGGTCAGGCTCGTGACGGGCGAGACGCTCCGCGTCGCCGTCACCGTCGAAAACACCGGCGGCACGACCGGCGAGTACGACCTGTCCCTCGTCGTCGACGGCGAGGCGGTCGCGACGCGGACCGGCCGGCTCGACGCCGGCAACGCGACGGTCGAGACCTTCGAGAGAACGTTCGAGAAGCCGGGCGAGTACGAGGTGCAGACCGACGGCCAGCGGCTCACCGTCGTCGTCAGCGAGCCCGCGCCGCTCACGGTGAGCGACCTGACCGTCGAGCCGGAGACGATCACCGCCGGCGAGACGGTGCGGGTAAGCGGGATCGCGAGGAACGACGCCACGATACCCGGGAAAGCGAACGTCACGCTCACGGTCGACGGGGAGCGGACGGTCCTCGAGCCGATCCGGCTGGGGGCCGAAGACCGGACCGTCTTCCGGCGGGATCTGACCCTCGAAACCGCCGGTGAGGTCACCATCACCGTCGGTAATCGGAGTCGGACGATCACGGTCACCGAACCGGAACCGTCGACGACGCGGACAGCGTCGGACGGGGCGATCCCCGGCCTCGGGCCGGCCGTCGCCGCGGTCGCACTGCTGGCCGCGTCGCTGCTGGCGAGTCGGAGCGGTCGATCCGGGCGCTAGTGCGAGGGCGGCAGGCCGCGAACGGCGACACCTGCGCCTAGAACGGCGCTTCCGGCCCTTCGTCGGGGCTTTCCGCGGGGGTTTCGGTAGCTTCGAGCGACCCGGACCAGGCCTCGAGGCCGCCGCGCAGGCTTTCGACGTGCGCGTCGACGGTGCCGGTGTACGATCCGATGAGCTGGGCCGCCTGCCGGCTGGAGATCCCGTGGGGGCAGACGGTGACGATCCGGTCGGCACCGTCCAGCTCCGCGACGCGGGTCGTCAGCTCCGGGAACGGGATGTTCTCGCTGCCCGGGATGTGGCCGCGGTCGAACTCGCGTTGCGAGCGGATGTCGACGATCCGGAGGTCGTGGTTTGCGTCGAGCAGGTCGGCCAGCTCGTCGGGGTCGATCTCGCCGTCCATCAGGGAAGCGGGCAGAGGCTGGCGGTGAACACCGCGCGCTCGTCGGTCTCGTTGCGGGCGCCGTGCGCGTCGCCGCGCTCGTTGAGCACGACGGCGGGGGCGCTGAGCTGCTCCTCGTCGTCCTCGCGGATCACGGTCGGTTCGCCCTCCACGACGTGGAAGACGTTGGTCGCGTCGGCGTGTTCGTGCGGGTCGAGTTCGGCGCCCGGCCCGAGAGCGAACGCCTTCACGAGGACGTCGTCGGTGACGACCAGCTCTGCGGTCTCGACCTCGCCGTCGGCGGGGTCGAGGTCGGCGATGGCGTCGGCATACCGGTCGAGTGTCATACCGACTACTGGGTCGTCATCGGGTAAAAACCGTCGGAGACCCGTGGTGGTGTCGACGGCGACGGCGCCGTCGCTATGGGGATAATAAACAAAAAGCGAACGGGCCGAGCGTCGCCCGGGGACCGCGTTACGCGTCCGTCGTCGCGGTCGACTCCGCCGAGCTGTACGTCACTTCGATCTCCTCGGGCACCGGCTGGATCACGTACTTCCCGGTCTGGCCGCGCTTGACCGGCGTGAAGTCGGCGGTGAAGCTCGTCCGGGTGTCCTCGCGGATTTCGAACGGCTCGTTGAACGTGATCGGGGCCTCACCGGGGGTATCGACCTCCGGCTCGCCGCCGTCCTTCAGCGTCCCGTTCACGGCGCCGACGTCGAGCTGGAGGTAGCCGTACTCGCCGACCGCGAGCTCGCGTTCGTCGATGAGCTGCGTCTTCTCGCCCTGGAGCTGCACGAGGTCGGCCTGCTGGGGCTCGTCGAGCTCGAAGTACTCGCGACCGTCCTCCTCGTCGGTCCCGTCGTCGTTCTCGGTGCCCTCCTCGGTCTCGGTGCCCTCCTCGGTCCCGCTCTCGGTGCCGCCGTCCTCGCCGGCGGGGCCGAGCCAGAAGCCGACGATCTCGACGATCAGCTCCTCGAAGTCGTCGATGTCGCTTGGCTGGTCGGACACCTTCGTCGCGAGCGTGCCCGTCGCTTCGCCCATGCAGCCGGCCAGCGCGGTCGTTCCGAGCGCCGCAGCGCCGGTTGCCTGGAGATACGTCCGCCTGTCGATGTTCGTGGTTTTGCGTGTCATTGTGTGTAAAATGTTGTATCGTGTACCTGAAGAACTACCGGTCGACAGCTACGTTAGCTGTCGGAGTCGTCCTCGGTGTCGTCGTCTTCAGTCTCCTCTTCCTCGTCGTCGTCCTCGTCGTCTTCGTCATCGTCGTCAGCGTCCTCGTCGTCCTCCTCAGCGTCGTCCTCGAAGTCGAACTCGTGTTCGCCCTCGAGCTCGACCGCCTCGTCGTCGCTCTCGGACTCGTACTCGGCTTCGACCTCAACCTCGTCGCTGTCCGGGAAGTCGACGGTGATCTGGCCGTCGGCGTTCGTCGTGCCGACGTCCTCACCGTTGACCGTCACCGTCGCGTTCTCGACCGCGGAGCCGTTCGCGTCGGTCACGGAGAGGGTAACCGTCTCGTTCGGGGCGGCCTCGCCCTCGACCACGTTGATCGAGAGCTCGTCGTCGTCAGTCTCGTTCTCGTCCGACTCGTTGGCCTCCTCCGCGCCGACGTCATCCTGGCCCGGCGTCACGATGCCGTTGATGGCCTCGCCGAGGTTGTCGATCTCGCCGTCGAGGAAGGCGTTGATCGTCTCGTGGATCTCGGAGACGTGATCGGGCGCCTGCTCGGGCATGTCGCTCGGCGGGCCTGCGTCACCCGACTCGTTCGGGCGCTCGGACTCGTTTGCGGCCTCGTCAGGTGCGCCCTGCTCGTCGTCGGCCTCGTCGGAGTCGTTCTCGTCCGCGTCGTCAGCGTCCGCCTCGTCAGCGCCTGCGTCGTCGCCCTGACCCGGGGCATCGTCGCCGGGCGTTTCCTGGGAACTGTACGCGTCCGCGGGTGCCGCGCCGCCGACCGCGGCGCCGACGCCGGACACGGCGACCAGCGCGACGACCGCGATGACGGTGAGCTTCTTTGCGTTCATTGCACTCGGGTCAATGGCCGAGACCCATATTAACCCATATTCCCCTGAACCCGGATTTGAGTTGTTTGAGGGCGTCTAAAGCCGATTTAAGCCGAATTAAACTCGGGTTAACTGACGGTTGCAGCCCGCGAAAGCAGCGGTCTCCGGATCCCGGCCATCATGCTTACGCGCGGGCCCGCCGAAAGCCGAGTCATGACCGACGACGAGGCGACGAGCGAGGGCGGGAGCCAGGGGGGCGACGCCGATTCGGAAGCGGCATCTCGGTCCCGGCCGCTCCCCGACTCGTGGACGGAGGTCCGCGAACACGACTTGATCGTCGAGAAGTACGACCCGCGCGACCCGACCCTCTTCGTGCGCGAGGACCGCGAGCGCGCGGTCCACATCCTCCCCACGGAGCCGAACGTTCCGCACGCGGACACCCACGAGTGGCGCGTCGGCCTCGTCCGGGGCAACGTCGACGAACTGCTCGACGCCGAACCGATCGCTCGCGTCCACGGCCGGGAGAACGCCTACCACGTCGCCGTCACGTTCATGGCGGCCTACGAGGAAGCCGTGCCCGACGAGGGCGACGACGTCAACGCCATCGCCTACGCGATGGAGCAGGCCGAGCTGGAAGCCGATCGAGTTGAAGAGTGAACGCCGGGGGTCGGGCGATTGCGTATCGGAAGCGACGACACCACTCGGCGCACACGGAAAGCCCCAGCCGCTTTAGCGCGCGTTTATAAACAGATTCTACCTTCCAAGCCGGTGATACCACTCAACATGCCCAGAAAGCCCCAGCCGCTGAGTCGGTCGTGCTTATAAATAGAATAGGTCGTCGTCGCTTCTGACACCACTCGGCATACCCAGAAAAGCCCCAGCCGCTGACCGGTCGCTCTTATAAATAGAGTCGGTCGTCATTGCTGGAGACACCACTCAGCACACCCAGAAAGCCCCAGCCGCTGAGCGCTCGCGCTGCTCGCTGCGCGCCTCACGGCTCACTCGCTCCCTGCGGTCGCTCGTTCGCCGCTCCGGTGCTAGCGTCGCAGGGCGTCCCGCGCAGCGGCTGCCCCTTTCAGTCCCGCCCGGGAGTGGTGGCCGGGCGTCGCTCACGGCGGCTGGGGCGCCGACGACGTCCGCCGGCTGGCCGGCGTGCGGTGCGGGGCGGCCGGCGCGCGCGAGCAACGCGCGCGAGGGTGGCTGGTGGCGCGACGATGCGGTGCGGGCCGGCGACGAAGCGAGCGAAGGCCGGAAAGTCGCAGCGCGGCAGCCCGCTACTGCAGGCAGCCCGGCCCGTCTTTCGCGGCGGAGAGCGCGGATATGTCGCGTCGCGAGAAATCTTCGGTTTTCGAGGACAGCGACCGCGAGCGGCCGAGGGCTTTCTGGCTGTTGCGAGTTAGTGTAGCAGCGTCTGCACCTGCACATTCAATTTATAAACAAGAGCGGCCGGGCACGTTCCGAGTGGACGCCTCTCCATCGACAAAAACAACCGCCACACTCAAAAGCGGAGTTAGCCACGAAAACGGCCTCGAGGTCTTTCACCACCGGCGTTTCCGACTCAGGCGTCCGGCGGGCGGAACGCACGCAACGTATCCCGGTCGAGCTCCGCGACGGCGACCTGCTCGCAGCCGCGGTCCGTGAACACGGCGTTCCAGTCGCGGTAGTACAGCGGGAACTCGTCGTGCACGTAGTTGACCGCCTCGGCCGCCTCGGCCGCCGTCGCCTCCGCGTCCGTCGCCTCCGTGTCCGCCGTTTCCGCGTCCGTCGCCTCCGCGTCGCCCGGACCTTCGTGCTCGACCGTCACGATGAGGTCGTCGGCGATCCGGACCAGTTCGTCGAACACCCACTCGTTCTCCGGGTGGACGTGCTGGAGCGTCTCGACCGAGAAGACGGCGCCGAAGGCGTCGTCGTCGAAGTCGGGGACCACCTCCTCGATCGGGTCGGCGTAGAACCGCATCGCGTGCGCGAGTTCGGGGTACTCCTCGACCATCACCTCGAACGCGTCGGCGTTGACGTCGATGCCGTGGAGGTCGTCGTAGCCTTCCTCCTGGAGGTGTCGCAGGTGCCGACCTGAGCTACAGCCGAGTTCGAGTACCGGGTCCGTCGTGTCGACGCGCTCGTCGAGGAGCGCGCGGACGCGCTCGCTGGTCTCGTCCGGCCCGTAGTAGGCGTAGTAGTCCGGCGAATATGCCCCGGACCGGTCCGCCCACTCGTCGAGCACGTCGTTGGATTTCACTACCGTGAGAACACGACCAAGGGGGATAATCCCACTGGCTCGGTCGTCGTCCCTCTCCTCGGGCCAGAGCGCCGCCCGCGGCGCGCCGGACGTGGGGAAAGCGATTTGCCCGTGCGCGGTCGTGTGGCAACCATGACTCTCGAGGACTTCACCGACTTCTCCGAGGACGACTCGGCCGACGACGCCGACGACACCACGGAGAGTGCCGGTGAGCCCACTGACGCCGGCGCGACCGACGAGGCCGCGGAGACGGCCGACGCCCCGACCGACGACGGCGCGGAGGTCATCGACTCGGTGCCGGACTTCGACGAGGCGGGCGACGTCGCCGCCGACGACGCAGGATCCGGCTCCGGATCCGGATCCGGAGCGAACCCGGCGACCGCCGAGCGCGACGACGACGCGGCTGACAGCTTCGAGCGATTCGCCGCGGAGGCGACCGGGCAGGACGCGGGCGTCGGCGTCATCTCCGTCTCGCAGGGGCTCCGCGTGTCCGAGGAGGAGGACGAGACGACGCTCCGGGCGTTCATCACGACGGACAACCGCGAGTCGGTCCGGCTGGGGAAGTACCTGCTCGTGCCGTATCCGGACGGCGAGCGCCTGTTCTGCCGGATCACGGGCCTCGAGTACG
The DNA here is from genome assembly GCF_050510935.1 of Halosubterraneus shenae. NCBI lineage: Archaea > Methanobacteriati > Methanobacteriota > Halobacteria > Halobacteriales > Haloferacaceae > Halosubterraneus > Halosubterraneus shenae. The sequence goes on along the minus strand of NZ_JBNLVO010000001.1, from coordinate 498,076 downwards.
CCCAGGAGTTCCAGTCGGACGACGCGACGGAGATCCACGCCCGCCGACAGATGCGCCGCGACGAGTTCGAGGAGCGCGACTACAAGTTCGTCGCCGACCTCGAGCCCGTGGCGGTCATCTCCGGCGAGGACGACGACCTGACGCGACGGATGACCGACCGCGTCCCGAAGCCGGGCGCCGTCGCCGAGGAGGCCAGCGACGCCGCCGAGATCAAGACCGGGCTGAAGATCCCGGAGGAGGGCGTCTTCGTCGGCCACCTCTCCGTCGGCGGGGAGAAGGTCCGGACCGCGGCGGAGCCGCCGACGGTCGATTACCGCGTGACGGACGACTACACCGACGGCGACCCGCTCGTCTTCCGGCACACGCTCGTCGCGGGCGGAACCGGGGCCGGGAAGACCCACGGCTCGAAGAACATCCTCCGGCAGTACCTCGACAAAGAGCGGACGTATCCGATGGACGACGGCCGCGAGGCCAGAATGGCGGTCGTCCAGTTCGACCCGCAGGACGAGTACGCGCAGATGCACGACGACAACCCGGACCTGGACGACGAGTTCGCCCGCCGGCTGGAGCGCGAGAACGTCGCGTACGGCGGCCACGACGACACCGTCGCGCTCGTGCCCGCGGTCGCGAACGCGTCGTACCCGGGGAACGGCCACCGCGCCGAGCAGGTGGAGTTCACCATCCCGTTCTCTCTGGTGCAGGACATGCCGTGGCTCGTCGCCGGGTCGAGCCTCAACGACAACCAGTACCCCGCGCTGCTGACGCTCATCAACCGGTTCTTCCGCGATTACGGCGACGACGGCACGTACGAGCAGTTCGTCTCCTACCTCGACGACCCGGCGCTGAAGGAGGAGCTCGACGAGTCCGGGCGGATCCACGAGGCGACCTTCGACGCCGTGAAGCGCCGGGTCCGGGGCGTGCCGAGCGGCGTGTTCGACCAGGACGCGAAGCCGATTACGGAACTGGACCACACCCTCGTCCGGCCCGGCGGGCTGACCGTGATCCCGACGTACCACCTCCCGACCTCGCGGGTGAAGGAGATGATCGTGCTCGCGACGTCGGCGTTCCTCATCGACGACAAGCTGTCGAACGACCCCGCGAGCGACCGGATCAAGGAGACGCCCCTCCTGGTCGGGATGGACGAGGCCCACAACTTCCTCACGGACGCGGACAACGTGCAGGCGCGGAAGGTGATCGAGAAGTTCACCGAGGCCGCCAAGCAGGGGCGGAAGGAGCGGCTCGGCCTGTTCCTCATTACGCAGGACCCGCAGGACATCGCCGAGTCCGTCTTCAAGCAGATCAACACGAAGATCGTCTTGAACCTCGGCGACGAGGACGCCATCTCCAGCGTCAACATCCCCTCGAACCTCGCGGGCAAGGTCCCGTACATGGAGAAGGGCCAGATGGTCGTCTACTCGCCGGACAACTCCGAGCCCGTCGAGCTGATCGGGCTCTCGAAGTGCGTCACGCGACACGGGGACTGAGCGATGCCGGCGACACCACCTGCGGACGACGCGTCGCCCGCGGACGACGCCGCCCCGGCCATCGAGACGGTCCTGTTCGACCTCGACGACACGCTAGTTGAGTACCGCCGGTCGCCGGGCGAGGTGCTCCAGGCCAGCTTCGAAACTGTCGGCGTGGAGGAGCTGTTCCCGGTCGAGGCCTACTACGGCCGCTTCGAGGAGTTCGCCGAGAAGACGGAGTCGATGGCGGAGCTGCGGGCGGAGTGTTTCGCCGCCCTCGCCGCGGACCGCGGGAACGACCCGGACCTCGGCCGCGCCGTCGCCGACGCGTTCGACGAGGAGCGCGACCAGTCGAACGTCGAACTCCGGCCGGGCGTCGCCGAGACGCTGGACGCGCTCGCGGCGGACCACCGGCTCGGGATCGTCACCAACGGCGCACCGGACGCCCAGCAACGCAAGATCGACGCCGTCGACCTCGACCGCTGGATAGAGACGACCGTCGTCGCCGGCGACGAGCTCCCGGCGAAGCCCTCGCCGGCGCCCTTCGAGCGCGCGCTCGACGCCCTCGACGCGAGGCCCGAAACGACCGTCCACGTCGGCGACTCGATCGACTCGGACGTCGCGGGCGCGGCCGCGGCCGGGCTCCACTCGGTCTGGGCCGCGGACCGCGCCGACCGCGCCAGCGACGACGTCGCGATCGAGCACGACCCAACCTATCGGGTCGACGCCGTCGCCGACCTCCGGACGCCGCCCTGGCGAACGGGCTCCCCGTCGGGTCGGTCGTTGCCGTCGCGCTGACACCGGTCGCCCGAAACGGGGAGTTCCTTTTTAAGTGTGGCTGCAGGAACGTTCTCACATGTCGAAACGAATCCTGGTCCCGCTCGACGGGTCGGAGCTGTCGATGCAAGCACTCCAGTTCGCCGCCGACGAGTGGCCCGACGCGGAGCTGACGCTGCTGCACGTCGTCAACCCGGCGGACGCGACGGCCGGCGCGGAGGGCGGCTTCCCGAACGCCGTCGAGCAGTGGTACAGCGGTGCCCGCGAGCGCGCCGAAAACGTCCTCGACGAGGGCGCCGCGTCCGTCGACCGCGACGTGGAGACGAAGATCGAGGTCGGGCGCCCCGCCCACACCATCGTCGACGTCGCCGAGGACGAGGGGGTCGGCCAGATCGTCATCGGCAGCCACGGCCGCAGCGGGCTCCAGCGCGTCGTCCTCGGCAGCGTGGCCGAGGGCGTCATGCGGAAGGCGGATATGCCCGTGACGGTCGTTCGATAAGCCTGATCGGGAACCGCCGCCTGGAAGAGCTTCGCTGAATCGGGCCGGCGATTTCGGGAGACGCGCGTCGGCTACTTCTACGTCGCTCCTGACGACGCGTGAAACGGTATCGTTGCTGGCGACACCACTCGGCACACGTGATAAGTCCCGGGCGCCGAGCGGTCGCACTTATAAATGAAAACGGGCGTCGTCGCGAGCAACACCACTCGGCACCCCCAGAAAGCCCCAGCCGCCGAGCGGTCGCTTTTATAAACAAATTCGGCTGTCGGTGCTTGCGAAACCACTCAGCATGCCCAGAAAGCCCCACCCGCTGAGCGCTCGCACTTATAAACAAACTTGGCTATCGTCGCTATCGAAACCACTCGGCACACCCAGAAAGCCCCAGCCGCTGAGCGCTCGCGCTGCTCGCTGCGCTCCTCTCGGCTCACTCGCTTCGCTCGTTCGCCGGGTTGCGGTGCTAGCTTCGCAGGGCGTCCCGCTCAGCGGCTGCCCCTTTCAGTCCCGCCCGGGAGTGGTGGCCGGGCGCGTCGCTCGCGGCGGCTGGCGAGCGGTCGCGGCGCGGGTGCGGTGGCGCGCGCGAGCAACGCGTGCGAGGGAGGCCGTGGCGCGCCGAGCGGTGCTGTGCCGGCGCGCCCCGGTCGAGGCTGGGGAGGGCTGAGGAATCGCGGTTGCTGTGCGGTGCTGTCGCGGTGCTGTTGCTGTCGCGGTGCTGTTGCTGTCGCGGTGCTGTTGCTGTCGCGGTGCTGTTGCTGTCGCGGTCGCTGTCCTGGCGGACTGAAAGGGCGAGTGCCGGTCGCGCCGGAGGGGAGTCGCTGAGCCGACCCCTATCCGCGCCGGGCGGTGTCTTCGTGAACGCAGTGAACGAAGGCCAGAAAGTCGCAGCCCGGCAGCCCGCCACTGCAGGCAGCCCGGACCGTCTTTCGCGGCGGAGAGGCGCGGATATGTCGCTTCGCGAGAAATCGAAGATTTCTCGGAGCCCGAAAATCTCCGATTTTCGAGGACAGCGACCGCGAGCGGCCGAGGGCTTTCTGGGTGTTTGCGGTGCTGTCGAGCACAGCAGCGTCTGCACCTGAGCATTCAGTATATAAACAAGAGCGGCCGAGGGCTTTCTGGATGGTTGCAGTGCCGTCGAGAGAAGCAACGTCTGCACCAGTTCAACCAACTGCAAAACCACAGAATTAGAAGATGTTCGCCTGCTGATAGACCGAGATCCCCTCGTCGGTGATCTCGTACGGCTTCGTCTCCCGGGAGTGGTTCGCATCCCGGATCTTCTGGATCTCGACGGCGAGTCGCGTCTCGCGGAAGTCGGAGGGGCGGACGTACTGGAGGATAAACACCGCGTCCGTCAGGTATTCGACGATGCCGTGGCGTGAGACGTAGGGGTTGTCCTCGCTCGCCTCGGAGGTGAGCATCGTCGTCACCCCGGCCTCCTTCAGCGAGCGCGTGAAGTCGAACACCTCCGAGCGGCGCTTCGCGGGGTGGTCGTACATCATCTCGAGCAGCGAGACGGAGTCGAGGACGAGCCGCTCGGCACCGAACTCGTCGATGAGCCGTGAGAGGTCGTTCCGGATGGACGCCAGCGAGTTCGCCATCTCGATGGGGTCGATGGCGACGACCGCGAGCAGGCCCTCCTCCTCGTACTCCCGGAAGGACCAGCCCTTCTCCTCCGCTGTCGAGAGGATGGCCTCGCGGCTCTCCTCCAGGGTGATGTACACCGCGTTCTCGCCCGCGCGGAGCGCCTCGTGGAGGAAGTGGAGCGCGAACGTCGTCTTCCCCGTCCCGGCCGAGCCGATGGTCGTGATCAGCGACCGCTCCGGCACGCCGCCGAGGATCATGTCGTCGAGCCCCTCGATCCCGATCTCGATGCGGTCGATCTCGGACTCGAACTCCTCCTCGTCGAGGTCGGTCGACGGGGTCGGACCGCCGCCACCCTCGCCGAAGTCGCCGAACCCGAACTCGTCGCCGCCGACTGACGGCGTCTCACCCCCGCTCAGCTCCCCGCCGCCACCGCCACCGAAGCTGGAATCCCGCGGACCCCCGAAGTCCGCCCGGCCGCCGGGCGTCCCCGGCTCCCCGGATTCCGCCTCCCCGGATTCCTCCTCGCCGAGGGCCTTGAAACCGAACTCGTCGCGCTGGCCGCCGCCCGTACCGGCTTGCTCGGGTTCGCCGGACGTGCCACCGAACGGGCTGGGTTCCTCGGCTTCACCGCCAAACGGGCCGGCTTCCTCGGACTCGCCGCCTGGCGGCTGTGTCTCGCCGCTCGAGTCGCCCGCCGGTTCGGATGGCTCCTCCTCGTCCGCCGGCGGCCCAGCCAGTCCGCCGAACTCCGCCTCGGAGGGCTCCGATTCCTCGCCCGAACGCCGCTTCCCGAACGTCTCCTCGACGTCCGTCGCCCAGTCCGGTTCCTCCGAGTCCGCAGCCTCCCGCTCGGGTTCGGCCGCCGTCTCCCCGGGTTCGGCCCCGGACGCAACTTCGGATGCCGACTCCTCCTCGGCCGCGGCTTCAGCCTCGGCTGTTTCCCGATCCGTCAGCTCCTCGGAGGGCTCGCCGCCCTCCTCGATCTCCTTGACCGCGCGCTCGAACCAGTCCTCCTCTTCCTCGTCGCTCATGGTGGGAATGACCGGCTTACTCGAACGGCGAGACCGTTCATACCCTGCAAGAGGTGGGCCGCACGTTTGAACCTTTATCCCGGAACGGTCGCTGGCGACTAACCGTTCGGGCAGTCGAGGGGCCGCAGCGGTCGGTGGGCGGTGGCCGGCTGACGGTCAACCGCAGCCGTCCGGCGTCCGACGGTACCCGACGGTTTTTGTCCGGGGCCGGAGAAGCGGGACGTATGCAGGTCGGCATCGTCGCGCAGAAAGGGAACCCGCGGGCGGCGTACCTCGCAGACGACATCCGAGAGGCCCTTTCCGACCGCGACGTCACGGTGTGGCTGGACGAGGCGACGGCGACGGCGCTCGGCGCCGACGGCTACGGAATGGACCGATTCGAGTCCTGCGACTGCATCGTCGCTATCGGCGGGGACGGGACGTTCCTCTACGCGGCCCATCACGCCGGGGGGACGCCCATCCTCGGCGTCAACCTCGGCGAGGTCGGCTTCCTCAACGCCATCTCGCCCGACGACGCCGAGGAAGCCATTCTCGAAACGGTCGAGGCGCTGCAGGCCGGGGAGGGGACCGTTCGCGAGGTGCCCCGGCTCGTCGCCCGGACGGACGAGTGGGCGTCGAGCCCGGCCGCGAACGAGATCGTCGTCCAGGGACCCCGTCGGGGGCGCGGCGGCGGCGTCGACTACGAGATCCGCGTCGACGGCTCGCTCTACTCCGGCGGGCACGCGGACGGCGTCATCGTCGCGACGCCGACCGGATCGACCGCCTACAACCTCTCCGAGCGCGGGCCGATCGTCCATCCCGGCGTCGACACGATCATCGTCAACGAGATGGTCGCGGAACGAGGGATGCCGCCGCTCGCGGTCCCCCTCGACAGGACGGTCTCGGTGACACTGACGGGCGCGGAGACGGGCGTCGTCGTCAGCGACGGTCGGGACCCGAAGGAGCTGTCGGTGCCGGTCGAGATCGCGATCGAGCGCAGCGGCCCGCCGATGCGGATGGCCGGACCGAGCCCGGACTTCTTCGAGGCGCTCGGCAAGCTCTCCTGAGATGGAGCGCCCCCTCGGCCTCGCGTCCTTCCGGAAGCAGACCCGCGCGGAACACGTCACCGTCGTGCTACTTGCCGGCATCGCGTGCGCCGTCGCGTACGTCGGTGCCGCGGTCCTGCTCTTCGGCCTCGGCGCGCTCGACCACGGCGTCGACCGAACGGCGCGTCGCATCGCGGGGGCGTTCGCGTCGATCGCGTGCTGGAGCGTCTTCGCCGTCGCGTTCACCCGGGGCACGGGCGGCCCCGTGCTGAACGCGGTGGTGTACCCCGTCTTCACGGTCGGGCTGGTTCCGTTGCTGGTTCGCTGGGCCGTCTTCGGTCCGAACCTGGCGGGGATCCGCCGGCGGTTCGAGTTCGCCCTGTTCCGGCCGGGCCTCCTCGTCGACGCCGCCGCGCTGCTCGCGCCGGGCCTCCTCGCGTTCGCCTCCATCCTCTCGATCTGGGGCGCGCTACAGGGTGACGAGGCGATCCGGCGCTGGCAACGCGAGCACCTCGACCCCGAGTTCTACGACCGATTCGTCGACGTCGGCGACGACGGCGGCGACGCCGGCGACGACGACGGCGACGTCGGCGACGACGTGTAACTCGCCGATCGAGCGAGCGTCGACCACGACCGACAAACTCGCGGTACGGTCGTGTCATCGAAAGAAAGGAAGCTAGCCGGATCCCCGGGACACCTGCGAGTTCTGCCAACGGGCGAGGGTATTTTGAAGCAGAAAGCCAAGCGAAGGTATGAGCGAGGAGCAGCCCTTCGATCGCCGCTCGCCGGTCGGTGAACCGGTCGTCCGCGCGGATCCCGAGATAACCGGGGAGCGGGCGACCGACGCCGTCGGCTTCGACCCCGATGATCCCGAAAGCGTCGCCAGGGCCGCCGAGACGGTCCACGAGTTCGCCACCGGCGACGTCGGCGGCGACGACCACGTCCTGATGCTTCGCGGGGCCGCGGCGTGCGCAGCGCTCGTCCGCGGCACGGGGTCGTACAAGGCGGCCGCCGAGCGCGCCGGCGACGGGGTCTCCGTCTCCTTCATCCGGAAGTGGGCTCGCGTCCACGACCTCCCGCAGGCGATCCGTCGCCACGTCGCCCGTGGTCTGATCGCGCCGACCGCCGCGAAGCACATCGCTCGCGTCGGCGGCGAGGACCGGCTCCTCCTCGCCTGGGCGATCCTCGACGACGACCTCACCGTCCGGGAAATCCGCGCCGTCGCCTCCGCGGTCAACGACGACCAGACCGCCGAGGAAGCCCTCCGCGAACACGGCGCGGACCCCGGCCGCATCACCCTCGACCTCCCCGTCGAGGAATACGTCGAGCTTCGACGACGCGCGTCGATGCGCAACGAGAAGCCCGGCGAGGTCGTCGCGGAGACGCTCCGGGACGCCTTCGACGACGAGTAGAACCTCGCGGACGAGGCTGTCGCCCCCGATGGACCAGGGAACCGCCGCTTCTCAGTCGTCCCGTCGTTCGGGAGCCGCATCGTCAGCGACCGCAGCGGCAACGTCGGCGGCAACCGTCTCGTCGTCACCGAGGAAGGCCGCGGCCGCCGTCGCGATGGTCCGCCGGCTCCCCTCGACCTCCGGCCAGTAGACCGTCTCGTTCGGGAAGTGGGCTTCCTCGATCGTGCCGGGGCCGAACAGGACCGTCGGGATCCCGGCCTCGATGTAGTGCCGGGAGTCCGCGCCGTACGTCGCGCCCTTCGGCTCCGTCGCGTGGAGGTCGGTCGCGCGCATGCCCGCCTGGACGGCCTCGACGACGGGCGTCGCCGGGTCGACCTCGGCGGGCTCGAACTGCACCGAGAAACGCTCGAAGCGGGGCGGGTGCTCGCGGAGCCACGGGTCATCGGCGGCGACCGCGGCGAGGCGCTCGCGGAACTCCGCTTCGACCTGGGCGACGGTTTCGCCCGGGGCGACGCCGATCCGGAACGCCGCCGTCAGCGTTGCCGGAACCGTCGACGCCCACGACCCGGCTTCGACGCGCCCGGCGACGACCGGCCAGGGGACCGGGAACTCCGCGTAGAGCGGGTGCGTCACGCGCTCGCCGCGCTCGGTCTCGAGCTCGCGGAACGCCGCACGGATCCGCTCGAAACGCGGGAGGACGTCCTCGCCGACCCAGCGCGTCGCCGCGTGGGCGCTCCGGCCGGTCAGTTCGAGCTCGGCCATCAGGCTCCCCTCGCAGGCGACGACGGGGCGGAGCTCGGTCGGCTCCGCGACGAGCGCCGCGTCGCGCTCGAAGGGGTACGGGTTCGCGGCGGCTGCCGTCGCCGCGCCGTAGCCGCCGTCCTCCTCGCCGGCGACGCCCTCGACGACGACCCGGGCGTCGAGATCGACGTCGTCCGCTTCCACCGCGTCGCGGAGGTCGAGCGCGGCCCCGACGCAGGCCGCGAAGCCGGCCTTCATGTCGGCTGCCCCGCGAGCGGTGAGGGTGACGCCCTCGTCGCGGTCGGCGGTCGGCTCGCCGTCGCGGTCGCGCCACTCGGGCTCGAAGGCGTCGGTGTCCCACTCGTCGGGTTCGGTCGGGACGACGTCGAGGTGGCCGTTCAGGACGAGCGTGGGGTAGGGGTCGGCGGCGTCGGCGGCATCGGCATCGGCGGCATCGCCGTCGGCTCCGTCACCATCGAGCGTCGCCTCGCCGAAGGCGAACGCGCCGGCGACGCTGGTTCGGCCCGCGACGTCGTCCGCGTCGAGGTCGTCGGGGAAGGAGGGGTGGTCGGCGAGCAGGGTGGCGTCGGCGTCCCAGGTGTACGTCTCGAAGCCCAGGTCGGCGAGCTGGTCCCGGACCCACTCGGCTGCCGGGGCCTCGTGGCCGGCGGTCGTCGGGAACCGACAGAGTCGGTCCGTGAACGTCCGGAGATCGAAGGTCATTGCCAATGGGAGGGGAGAGGCCGGGAAAAACCGTTTGGGTCGACGGCGGGGCGCGGTTTTGTAAACGCTTATGCGTGCCCTGTGGCTATGGTAACTCGAGGGCCGGTAGCTCAGTTAGGGAGAGCGTCCGGCTTTTAACCCGATCACGTTTCGTGGTGGGGAAAGTCACCGGACGGTCGGGGGTTCGAATCCCTCCCGGCCCGTTTGCTGCCGCGAGCAACGTCGCGAGCGGCAGCACTACGCTGGGAGGGTTCGAATCAGGGAGCGGAGCCTGCGGAGCGACCGTGGTTCGAATCCCTCCCGGCCCGTTTTTAAATCGTAAACCGGCGAGTATCCGGGTTCTGCGTGTTTTCGTCGGTTCCGGATCGCTGGGTCGAATGATCGGCTATCGTCGACGGCGAGGCCACTCGATATGCCCGGTAAGCTCCAGCCGCTGTGCGCTCACATTTATAAATCAGATCAGCCGTCGACGCGAATGACACCACTCAGCGTGCTTCGAAAGCCTCAGCCGCTGAGCGCTCACACCTATAAATACGTTCGCTCGTCGCCACTAGTGACACCACTCGGTGTGCTTCGAATGCCCCAGTCGCTGAGCGGTCGCTCTTATTGGTATAATTGGCCATCGTCGCCGGCGACACCACTCGGCATGGTTAGAAAGCCCCAGCCGCTGAGCGGTCGCGCTGCTCGCTGCGCTCCTCACCCGGTTCGCTCACTGCGTTCGCTCGCCGGGTTGCGGTGCTAGCGTCGCAGGGCGTCCCGCGCAGCGGCTGCCCCTTTCAGTCCCACCCAGGAGTGGCGGGCCCGGCGTCGCTCGCGGCGGCTGGCGGGCGGTCGCGGCGCGGCAGCGGTGGCGCGCGCGAGCAACGCGTGCGAGGAGGCCGGGGCGCGCCGGAGCGGTGCTGTCCCGGCGCGCCGGAGCGGTGCTGTCCCGGCGCGCCCCGGCCGAGGCTGGGGAGGACTGAGGAGTGCGGTTGCTGGGCGGTCGCGGTGCGGTTGCCGTCGCGGTCGCTGTCCTGGCGGACTGAAAGGGCGACGGCCGGTCGCGCCGAAGGGGAGTCGCTGAGACAGGCCCTATCTGCGCCGGGCGGTGCGGAGAGGCGCAGATATCCTGCTCAGCGACCGCGAGCGGCCGAGGGCTTTCTGGATGTTGGCGGTGCTGTCGAGCACAAGACCGTATCACCTGTTCAAATTTGCTTATAAAGAGCGGCCGAGGGCTTTCATGCTGTTCTGGTCCAGCGAAGCGGCGTCTGCACCTGTCCATCCGGTCTACAAGCAAGAGCGGGCGAGGGCTACCAGATTATTGTCGTCCAGTGGAACAGCGTCCGCACCCGGAGATTCAACTTATAAACGGAACCGGTCGAGATATACCTCGCCGGGGAAACTTTGTAAACCAAATCTACACAAATAGCTACCAATGATATAGATCTTGCAGCTCAAACAACCCGGTTCGCGTAGCCCTCGCCACGCGCCTGTCGCCGCAGACTCTCGACCACGATAGCACCGACTCGCTCGCCGTACTCCCGGTGCGCGGCCGCCGCGTGGGGCGTGACGATCACCCCCTCGAGGTCCCAGAGCGACGAGTCCTCGGGAAGCGGCTCCGTCTCGAAGACGTCGAGGGCGGCGCCCGCGATGATCTCGTCGTCGAGGGCATCGACGAGGTCCTGCTGGGCGACGACCTCGCCGCGCGCGACGTTGATCAGGTAGGCGTCCTCGCGCATCGCGTGGAGCTCGTCGGCGCCGACGAGTCCCTCCGTCTCGGGGGTGAGCGGGACCGCGAGCGCGACGAAACGGGCGTCCGCGATGGCCTCGTGGAGCTGGTCGCGGCGGTACACCTCGTCGACGCCCTCGACCGGCGTGGGCGTACGTTTGACGCCGACGACGTCCATCCCGAGCGCGTCGGCGCGGGCGGCGATACCACGGCCGAGCCCGCCGAGCCCGACGATACAGAGGCGCTCCCCGCGGAGCGAGAACGGCTCGTCGTGGGCGGGCCACGACCACTCGCGGTCGTGCTGTTGGTCACGGAAGCGGTGGAGCCGCCGGGCGAACGAGAGCATGTAGCCGGCGACGGTGTCGCCGACGCTGTCGCCGTGGATCCCCGTCGAGTTCGTGAGCGCGACGTTCCGGGCCTCCAGCTCATCGAACGGGAACCGGTCGACGCCGGCCTGGACGGAGTGGATCCAGTCGAGATCCGCCGCCAGGAACGCCTCGTCGTACGCGAACGTCACGAGGGCGTCACAGTCAGCGAGCGCGTCGCGGTCCCCGGCCTCGACGACGACCACGTCGAGATCGGGGCTGGGTGCCTCCTCCCTGAGGTACGCCGCGAGGGTCTCCGGGGGGAACACCTGCGCCACCGAGTCGTGGATACCGAGCGTCTCGATCATAGCTGTGACTGCGCGGGAGGGGCTGTTAAAAGGTGGCGAGCCGGCGAACTAGCGGAGGAACTCGATCGCTGCGCCCTGGCCGAAGCCGACGCAGAGCGTCGCGAGCCCGCGCTCGGCGTCGCGCTTCTGCATCTCGTGGATCAGCGTGACGGGCAGGCGCGCGCCGGAGGCGCCGAGCGGGTGCCCGATGGCGATGGCGCCGCCGTTGACGTTGTAAATCTCCTCCGGGACGCCGAGCTCGCGGCGGGCGTACTCACACTGGGAGGCGAACGCCTCGTTCAGCTCGACCAGGTCGTAGTCGTCGATGGAGGTGCCGGCGCGGTCGAGCAGGCCGCGCGTGGCGGGCACCGGGCCGATCCCCATCACGGTCGGGTCGACGCCGGCGACGTTGTTCGTGCCGACCTCCGCGAGGATCTCGAGGTCGTGGTCCTCCGCGAACGCCTCGCTCGTGACGAGCGTGAGCGACGCGCCGTCGGAGATCTGGGAGGCGTTGCCGGCGGTGACCGTCCCGTCGCTCTGGAACACCGGATCGAGGCCCGCGAGCGTCTCCGGCGTCGTGCCCGGGCGGATCCCCTCGTCCTCGGTGACGGTCCCCCCGTCGGTCTCGACGGGGACGATCTCGTCGTCGAAGCGGCCGGAGTCCGTCGCCTCCGCGGCGCGCTGGTGGCTCCGGGCGGCGTACTCGTCCTGGGCCTCGCGGCTGACGCCGTACTCCTCGGCGACCTTCTCGGCGGTCATCCCCATCTGGAGCGCGGAGACGTTGTAGTGCTCCGAGAGCTCCGGGTGAAGGTGCCCGTACGACTCGCCGTCCATCGGCACGCGGGACATGTTCTCGACGCCGCCGGCGATGACGCAGTCGCGGTTGCCCGCGGCGACCGCGTCGGACGCGGAGATGACCGCCTGCATCGAGGAGGCGCACCACCGGTTGATCGACGTCGCGGGCACGTCCTCGCCCAGCTCCGAGAGGAGCGCGATGACGCGCGCGACGTTGTTGTCCTGCTCCCCGCGCTGCTGGGCGACCCCCCACATCAGGTCGTCGACGTGGTCGCTGGTGAGCCCCGTCTCCGCGAGCACGTGGTCGATGAGCGTCGCCGAGAGGTCCTCGCTGCGAACGTCGCTGAAAACGCCGCCTTCCCGTCCCTGGGGTGTTCGGTACGCCGCCGCGATGACCGGTGTGGTTTCGCTACTCATGGTGGAGATGCGTGCCTTAACAATGATAAATGCAGGGGGAACCAGCGGGAACGGAGGCGGGGTTGTCGCGAAACGCCGCGGAACACCGGGAAATGTTTCGGAACACCGGGGGAGACGTCGCGCATCGGCCAGCACCAGGTCGCGCATCGGCCAGCAGCACGCCGGTCTCGGACGACTCGATCGGATTTTTGCCGCCGGGTGGGCGGTTCGACGGCCTTAAACGCCATCCGTCCCAATTTGTGTGAGATGAGTGACCCGGCCCTCGACGTGGTCGAGTTCGTGTTGACGACGCACCTCTACACGGAGCAACGCGACCTCGACGAGAACGATCTTCCGCCCCGTATTCGGCAGGTTTTCTGGAGCGGTGGCGATGCGGACTCGGAGGACCCCGGCGGCGTCGAACGACCGCTGAAGGCGACCAATAGCAACGCGCGCACCGCAACCGGGGTCGATCACCCCTGGGAAGCGGTCTCCGACCAGCTGTTCACCCAGCGCACGGAGTTCTCCGGCGAGATCTCGCTGACCCAGCCCGAGATGGCGCTGGACTGGTACGCGGAGCGCGCCGACGAGGAGCAGATCCGCACGAACCCGACGATCGTCGCCGCGCTCGAGGCCGACGACGACCTCGAGGCGCCGGTCTCGCACGCGGAGGCGCGGGACAACAACCGGCCGATCCACGCGGACCGCGTCTGGATCGACGCGCTGCTCGACCAGTACTTCGACGAGGAGGAGGACGCCGAGATGCTCGACCTCGTCAACGTCCGCGCGCCCGAGGAGATCGAGACGACGCTGAACGACCTCGTGCTCACGGGCGACCAGGAGGGCGAGATCCAGAAGATCGTGAAGGCGATCGAGCACCGCGAGTACCTCAAGGACATCGGCCTCCGCGAGATCGGGAAGCTGCTGTTCGTCGGGCCGCCGGGCACCGGGAAGACGACTATCTCCCGGGCGCTCGCCCACGAGCTCGGGCTCCCGTTCGTCGAGGTGAAGCTCTCGATGATCACGAGCCAGTACCTGGGCGAGACGGCCAAGAACGTCGAGAAGACGTTCGAGGTCGCCAAGCGCCTGTCGCCGTGTATCCTCTTCATCGACGAGTTCGACTCCGTCGCGAAGACGCGTCGCTCCGACGAGCACGCCGCCCTGAAGCGCGCGGTCAACACCCTGCTGAAGTCCATCGACGACGTCTCGCTGATCAAAGACGAGGTCCTCCTCATCGGCGCGACGAACCACCCGGACCAGCTCGACGCCGCCGCCTGGCGGCGCTTCGACGAGATCGTCAACTTCCCGAAGCCGGACCAGGACATGCGCGCGGACATCCTCACCGTCGTCACCCGCGACATGCAGATCGCGGACTTCGACCCGATCGAGGTCGCCGAGCGTACCGAGGGGCTCACCGGCTCCGACCTGCGGATGGTCCTCCGGGAAGCCGTCCTCGAGGCGCTCACCGAGGACCGCCGGACGATCACCCAGGAGGACGTGATGACCGCCGTCGCCGACTTCGAGGAACGGGACAACCTGAAGAATATGGACATGATCGACGGGGAGGGCGCGGAGGTCGTCGGCGACGGCGGCCACGATCACGACCACGATCACGAGTAGCGACCGGCGCTGAATTTTTGAGCAGTTTTGTAGACCGGTTTGCAGAGGTTTGAGGTGTGGACGCTGCCGGAATTGACAGTGACAGCCAGAAGCTCTCCGACCGCATTTTATAGGTATATTTAAACAGAAGACGCGGTCTTGCTCTCCACAGCACCGCAAACTCCTCGAGAGCCCTCGGCTGCTCTTCCTTATAAACCGGAAGCACAGGTGCAGACGCTACTGCACTTGACAGCACCGCAAACACCTGGAAAGCCATCGGCCGCTCTTGATTATATAATGGATGCACAGGTGCAGACGCTGCTGCGCTCGACAGCACCGCAGACACCCAGAAAGACCTCGGTCGCTCGCTATGCACGGGCTAGAATAGGTTATACGGTATTGCTCTTGACAGCACCGTAGACACCCAGAAAGCCCTCGGCCGCTCGCGGTCGCTGCACGACATATCCACGCCTCTCCGCACCGCCCGGCGTGGATAGGGGTCGGTGCAGCGACTCCCCTCCGGCGCGATCGGCCGCGCCCTTTCAGTCCGCCAGGACAGCAACCGCGACAGCAACGGCACCGCGACAGCACCGCCCAGCTACCGCAAACCTCGACCCTCCCCAGCCTCGGCCGGGGCGCGCCGGGACAGCACAGCATCGGCGCGCCCCGGCCTCCCTCGCACGCGTTGCTCGCGCGCGCCGGCCGCCCCGCACCGCACTCCGGACAGCCGGCGAGTGACGACCGCCGAAGAACCGTCGCTCGCGACGCCCCGGCGACCACTCCGGGGTGGGACTGAAAGGGGCAGCCGCTGAGCGGGAAGCTCTGCGACGTAAGCACCGCAACCCGGCGAGCGAACGCAGTGAGCGAGCCGGGTGAGGAGCGCAGCGAGCAGCGCGACCGCTCAGCGGCTGGGGCTTTCTGGGCATGCTGAGTGGTGACGATGAAGACGATAGCCAATCTTGTTTATAAGTTCGACCCTCTCACCGGCCGGGGCTTTCCGGGTGCGCCGAGTGGTGGCCCTGGCAAAGATAGCTGATACCATTATAAGTGTGACCGCTCAGCAGCTGGGGGTTTTCTGGGCATGCTGAGTGGTGACGCCCACGGCGATACCCAAACAGACCACGCAAAACGCGACCATCTCACCGTCTGAGCCTTTCAAGATGTGCCGATCGGTGTCGCAAGCGGTGATAGCCGTCCCTATTTATAAGCACAAACGTGCGACGACGCTCTTAACGAGTTTCCGCCTCACAAACACATTTCCCGCATCCTCCGAAACCAGGTTGCATGCGAGTTATCGACGCGGATCTACTTATCACCGGACGCGACGAGGAACCGATCGAGGCCGGCCGCATCGTCGTCGCCGACGACGGTACCATCGACGCCGTCGGGACCCAGGAGGACGTCGCCGCGCCCGCTGACGCCGACCACGAGGCGCATCCGGTCGCGATGCCGGGGCTCATCGACGCTCACCTCCACCTTCTCGGGGTTCGCGACATGGAGCCGATGACCTGGCTGACGGAGTCCTCGGAGCTCGGGGCCGCGCGGGCGACGGCGGACCTCCGGGACCTCCTCGCGGCGGGGTTCACGACCGTCCGCGACGTCGGCTCGACGACCGCGCTCGGCCTCCGCGACGCCGTCGCCGAGGGCGAGATTCCCGGCCCACGCGTGTTCACGAGTGGGCAGAGCATCAGCCAGACGGGCGGCCACGGCGACCTCCACTTCCTGCCGTACGACTGGGTCGAGAAGAGCGACCAGGGCGTCGGCACGCTGGCCGACGGCGCCGACGAATGCCGGAAGGAGGCCCGCAAGCGGGTCCGCCAGGGCGTCGACGTCCTGAAGATCATGACGACGGGCGGCGTCCTCAGCGAGAAGGACGCGCCGGACCAGACCCAGTTCACGGATGCCGAGGTCGAGGCGCTCGTCGAGGAGGCCCACCGTGTCGGGATCCCTGTCGCCTCCCACGCGCAGGGCGCCGGCGGCGTCAAGTCGGCCCTGCGCAACGGCGTCGACACCATCGAGCACGGCTTCTACCTCGACCAGCGCTGCTTCGACCTGTTCCACGAGACGGGCGCGACGTTCGTCCCCACGCTGGCGATCATGCACCGACTCGTCGAACAGGGCGCGGACCACGGCGTCCCGGAGTACGGCCTCGAGAAGGCCCGGGAAGCCCGCGAGGCGCACTTCGACTCCGTCGAGCGCGCGTACGAGGACGACGTGCCCATCGCCGTCGGGACGGACTTCCTCGGGCCGGAACTCATCCCCCACGGCGAGAACGCGCTCGAGCTGGAGCTGCTCGCGAACGAGGTCGGCATGGCCGAGCGCGACGTGATCCAGTCAGCCACGCGCGTCGCGGCCCGGACCGTCCCCGCCGACGACCTCGGCACCCTCGAAGCGGGCAACGCGGGCGACGTGCTCGCGCTCGACAGCGACCCCCTCGCGGACATCTCCGCCGTTCGCGACGTCGCAGCCGTTTATAAGGGCGGGGAGCCGGTCGAGCTGTAGCTGGTCGGGACGGCGATCCGGTGGTACTGCAGCTGGTCGGAACGGAGATCTGAAAAACCGAGCGACGCTTACGAGACGAATTTCAGGAGGTCGTCGCGGTTCTCCTCGCGGAAGCGGTTGCCGAGACACTCCTCTAAGGCGCCGATGGAGCCGCGCTTCGCGCAGATGGGGGCGACCGTCTCGCCCTCCCACTGCTGCCACGGCGGGTAGAAGCCGAGGCGGTCGCAGATGGCGTCGAGGCGCTCGTCCTCGTCGTCGACCTTGTCCATCTTGTTGACGGCGACGATGGGCTCGATGCCGTTCGCCTGGAGGAACTGGACCATCTCGACGTCGTGGGGGATGTTGCCGCGCTCGCGGTGGCGGTCGATGATGTCGACGGCGCTTTTCCCGTCGAGCACGACGACGCCCGCGAGGATCTGCTCGGCGTTGTCCTCGAGGTAGTGGACGATGTTCTCCTTGATCGCCTCGCGGTGCTCGTCCTCGACGCCGGACATGAAGCCGAAGCCCGGCAGGTCGGTGAACATGAAGTCCTCGCCCGCCCAGTCGTAGTGGTTCGGCTGCCGCGTCACGCCGGGCTTGCCGCCCGTCGAGAACGAGTGGCCCGTCAGCTCCCGCATCAGCGTCGACTTCCCGACGTTGGAGCGGCCGACGAGCACGACCTCCGCGTCGCGGTCCGGCCGGTCTTCGAACATACCCGAACTAGCCCGCGGACCCTTTTAAATAGCGCGTCGTGGCGGGTCGAGTGGGAGCGGGCGGTTGCGGGCGGTTGCGGGCGGTCGCGGTCGCGGTCGGTCGCGCGCCCTACAGCACGGCGATGGCGACGGCCGAGAGGATCACCACGCCGAGGATGTCACAGAGGTTCGTCACGACCGGGATCGTCGTGTCGTCCGGGTCGTAGCCGCGGACGAAGGAGACGTACGTCGCCGCGATCGCCAGCAGGATCGCGGAGCCAGTGAGCAGCAGGCCGCTGATGACCGACACCTGCAGCAGGTCGACGATGGGGAGCGGCGAATCCGTGATCACCTGGCCGACGACCCAGGCCGCGAGCCCGAGCATGACGAAGATGGTCGTCCCGAGCCCGACGACGGCGACGACGTTCGTCCACAGCGTCTCGTCGGTCAGGTCGAAGGAGAGCGTGCCGAGGTGGAGCCGCGTCGAGAGCCGCGAGGCGAAGATCGACCCGAGGTTCCCGCCCATGCCGATCATCACCGGAACGAGGACGAACAGCGTCGGGTTCGTGAGGTACGTCTCCTCGACGCTCTCGAGCACCATCCCGGAGATCATCTCGAGCCCGGAGAGCACGATCAGCAGCGGGAACATCGTCGCCACGATGTTCCGGACGGTCCACGCGTTCCGGCCGCTCTCCGGCGGATCCGCCATCAGAGCACCCTCCCGGTGATCGTCACGGCCACGAAGAGGAAGACGACGCCGAACACGTCCCCGAGCGTCGTCACGATGGGGCCGATGAGGTTGTCCGGGTCGACGCCGCGGCGATACCCCTCGAAGACCAGCAGGAGCAGGCCGCCGATGAGCACGATGGACGTGAGCACGCCCGAGATGAGGGTGATCAGGACCAGCTCGGCGAGCAGCGCCGGGTCGCGGCCGGGCAGCAGGTGCACGACGACCCAGGCGAGGACGCCGATGAAGACGGAGATGCCGATCCCGTTGACGAACGAGGAGGCGACGGCAGCGATCAGGCGGTCGTCCCGGCTGAATCTGGGTTCGAGGAGCCCCTGGTGGAGCCCCGAGGAGATCCGCGCGCCCATCGCGCCGTAGACGTTCCCGCGCGTCGCGAGGAACGCCGGCAACAGGAGGAGGAGTCCGGGGTAGTCGGTGAACGCCGCACGCATGCCGTCGGTGCCGAGCACCGTCCCGGCGAGAATGCCGCCGACCAGACTCACCACGAGGATCGGCAGCGACTCGCGGTAGATCCGCCACGCCTCCTCCCGGTCGAGCATGTGGCATCAAACACGGGTTCGCTCCATAAACCCACGGCCCGGACGCCGGGCCAGCGCCGACCGGTTGCACGATTCGGTTCCGGGCGAGCGCGGATGGCTCGCCAGCGACGCGCTCAGTCGTCGTCGGCCGCGACGTCGACGTTGCCGCCGGGGTTCACGTCGGTCACAGTGCCGACGCCCTTCGACTGACCCTCGCGGAAGACGAACCGCTGCCCCTCCTCGACGAGGTACGGGCGGAACTTGAACCGGACGCGCGTCCGGCCGGTGTCCCCCGGGAGCAGGCGGCCGCCCGCGGGCGAGAACTTCGCGGCCTCGCTGGCCGTTTCGAGGTGGACGACGGGCTCGTACCCCTCCTGGATGCGCGTCGGGTGGTTCAGGACGACGACCTCGGCCTCGAACTCGCGGACGGGATCGGGGTTCGCTTCGCGCGGGAGCAGCACCATCCCGCGCTTGACGTCCGCCTCGTCGACGCCTTTTAAGGCGATCCCGACGATGCGGCCCGCGGTCGCGCGGTCGACGCGGTGGTAGTGCATCTCGATCGAGCGAGCCTCGACCGGCCGGAAGGAGCCGTCCGGCATCGGCCCGAGGAGGAGCTCGTCGCCGGCCTCGACCGCACCGGAGTTGACGGTGCCGGAGGCGACGGCGCCGACACCCTTCACGTCGTACGTCCGGTCGATGTACATCCGGAACTCCTCGCGGTCGGGGGTCGCGCGCTTCGGGAGCGCACGGAACAGCTCGTCGAGGTCGTCGATGCCCGACTTCTCCACGGCGCTCGTGCGGAACACCGGGACGACGGAGTCGCCGATCTCGTCGACCGCGGCCTCGACGCCGTGGCGCTCGACCGGCAGCGGCGTCTTGCCGACCTCGCGCAGCATGGATTCGACCTCCCGGACGACCTCGTCCGCGCGCTCGTCGTCGACGGCGTCGACCTTCGTGATGGCGACCACCGTCGGCAGCTCCGTCGCCAGCAGGATCCCGAGGTGCTCCCGGGTCGTCTCCGTCGGGCCGTCGTCGGCCGCGACCGCAAGCAGGCCGTAATCGAGCTTCTGGCCGACGAGCCCGCGGATCGTCGTCCGGAGCCAGGGCTCGTGGCCGACGGTGTCGACGAAGGAAACGAGCCGGTCCGCCTCCTCGACGACGCGCGCGCGGTCCTGCTTCCGGTGCGGGTTGTCCATCCGGACCGGGCCGTCGTCGCCGAAGCCGTAGACCGCATACGAGAGGTCCGCGGAGAGCCCGCGCTCGACCTCGTGGGGCTGGACGTCGAGGAAGCCGCGCGTGCCGCCCTGCCCGTCGTCGGCCATCCCCGTCACGAGCGTGCCGACGAGCGTGGACTTCCCGTGGTCGACGTGGCCCGCGGTGCCGACGACGATGTGGTCGTCGTCGGTTTCGAGCATGGCGCCCTCGCGGATCGTCGCGAGGCCGACGAGGCCGGTGTCGCCGTTCGCCTCCTGCTCGGCCGTGGTATCGCCGGGGCGCTCGACCGCGACCCCGCCGTCGACGTCGCCGACGCTCCAGGTGTCGACGTCGTCGATGTGCGCGCCCGCCTCCTCGGCGAGGAGCGAGAGCACGTCCATGGTCTCCGAGAACACGTCGGGGCTGATCCCGGCGAGGCCGCCGTCGTCGGTGACACCGACGACGTACGTCGCCTCGCCGTCGCCCGAGAGGACGCGGTGGCGGAGCTGGGCCGCCAGCGACTCCATGCGGCCGTCCGCGAGGTGGACCTCCCGGGTGAGGCGCTCCTTGAACTCGATGGCGCCACCGTCCTGCTCGCCGCGCTCGATGGCCCGCCGAAGGACGGACCGGTCAGCGCTCATGCCCGTCCGTAGGCGAGTGACCCCTATAACGGTTTTCGTGCAATGGGTACTCGTGTCACGCGTAATATCGAGGAGCAAGCACCACTGAGGACGTCGTTTCGGGAAATGAGCGACGGTGCTCGGGCCACTCCGCCAGTTCGGCTGCTACTCCACCCGTTCGTCGAGCAGCTCATAGGCCGCGGTGAGCTCCTTGAAGGCCTCCTCGTCGCCGTCGGCCGAATCCGGGTGGAGCTCCTTCGCCCGCTCGCGGTAGGCTCGTCGGACATCGCCCGCGGAGGCGCTCGGGTCGAGGCCGAGCGTCGCGTACGCCTCCTCGACCGTCGGCCCGCTGTTCGCTCGCGGTGCGCGGTCCCGCGGGTCGCCGGCGCCGCTGCCACGTCCGCCGCTTTCACCGCCGACGAAGCGCTCTCCCCGCGCCCCGGCGGTCGCACGCTGCCCGTTCCGCTTCGCGCGAGCGCGCCGGCGGGCGCGTTCCCGCTCGCGGCCGGTGCTCCGACTCGCGCGCTGGCGAATCCGGTCAGCGAGCCGGCCGCTGGCGTGCTCCCAGAGCAGGTAGGCCGCGACGCCGAACGGGATCGCGACGAACAGCAGGAGGGGGTTGACGACGATCCCCGAGACGACGAGCACCGCCGTCAGCCCGATGAACGTCCCCGCGAGCCCGATGACGAGTTGCTTGTGCGCCACATTCCATGGGAGGGGTTCGACGCCCGTAAGCATCCCGCTCATACGGATTCTGCTTGGGTTTTGATTGGGATCTGAGAGGAGAAGTTGGTATATTCGGAGAGCTAGCGTGTTCTATCGACCTGCGAGTTGATTGAAAAACCACGGACACGCTTGTTTATAAGGAATATATAAAAGAGCAGCCGCTGCTGCGCTTGCCAGCAACTCAAACATCCAGAACGCCCTTGTCCGTTCTTCGTACGCGAATAGCTGGACAGGTGCAGAAGCCGCTGTGCTCGACAGCACCGCAAACGCCCAGAAAGCCCTCGGCCGCTCGCGGTCGCTCCGCGACATATCCGCGCTCTCCGCACAGCCCGCGCGGATAGGGGCCGCCGGAGCGACTCCGTTACACCGCGACCGGCCGTCGCCCTTTCAGTCCGCCAGGACCGCAACCGCGACAGCAACAGCGACCGCAACCACGACAGCCACCGCAACCACGACAGCGACAGCACCACCCAGCTACCGCAAGCCTCGGCCCTCCCCAGCCTCGGCCGGCGCCGGCCTCCCTCGCACGCGTTGCTCGCGCGCGCCAACCGCACCCGCACCGCGACCGCCTACCAGCCGCCGCGAGCGACGCCCAGGCCACCACTCCCGGGCGGGACTGAAAGGGGCAGCCGCTGAGCGGGACGCCCTGCGACGCTAGCACCGCAATACCGGCGAACGAGCGACCGGAGGGAGCGAGTGAGCCGGGTGAGGAGCGCAGCGAGCAGCGCGACCGCTCAGCGGCTGGGGCTTTCTACGAGTGCTGAGTGGTGTCGCCGTCGACGTGAGCCGACCACGTTTATAAGCGCGACCGCTCAGCGGCTGGGGCTTTCTGGGTATGCTGAGTGGTGTCGTTCACGACGCGAGCCGATCTCATTTATAAGTGCAACCGGTCAGCAGCTGAGGTTTTCCGACCGTTCCAACTGGAGTCGACAGCGACGATACCCGATCCGAATCACACGGCAACTAGCAAAAACCCCCATTTCCGAACGAGAATCGGTCCGTGGCGTTTATTTCCGTCGGCGACCCGGTTCGGGACATGCCTACGGCGGATCACGAGACGGTCACGGGTCTGCCGCCCGGAATCGCGGCGGTCCGGGACGACCTCACGCCGATGCTCTCCCAGTACGCCGACCTCTGTGCCGCCCACGAGGACGCCCTCGTCCTCTTCCAGGTTGGCGACTTCTACGAGGCCTTCTGCGAGGCCGCGGAAGCGGTCGCCCGAATCTGCGAGGTGACGCTCACCCAGCGCGAGGACTCGACCGGCGAGTACCCGATGGCGGGGATCCCCATCGATAACGCCGCCTCCTACCTCGAATCGCTGCTCGACGAGGGGTTCCGCGTCGCCATCGCGGACCAGGTCGAGGACGCCGAGCAGGCCTCCGGGCTCGTCGACCGCGCGGTGACGGAGGTCATCACCCCCGGAACGGTTGTCGACGACGAGCTCCTGAACTCGGGGACGACGAACTACGTCGCCGCCGTCGCCCGCGAATCCGGCGCGGCCGACGCGGCCGGCGGGACCGGCACAGCGAACGAGGACCGCTACGGGCTCGCCGCCGTCGACGTCGCCACGGGCGAGTGCCTCGTGACGGACGGCGACCGGGCGACCATCGCCGAGGAGCTCGAGCGCGTCGACCCCGCGGAGCTGCTGACGGGCCCGGAGACGGCCCCCTTCACGCCGGCCGACGCCGAGACCGGCTGGATGGAGTCGTCGATGGCGGGCGACGTCTTCGAGTACCGCACGGCCGTCGAGCGGCTCGAGCCGTACGTCGCCGCGCCGGAGAACCGCTTCGGGAGCGAGGCGGAGCTCCGCGCTGCCGGCGCGGTGCTGGCCTACGCCGAGTACACGCAGGGCGACGACGGGCCGCTGGAGTACGTCGCGCGCATCCGGCGGTACGACCCGCGGGAGCACCTCCGGCTGGACGCGACCGCCCAGCGGAGCCTCGAGCTGTTCGAGAACCGCGGGCTTGGCGCGAGCGCGACGCTGTTCGACACGCTCGACGAGACGTCCTGCGCGCTCGGCCGCCGCTGCCTGGAGCGCTGGCTCCGCCGGCCGCTCGTCGACCCCGAGCGCATCCGCTCGCGGCACGACGCCGTCGAGGAGCTCACCGAGCGGGCGTTCGCCCGCGACGCCGTCGCCGACCACCTCTCGGCCGCCTACGACCTCGAGCGGCTGGTCGGCCGGATCTCGCGGGGCCGGGCGAACGCGCGCGACCTCCGGAGCCTCCACGCGACACTCGCCGTCGTCCCCGAGATCCGTGAGGCGCTGGTGCCGGCGGCGGGCGGCGACGACGGCGACGACTCCGCCGCGGAGCCGCACGCCGACCACCTCGCTGACCTCGTGGACCGGCTCGACACGCTCGCGAAGATCCGCGATCTGCTCGACCGCGCCATCGTTCCCGACCCACCGCAGGAGATCACCGAAGGCGGCGTCATCCGCGAGGGGTTCGACGACGAGCTCGACGACCTGCGCGCGACCGAGCGCGAGGGGCGCGAGTGGATCGCCGACCTGGAGGCCCGCGAGCGCGAGCGCACGGGCATCGACTCCCTGAAGGTCGGCCACACGCAGGTCCACGGCTACTACATCGAGGTGACGGACGCGAACCTCGAGAAGGTGCCCGACGACTACCACCGGCGCCAGACGCTGAAGAACTCCGAGCGCTACTACACGCCGGAGCTGAAGGAGCGGGAAGACGAGATCGTCGGCGCCGCCGAGCGCGCGGACGCGCTGGAGTACGAGCTGTTCACCGAGGTCCGCGACCGCGTCGCCGACGAGACCGAGCGCATCCAGGCGCTGGCCGACGCGCTGGCCGAGCTCGACGCCCTCTGCTCGCTCGCGACGGTCGCCGTCGACCGCGATTACGTCCGTCCGGAGATCGTCGACCCGGAGCAAGACCCCTCCGCCGGCATCCGGATCGAGGCCGGCCGCCACCCGGTCGTCGAGCGCCAGGGCGAGTTCGTCCCGAACGACGCCGGCCTCCCGCGGGGCAGCGTCGCGGTGATCACCGGCCCGAACATGAGCGGGAAGTCGACGTACATGCGCTCCGTCGCGCTCGCGGTCGTGCTCGCGCAGATCGGGAGCTTCGTCCCGGCCCGGAGCGCGAGGCTGCCGGTCCTCGACCGCGTGTTCACCCGCGTCGGCGCCTCCGACGACATCGCCGGCGGGCAGTCGACGTTCATGCGCGAGATGAGCGAGTTGACGGAGATCCTCCACGACGCCTCGCCGAACTCGCTGGTCCTTCTCGACGAGGTCGGCCGCGGCACCTCGACCGCCGATGGCCGCGCAATCGCCCGCGCCGCCGCGGAGTTCCTCCACGACGAGCTTGGCGCGACGACGCTCTTCGCGACGCACTACCACGACCTCACGGACCTCGCGAGCGAGCGCGAGCGCGTGTTCAACCTGCACTTCACCGCGACGAAGGAGGACGGCGACGTGACGTTCCTCCACCGCGTCGCCGAGGGCGCGGCCTCCTCCTCCTATGGCGTCGAGGTCGCCGAGCTGGCGGGCGTCCCGCCGGCGGTCGTCGAGCGGTCCCGGGAGCTGGTCGACGGCGGAGCCGACGACGGTGTCGCATCGGGGACTACCGAGGCCAACGTGGAACAGACAGCCGACCCGTCGACGGCGGCCGACGAGGAGCCGGACGCGACGCTGGCGGACTTCGCGGCCGACGACGACCTCGCCGAACCGGTGACCGCCGACGGCTCCGGCTCGGGGGCGGATCGCCGACACGACGGTGCCGAGAACGCCGCCGTCGACGACGACACCGCAGCCGTCGTTGACGACGCCACTGCGGAGGCCCTCGACGCCCTCCGAGAGCTCGAGCTGGCGACGATGACGCCGATCGAGGCGTTGAACACGCTCCACGACCTACAGGACGACCTCACGTGAGGATGCCCGAGAACCAGCCCGCCGGCGACGAGGTCCGTCGGCTCTCCGAGGCGACGGTCGACCGCATCGCGGCCGGCGAGGTCGTCACGCGCCCGGCCCGCGTCGTCGCCGAACTCGTCGACAACGCGCTCGACGCGGACGCGACCCGGATCGAGATCGCCGTCGCCGGCGACGGCACCGAGCGCATCGAGGTCCGCGACGATGGCCACGGGATGAGCCGCGCGGACGCCGCGCTCGCGGTCGAGCGTCACGCGACGAGCAAGCTCCGGGACGGCAAGGACCCGGTCGGCGTCGCCTCACTCGGCTTCCGCGGCGAGGCGCTCCCGGCCATCGCGGACGCCGCGCGCCTCGAGCTAACGACGAACGACGGCGGCGAGGTCGGCACGCGGGTCGTCGTCGACGGCGACCCAGGGGACCCGGACGCCACGCGAGTCGGCGACGCTGGCCGGGGCCGCGGGACGACCGTCGTCGTCGAGGACCTGTTCCGGAACCGCCCGGCGCGGAAGGACGCGCTGGCGGAGTCAGCAACCGAGTTCGCGCGCGTCTCCGACGTCGTCGCCGACTACGCTCTGGCGCGTCCGGACGTCGCCTTTTCGCTCTCTCACGACAGCCGGGAGACGCTATCGACGCCCGGTACCGGCCCCAGCGACGCACTTCTGGCGGTCTACGATCGCGACGTGGCGAGCCAGTCGACCGAGTTCGACGGGCGGGCAGCGGTCGAACTCGATGGCGACATCGAGCACGGTGGCGAGTTCGACGGCGACGCTCGCGAGGTCCGGGTCACGGGCGTGCTCGGCTACCCCTCCGTCACGCGCGCCAGTAGCGACCACGTCCGGGTCGCCGTCAACGGCCGCCCGGTCGAAAACGCCGGCCTCCGGCGCGCGGTCCGTGACGGCTACGGCCGGCTCCTCCCGAGCGGTCGCGAGCCGATCGCCGCCGTCGACGTCGAGCTGTCTCCCGAGCTGGTCGACCCGAACGTCCACCCGGCCAAGCGCGAGGTCGACCTCCGTCCGGGCGACGCCATCGCTGACGCCGTCGAGACTGCCGTTTCGGACGCCCTGACCGGGGCCGACCTCCGTCGGCGGGCCGAGGTCGCGACGGACCTCGAGAGCGCGCTGGGTCCCGTCGACGGCGACGCTCCCTTCGCCGACGTCGAGCCCATCGGGCAGTTTCGGGACCTCTACCTGCTGTGTGACGCCGGCGACGAGCTGCTCGTGATCGACGGCCACGCGGCCCACGAGCGGGTCAACTACGAGCGCCTGCGCCGGGCTGTCACCGACGAATCGGTGCCGACCGCAACGCTCGACCCGCCGCTGACCCTCTCGCTGTCGGACTCCGGGATGGCGACCGTCGAGGCGAACCGGGAGACGCTCGCCGACCTGGGCTTCGACGCGGAACCGTTCGGCGGCGGGACGGTCCGACTCCACTCGGTGCCGGCCCCCTTCGGTCGCACGCTCGACGCCGAGGCGTTCCGCGACGCCGTAGACGCCCTCGCCACCGGGGAGTCGCCGGCGAACGCGCGGGACCCACTGCTGGCCGACCTCGCCTGTCACCCGTCGCTCAAGCGGGGCGACGAGCTGTCGACGGCGGAGACCCGGCAGCTGCTCGACCGGCTCGGGGAGTGCGAGCAGCCGTACGCCTGCCCACACGGCCGGCCGACAGTGCTGTCGGTCGACGAGGCGACGCTGGCGGACGGGTTCGAGCGGCCGCCGCGACGGTAGTTTCTTTAAAAGTAGAGCGCCCTACCAGTCCTTGCAGTCCGCACAGACGTAGTCGCCGTCGCACGCCCAGCGGCGCTCGACCGCTGCGTCGCAGCGCTCGCACGCGACGCCGTCGGTCGCCCAGGTCGCCGTGATCGACGGGGGTTCGACGGTCTCACTATCGTCGGCCTCGCTCCCCGCGATCGCTTCGTTGCCGTCGGCGTCCTCCGTATCGTCGGCCGCAGTGTCTGCTTCGTCGACAGCGACGGCTTCTGATTCCGCGTCATCGACGACTTCCACTTCGTCGCCTTCCGTCGTCGCTTCGGCCGCCTCCTCGGACGCGCTCGCGCCGGCGAAGTCGTCGAGCGAACGGTCCTCGGGCATTATGCCTCCCGGCGCAGGCGCTCGACGACGAACTCCTGCTCGAGCTCGCCGAGGAACTCGCCGAGGCGGGGCCCCTGCGTCTCGTCGAAGAAGAGCCGGTAGCCGGCCGCGAAGAAGTCGGAGACCTCGATGTCGTGGCGCCGGGCAACTTCGTACATCTCGCCCTGGATCTCCTCGCCGTCGTGGCCCTCGGCGACGAAGTCGGCAAGCTCGTCGAGCGCGGCGGCGACGTCCGCGTCGAGGTCGACGTCCGGGAGCTCGGTCTGGAGCCGGTAGTTGTACTCGTTGTCCATGCGCTCGGCCCAGTTGCGGGCCCTCTCGACGCGCTTGAGGGCGTCCTCGATGGCCCACTCCGGGGTGTCCTCGTCGAAGTGGCCCTCGTCGCGGGCGAGCTGTTCGCGGAAGTCCTCGTCCTCGACCATGCCGAGGACGGCCGCGAAGGTGTAGGGAAGGCGGACGCGGCCCGCCTTCGGTTCGTCCACAACGAAGGGGTATGCGCGCTCGGCGAAGCGGGTCAGCTCCTCGTCGTCGACGTCGCCGAAGTAGGCGCGCTCGAAGCGGTCGAAGTCGTCGACGAGCTGGTCGAGTCGCTCCAGGTCGAGGTCGCGGGCCTTCTTCGGGTGGAGCGCGAAGAAGTACCGGAGCACCTCGGGCTCGAGCAGCTCGAGGATCTCCGGGACGGTGACGATGTTGCCCGCCGACGAGGAGAGCGCCTCGCCGTTGAGCGTGAACCACTCGTACACCATCGGAACCGGCGGCTCGATGCCGAGGACGTTGCGCGCGATGTCGACGCCGGAGGGCCACGAGCCCTCGGCGTGGTCCTTCCCGAAGGGCTCGAAGTCGACGCCGAGCACCTGCCACTGGCCGGGCCACTCGAAGCGCCACGGGAGCTTCCCCTCGTGGAACGTCGCGGTGCCCTCGTGGCCGCAGCCCTCGATGACGTCCCCGCCGGCCTCGAGGTCGGTGCACTCGTAGTCGACGGTGCCGTTCTCGACGTCGACGGCGGTGACCGTCTCGGTCACCTGCCCGCACTCCTCGCAGATGGGGTTGAAGGGGACGTACGACTCGTCGACCTTGTCCTGGTACTGGCCGAGGACGTCGCGGGAGTTGTCGAGGTCCGCGAGCGCCTGCTCGATGACGGGGTCGAAGGTGCCGTCCTCATACAGCTCCGTGTTCGAGACCATCTCGACGGGAATGTCGAGCCGGTCGGCGTCGGCCTTCAGCAGGTCCGCGAAGTGGGCCGCGTACGACTCCTTCTCGCCGAAGGGGTCGGGGATCTCGGTGTACGGTTTGCCCAGGTTGCGCCCGAGCGCGCCGGCGTCGACCTCGCCCAGGCCGACGATGTTGCCGTCGGGGTCCGCGAGCTTCCGCGGGACCTTCCGGAGCGGGTCGCGGTCGTCGGAGGTGAACACCTGCCGCACGTCGTGACCGCGCTCGCGGAGCACCGCCGCGACGAAGTAGCCGCGGATGATCTCGTTGAAGTTGCCGAGGTGGGCCACGCCCGACGGCGAGACGCCGCCCTTGATGACGATGGGCTCGTCGGGGTCGCGCTCCTCGACGCGGTCCGCGACCTCGTCGGCCCAGAACGCGTGGTACTCGCCGCTGGCTTCCTCGCCCTCGGAGTCGGCGAGAATGTGCGGCGAGTCGACGTCGGGTTCGTTCTGATCCGCGTTCTCGGAGCTCATTCTCCCTGGGCCCAGTAGGTCGGTTCGCCCGTGCCGCCGGGGACGATGTCGGTCCCGCTGTGCTCGCCGCGGAGGACGGCGTCGACGAGTACCGAGGGGTCCGTACCGTCGAGGACGATGGAGCGCAGCCCCGCGCGGTCGATCAGCTTCGCCGCGAGGATGTCGACCGGCGCCGATGCGCCCGCGTCCCGGCTCATCGGGACGACGATGTCGACGAGTTCCGTCGGCGTGAGCTGCTCGTGTTTCTCGGCGTCGGGGTCGACGTTCGGGTCGGCCGTGTAGACGCCGTCGGCGCTCGTCGCGTAGACGAGCAGGTCGGCGTCGACGGACTCCGCGAAGCCGGCGGCGACGGCGTCGGTCGTCTGGCCCGGCATGACGCCGCCCATCACCGACACCTCGTCGCGCCGGAGCGCCTGCGCGGCCTCGTCGTAGTCCGTCGCGGGCGACAGCGTCGCGCGCTGGCCCAGCGCCGCGATCAGCAGCCGGGCGTTCAGGCGCGTCGTGCCGATGCCCAGCTGGTCGAGCTGGACCTCGTTGGCGCCCAGCTCGCGGGCGGCCCCGATGTAGTCGCGCGCGACGCCACCCCCGCCGACGACGACGCCGATCTCACACCCCTCGTCGGCCAACCGTCGGATAGCGTCGGCGTGAGCTGCGACCCGGTCCGCGTCGAGGTCGGGCGCGAGGACACTCCCGCCGATAGAAACGACGACTCTCATTGCTATCTGGTACCCCTGTCGGACTCTTAAGCATTATTAAGAAGCCCCCGTAGCTCGCGTTGTAGCGGCCTGGATGTTGAATTTCGTGACGGGCGTTGCTGGGCAGTGTTCGTGGAACTCTCGAGAGTAGTGGCGCTTCTCTCGACCGTCGTCGAGTCCTCGGCTGCTGGACAGTCGCATTCTTCGGTTGACTGGCCGGCGTTGCTTGCGGTCGTTTAGGTCTAGTTGCTGCTGAACCCACCCGGCATGCGAGGAAAGCCCCAGCATCTGACCGGTCGCACTTCTAAATGGGATCGGCTATCGTCGCGGGCGACACCACTCAGCACACCCGGAAAGCCCCAGCCACTGAGCGGTCGCGCTTATAAACAAACTTGGCAATCGTCGCTATCGACACCACTCGGCACACCCAGAAAGCCCCAGCCGCTGACCGGTCGCGCTTATAAACAAACTTGGCAATCGTCGCTATCGACACCACTCGGCACACCCAGAAAGCCCCAGCCGCTGACCGGTCGCGCTTATAAACAAACTTGGCAATCGTCGCTATCGACACCACTCGGCACACCCAGAAAGCCCCAGCCGCTGACCGGTCGCGCTGCTCGCTGCGCTCCTCACAGCTCGCTCCCTTCGGTCGCTCGCTGATTGCGGTGCTTGCGTCGCAGAGCGTCCCGCGCAGCGGCTGCCCCTTTCAGTCCCACCCCGGAGTGGTGGCCGGGGCGTCGCGCGCGGCGGTTGCTGAGCGGTCGCGGCACGGGGGCAGTCGGCGCGCGAGCAACGCGCGCGAGGGAGGCCGGTGGCGCGCCGAAGCTGTGCTGTCCCGGCGCGCCCCGGCCGAGGCTGGGGAGGGCTGAGGCTTGCGGCAGCTGTGCGGTGCTGTCGCTGTGGCGGTTGCTGTCCTGGCGGACTGAAAGGGCGACGGCCGGCCGCGCCAACGGGGAGTCGCTGAGACAGGCACTATCTGGGCCGGGCGGTGCCTTCGTGAGCGGAGCGAACGAAGGCCAGAAAGTCGCAGCCCGGCAGCCCGCTACCGCAGGCAGCCCGGACCGTCTTCCGATGCGGAGAGGCCCAGATATCCTGCTCAGCGACCGCGAGCGGCCGAGGGCTTTCTGGGCGTTTGCGGTGCTGTCAAGCGCAAGACCGTATCACCTGTTTAAATCCGCTTATAAAGAGCGGCCGAGGGCTTTCTGGACGTTTGCGGTGCCGTCAAGAGCGAGACCGCATCATCTGTTTAAACCCGTTTATAAAGAGCAAAATCCCCTCACGACCGACAATATCGCCACCCAATACGGAACCAGTTCGAACTTATCGATATTCACGCTCGTCGACGCTCCCGTTGGCCGGTCTGAAGGCGAGTTCGAAGGCTGCGCCGTCGTCGACGTTTTTCGCGTTGGCCTCGCCACCGTACAGCTCCATCAGGCGGTCGACGAAGAACAGGGAGAGCCCGTCGCCGTGGGCGACCTGGGAGGACTCGTCACGGCCGAACGCCCTGTCGTGGTGTTCGGGGTCGATGCCGGGGCCGTTGTCCCGGACCGAGAGCAGGACGCGATCGCTGTCGACGCGGGAGGTGACCTCGACGCGGGGGGTTTCGGAGTCGTTGTGCTCGACGGCGTTCTCGACGAGCGCGCGGACCGCCGGAACGAGCGTGTCGTTCGCGACGACGCGGATGCGGTCGACGTCGGTCTCGATCGCGACGCCGCTGTCGTGCGCTTGCGTGATCGCGCGGTCGACGGCCTCGTCGAGCCAGACGTCGCCGAGGGGGTCCGGCCCGCCGGCGGCGAAGACGTCGGAGAAGGTCCGGGCGGTCTCGCCGCGCCGGAGCAGGCGCTCCACGCCGCCGAGGGCGTCCTCGACCGCCGCCTCGGCCCCCGCGTCGTCAACCTGGTCGAGCGCGTTCTCGAGGTGGCCGAGGACGACGTTGGCGTCGTTCCGGAGGTTATGCCGGAGCACGCGGTCGAAGATCCGGATCCCCTGCTCGTACTGCCGGCGGCGCGTCAGGTCGTGGAAGGTAAAGGCGTAGCCGAGCAGGTCGTCGCCGTCCGCGATCCGGCGGGCGACACAGCGCGTCGGCACGCGGCGGTCCGAGCGCGTGACCAGCTCGACGTCGCCCTGCCAGACGTCGCCCGTCGCGAGCGCGTCCGTCGCGGCGGCGTACCGGTCGGGGTCGTCGAAGAAGACGATCGGCGTTTCGCCCCTGACCGCCTCGCGAGGATAGTTCGTCAGCGACACGTAGGCGTCGGTCGCCTCGAGCACCTCGAGGTCCGTGCCGGTGACGAGCGCCGGGCTCGCCAGCATGCGGAACGCACGCTGGAAGTCGGCGTCGGCCGAGCGTCGTTCGTCCCCCCTCATCGGTAGGCGTCCGGCGGTCCCACACCGTGAACGGAGTCGTGTTTCAGTCGGGGGGATAAGTTCGTTACGTCAGACACGCGTGGGTGTTTATAAACGTTCGCCCTGGTAGCTGCCGTCGTAGGTGCCGTCGTGGTCCGCGTCCGCGAGCACCAGCTGCGCGATCCGCGCGCCTGCCTCGATCTCGATCGGCTTTCCGACCTGAAGGAGCCCCTCCCCGACGCCCTCGTACCCCGCGTCCCAGACGGCCGTGTTGAGCATACAGGAGTTCCGCAGCAGCGAGGAGCGTGGGTAGACGAATCCCACCGTCCCCTCGGGGATCTTCACCGGCTCGCCGTACTCGACGACGTATGCGCCGGGGTCCAGCTCGTAGACGCCGTCCTCCGGCTCCAGCGTCGCCCGCTCGCCGACCGTCTTGCCGTCCGTCCCGATGCGCCCCGCTTCGACCTGCTCGTACACCGCGCCGGCCGTGAGGTCGACGCCGTTCGGTTGCCGCTGCGCGTCGTCGAGGTCGGCGCCCGCGGCCTCGAGCGCTCGCGCGACGGCCGTGCCCGATTCGAACATACCCGGCGTTGCGCTCGCCCCGAGAAAACCGTATCGACCGCGGGCGATGCGGAACGACGCCGGCCTCATCGACTCACCGGCTGGCCCATCGACGTCGCGCGCGACGAGTGCCGCGTCGCCGGCGACGAGAGACCCGATATTCCGGGGGTAAACCGGCAAACGAGGATATTGAGTCCTCGAAGACTACACCACGATAAAATTAACCACGGTGTGTGACAACGTGGTCGTCTCGCCCCGAGAATTGCCGCATACCGGGGTTGTACACGGTCGATGTGGATGAAAACTCGCGGGATTTATATCCGAGGCGAGACGACCCCCGGACGATATGGGACAGACGATCACGGAGAAGATCCTTGATGACCATCTCGTCGAGGGCGAGCTAACGCCCGGCGAGGAGATCGGCATCGAGATCGACCAGGTCCTTACACAGGACACGACAGGTACCATGGTCTGGCTCCAGTTCGAGGCGCTCGACCTCGACGAGGTCCAGACCGAGCTGGCCGCGCAGTACTGCGACCACCAGACGTACCAGTTCGACTTCAAGAACACGGACGACCACCGCTTCCTGCGTTCTGCAGCCGGTAACTTCGGCGCGTACTTCTCTCGGCCTGGTAACGGCATCTGCCACCAGGTCCACAAGGAGAACTTCGCGGCGCCCGGCAAGACGCTGCTCGGGTCCGACTCCCACACGCCGACGCCCGGCGGCCTCGGCCAGCTGGCGATCGGCGCGGGTGGCCTCGACATCGCCGTCGCGATGGGCGGCGGCGCGTACTACGTCGAGATGCCGGAAGTCGTCAACGTCCACCTCGAGGGCGAGCTGCCCGAGTGGGCGACGGCGAAGGACGTCGCGCTCCACCTGCTCGGTGAGCTGACCGTCAAGGGCGGCGTTGGCAAGATCTTCGAGTACACCGGCCCCGGCGCCGAGTCGCTCACGATCCCCGAGCGGACGACGATCACGAACCTCGGTACCGAGCTGGGCGCCACCTCCTCCATCTTCCCGACCGACGAGAAGACGAAGGACTGGCTCGCCCGGCAGGGTCGCGAGGACGAGTTCGTCGACCTCTCGCCCGACGAGGACGCCGAGTACGCCGACCAGATCACGGTCGACCTGAACGAGCTCGAGCCGCTCATCGCCGCGCCGTCGATGCCGGACAACGTCATGCCGGTCAGCGAGGCCAAGGGCACCGAGGTCGAGCAGGTCATCGTCGGCTCCTGTACGAACGGCGCCTACGAGGACATCCTTCCGGCTGCGAAGATGCTGGAGGACCGCGAGGTCGCCAAGCACACCGAGATGATCATCGCGCCCGGCTCCAAGCAGGCCTCCGAAATGCTGGCCCGCGAGGGCTGGACGGCCGAGCTGATGGCTGCCGGCGTGAACTTCTCGGAGGCGACGTGTGGTGCCTGTATCGGCATCGGCCACGTGCCGGCCTCCGACTCCGTCTCGCTGCGCACCTTCAACCGCAACTTCGAGGGGCGCTCCGGCATCGAGGACGACTCGGTGTACCTCTGCTCGCCGGAAGTCGCCACCGCGGCGGCCATCGCCGGCGAGATCGTCGACCCGCGCGACCTGGCCGACGAGCTCGGCGACCTCGAGGCGCCCGGTCTCGAGATGGGCACGAAGTACTCCCAGGGCATGGGTGAGGACGACCCCGACATCATCAGCCCCGAGGAGTCCATCGACGACGAGCTCATCAAGGGCCCGAACATCGGCGACGTGCCGATCAAGGACGGGATCGACTCGGACATCGGCGGTGAAGCGCTCCTCAAGATGGAGGACAACATCACCACCGACCACATCATCCCGGCCACGGCGGACATCCTGAAGTTCCGCTCCAACATCGAGAAGCTCTCCGAGTTCACGCTCTCGCGCGTCGACGACACCTTCGCCGAGCGCGCGCTCGACGCCGACGGCGGCGTCCTCGTCGCCGGCGAGAACTATGGCCAGGGCTCCTCGCGCGAGCACGCGGCCCTCTGTCCGATGTTCCTCGGCATCGAGGCCGTCTTCGCCCAGAGCTTCGCCCGCATCCACAAGGCGAACCTGTTCAATTTCGGCATCGTCCCCCTCGCCATCGACGAGGAGACGTACGAGCAGATCGACCAGGGCGACGACGTCGAAATCGTCGACGACGTGCCCGCAGGCGTCCGCTCCGGCCAGGAGGAGTTCACGGCCCGCGTGAACGACGACTGGGAGTTCACCGCCGAACTCGACGCCTCCGAGCGCGAACGCGAGATCCTCGCCGCCGGTGGCAAGCTCTCGTGGACGAAGCAGCAGCACGAGTCGAGCGGCTCCGGCGCGGCGCCGGCCGACGACTAACGACTGTTCGCGTCCGCGTTCGATTTCTCTTATTTTCTGCGGTCTCGGTAGGTCGAGTAGTGGCTTCGTTGCGTGCAGGTGGGTGTTCGATTCCGTCGCCGGCGACGTCTACTCGAAGGAGCTGTCGGCCAGGGTCAGAGCAACCCGAGCTCGTTCAGGAGTAGCCGAATTCGTTCGTGGAGACTGAAGGGGGATGGACTCGGACGGGTGACGGTTCGGGAGTCGTGCTTGTCGACGTGGTAGTGCTTGGTTCTCGTCTTTCGGACCAATCACGCTAACTCTGTCCTGATAAAACGACTCTGACGTTCCATCGGCGGTATATTGGGTAGATTACTCAGGACCCTCCGATTCGACGTGCTCAGCCGCCAGTTCGCGTTTTGTTCCGATCCGAACGGCGAAATCGGCTGCACAGACGTCCGCCAACGCAGCTTCGAAGCCCTGCTGATCGAGATAGTCGCGGATTGCCCAACAGGCGTAATCGAATTCCTGTTCCATTCCCCAGGAGAACTTTTTCGCGTCGTCAACGCGATCGAACACGTCGCCGGCCCGCCCGTAGGCCTCCAGCGACTTCGATGATTGCTCGATCAAGTAGCTATCCCCGGTCCACTCGTGACACAATCCTCCGAGACACTCGTCGTCGGTCTTCGTGGCAATGAATTCGAACAGGGTACGCGCAAGTCGACCGAGCAGTCTCGCTGCAGCAGCGTCGTTCCCACGTGCTGCACAGCTCTGTGCCTGAAGCAGATGTGTCGACGCGACGTTGACCGACGTGTTGTCGGTGATTCCCTCCTCGGATAACGTGTCGCAGGCAAGTCGAAAGTAGCTGTCCGCCGCCGAGAGATACTGCTCTTTCTCCTCGAAACGGGATGCTTCCTCGAATCTATCGGCTCTATTCATCGGTTCCCCCGAGTATCGTCGCGTTCTCTGGCACCCTCATCGGACCCGATCGAATCATGAAGCAGTTTCGACATCGTTCGTTATCTCCTCGTACAACGCCTGAAATCTACTATTCAATACGTTCGTCAAATAGGCAAATGCTTCATCGTGGCGCTCGCTTGTCGATTGCGTATCTAACTGCTGGAAGATCCCGGACAGCACCGAGCCGATGCAGTCTTCGAGTGAAGCATATGTCGTTGGTATGGAAGAATCCAAATACCGATGCTCGAGTGCGATTTGGTCGTCCTTTTCTACGATCGCGGTTGAGACCTCCCAGTTCCGTTCTGCTGAGGGGGTCCGGTCCCGGGCACACAGATACAGTCGCACGAGGTCCGTCAGGTCGTCCTCGAGTTCGTATTTCCCGTCCTCTGTCTCGATAGTATAAATTAGCTCATCCGGGGCACCGCCGACCGTCACCCGCCACCAGTCGGTAACTTTCGAGACTGATTCTACGTCACAACCACATATCATGACGTTTCATCTGATTGGAATTGCTTTATCAGGGCGTATCCACCCAGCCCGCCGAGCGCGGCGAGTGGACCGAAGCCCGGGACGTCAACTGCCGATTCAGACGCCGAGAGCGCGTTCACACCACCGTTCGTCGACGTGACGTACACGGTCCCGTCAGCAACCGCGGGTG
Source organism: Halosubterraneus shenae (assembly GCF_050510935.1). NCBI lineage: Archaea > Methanobacteriati > Methanobacteriota > Halobacteria > Halobacteriales > Haloferacaceae > Halosubterraneus > Halosubterraneus shenae. The sequence continues at coordinate 461,533 of NZ_JBNLVO010000001.1, read as the reverse complement.
CTGACAGTCGCCCCTCGTCGGTCACGCCCTCCGTTGCACGTACGTCACCGGTGTCAGCGTCCAGCGAAACCAGCTTTCCAGACACTGTACTCGCCAGCAGCGTCGTCCCGTCGACGACGGGGCTCACGTCGACCTGGTGATCGATGTCCGTCGACCACTGTTCCGTGCCAGCGTCGGCATCGAGACAGGTGAGTGTACTTCCGGACTCACGGCGTGCGAATACGTAGATTCGACCGTCGTCAACGGCGGGCGACGGCGTCAGCTGTCCCTCGAAATCGGCGGTCCACGAGACAGCGCCGGTGTCCGTATCGAGTGCGAACAGTCGACCGGCCGTGGCACCGCTGCCGATGAATACGTGGTCCGACGTCGCCGTCGGCGCGTGCCGAATCGGGCCGACCAGTTCCGTACGCCACTCCTCGGGACCATCGTCGTCGAATCGGACGAGGTGTCCATTACCGTCGTCGACGAACACGGCGCCATTCAGCATAGCCGGGGCGTTCCCGACGTGATTGTCGAACTCATGTGACCACAACACGTCGCCGGCTTCCGCGTCGACGCTGACGAGCCGATGCCCGCTCAGTGCGACCACCGTCCCGCCATCCGCGACGAGGGCGGCTTTAGGCCTCGGCGACGTTTCGACCCGCCATCCGAGCGTCCCGTCGTTCGCGTCGACGGCGACGAGATCGCCCTCGAACGTCTGGACGAAAAGCGTCGATCCGACGAGTGCGGGCGTCGCGCCGATCGTCCCCAGTTCGGGCGCGCGCCATTCCTCCTCTCCCGACGTTGCGTCGATGCTCACTACCCCTCGGTTATCCCCACCAACGTACACGGACCCGTGGCCGACTATCGGGGACGCTATCATCGGGTCCCCGTACTCGAACGACCAGTCGGTAGCGAGGCGCTGTGGGATCGCTTCAGCCGTTCCGGTGTTTCGCGAATCTGCTTGCTGCTGCCTCCACGTCGACGACGTCGCACTCGCGGCAGTTGCCGTTGCTCTCCCTGTAGAGGTCGAGGCGAGAGCCGCCCCAGTGGCGCAAGCGAGGACCGATCGGCGCGAGAGATGGTTCGTCACTGGGTACTCACCGACCGTAGGCAGCGAAATCCTCAGCAGTCAATTCCTCGATTGCAGTCCTGAACTCGTCACGCTTCATGTCGACTCGAATGGGAAGTTCGTCCATGTGCGCCTTTTTGAAACGGCGACTGTCCGGCGTCAGTCCTGCCGCTATCATCAGGTCTTCGACGTAATCAATGGCCGACGTGAATTCCGGTTCCGGAATCCATTTGTCGCCGTCGGGGACCTGGTCGTAACAGTCGAGTGCGGCGTCGTATGCCTGTTCGTGGTCACCGAGCACGGCGACGTAGCGAAGGTCGCCTTTGAGCTCGTGACAGAGCCCTCGTCGCCCTGCCGATTCCGTCACGGATGGGTGGTGGTTGACCAGTTCTTCGATGACCGCCACTCCCTGGCGTGCAACCGCCCGAGCGTGGCTACGCTCGTCCTCGAACCGCCGACAGAGGATCGAGAACAGCCGATTCCGAACGGAGTGGGTGAGGTATCTGAGTCGTAGATAGTCAGGGGCATGCCCCTTTTCGAGCATGGACGGCGAGTACTGCATCGAGGCCAAATATCCGTTAGCGGCAGCATTGTAGTAGTCACCTGCAAGGTCGATATCGTTCTGTTTTCGGAACTCGTCGGCCTTGTTCCTATACAAATGTGCGCCAGTGATCATTTATGATTCCTCAGATCGTTTGAGGTAGGCGTATCCACCCAGCCCGCCGAGCGCGGCGAGCTCTCCATCGTAACTCGCGACGTACGCCCGATTGCCGGCGGGCGCCGCTCCCGCATAGATCTTTTCGGCGATGGTGGCCGTCCACCGAGTCGACGGGGTCGAGGTCGGGAGCGAGGCGTTCGTTCGCCCCCGTCGGCCCGAATTTCCTTGGAGCGTCGACCAGTCGCCACTTGATTCAGCTGCGGTTGGTGCCGATATCGCAGTCGCTGTACCGCCAACACCTGCGAGCAGGGACCGCCTTGAGAGTTTCATTTGGGTTGCCTCACTACCCCGCAACGAGATGGTTGACGCCGATACAGAGCGGTCACGGAACAATCATTTAATAGTTCTCCTGCGATTATTCTATCTTAGAATGGTGGAAAAGATCGGCCGCGTCGACCTCGACGCCGGTTTCCGCGTTGCTGTTGGTCGTCGTGTACGTCTCGGTGCCGTCGAGGACGCCATCCCCGTCAGTGTCGTTCTGTGCTGGGTCCGCTTCGACGCGGAGTTCCTCTCCAACGAAGTCGGTCGCTGTCGTCGTCGGCAGCAAGTGGGTCCCCAGCGGGCGACGACACCAACTCCCCCGACGACGCGACGGTCGCGGGCCGCGGAATTTAACGCCGCCGAGCGCGAACCCTAGCTGTGTCCGAAGTCCCGCAGGTGACCGTCCGGAAGGTAACCCGTGCTGACCTTCTGGCGGTCCACCGGATCGAGCAGGCGAGTTTCGGCCAGCCGTGGCCCTACGACGCCTTCGAGAACCTGCTCGACGAGCCCGCGTTCCTCGTGGCCGAGCGCGACGGGGCCATCGCCGGCTACGCCGTCGCCGACGTGACGCCGAACTTCGGCCGCGACGTCGGCCATCTCAAGGACATCGCCGTCCACCCCGAGGCCCGTGGCGAGGGCATCGGGCGCCGCCTGCTGCGCTCGACGCTCGTCCGGCTGCGCGCGCAGGGCGCGATGGTCGTCAAGCTCGAGGTGCGTGCCGGCAACGACCCGGCGAAGGCGCTCTACCGGTCGGAGGGCTTCGAACCCCTGCGTCGCGTGCCGCGGTACTACCAGGACGGCGAGGACGCCGTCGTGATGGTGCTGGACCTCGCGGAGTGGAACGGCCCGCGGAGCTGAGGCGCCGCTTCTCCCCCCCCCCTCGCGAATGACCCACTGAGCCAGCAACCCACCAGCCTTGCCGCAACTCGCCCCAACTCGCCGCTATCGTTCAGCAAGGCTTAGGGGCAGTCACGCCTGCGCTCTTCGTATGAGTACGGTTCCCGAGCGGAGCGAGATCGACGCGGAGTACAAGTGGGACCTCGAGAGCATCTACGCCACCGACGAGGACTGGGAGGAGGCCTACGAGCAGGTCGCCGACCGGATCGACGAGCTGCGCGCCTACGAGGGCCGGGTCACCGAGGACGCCGAGACCCTCCTCGAACTCCTCCAGCTGCGCGAGGAGATCATGCGCGAGGTCGCGCAGGTGACGACGTACGCCCGCCTCCGCAGCGCCGAGGACACGCGGAATCAGGAGTACCAGGCGATGGCGGCGAAGGGGTCCTCGCTCCGCTCGGACGCCTCCAGCGCGATCTCGTACCTCGAACCCGAACTGCAGGAGCTAACGCGCGAGGACATCGACGAATTCGTCGAGGCCGAACCGGCGCTCGTCGAGTACGACCACTACTTCGACGACGTCCTCCGGCAGAAGGCCCACACGCGCTCCGCCGAGGTCGAGGAGGTGCTGGCGGACCTCTCGGACGTCACCAGCGCGCCCTCCGACATCTACTCGATGCTGACGAACGCGGACATGACCTACGGCGTCGTCGAGGGGCCCGACGGCGAGGACGTCGAGATCACGCAGGCGAACTTCACGAAGCTCCAGACGAAGCCGAACCGCGAGTTCCGCGAGCGCGTCCACGAGACGTTCTACGAGGAGTGGGGCGACGTGCGCAACACGGTCGGGACCTCCCTCGAGAAGGCCGTCCGCGAGCACGTCACCAGCGCCGAGATCCGCGGGTACGACAGCGCCCGGCAGGCCGCCCTCGACAGCACCAACGTCCCGGTCACGGTGTACGACAACCTCGTCGACGGCGTCCACGACAACCTCGACGCGCTCCACCGCCACGCCGAACTGAAGGAGCAAGCCCTCGGTGTCGACGAGCTGCAGAGCCACGACCTCTACATGTCGCTAACGGGCGAGGAGGGCCCCGACGTGGAGTACGAGCGGGCGAAGGAGTGGGTCATCGAGGCCGTCGCCCCGCTCGGCGAGGCGTACCAGGAGCGCATGCGTGAGGGGCTCGAGAGCCGCTGGGTCGACGTCTTCGAGAACCGGGGAAAGCGCTCCGGCGCGTTCTCCTCGGGGACGTACGACACCCAGCCGTTCATCCTGATGAACTACCAGGACGACATCGCCTCGATGTTCACGCTCGCCCACGAGCTCGGCCACTCGATGCACTCCGAACTCGCCGGCGACGAGCAGCCGTGGCACGACGCCAGCTACGAGATCTTCGTCGCGGAGATCGCCTCCACCGTCAACGAAACCCTGCTCACGAAGCACCTCCTCGAGACGCTCGAGGACGACGAGCTCCGGACGCACGTCCTCGACGAGTACCTCGAACGCTTCCGCTCGACGCTATTCCGCCAGACGATGTTCGCGGACTTCGAGCAGCGCATCCACGACCGCGTCGAGAACGACGAGGCGCTCACGCCCGACGCCCTCGACCAGGTGTACGGCGACCTCAAGCGTGAGTTCTACGCGCCGGCAACCCTCGAGGGCGGCATCGAGCGCGAGTGGGAGCGCATTCCACACTTCTATTATAATTTCTACGTCTACCAGTACAGCACCGGCATCGCCGCCGCCGCGGCCATCGTCGACCGCATCGAGCGCGAGGGCGACGACGCCGCGGCCGACTACCGCGAGATGCTGAAGGCGGGCGGCGCCGACTACCCGCTGAACGTCGTCGAGCGCGCGGGCATCGACATGGCCACGCCCGAGCCGATCGACGCCGCGATCGGGATCTACCGCGACTACCTCGACGAGATCGAGACGCTGCTGGACCTCTAGGCAGCGAGAAACCAGTTAGTTTTCGACCGTCGCGTCCGGTTCGTCCTGCGTTGCGTCCGGCTCCGGTTCCGACGCCGACTCCGACTCCGCGTTCTCCGCCCGCTTCTCGGAGAGGTGGTCCCAGATCTCCGTGCAACCGGCCCCTTCCTCGACGTCGTCGAGGTGGTCCGTTCGCGGTTCCGCGTCGTCACCGGCGTTCGTCTCGTCGTCCGTCGCGTCGGCCTCAGTCCGGGAAACCCCGGAGCCGTCCGTCGCGTACAGCTCGGGCGCGACGTCGGCAGAGGCGTGTTCTCGGGGGTCGTTCGTCATGCTTCCACGTAGGAACCCCTACTCAAAGAACCCGGCCGGCTCCGTCAAACGTTCGGGAGGCTCCCCGAAAGCGTCGAATGCTGTCGCTATCCCGGACGCGCTGACAGGAGTCGGCGGTCGGGTGGCCCCGGAGGCGACGGCAACGACGACTGTCGCTCGCATCTCCGGCTCGGCGGTAACGCTTGTGCAGGTCGCCGTGGTAAGGACCCCGGCCCACGAAGGGCGGGTATGGCACCATCCGTTCGCGTGTTCGACGACGGCGCGTGGATCTCCGTCGGCGGCGACCGCGTCGTCGGCGTCGGGGAACTCTGGCGGCTCGAGAACCACTCGCTGTGTGACTGCGAGGACGACCTGATCGTGGAGGGGTTCGACGACGCCGACCTCGTCGCCCGCGAGGACCGAGCGGGAGACAGCGAGCGCGACGTCGTCCGCGCGCGCACGCTCGGCCGCTGTCTCGAGTGCGGCACCCAGGGCTTCGTCGGCTGGGTCGACGTCGGCCGCGTCGCCGATGGCTCCTTCGCCAGGTTCGACGAACCGACCGTTCCGGAGGACGACGTCCTGCACCGGTAGGACGAGGGCCGCCACGTCATCGTATTCGTTACCACGCCGACGGCCCCTCAGGACGCTTCGGGTCGCCGACGATTTGTATCGTCCGCAAAGTTTCTACGTAAACCGCATAAAAGAAGATGAAATATACCATTATTAATATTTACTCAGTTTGGGGAAAACTTTTTGGCGCCGAGTACAGGGTGCCGAAGTGTAACACATGGCAATTGAATTCGCGCACAGTCCGTTGTTGACGTTCGCGATCGGACTCGCTGTCGTCGTACTACTACTGGTCCAGCTCGACCTCCCGGCGTTCGTCGGGCTGACCATCGCAGCATTCACCGTCGGCCTCGTCAACGCCGCGTTCGTCCCCGACTTTACGGCGGCACAGGCCGCCACAGAGACCGCCACCGCCTTCGGTAACGGCATGGCAGGTATCGGCATCCCCATCCTGATGGCGGCCATCATCGGGAAGTCGATGCTCGAGAGCGGCTCCGCCCAGCGCGTCGTCCGCGGCTTCCAGTCGCTGGTCGGTAGCGAGAACTCCGACATCGCGCTCTGGGGAAGTAGCTCGCTGCTCGCCATTCCGGTGTTCTTCGACTCCGTGTTCTACCTGATGGCGCCGCTCGCGCGCTCCATGCGGGCGCGCGTTGGGAAGAACTACGCGCTGTACCTCGTCGTCGTCGGCGCCGGCGCCGCCACCACGCACGTGTTCGTGCCGCCGACCCCCGGCCCGCTCGCGGTCGCCGACACGATCGGCGTCGACCTCGGGATGACCATCCTCGTCGGCGTCGCCGTTGCCATTCCCGCCGGACTCGTCGGGGGCCTCGGCTACGGCCGCTGGATCAACGCCCGCCTTGACATCCCGCTGCGTGACGCCATGGGTACCTCCACCGAACAGCTCGAGGAGCGCGCGCAGCGCGACACCGGCGACCTCCCGGGTATCCTCGAATCGCTAGCCCCCATCGCGCTGGCGGTCGTGCTCGTCGGCTCGTTCACCGCCGTCGACACCTTCGAGAGCGTCTACCCCGCGCTGTCGGGCCTGAAGCCGGTCGTCGCGTTCCTCGGTGACAAGAACGTCGCGCTCACCGTCGCCGCGCTCGCGGCCGCCGTCACCTACCTCCGATGGACGGGCCTGTCGCGGTCCGTCTGGGAGGACGAACTCACCGAGGCGCTCAAAAGCGGCGGCAACATCGCCGCTATCACCGCGATGGGTGGCGCGTTCGGCGCGCTGCTGGCCGCCTCCAACATCGGGCCGTACATCGCGGACGCCCTCCAGGACGTCGGCATCGGCCTGTTGCTCACCGCGTGGCTGATCGCCGCCGTCGTCCGCGTCGCGCAGGGCTCCGCGACCGCCGCGATGCTCACCGCCGCCGGCATCATGGCGCCGCTCGCCGGCCAGCTCGACGTCAACCAGGCGTATCTCGTGATGGCCATCGGTGCTGGCGGGAACATCTTCTCGTGGTACAACGACTCCGGGTTCTGGCTGGTCAAGGAGATCGGCGGCCTCACGCAGGCCGAGACGCTGAAGACGTGGACCGCACTCACCACCGTCATCTCCGTGACCGGCATCATCACCGTGATGGTGCTGTCCACGCTGTTCCCGCTCGCATGACTTACGCAGCCACCGCCGCCACGACGCCAGCGCGCTGCGACGCCGCATAGCCCCAAAACAAACCACGTTTCCCCCAAAACCACTCACTCATGGAACGCGCACTCGCCGTAGTCGACCCGACCGACGCAGCGAAAGACCTCGTCCGCGAAGCCGGTACGCTCGCCGCCGGCGTCGGCGCGGACGTCGTGGTCATCCACGTCACCACCGAGGACGAGTACAGCGGCCGCCGGGAGGCGATGGAAGCCATCCCGAACGGCACCACCAACTACACGCCCGAGGAAGCCGAAGCCGGCGCGACGCAGTTCGCCCGGGACGTCGCCGAGGAGACGCTCTCCGACGTCGACGTCGACTACGAGGCGACCGGCTACCTCGGCAAGAAGGCCCAGAAGACCCTCGAGGCCGCCGAGGAGCACGGCTGCGACCACGTCTTCCTCGCCGGCCGGAAGCGCTCGCCCACCGGCAAAGCCATCTTCGGCGACGCGACGCAGCAAGTCATCCTCGACTTCGACGGGCCCGTCACCGTTCTGACGTCCTGAGCGAGGCCGCCGAACCGCTCCGCTCGTCGGACGCCCACTCAACTCGTCGTTTTTTGTGCGAGTCGAGCCGACGAGGTCCTCCAGCGCCGCGTGCGGCCGACGACGCGGCGGACACCCAGCCGACGACGCGGCGGATTCCCCGGCCGACGACGCGGCGGATTCCCCGGCCGACGACGCCGCGAACACCGCGAGCGACTCGCAATAGTTTCCGCTTTCCGGTGGCACCGGGGAGACGTGACCCTACCTCGGTGCCGCGGGAAGGCTTGACGCGGCGCTTCCCACTTTTTGTTATCCCCCCGAACGTGGAGGTATGCCCACGGACGTGGAGGAGTGGAAGGACGAACTGTACGGCGAGGACATCCGCGACGCCATCGAGCGCTTCGCCGAGGACGGCTGGGAGTCGATCCCGGACGATGAGCGCGACGCCTGGTTCGAGCGCTTCAAGTGGTACGGCCTGTACCACCAGCGCTCCGGCCAGGAGAGCTACTTCATGATGCGGATCGGCCCGCCGGGCGGCATCCTCGAGCCCGGGCAGTTCCGGACCATCGCGGAGATCGCTCGCGACTTCGCGACCGGGCCCGTCGAGAACCCCGTGTTCGGGAACGGCTGGCTCGACGTGACCACCCGTCAGGCGGTCCAGCTCCACTGGATCAACATCGAGGACGTGCCGGAGATCTTCGACCGCCTGGAGGAGTCGGGCCTCACCACGAAGCAGGCCTGTGGCGACTCCTGGCGCAACATCGTCAACTGCCCCGTCGCCGGCAAGGACGAGGCCGAGTTCGTCGACGCCGGCAGCCTCGCGAACCGGCTCCACGAGACGTTCAAGGGGAACGACGACCACGTGAACCTCCCGCGGAAGTGGAAGGTCAGCGTCACGGGCTGTCACGAGGGCTGCGGCCAGGGCGACATCAACGACCTCGCGTTCGAACCCGCGGAGAAGACGGTCGAACGAGAGGACGGCACCGAGGAGACCGTCCGCGGCTACAACGTCCGCGTCGGCGGCGGGCTCGCGCGCAACGAACCGCGCTTCGCGAAGGGCATCGACGTGTTCGTCACCGAGGACGAGGCCATCGAGGTCGCGGACGGCCTCAGCGCGCTGTTCCGCGATTACGGCAACCGCGAGGACCGCTTCAGCGCCCGCATGAAGTTCCTCGTCGACGAGTGGGGACCGGAGCAGGTCCGCGAGACGCTCCAGGACGAGTACGTCGACTTCGAGATCGAGACCGCCGGCCGCGACCTCCGCGAGCAGTACTCCTACAACGCCGGCGTCGACCACGGCCACGCCGACCACGTCGGGGTCCACGAGCAGGCCGACGGCGATAACTACGTCGGCCTCAACGTGCTCGTCGGCCGAATGGACGCCGACGACGCCGCCCGGATCGCCGACCTCGCGGCCGAACACGGCTCCGGTGAGGTCCGGCTGACCCAGCGACAGAACATCGTGCTGACGGACGTCCCGGACGAGAACCTCGACGCCCTGCTCGACGCCGAACCGCTGCAGGAGTACAGCCCGGACCCGTCGCCGTTCAAGCGCGGCTCCATCGCCTGTACGGGCACGGAGTTCTGCTCGCTGTCCATCGTCGAGACGAAGAACCGGCAGGTCCGGTTCTCCCGCTGGCTGAAGAGCAACGTCGACCTGCCCGAGGACGTCGAGGATTTCCACATCCACCTCTCGGGCTGTACCGCCTCCTGCGCGCAGCCGCAGATCGCCGACATCGCGCTCCGCGGGATGAAGACCCGGAAGGACGGCGATCCCGTCGAGGCGCTCGACCTCGGCATCGGCGGTGGGCTCGGCGAGGACCCGAGCTTCGCGCGCTGGGTCGCCCAGCGTATCCCCGTCGACGAGGTGCCCGGCACGATCAAGAACCTCGTGGCGGCCTTCGCCGAGGAGCGCGAGCCCGGCCAGACGTTCCGCGAGTTCGCGGCCGAGCGCGACGAGGACGAGCTGGCCGCCCTCGTCGAGCCCGAGGAGACCTCCTACGAGGACCCGTACATGCACAACACCAAGCGGACGTGGTACCCGTACGCGCCCGAGGACGACCTCGACGCGACGCCGGCGCCGACCACCCCGGACGACACGCCGCTGGCAACCGACGACTGATGGTCGACCGCCTGCTGAAGGTCAACGCGTACACGACGCTCGACTACGTGGAGGCCGAGGTCGAGGGCCACGACCTCGCTGACGAGGCCCCGGCGGTCCTCAACGTCACCGCCGCGAGGGAGGACCCGGACCACGTCGAACTCGCGTTCGAGCTCGACGACGCGCTCGAGGACGTGCCGCACCACGTCGACCGGGTGCCGCTCTCGGCCGACGAGGCCCGGAAGGTCGCCGCCGACCTGGAGCGCCACGCCGACCGCGTGGAGGCGGCGGCCGCGGACGACGGCGGCGAGTAGGTCGGGCTCCCGTCACGGGTCGTGAGCATTTTCCGCCGAACTCGCGGGCGATCCCCGCGAACTGCATGATAGTTCTGTGAGGGCTTTGACAGTGAGGCCAGCCAGCCGCGCGTCAAACTATTGAAACCTGCCGGTGGCCGAAACCGTTGGGCGACCGAAAGCACCCCGAGACGGGCCACCGCGAAGGTCTGGCCCGAGTTCGTGGGACCTCATACGGCTCTTGGTCACGTCAGAGCTGTTAGTAATTCGCGAAGCTGTGGGTGGCAGAGTATGACAGCACATAAATAATTCTGCCGGCGCGGCGAAATTTGATCCCTGTAAACCTGGCGCAAAGGTTAACCGTGTATAACTCGTTCTATTTACGTCTACGGAAAAGGCATGTCAACACACCACACGACGGAAGCGCTGCAATCGGCCTCGACAACCCGCGAGGCAGGGACCCGCGAGTTCCCGCCCGTGCCGTTCGACGCAACCCACACGCATCGACCATGACAAGCGAAATTGCCCCCCTGGACGACCTAGCGGAGGAGTATCGATCGTCGATCCCGGACGACCTGCGAGCGGCGCACAGCTTCGACTGGTACCTCTCGGAGCTGGAGTCGGACCCGAAGATCGCCCGGAATGCCCACCAGCGGTTGGCGGACATGTTCGACTACTACGGAACGGAGTACGACGAGGACGCCGGCATCGCCAGATACCGGCTGGCCGCCGACGATCCCCTCGACGACGGGGAGAACGTGTTTTACGGCGACGAGGTCCACCGCACGATCCACGAGTTCGTCAATAAGCTCAAGAGCGGGTCCCGCGGGCTCGGCCCCGAGCGCCGCATCAAGCTCCTGCTCGGCCCCGTCGGGTCCGGCAAGTCCGACTTCGACCGACAGGTGCGCCGCTACTTCGAGGCGTACACCGCCACCGAGGCGGGGCGGATGTACACGTTCCGGTGGGTCGACCTCTGTCGCGTCATCGACGACCAGGACCCCGCCGACGACGTGGTCCGGTCGCCGATGAACCAGGACCCGCTGGTGTTGCTCCCGCCGGACCAGCGCCAGGGGGTGATCGACCGGCTCAACGAGACGCTCGACGCCCCCTACTCGATCCGCAACGAGCAGTCGCTCGACCCCGAGTCGGCCTTTTATATGGACGAGCTGCTCGCCAACTACGACGACGACCTGACCGAGGTGTTCACGAACCACGTCGAGGTCGTCCGCCTCGTCGCCGACGAGAACAAGCGACAGTGCATCGAGACGTTCGAGCCGAAGGACAAGAAGAACCAGGACGAGACGGAGCTCACCGGCGACGTCAACTACTCGAAGCTGGCCGTCTACGGCGAGTCCGACCCGCGCGCGTTCGACTACTCCGGCGCGTTCTGTAACGCGAACCGGGGCATCTTCTCCGGCGAGGAGCTGCTGAAGCTCCAGCGGGAGTTCCTCTACGACTTCCTGCACGCGAGCCAGGAGGGAACGATCAAGCCGAACAACAACCCGCGGATGGACATCGACCAGGTGATCGTCGGCCGGACGAACATGCCGGAGTACCGCGAGAAGAAGGACGACGAGAAGATGGAGGCGTTCAACGACCGGACGAAACGCATCGACTTCCCGTACGTCCTCGAGTACGACGCCGAGGCCGACATCTACCGCAAGCTCCTGCGGAACGCGGACGTCCCCGACGTCCACATCGAGCCGCACACCCACGAGATGGCCGGGCTGTTCGCCGTCCTGACGCGCATCGAGGAGCCGGACTCCGGCGCCGTCGACCTCCTCCAGAAGGCGAAGGCGTACAACGGCGAGGTCGACGAGGGCGACGAGATCGACCTCACGAAGCTCCGCGAGGAGGCCGCGGACGTCGCGGAGGTCGCCGAGGGGATGGACGGCATCTCGCCGCGGTTCGTCGGCGACGAGATCGCGGAGGCGATCATGAACGCCAACCACCGCGACCGCGGCTACCTCTCGCCGCTTTCCGTCTTCAGCCACTTCGAGGAGAACCTCGAGATGCACGGCTCGATCCCGGCTGAGCGGTTCGAGGAGTATTACCGGCACCTCGAAACCGTGCGCGAGGAGTACCGCGACCGCGCCATCGACGACGTCCGTGGGGCGCTCGCGTACGACGTCGAGGAGATGCGGACGCAGGGCGAGAAGTACATGGACCACGTCATGGCCTACATCGACGACGACACGGTGACCGACGACCTGACCGGGCAGGAACAGGAACCCGACGAGTCGTTCCTGCGCGCCGTCGAGGAGAAGCTCGACATCCCCGAGGACCGGAAGGACGACTTCCGGCAGGAGGTGTCGAACTGGGTCTCCCGGCGCGCCCGCGAGGGCGACACGTTCGACCCGCAGGACAACGCCCGGCTCCGCCGCGCGCTCGAACGGAAGCTCTGGGAGGACAAGAAGCACAACGTCAACTTCTCGGCGCTGGTCTCCTCGAACGAGGCCGACCGCGAGGAGCGGAGCGCCTGGATCGACGCGCTCCAGGAACAGGGCTACTCGGAGGCGGGCGCCCGCGAGGTCCTCGAGTTCGCCGGCGCCGAGGTCGCCAAAGACGAGCTCGACGACGAATGACTCACCCCCACGCCGAGCGTTACGTCGCCGACGCCGACGAATCGCTCCGGGCGACCTACGAGCAGCCGATGAGCCTGGCGGCGTACGTCGAGCGCATCTTCGAGAACCCCACCGTCGCCTCCCACGCCGCCCGGTACCTGCTCCTGGCCATCGAGTCGGCGGGGACCCGAACCGTCATCGAGGCGGGCGAGGAGCTGGAGCGCTACCGCTTCTTCGACGACCCGTTCAACGACGGCGAGCACGCCGTCCTCGGCAACACGGCGACGCTGAATGACTTCGTCGAGGACGTCCGCACCATCGCGTCCGAGCGCGGCAAGGAGGCGACGATCAGCTGGGTCGCCGGCCCCACGGCGACGGGGAAATCGGAGCTCAAGCGCTGCCTGATAAACGGGCTTCGGGAGTTCTCCCGGACGCCCGAGGGGCGCCGCTACACCGTCGAGTGGAACATCGCCCGGACCGGCACCGCGGAGACGCGCGGGCTCTCCTACGGTGACGAACCCGCCGCGGACGAGGACGACTGGCACGAGAGTCCCGTGCAGGCGCATCCCCTGAGCGTGTTCCCGCCCGCGGTCCGCGAGGCGGTGCTGGCGGACGTGAACGACCGCGTCGACGACGTGCCGGTGCGGGTCGACCAGCGGCTCGACCCGTTCTCCCAGGAGGCGTACGACGACCTCGAAACCGAGTACCGTCGCGCCGGGACGAACGACCTTTTCTCGGCGATCACCGACGAGCAACACCTCCGCGTCAAGAACTACGTTATGGACGTCGGCCAGGGGATCGGCGTGTTGCACGCGGAGGACGGCGGCACGCCCAAGGAGCGGCTCGTCGGCGGCTGGATGCCGAGCCTCCTCCAGGAGCTCGACTCCCGCGGGCGAAAGAACCCGCAGGCGTTCAGCTACGACGGCGTGCTCTCGCAGGGGAACAACGGCGTCACCATCGTCGAGGACGCCGCCCAGCACGCCGACCTCGTCCGGAAGCTGCTGAACGTGCCCGAGGAGAAGACGGTGAAGCTCGACACGGGGATCAGCATGGACGTCGACACCCAGCTGATCCTCATCTCGAACCCGGACCTGGAGGCCCAGCTCAACCAGCAGGAGGACCGCCGCGGCGAGGACCCGCTGAAGGCGCTGAAGCGACGCCTGGACAAGCTCCAGTTCACCTACCTGACCAACCGGAGCCTCGAGGTCGCGCTCCTGCGCCGGGAGCTCGCGGACGAGCAAACCGTGCTGGCCGACGTCGACGCCGACGAGCGCGACGCCTACGTCCGTGAGCCCGTCGAGCTCGCCGTGCAGTCGGACGACGGCGGGACGACGACCCGCGAGTTCGCGCCGCACGCGCTGGAGGCGGCCGCGCTCTTCGACGTGGTCACCCGGCTCGACGCCGACGACGTGCCGCCCGGACTCGACCTCGTCGAGAAGGCGCTGTTGTTCGACCGCGGGTACGTCGGCGACGGCGACGACCGACGCGAGGCCGACGAGTTCGACTTCTCGGCTGACGCCCGCGACGGCGAGCACGGCATCCCAGTGACGTACACGCGCGACGTACTCTCGACGCTCGTCTCGGCGGACCGGGACCGCTCGCATCCGTCGCTACCGGTCGAGACCGTCGTCATGCCCGACGACGTGCTCGACGCGATGGTCGAGGGGCTCGGTGACGCACCGGTGTTCGCCGGGAGCGAGGCCGGCGAGTACGAGAACCGGGTCGGCGACGTCGCGGCGCACGTCCGTGAGCGCCAGGAGGCCGACGTCCTCGACGCGATGCTCGCCCGGCACCACCCTGACGAGGAGACCGTTGCGGAGTACATCGAGCACGTCTACGCGTGGGCGACCGGCGAGCAGGTCGAGACGGAACGCGGGACGACGATCGATCCGGACCCGCTGACGATGAAGGTGTTCGAGATCGAGCACCTCGGGCGCTTCGGCGAGGCCGATTACGACGGCACCGACCCGACCGACGCGGTGGCGTCGTTCCGGCGCGAGGAGGTCGTCACCGCGCTGAACCGCCAGGCCTGGGAGCAGCGGGGCGAGGACTTCGCGGTCGCGGCGATCGATCCCCTCGAGATTCCCGCCCTCGAGGAAACGCTCTCTGCTAACGACTGGGACGACGTTCACCGCGTCTTCGAGGACTTCGACCCCGCGCAGTGGGCCGACCCGCCATCCGGGACCGAGACGGCACGACTGAAAAAGGAGACCGTCGACCGCCTCTGTGAGGGGGACTACTCCCGCGCGGCGGCGGAGCTCACGACGCGCCGCGTCGTGGCCGACGCGGCGAGGGGGAACCCATGGGACTGAAAGACGACCGCCGGCGCTTCGCGGAGATCGGCGAGGAGCGGCGCGAGGACCTCGCCGACTTCATCACCCACGGCGACCTCGGCCGGAGCCGCGGGGACGCGGTGCGGATCCCCATCAAGATCGTCGACCTCCCGGCGTTCGAGTACGACAGGCGCGACCAGGGTGGCGTCGGCCAGGGCGACGCGGAGGTCGGCGACCCAGTCGAGGTCCCGGAGGCGGAGCCGGACGACGGGGACGGCAACGGCGACGAGGACGGGGACGAGCCCGGCGACGAGCCGGGCGAGCACGAGTACTACGAGATGGACCCCGAGGAGTTCGCGCAGGAGCTCGACGAGGAGCTCGGGCTCGACCTCGAACCGAAGGGGAAGCAGGTCGTCGAGGAGACGGAGGGCGACTTCACGGACGTCGCGCGCACGGGCCCGCACAGCACCCTCGACGTGGAGCACTTCTTCCGCGAGGGGCTCAAGCGCAAGCTCGCCGTCGACTTCGACGAGGAGTTCGTCCGCGAGGCGCTCCGCGTCGACGGCTGGGGGCCCGACGAGGTGTTCACGTGGGCGCGCGACCGGCGGATCCCCGTCTCGAAGGCGTGGCTCCGCGAGGCCGCCGCCGACGTCGACGAGCCCGACCGGTGGGCGAGCATCGAGGCGATGACCGACGCCGTCGACCGAACGACGACGGCCGAGCGGGTCCGCGAGGAGGGGATCGACCAGCTCCCGCTCCGCCGCGAGGACCAGCGGTTCCGCCACCCGGAGGTCGTCAAGGAACACGAGAAGAACGTCGTCGTGGTGAACATCCGGGACGTCTCCGGGTCGATGAACGAGGAGAAGCGCGAGCTGGTCGAGCGCGTGTTCACGCCGCTCGACTGGTACCTCCAGGGCAAGTACGACAACGCGGAGTTCGTCTACGTCGCCCACGACGCCGACGCCTGGGCAGTCGACCGCGAGGAGTTCTTCGGCATCCGCTCCGGCGGCGGGACGAAGATCTCCTCGGCGTACGAGCTCGCCCAGGAGTTGCTGGCGGAGTACCCCTGGAGCGAGTGGAACCGCTTCGTCTTCGCCGCGGGCGACTCCGAGAACACGGCCAGCGACACCACGGAGGCCGTCATCCCGCTGATGGAGGCGATCGACGCGAACCTCCACGCGTACGTCGAGACGCAGCCCGGACGGTCGCGACGGAGCGCGACGCACGCCCGGGAGGTCGACGACCACTTCGAGGACGGCGACGACGTGGCCGTCGCGCGCGTGTCCGAGCCCGACGACGTGCTCGACGCCATCGAGACGATCCTCAGCACGGAGACGGAACTATGACTCGCAACAAGCGACGCGAACGGAAGCGTATCGCGCGGGAACTCGAACCGGTCGTGAGCGACGCCCGGTTGCTGGCCGCGAAGCTCGGCCTCGACGGTCACCCGGTGAACTACTGGATCGTCGACTACGACGAGATGAACCAGCTCATCGCCTACGACGGGTTCCCGGAGCGCTACCCGCACTGGCGCTGGGGGATGAAGTACGAGCGCCAGCGCAAGCAGGACCGCTACGGCGCCGGGAAGGCCTTCGAGATCGTCATCAACGACGACCCGGCCCACGCGTACCTCCAGGAGTCCAACAGCCTCGCGGACCAGAAGGCCGTCATCACGCACGTCGAGGCCCACGCCGACTTCTTTAAAAACAACCGCTGGTTCCGGCCGCTGGGCGAGTCCGTGAACGCGGTCGACATGCTCGAACGCCACGCCGACCGCATCGAGTCGTACATGCGCGACCCGGAGATCGACCGGGAGGCGGTCGAGCGCTTCATCGACAGCGTGCTTACGCTCACAAACACCATCGACCAGCACCAGCCCGTCGACCAGGTGCTCGGCGACGAAGGCGCGCCCGAGGACCTCGACGAGCCGTTCGAGGCGCTCGACCTCTCCGAGGAGGTTCGAGAGGAGGTGTTCGGCGAGTCGGCCGCAGCCGATGGCGACGACGCCGCGGACGAAGCCGATGGCGACAGCGAGAGCGCCGCAGGCGACAGCGAGAGCGCCGCAGCCACCGCTGCCACCGACGGCGCCCGCGACGTGCTCGCGTACCTCCGCGAGCACGGCAAGCAGTACGACGCGGACGCCGAGCGCGCCGTGGAGATGGCGGACTGGCAGACCGACGTCCTCGAGATGCTCCGGCGGGAGGCGTACTACTTCGCCCCCCAGCAGATGACGAAGGTGATGAACGAGGGGTGGGCCTGTGTCGCACCGGATACACCCATCTTCACTTCGGATGGGCTTATCCCGATGAAGGAGGTCGTTGATCGCGAAGTCGCTGTTTCTGACGGCGTATCTGAACAGCCGGTCTACGACTCAAACATCATCCCCGATCACGATACCGTAACAATCCGCACGCGCCGGGGCTTCGAGCTGAGCGGTTCGGTCACCCACCGAGTCCGCCGGCCCGATGATTCCTGGATCCGGCTCGATAAACTCGACGAAGGCAGCGAGATCGAGATTTCGGGCGGTAATGGTGTTTGGTCCTCTGAGTACGTCCCGATCGAATGGGAATCTCCGTCGCATGTCACACTCCACGACGTTGCTGACGACGCTGGCGTCTCCATATGGACCGTCATGCGATACAGGGACACAGGGCGTGCACGACAGGCAGACGCCATCGAAGAGGCGCTTACCTCTTACGAGGGCGAAAACCAGCGTGCTGCACAACTCGCTGCGATTACCGTTCCGGACAAAGTCACGGAAGCATTTGGCCGTTTCCTCGGACTACTCCTCGGCGATGGTCACATCGCAACTGATTCACGCCACGTCGGATTCACTTCAGACACTGAGGCACACGCGGAGGAGTTCGCTGATCTGGTCAGGAAGCTTTTCGACGTCGATCCGACGGTCGAGAAGCAGGGACGCCGCTGGCGAGTCTACGCTTACTCGGAGAATCTGAAGGATATCCTGATGGAGGAGTTCGATCTTCCAGAGGGGAAGGCTGCCGGCAGAAAGTCCGTTCCTGAGGCCATACTTCGCTCACCGAGGTCAGTCGTCGCCGAATTCCTCTGTGGATTATTCGATGCGGACGGATATGCCGGCGACCAGGGCGTGATTCTGAGCACGAAATCAGAGGACATGAGCCGCGTCGTCCAGTTGTTGCTGACGAACTTCGGCATCCTCAGTCGCCGACGCGAGCAATCGGATGGCTGCTATCACGTGCATATGACCGGGTGGTCCGCTAACAAATTCGCCGAGCAGATCACGTTCGGCTACTCAGAGAAACAGGAGAGGCTGCGCTCCTACGTCGATGACCTCGCCTGGTTCGAGGAGGAATCGTGGACTGACGAGGTCGTTGAAGTCGAGACTGGGACCGGAACCGTGTACGACATCTCCGTCACGGAAACGCACCGATACGCCGGTGCCGGGTTCATCAATCACAATTCGCACTGGGAGTCGGTCATGATGGGCGAGGAGGCATTCGCGGACGCTGACGAGTTCCTCACGTACGCCGAGCACCAGGCGCGCGTCCTCGGATCGGAGGGGTTCAACCCGTACAAGCTCGGCACGGAGCTGTGGGAGCACGTCGAGAACGTGACGAACCGCCGCGAGGTCGTCGAGCAGCTGCTCCGCGTCGACGGCGTCTCGGCGCACACCTTCCACGACGAGGTCGACGTGGACGCGGTGCTCGACGAGCTCGAACCGACGCCGCCGCTGGACGCCATCTCGGCGGACTCGCTCGACCGCCTGGCCGAGCTCGACCCCGCGAAGGTGGATCACGAGGCGCTCGACCGGGCCCGGTCCGGCGAGCTCGACGTGCGCGAGCAGCCGTGGCGCGTGCTGACTTATAAAGGACTCGCGGAGCGGCACTTCTCGCTCACGAAGCCGCGGAACCGCGGGTTCCTCGGGCGGATCGACCACGCGGAGCTAGAGCGGATCGACCGCTACCTGTTCGACGACGCCGTCTACGACAGCGTCGCCGACGCGCTCGCGGACGTCGACTACACCGCGGGCTGGGACCGGCTCTACGAGGTCAGGGAGAGTCACAACGACGTGACGTTCCTCGACGAGTTCCTCACGCCGGAGTTCGTCCGCGCGAACGACTACTTCACCTACGAGTACAGCCACGCGGCCGGCGAGTACCGCGTCTCGGGGACCGACCCCGACTCCGTCAAGCGGAAGCTCCTGTTGCAGTTCACGAACTTCGGGAAGCCGACCGTCGTCGTGGCCGACGGGAACTACGAGAACCGCAACGAGCTCCTCTTGCACCACGAGTACAACGGCGTTCAGCTGGACGTTTCGCAGGCGACGGAGACGCTGAAGCGGGTCTTCGAGCTGTGGGGGCGGCCCGTGAACCTGAAGACCATCGTGAAGACGACCGACGAGGCGGACGACCGGGGGCGCCTCGGCGACGAGCCCAACCGGAGCGAGGAGGGCAAGCTCCTGCGGTACGACGGCGACGCGGTGGAAATGGCGGACCTCGCGTGGCACGAGGTCGAGGACGTCGTCGCCGAGGGCGTCGACTACGACACGAAACCGGACGAGTGGCTCTGAGGGACTGGGTGGTGGGTCGCCGCCAACCCTCGGCCCGCGGGCGCCAACCCTCGACCTGCGTCGTCGGACGCTCGCGTGCGCTCCGTCATCGGAGCCCGCACCTCGCGCCGGCGGTTCCGGACCGTTCGACGGCCGTCGAGTCCGGCGATTGGCTCGACACTGGTAACCCCGTCGCCCGTTTCGCCGACCCAAAGGCACATTTACGCGCGCCCCCAAACGTGGATAACGAATGTCCCAGAGTCCGTCACTGCCCGACCGTCCCCGTCTCGAGCTCGATCCCGAGATGAGCGAGACGGAACGGCTCGAAGCGATCCGGCAGCACTTCGAACGGATCGTGCAGGTGAACGAGGAGCTCGAGGAGCGCCTCGACGCCGCCCAGGAGCGCCGCGGCGATCTGAAGACCGACGTCGACAAGCTGAAGCGCGAGAACGAGGTCCTGAAGACCTCCTCGCTGTACATCGCGTCCGTCGAGGAGCGCACGGACGACGGCGTCGTCATCAAGCAGCACGGCAACAACCAGGAGGTCCTGACGGAGGCGTCGAGCCACCTCGAGAGCGACCTGGAACCGGGCGACCGCGTCGCGATCAACGATTCCTTCTCCGTCCAGTCGATCCTCGACGACGAGACCGACGCGCGGGCGCAGGCGATGGAAGTGATGGAGTCGCCGGACGTCACCTACGCCGACATCGGCGGCATCGACGACCAGATCCGGGAGGTCCGCGAGGCCGTCGAGGACCCGCTCGACAACCCCGAGCTGTTCGACGAGGTCGGCGTCGACCCGCCGAGCGGCGTCCTGCTCCACGGCCCGCCGGGCACCGGGAAGACGATGCTCGCGAAGGCCGTCGCCAACGAGTCCGACGCGACGTTCATCAAGATGGCCGGCTCCGAGCTCGTCCGGAAGTTCATCGGCGAGGGCGCGCGCCTCGTGCGCGACCTCTTCGAGCTCGCCAACGAGCGCGAGCCCGCCGTCATCTTCATCGACGAGCTGGACGCCGTCGCCGCCAAGCGGACGGACTCGAAGACCTCCGGCGACGCCGAGGTCCAGCGCACGATGATGCAGCTCCTCTCGGAGATGGACGGCTTCGACGACCGCGGCGAGGTCCGGATCATGGCCGCGACGAACCGCTTCGACATGCTCGACGACGCCATTCTCCGCCCCGGCCGCTTCGACCGCCTCATCGAGGTGCCGAAGCCGAACGCCGAGGGCCGCGAGAAGATCCTGGGCATCCACACGCAGGACATGAACGTCGCGGACGACGTCGACCTGGCCGAGCTGGCCGCCGACCTCGACGACGACTACAGTGGCGCGGACGTCGCGTCGCTGGCGACGGAGGCCGGCATGTTCGCCATCCGCGACGGGCGGACCGAGGTCCGCCACGAGGACTTCGAGGACGCCCGCGAGAAGCTCGCGGAGGCCGACGAGACGGCCGACCGCGCGATCAACTACCAGTACTGACGGGCCCAGTACTGACGGGCTCCGAGTTTTCGACGCGCGCGAACCGATTTCGCGACCCGCAGTTCGTAACCTCTTAGCGCCGCAAGCGTCTACGATCACCCAATGAGTACCATTCACGTCGCCAGCGGGGTCGGGGTGGCGCCCACGGAGATGGCCGCCTACGACGCCGCGCTGGCCGACGCAAACCTCCACAACTACAACCTCGTCACGGTCTCCTCCATCGTCCCCGCGGACGCCGACGTCGAGCAGGTCGACACCGCGCCCGACCTCGGCCCCGCGGGCAACCGGCTGACGGTCGTCCAGGCGCGCGACGTCGCCGAGCCGGACGAGGACGTCGACGAGCTCGCCGCGGGCCTCGGCTGGGCGACCGGCCCGGGACCCGGCCTCTTCTACGAGGTCTCCAGCGGCGACCGCGACGGCGTTCGCGCGGCGATCCACGACGGGCTCGACGCCGGCGCGGAGCTTCGCGACTGGGAGCTGACCGACCGGGAGCTGTGTGTGGAGTCGGCCGAGGCGGCCGAGGACGCGTATACGTGTGTGATCGTGCTGGCCGCGTACGGCGACTCAGAACCGATTCTGTGAGTGGTGGGCGGCGGGGTCGGTTCTATCCGAATGGTGATGTGGCGAACTGATAGAAACGCTGTTGCACTTGCCAATACGGCATATTCCTCGTCTGCGCTCGGTCGCCTTTTATAAGCGTGTTTGCACAGGTGATACGGACTTGCCCTCGACAGCACCGCAAACACCCAGAAAGCCCTCTTCCATTCGCTATGCGTCGGTTTGGGCAGGTGATACGGACTTGCTCTTGACAGCACCGCAAACACCCAGAAAGCCCTCGGCCGCTCGCGGTCGCTGAGCGACATATCTGAACCTCTCCGCACCGCCCGGTTCAGATAGGGGTCGGCTCAGCGACTCCCCTGCGGCGCGACCGGCCGTCGCCCTTTCAGTCCACCAGGAACGCGACCGCACAGCAAACGCGACCGCGACAGCACCGCCCAGCTACCGCAATTCCTCAGTCCTCCCCAGCCTCGGCCGGGGCGCGCCGGCCCCGCAACGCCGCGGCGCGCCCCGGCCTCCCTCGCACGCGTTGCTCGCGCGCGCCGGCCGCACCGCATCTCGACTGCCCGACAGCCGCCGCAAGCGACGCCCGGCCACCACTCGGTGGGCGGGACTGAAAGGGGCAGCCGCTGAGCGGGACGCCCTGCGAAGCTAGCACCGCAACCCGGCGAGCGAACGCAGTGAGCGAGCCGGGTGAGAAGCGCAGCAAGCAGCGCGACCGCTCAGTGGCTGGGGCTTTCTGGGCATGCTGAGTGGTGTCGCTAGCAACGATTACCGTTTTTATTTATAAGCGCGACCGCTCGTCGACTGGTACTATTTAAAGAAATACTGAGTGACGTCGCCGGCGACGATAGCCAGGTGAGCAAAAAGCGTGCGTTCAGCCAGTCTGATCGCTCTATTCACACAATCCCCAAATAAACGACGCAGTTACGTTTTAAGCCGGGTTTTTACGCGTCAGGTCGCTGCCGCAGATCGGGCAGCGGTCCTTCTGCTCGTCGAAGGTCCGCCCGCAGCCCGCACACTGGAACTTCCACTCGCGCTCCTCGGTGATCCCCTCTCGGGCGATGACGTCGACATCGACGTCGAGTCGTTCCGCGACGTTCTGCATCGCGTAGTCGTCGGTGACGAGGGTCGCGTCCAGTTCGAGCGCGGCGGCGATGAGTCGGAGGTCGGTGTCGGAGAGCTCTTCGAGGTCGCCCGACTCCCTCGCCGCCTTCTCCACCTGTCTGCAGGAGTCGTCGGAGGGAACGTGGACGTGCATCCCGGAGCCTTCCTCCGCGTCAAAGCGGAGGGCGCTCTCGTCCTCGAGTTCCTCCTTCACGGCCGGGATGGAGGCCGTCGGCTCGTCCGTGTGGTACTCGTGGATAAACGCGGAGCTATCGAGCAGTTGCATCAGCGGGCGACGACGATGTAGTCCTTGACTGCCTGCACGGAGCTGACGGGGACGCGGAGCCGACCGCGCTCGTCGGTCTCGAAGCCGACGCGGGCGGGGTCGAGCTGCTCGTTCGGCGAGACGAGGAGGTCACCCAGCTCGCCGGACCGAAGGTCCATCGTGATGTTGTACAGGTCGCCCAGTTCCATGCCGTCGGAGCCCATCACGGCCTTTCCCGAGAGGTTTTCCGCGAGGATGTCTGCCATGAGCGATATGTTCCACCGAATCGTCTTAAACGCCACGGGGCTGTCCGACGGCTGACGGACAAATCCGGCGGATCGATGGGGCGAACGCGGAAACGCGGCGACCCGCGTTCTGAAACACTTAACTGGCGGCCGCGTCTCCTTTCAGTAAGACCCTTCTCGGAGTGATTTCTCATGGCTGACGACACACACCCTGACTCCCTGCGAACCCCCATCGTCGCCGTGCTCGGCCACGTCGACCACGGCAAGACGAGCCTGCTCGACAAGATCCGCGGCTCCGCCGTCAGCGAAGGCGAGGCCGGCGCGATCACCCAGCACATCGGCGCGACCGACATCCCGCTGTCGACCATCTCCTCGATGGCCGGCGAGCTGGTCCAGCCCGAGGACTTCGACCTCCCCGGGCTGCTGTACATCGACACGCCGGGCCACCACTCGTTCTCGACGCTGCGCGCCCGCGGCGGCGCGCTCGCGGA
This sequence comes from Halosubterraneus shenae, assembly GCF_050510935.1. Classification (NCBI taxonomy): domain Archaea; kingdom Methanobacteriati; phylum Methanobacteriota; class Halobacteria; order Halobacteriales; family Haloferacaceae; genus Halosubterraneus; species Halosubterraneus shenae. The sequence continues at coordinate 437,828 of NZ_JBNLVO010000001.1, read as the reverse complement.
CATCGCGGTCCTCGTCGTCGACGTCAACGACGGCTTCCAGCCCCAGACGGAGGAGGCGATCGACATCCTGCGCCGGACGGGCACGCCGTTCGTCGTCGCCGCCAACAAGATCGACACGACACCGGGGTGGAACCCCCGCGACGGCGCGCCGATCCAGGAGTCGTACGACGCCCAGTCCGACCGCGCGCAGTCGATGCTCGACGAGAACCTCTACGAGATCATCGGCGAGCTCTCGGACGCCGGCTTCTCCGCGGACCTCTACTGGCGCGTCCAGGACTTCCAGAAGAACATCGGCGTCGTCCCCGTCTCCGCGATGACCGGCGAGGGGATCCCGGACCTGCTCACCGTCCTCATGGGCCTCTCGCAGCGCTTCATGAAGGAGGAGATGGAGATCGATGTCACCGGCCCCGGCGAGGGGACGGTCCTCGAGGTGAAAGAGGAGCGCGGCTTCGGCGCCACCGTCGACGCCGTCGTCTACGACGGGAAGATCGAAACGGGCGACCAGATCGTCGTCGGCGGGCAGGCCGACCCGATCGTCACGGAGATCCGGGCGCTGCTCCAGCCGAAACCGCTCTCCGAGATCCGGACCCAGAAGGAGTTCGAGAAGGTCGAGGAGGCCTCGGCCGCGTCCGGCGTGAAGGTCGCCGCGCCCGAGCTCGAGTCGGCGATGGCCGGCGCCCCGATCCGGGTCGTCCGTGACCGCCCCGTCGACGAGGTCGTCGAGGAGGTCGAGGCCGAGCTCGCGGAGATCGAGGTCGACACCGAGGAGGACGGCGTCGTCGTCAAGGCCGACACGCTCGGCTCGCTGGAGGCGATGGCGAACGCGCTCAAGGAGGCCGAGGTGCCGATCCTCCGCGCCGAGGTCGGCGACGTCGCCCCGCGCGACATCGCCATCGCGGAAACCGCGAACCAGGACGAGCACAAGGCCATCCTGGGCTTCAACGTCGACGTGCTCTCGAACGCGGAAGACGAGCTGGAGACGGCCGACGTGAAGCTGTTCACCGACGACGTCATCTACCAGCTCATCGACGAGTACGAGACGTTCGTCGAGGAGCGCGAGAAGGCCCAGCAGGAGACGGTGCTGGACAAGATCGTCCGCCCCGCACGGTTCCGCATCCTGCAGGACCACACGTTCCGGCAGAACGACCCCGCGGTCGTCGGCGTCGAGATCACCTCCGGCACCCTCCAGAACAACCGGAACGTCGCGAGGTTCGAGGGCAACGAACCGGAGCGCGTCGGCCAGCTGTCGGGGATTCAAAAGCAGGGCGACGACGTCGACGAGGCCCGCGCCGGCGAGCGCGTCAGCGTCGCCATCGACGGGCCGACCGTCGGCCGCGACATCGAGGAGGGCGACGTGCTCTGGGCCGAGATCCCCGAGAAGCACGCGAAGATCCTCGAACAGGAGCTGTCCGACGACATCACCGCCGACGAGCTGGAAGCCCTCCACAGCTACCTCGACAAGCGCCGGAGTCGCGACCCCTTCTGGGGGAAGTAGCCAGCTCGGTTCCGGTCGCGTTCCCCTTCGTCAGGCTCGTCAGTGTCAAAGTGCCACAGTAACGCGGTTTGCGTCTTTTAGAGATCACTTCCGACTAGCTAAGAACGTGATCGAAGTATCCAATATTCCGCTGTGCAAACGTCGACGTTCATCGGCTACTGTGGCGGAAATATTTGTATTATCGGGTTTATTCGCGATGAAACATCCAGATTATAGCAAAAATAATTAAGTAGGTAGCGTGCGTTAGATTCTACTGGTGGTATCGATATGTCCGTGCAAACCGACCCCCTTAGCGACAGCATTGACGCGCTCAATGGCTCACGATACGACTGGTTGCTCGTCGCGATCCCCGTGCCGTTGATACTCGGTTTGGCCGTTAGCGCGACACTGCCAGTCGCAACTGAGGTCGGTTTGGGTCTGGGCGCCGTCCCCGCAGCGCTCCTCGTCTGCTACGCGCTCTTCGTTGACGCCCCCGTCGTTGACGCGCCCGTCGTCGGGTCCGGCACGCCGGCCGACGTCGAACTCGAGTCGCGACCCGACGACGGTGCCTTCGACGTCGACCCCGAGTCGCAACCCGGCGACCCCGAGTCTAGTACCGCCGGCGTCGACGGCACGGTCGACAGTGCAGTCGAGAAGACCGTCGACAGTTTCGGCGGATCCACCGGTGGTCCCCGGTCCGGGTCCGTCCCCGGATCGGACGACTGATCGGCGTCGAAAGGTCAGCTGTAGCTGGTTCCATTATCTTTTTTATCGGTTGACGAAAAGACCTGCGTAGATGCGACTCCGCGCCGCCACCCGAGCGTTCGACCGCCAGCTCGGGTACGACCTCCTGCTGGTCGCCGTGCCAGCGGCGCTGCTGGCTGGCGAGCTGGTCGGCATCCTGACCGGATCGACGGTTGCCCGCGAGGTCGGCGCGGTCGTCGCCGCCGTGGTGGTGCTCGACGCGCTGTTCGTGCACGCGCCCCGGGTTCGGTCGGCGCCACCGAAGGGCCGAACGCTGGGCGACGTGCCCACGAGCCGGCTCGAAAAGGTGCGCCGCGTCGACGGGACGACGGCGCGGCCGCTCGAGGCGATCCGACGCGACATCTCCCCGTAAAAATAGCCACGTCGTCGCTACCGCAGAAGTCACGTTATACCGCTACGCCAACGCCGAATTCCGCTCGCGTAGCTACTTCGCCGTCGGCGTCACGTCGCCGATCGCGTTCATGACCTGATGGGCGGCGCTGGCCGCGAGCCCCTTCGCGACCTCGTCGGCGTCCTCGTCCGTGAGGCCGGTTTCGAGGTCGTCCACGTCCGGCGTGAAGCCGGCCGAGACGGGGTGGCCGGCCGGCGGGTTGACGGCGACCATCGCTTCCGGACCGTCGGAGCCGATGGACAGCTCGGAGCCGACGACGTACGCGTCCGGGAGATAGGATTCGGTTCGGGTGACGATTCCGGCGACAGCAGCGCGGAGCTCGCGTTCCTGGTCGGCCGTGAGATCAACCGATGCCGTATCCGGTTCGCCGGCGTTCGTCGTGCCTGGCGGCCCCGCATACGGGTTATTACCGTTCATTTGAAGACGCCGATCATAGGCGAACAGCGGGTAAAAAGCCGTCGCCCCTGCGCACGTGTAACGGGGTCTCGGATCGAGTACGCCCGGGTCGACGCGGGTTTATCAGGGCTACCGTCGGCATCGCGGCCGATTGAACTGCCGAGTACTGGAAAGCACTAAGCCGATGGATCCCTCCATATCAAGCATGCAACCGCTCTCCGTTCTCGGAGCCGACGCGACGTCGCTCGCGGACGCGCTCGTCAGTCGGCTCGATGGCCGCGTCGTCATCGTCGAGCAAGGCGCCTCGGGCGCCGAGCCACCGGGCAAGGCCGCGGCCGAAGTACGACTGGCCCAGGACGGCTCCTGGCAGGCGGCCGGCGATGACGCCGACTTCGACGAGCTCCTCGATCGCTTCGCGCCGGCGTACGACTACCTGATCGCCGTCGGCCATACTCGGCTCCGCGTGCCGACGGTCCTCGTAAGTGCGGACGAGGACCCGGGCGACGTCCCAGGTGAGGTGATCGCCGAGGCCGACGCGATGGCCGACGTGGACGTCGACGCGCTGATCGACGACCTCGACGACGCGACGCCGTGGATCACGCTCCAGGAGCTGATCGAGCAGGCGAAGGCGGATCCCCAGGCGGAGCGGTCCGGCGCGATCGCCTCCTTCACCGGCCGCGTGCGGGCGAAGGACGCGCCGGACGACGACCGGACGACCCACCTCGCGTTCGAGAAGTACGAGGGCGTCGCCGCCGACCGGATGGCGGCCATCGAATCCGAACTGGAGGAGCGCGACGGCGTCTTCCGCGTGCTGATGCACCACCGGACGGGCGTCATCGAGGACGGCGAGGACATCGTCTTCGTCGTCGTCCTCGCCGGCCACCGGACGGAAGCGTTCGAGACGGTCGAGGACGGCATCAACCGGCTGAAGGACGAGGTGCCGATATTCAAAAAGGAGACGACGGAAGCCGAGGAGTTCTGGGTCCACCAGCGCGATTGACATCCTCCCCGCCCTGAAGGGCGGGTTTTAGCCTTGCAACTTCCATAAGGAAGGACGGTCGCTCGATCACTCCCTTCGGACCGTCGTCACTCCCTCCTGACCGACCGTCGGCCTCGGTCGGCCAGCTTTTCTGACACCGCCGCGGCGACGAGCCGGCTCCGCGCGCAAGAGCAGCCAGCCGCCGACGTGACAGTATTTGCCGGCAACTCCCGGAGAAGTCGGCCGCTATCTCGTCGCGATCGGGGACCAGCACGAATCCACTATTGCGCCCTCAGAAGGCGCTATAAATATTCTACGCGGTTTTACGCCCGTTGTAAAAGGTGGTTTCACGTCGTTTTACGCACCGCATATCGTAAAAGCAGTTGAACGTCTCCGAACGTTGTGGCCTTTATATCCCCATCCGGGCAGTACGCTGGAATGCACAATGAGCGCAACCGCGACACCCTCCAACGACGCAGGCACCACCGACGACCGCAGCAAGGAACAGCGGCTCAAGGAGTACCTGCTCGAGCGCGCGGAAGACGGCGAGATGTACTTCAAGGGCAAGTTCATCGCCGAGGACGTCGACCTCTCGCCGAAGGAGATCGGCGCGCTGATGGTCAAGCTCCGGGACTCCGCCCAGGAGCTCACTGTCGAGAAGTGGTCGTACACGGGCGCGACGACGTGGCGCGTCGAGCCGGCGTAATCGCGCCGACTCAGCGTACTCGACGAGTCCCCGCTACCGACGACGTGCCACGCGGGCGTCACCCCCGACGCACCGAGCTGAAACCGACTGCGGCTGTGCTCGGACAGGTCCCCGAGCGACCCCCCTACCTCCCCTTTTGCAGTATCGCGGTCAGCCGCTTGCTCGACGACGCCGCCAGCGACGTGGCCGACGCGGGGTTTAAATTTCGTCACGACCAATCGACAGTAATGGCAGACAGCGAGGACGCGACGCCGTCCGAGTACCCGCATCCGGAGGCGCTGGAGACGTTCTTCCACCTCGAGGACGTGCGCCACGACGGCGACCGGATCCGGTACGTCGGCGAGTCGCTCGTCCCGGAGCGAGCGCTCTTACGCGAGGTCTCCCCCGCGTTCCACCGCGCCGGCTACGAGGTCGAACTCGACGCGACCGACGGAGGCCACGTCCTCGTCGCCCGGCCGCAGGGGAGCCGCCCGGAAGGCGTTCCGTGGCTCAACGTGGCCATGCTCCTCGCGACGATCGTCTCGACGCTGTTCGTCGGCGCGTACGGCTGGTACTACGTGCCACTGTCCGCGATCACCGACAACCCGCTGGTCCTGCTCCAGGCGTGGCCGTTCACGGCCGCCGTGCTCGGCGTCCTCCTCACGCACGAGCTGGGCCACTACGCTGCCGGGCGCTACTACGGCGTGAACGTCTCGCTCCCGTACGTCATTCCCTTCATCTTCCCCTTCGGGACGCTCGGGGCGATCATCCGGATGAAGGGGCAGATGCCCTCGCGAAAGGCGCTGTTCGACATCGGCGCCGCGGGGCCAATCGCGGGCCTGTGCGCGACGGTCGTCGTGACCGTGATCGGCCTCTCGCTTGACCCGATCACCGTCCCCGAGCGGATTCTCCAGCAGTCCGGCCAGGTGATCGTCTTCAACGACCCGCCGTTGCTGGCCTGGATCGCCGACGCGCTCGGGCAACCGACCTCCTATCAGGACCGCGCGAGGTCCGTGAACCCCGTCGTCATCGGTGGCTGGGTCGGGATGTTCTTCACCCTGCTGAACCTGCTCCCGGTCGGCCAGCTCGACGGCGGGCACATGGTCCGCGCGATGCTGGGCGAGCGGCAGGAAACCGTCGCGTCGCTCGTCCCCGGCGCCCTCTTCGCCATCGCGGCGTACCTCTACTGGGTCCTCGGCTACGGCATCAACGAGTCCGTCGGCCTCTGGACGTTCTGGGGCTTCTTCGCGACGCTCATCGCCTTCAACGGCCCGGCGAACCCCCTCGACGAGACCGAGCTCGGCTGGCCGCGGCTGCTCGTGGGCGTCCTCACGTTCCTCGTCGGCGCGACCTGCTTCATGCTCGTGCCGATCCAGATCGTCGGCTAAGCGCCGCCGCTTCTGCGACGGCCTTCTAGTAGCCGTCGCCGTGCGTGTACCCGCGGTCCGGCAGCGCCTCGCCGTCGACAGTGATCCCGGCAGCCGACGGTTCGACCGTGCCGATCCGGGTGATCGGCGTCGGCGACGCCTCGCGAACGGCCGCCAGTTCGGCTTCGGGGACCGTCGCGACCAGCTCGAAGTCCTCGCCGAAGTGCGCGGCCAGCTCCCAGCGGTCCCCAGGGCCCTCGGCGACGTCCGAAACGGCCTCGTGTGCCGGGACCGCGTCGCGGTCGATGCCGAAGCCGACCTCGCTCGCCTCCGCAAGCTGGTGGAGCGACCGGGCAAGCCCGTCGGAGGAGTCCATCATCGCCGTCGCACGCCCGCTGAGTGCGCGGCCGGCAGCGACCCGGGGCGTGAATCGGAACAGCTCGTTCGCGCGCTCGACGGCCGCCTCGTCGCCGGCCTCGAACAGCCGCAGCGCCGCCGCGCTGCGCCCCCACTCGCCGGTGACGCAGACAGCGTCGCCGGCGCTCGCGCCGGAGCGGTAGACGGGCCCGGCCGCCTCCCCGAACGCCGTCGTCGCCGTGGTGAACTCCTGGTGGGTGTCGAGGTCGCCGCCGACGTACTCCGCGTCGACGGCGGCACAGACGTCCCGGGCGCCCTCGAGGAAGGCGTTGAGCTCGTCCGGGTCGAAGGCGACGTCCGCGTAGACGGCGACGGCGGCAGTCGCGTCCGCGCCCATCGCCGCCACGTCGGAGAGGGAGGCGCCGACCGCCCGCCAGCCGGCGGTGTAGCGGGTCGTCCCCGAAGGGAAGTCCGTCCGCTCGTGGAGCATGTCCGTCGTGATCACCGTCCCGTCGACGACGGCGGCGTCGTCGCCCGCGTGCGGGAGGTCGGTGGCGAGCCGGCGCAGGGCCTCGCGTTCGTCCATCGTCGGCGCTTCGCCGCGAGCCCTCAAAAAAGGCGCCGACCCGGGGACGAGCGCACCCGTCGAACGTCGCGGGAGAACGCCGTATCTTCGCTCCGTAGCGTCGCCTTTTACACCATCCGCGGCCGATGACGGGGCATGACCCGTCCCCAGCTGCGGACGTTCGTCGTCGGCTTCGCGGCCGCCGCCGTGGTGCTGGGGTTGCTCGCCTCCCTCGTCGGCGTCGAGGACCTGCTACAGGAGCTTTCCCGGGCTAACTCCCGCGACGTCGCCGTCGTCGTCGGGCTCCACGTGATCTGGCTCGTCGCCTGGGGGCTCGCACTTCGGGCGGTGCTCGCGGCGCTTGACATCTCCGTCAAACCGGTACAGTCGATCCTCCTGTTCACCGCCGGGATGGCCACGAACAACGTGACGCCGCTCGGGCAGGCGGGCGGGGAGCCGTTCACGGCGCTGCTGTACTCCAGCGAGTTCGGCGTCGACTACGAGGAGAGCCTCGCGGCCGCCGTCAGCGCGGACACGCTCAACTTCGTCCCGTCGGTGGCGCTCGCGCTCGGGGGCGTCGGCTGGCTGGCGCTCACCGCTTCGGTCGACGACGACCTCCTCACGGTCGTGCTCGCGGCGGCCGCGGTGGCGTTCCTCGTCCTGCTCGCGGCCCGCCCGGTCTGGCGCCGGCGGAGCAGCGTCGCCGGACGCGTCGCCGACCTGCTCACGAGCCCGTTTCGGAAGATCGGGGGAGTGATTCCACGCATCTCCCCGCCGACGCGGGAGGGGATCGTCCGCCGAATCGAGGGGTTCCTCCGGGCCGTCGAGCGCGTCGGCACGGACCCGCGTCGGCTCGCGTTCGCGTTGACCTTCTCCATCGCCGGCTGGACGATGCAGGCGCTCGGCCTCTGGGTCGCGTTCGCCGCCGTCGACGCGTCGATCCCCTTCGCGCTGGCGGTCGTCGCCGTAACGCTCACGCCGCTGGCGGGGGCGACGCCGATGCCCGGCGGCACCGGCGGGATCGAGGCCGCGCTGATCGCCCTGTTCGTCGCCGCGCCGTTCGGGGTCGGCACGTCGACCATCGCCGCAGCGGTCGCGATCTACCGCGTCGTGAACTACTGGCTGCCGACGCTCTCGGGTGGCGCCGTCGCTATCGCGGTCGCCTCGCGGTCCGACCGGATGTAAACTACCCTACCCTACTTCGCTCACCCATACGGGGTTCGCTCGTTGAGGGTAGGGCTTTGATGTGGACTCCCGGCAATCAGTCCCCGGCAATAGGCCGGTGGCTCTTGCCGTTCAACGTCCCACCATTCACACGCAGGTCTACTTCTGCGTCTCCGCTCCCCGACTTGGGCGAGGAACGGAGTCTGTGTGTGCGCTTTCGAGCGTACCGTAGCCCGATGTTCTTCGCGGCGTTGTAGTCCGCGTTCACTTCGTACCCGCATTTCTGGCACTCGAAGTGTTCTCCGCGGCGGTTCGCTTTGTGTGTGAACCCACAGTCCGTCCGAGAACAGCGTTCAGATGTGTGGTTCGGCTCGACTTGCTCCACGGAGACGCCCTGTTCGGGCGCTTTGTAGGAGACGTACTCGTACAGGCGTCGGAACGCCCAGACGTGGTGCCACTTCGCCTGCGGAAGCCGTTCTCGGATGTCCGTTAGCTCCTCGAACGCGATTACGTTACAGCCGTGGTCAACGGCTTCTGAGACGAGTTCGTTGGCGACGGTGTGGATGTACTGTTTCCGCCACGCTTCTTCGCGCTTGCCGAGGCGAAGCAATGCGTTGTGCGCGGCTTGCGTTCCGCGCTGTTGCATCTCGCCGCGTCGCTTCTCGAACTCACGGCACCAATGGTCGTAGTCGTCTCCGTGCCAGAACGTGCCGGTTGAGGAAACAGCGAGACTGTTGACGCCGAGGTCGATACCGAGGACCGTCTGGTCGGAGTGCTCAGTATCTTCCGAAACCTCGGCGTCGTCGCCAGTCCGCCGCGTTGAGATGTGGAGGTAGAACTCATCAGCCGCCGTGTCGTACCGAAGCGTACTCTCGCGGAACTCGTAATCCTCGGAGAGTACGTACCGCTCGTAGGGCGTCGGGCTGTCCGAGGGGAGAACGAAATCGGGTTCGACCCGGCCCTCAACGGTCGCCAGAGACACCTTGTTGCGGTAGAAGGTCGCGCTCCGCGCGTCGTAGTCCATCGTTTCGGCGGTGAACGTCGGACGGGAGACTCGCTGTTCCTTCTTCCAGCGTTCGATAACGCCTTTGACGGCTTCGACGGCGCGTTTGATGGCGGCTTGGACGAGTTGTGCCTGTAGGTCGGTTTCCTCTCGCAGCTCGGAGTAGAGCGCGTCTCGGACCTGCCGCTTGTTGGTCTTACACTCCGTGTAGGAGGTTTTCGACCAACAGTAGTCGGCGGTTCGGTTCGCGCAGTATAGGTATTGTTCGGCGGTTCGGTGGAGTGCGTCGCGTTGCTCGTCGGAAACGGTGAGTTTCACGACGGCGGTTCGACGCACATCCATACTTCAGAGAAGGACCGACGGTACTTATAGCTCCGGGAGTCGGCCGGTCGCAGTATGCCGGTTGCGTCGTACCGTGTCGGCTTCCTCCCCGACCTACTTGCTCCCTTCACTACGCTTCGGTCGCTCCTTGAGGTCGGGGGCTCCACCTCGAATTACGCTGAGTGATCGGTCACCGATCCCTGAACCGGCGTAGTCGGCGGCGAGGCGTCCGAACCGGGTGGAAGCGGTTCCCACGCCGCCTCTCGAATACGATGGCTTTAAACTTCGCAGGAGAGAATCAGTTGGCAATGGTAACCATCTATGACGTGCCGGCGGAGGACCTCATCGAGGAGGCCGCCGCGCGACTCGAGGACCGCATCGACGAGCCGGACTGGATCGACTTCACGAAGGCGAGCTCGACCAACGAGCTGCCGCCCGAGCAGGAGGACTTCTGGCACGTGCGCGCCGCCAGCCTCCTCCGCAAGGTCGCGAAGAACGAGCCGATCGGCGTCGAGCGCCTCGCGACGGCCTACGGCGGCAAGTCGAAGGGGTCGAACCGCTACATCGTGCGCCCGGGCAGCCACGAGGGCGGCTCGCGCAACATCATCCGCACGGCGCTCCAGCAGCTCGAGGACGAGGGTCTCGTGAGCACCGCGCAGGGTGAGGGTCGCCGCATCACCGACGACGGGAAGGCATTCCTCGACGAGGTCGCCGAGGACGTCATCGACGAGCTCGACCGGCCCGAGCTCGAGCGCTACGCCTAACGCCGAACTCTTTCACTTTCTCTTCGCCCGACGAGTGACGACGCCGTCGTCAGCGACGGAGCTATCGCTTCGGAGGAGCACCTCGTCACAGCAGGTCCGCCACCTGAAACGCCCTCGCCGAACCCGGCCTCAGAGCCCGGTCGGGTGGTCGACGTACGTCGTCTCCAGCTCGTAGCGGTCGGCGAGGGCCTGCAATCGCCGGACGCCGAACGTCTCCGTCGCGTAGTGGCCGGCGAGGAAGACGGTGATGCCGGCCTCCCGCGCCTCGTGGTACACCTTCCCCTTCCCCTCGCCAGTCACCAGCGCGTCGACGCCCTTCTCGACGGCCTCGTCGAGCCAGTCGCTCCCGGAGCCGGTGACGACGGCGACGCGCTCGATCAGCTCCGGGCCGAACTCGAGGACCTGCGTCTCCTGGTCCCCCTGGTCGAGCTCGTCGAGCAGGGATTTCACCTGCGCCGTCGCCAGCGGCTCCGCGGCGGTGCCCAGCGTCCCGATGTGCTCCGGGCCGACCTCGCCGAACGGCTCCCGGTCCTCGAGGTCGAGCTCGTCGGCGACGCCGGCGGCGTTCCCGTGCTTCTGGTGGCCGTCCAGCGGGAGGTGGGAGACGTACAGGGCCACGTCGTTCTCGATAAGCGGCGCGATGCGCCCGTAGTGGCGGCCGGTCACGCGCTCGATCCCGCCCCAGGAGAGGCCGTGGTGAGTGACCAGGACGTCGGCGTCGGCCTCGACGGCCGCCTCGATCGTCGCTTCGGCGGCGTCGACGGCGAACGCGACGTGCTCGATCTCTTTGTCGTCGGGGCCGACCTGGAGCCCGTTCGCGCTGGCGTCGAGGTCGGCGTACGCGTCGGTCCGCAGTCGGTCGTCCAGTCGATCGACGAAGGTGGACAGTTGCATGTGCGCCACCACGGCTGGGGGTGGCTTGAAATCGGCGGCTCGGCGGCGGCGAAAAGACGGGGCCGCGCGCCGTCAGTCCTGCAGTTCGTCCGCGAACTCCTCCGGCTCGCCCTCGACGCCGTCGAGATCCTGCCCGGCGTCGGAGCCGGGCGACGCGGTCGTGGCGCCGAGCGTCTCCGGCGGGGCGTCGAACTCGGGGTCGAACAGCTGGAGGGCGGTCTGGATCGTCGTCCAGTCGTCCTCGCCGGCTGCCTCCCGGAGCGACTTCGTCGGCGCGGCGAGCAGCTGCCCGACCAGGGCGTCGGCCATGTCCGCGACCGTCTCGCGCTGCTCGGCCGTGAGCCCGCCCTGGGCCTCCAGCTGGGAGATGGCCGTCTCGACCTCCCGCGTCTTCATGTCGTCCGCCGACTCGTACATCGCCGAGATGACCTCGTCGGCGCGCTTGCGCTTGTAGGACTCGAGGAGGCGGTCGAACTCGTCCTCGATGATGGCCTCGACCTCCCGGGCCTCGCTCTCGCGGCGCTCGCGGGTGCGGCGCGTGACCGACTCCAGCGCGTCGATGTCGTACAGCGTGACGCCGGGAAGCTCCTCGACCTCCGGGTCGACGTCCCGCGGCTGGGCGATGTCGATGCAGATCGTCTCGCCGGCGTCCGTGAGGTCGCCGGGGCCGACGACCGGCTCGGGGCTCCCCGTCGCGCTGATGAGGAGGTCGACCTCGGGCACGACGCCGACCAGGTCCGCGAGCGGGATCGCCGCCGACTCCGTGCCGATCTCTCCGGCGACGTGTTCCGCGTGCGAGACCGTCCGGTTGGCGACGTAGAGCTCGTCGACGGCGGTGTCGTCGAGCGCGCGGGCGGCGAGCGTCCCCATCTCGCCGGCGCCGACGACGAGCGCCGTCGCGTCCGCCAGCTCCGTCTCCCGGGAGGCGAGGCGGACGGCGGCGGAGCCCAGCGACACCACGCCGTCGTTGATCGCGGTCTCGTTGCGGGCCCGCTCCCCGACGTGGATCGCCTTCGTGACGGCATCCTCGAGGACGGGGCCGATCCCGCCGGTTTCACGGACCGTCTCGTAGGCGTCCCGGATCTGCCCGATGATCTGGTCCTCGCCGAGGACGAGCGATTCGAGCCCCGCGGCAACACGCATGAGGTGTTCGAGGCTCTCCTCGTGGTCCATTCGGCGGATCGATCCGTCCGGTACGTCGGGGGCGAAGTTCTCGAGCGCAGCGACGCCTTCGGACGCGCGGTCGGTGACGACGTACGCCTCCGCGCGGTTGCACGTCGACATCGCGAACGCCTCCTCGACTCCCTCGCGGGCCAGCAGGTCGAGGACGGTCGCGCGCACCGAGTCCCCGCCGGCGGCGTCGATCTCGTCGACGCTCGCGCGGGTGTGTGCGACGCTTACGCCCGTGAGTACGCCAGTAGTGTTCATGAGTTCCTGCACGTCTTCTGGACCACCCTCTCGGCTTCTTGTCGAGCGTTCGTATCGCCTGCTTGTAAAGCCTTCCAAACCGGGGACGACCGCACGACGGCGCGGATAGCGTCCCGACGGACGTCGGGGTCGACCCCCTCCGCCTGGAGCTCCTCGCGGAGCTCGCCGGTGAGTTCGGCCATCGCCCCGGCCCCCTCGATCTCGGCCTCGATCCGCTGCCGGAGGTACCGCGACAGCGCCGGCGACGTGCCGCCCGACGAGATGGCGACCGTCACCGGGTCCTCCTCGACCGTCGCCGGCACGACGACGCTGTCGGCGTCGCGAGCGCCCGACTCGTCGGTCCGGTTTATAAGGGCACCACGCTTCCGGGCTGCCGCCTCCGCCGCGGCGTTGATCGCGGCGTCGTCGGTCGCGGCGACGACGAGGGCGGGGTCCGTGCGCTCGACCCAGGTATCGACGTCGTCGGCGTCGACGGCCTCGCGAACGAGCTCGAGCGATCCCCCAACCGCCGCATCTCCGTCTGTCCCGACCTCAAACTCGCGGAGGTCCTCGGCGAAGCGCGGGCTCACGACGACGACGTCCGCCTCGCTCGCGAACCGTCGGGCCTTGCGACTGCCGACGCTCCCGCCGCCGACGACGAGGACCGTTTCGCCGGCGAAGTCGTGGACGAGCGGGATCACGAGTCGCTCTCGCCCGTGTTCGAGTCGGCCCGCTCGTCGAGACGGATGCCCGTCTTCTTCAGGATACGCGTGGAGAACAGCGTGTCCCAGTCGTCGGCGCCGACGTCCCAGTACTCGTTCATCAGCTCCTTCACCTCCTGGACGCGGCGCTCACTTTCCGTCTCCGTGCGCCCGTGGGTCATCGCGAAGAAGTTGTACTCCCAGACGCCCGCGTGGCGCGGCCGCTGGTAGCAGTGGGTAACGAAGTCCAGCGACGCGACGGCGGGGCCGACTTCGTCGAGGACATCCTCGGGCACGTCCCAGACGGTCATCCCGTTCTCCGTGTAGCCGAGCGCGTAGTGGTTCGGGATGACGCCGACGCGCCGGACCTTCCCCTCCCGGTTGAACCGCTTGAGCGTCTCGATGACCCACTCCGTGTCGGCGTCGACGGCGTCGGCGACGTCGGCGTACGGCGTTTCCGTGATCGGGAGCCCGCCCTGCACCTCGACGACGAGGTCGCGCTCCGCGGGCGTCAGCGTCTCGCGATCGGTCGGCTCGACCGCGGGCCCCTCGTCCGAGAGGTCCAGGTCGCCGTCGGCGACGGGCCCGTCGAGGAGGAACTTCGCGCCGACGTGGAACTCCTGCTGTTTCGGCAGGTTGTACGTCTCCTGGCCGGTCACGTCCTCGACGTCGGCGAGGACCTCCTCGACGCGGTCGGTCGCGTCCTTCCCCGGGTCCGGGTGGTCCGCGACGCTCACGACGAACCACATGTTGAGGTGCGGATGCTCGCGCTCGTAGTTGTGCGCGACCTCGGTGAAGTCGTTGACCTGTTCCGCCACTTCCTCGTAGCGGTCCTCCGGGGCGTGCATCGCCACGAGCGAGGCGGCGCCGCCGATCTCCTCTGCGTTGACCAGCGCGCCGAACCGCGAGAGGACGCCCTCCTCGTCGAGGTCGCGGACGCGCTCGCACAGTTCCGACCCCGTGACCTCGACGCCGCGCTCGCGCAGCGCGGCGGCGGCCGGTTCGAACGGCCGTTCGGTGACGGGAAAGCCGCCCTGGAAGGCGTTGACGATGGCCCGATCGAGCGTCGTCAACTCCGCGTCGACCTGCTTCATACGGGCACTGGGGCCCAGGAGAGAATAAGCGGTTCGACTATCCCACGAGCCGAGGAACCGCCGCCTCGGCCCTTACCCGTCGACGTCGCGGGCGATGTCCCCGAGCGAATCCCGCGGGCCGGCGTCGACGTCGTAGACGGTCCGCTCGCCCGGCAGCCGGAGCCCGTAGGCGTCGCCCGGCGCCACCACGTCGAGCAGGAGCGCATCGCCCTCCTCGCGACCGTGCTCGCTCAGCCACTCGACGAGCCGGTTCTCGCCCTCGCCGCTCGTGCGGGCGAGCCGGCGGTTGTCGAAGGCCCCGCGGAGTAACCGTCCCTGCGTGTCCGCGTCGACGCGGGCGTGGTACTCGTCGCGGTCGATGATGACCCGGATCAGGTCGCCCGCCTCGACGTCGAGCGTCTCCCGTGAGCCGCTCTCGAGCCGGTCGGCGAGCTCGTCGTCCGCCGGGAGTCGGACGCAGGGGCGGCGGGTCCCACCGCTGCGTGCGACGCGGACGCGGACGGACGCGAGGCTCGGGTCGTCGGACGGAAGACGCGCCATCGCGGGAGAAAACCTTACTCCTCGTCGCCTTCGCCGAGCGCCTCGGCGACGTCGCCCTCGCCTTCGACGACGCTGGCGTTGATCTGTGCGATGTCCTCGTCGATCTCCGCGCCGCGGACGGTGACGCGCTTGCGCTCGCCCTCCTGGCTCGGCTCGAAGCCGACGCCGCCCTCGAGGAGGATCTCCTTCAGGGCCGTGCCGGGCACGTCCTCGCGCATCGGGCGCCCCGTCTCGTCGGAGCCGCCCGTGATCTCGAGCGTGAACCCGTCGAGCCCGACCGCTTCGCCGTCAACCTCGTCGCCGAGGCTGCGGCCCATGAAGCGATTGGCGTCCTGTCCGTCGACTTCGACCTGGAACGTGTCGCCAGTGTCGGGGTCGGCGACGACGACTTTGAATTCAACCATACGGGAAGGAGACTCTGGCGAATAAAAAGCACGTCGAAAGCCCCTCCGGGCGCTCACGCCGCGCGTCGGGGCTCAGTTCTCCGCCACAGCCGGCGCGTCGAGGTCGTCGACCGAGACGACCCTTCGGGTGTCGTCACCCCACGCGCCGTCGACGAAGGCCGCCTCGAGCGTGCGAGCGGCGTCGCTCGGCGTCGCCGATCCGCCGGCGCCGGCGACGCTGCCGACTGATGCCGGATCGAAGTCGACGTCGAGCGCGTCGTACACCGGGTCGAGTACCTCGGTGATTTCGGGCTCGTCGGCCGCGGCGACGACGAGACAGCCGGAGACGAGCACGACGTCGGTCCGGACGCGCTGTGCGAGGCCGGCGACCTTCCCGCCGTCGACGACGCGGATCGAGTGCGACCCCGGGCAGTACGACGCGGGCGGTTCGCCCGGTTCGACGTCGGCGCCCAGCTCACGGAGCCCGTCGAGGACCGTCGCCGTCGCGGTCCGATACCGGTCCTCGATACCGGAGCGGCAGTCGTCGGC
The DNA here is from genome assembly GCF_050510935.1 of Halosubterraneus shenae. NCBI lineage: Archaea > Methanobacteriati > Methanobacteriota > Halobacteria > Halobacteriales > Haloferacaceae > Halosubterraneus > Halosubterraneus shenae. The sequence goes on along the minus strand of NZ_JBNLVO010000001.1, from coordinate 422,029 downwards.
CATGATCGCGACGGCAAACGCGAGCGTCCGGCCCGTGTACGCGACGGCCCGACCGCCGACGCTCCGCTCGACCGGCGAGAAGCCGCAGTCGCGGGCGGCCTGCACCGCACCTTCGTAGTCCGCGGCGTTGGTGTCGCGCCGCCCGAACGCGACCTGTCTGGGCGGTTGCCAGACCCGAACTGCCGGCTCCCCGCTCTCGGCGGCAGTCGCGAGCATCGCGCTCGTCGCGCCTCGGTCCGCCTCCAGCGTCGGCCCCCGACCGCGGATCACGCGCATACCGACGTCTTGGGTAGCGAGGGCCATGATTCCTCCGCTCTCGCCGATCAGATCGGTGCGTGAGCGGCAGGCAGCTCGGCGATGGCGTCGAGCGACGCGCCTTTTACTCGCCGGCGCCGAGAGCCGACGATGATCACGTTGCCGGGGGACGTCGTCCGGCGCTACCCGCGATTCTCACTGTACAACTCCCCGTATCCGGCCCACGACAGCGGCCACGCGATCGACCTGTATCCGGAGAGCAACGCCGGGCTCTCGCCGGTTTCCGGCGTCGTCCGCGACACCCGCACGGTCGGCTGTCCCGACCGGCCGTACGCCGTCAACCACGACCACCTCATCATCCTCGACGTCGACGACGAGTGGGCGAACGAGGCCGGCGTCGACCGCGATCTCGTGGCACGGATCCTCCACGTCGACCCGGTCGTGGAGTCCGGCGACAGCGTCGCCGTCGGCGACTCGCTCGGGCCGATGATCCGCTCGGGCTTCTTCGGCCAGTGGGTCGACAACCACGTCCACCTGGGCTTCCGCGACGCCGACACGAACCCGTATCGGGCAAGCGGGTCGCTCCCCGTCGGCGTCGACGTCGACGTTCGGCCCCTCGCCTGGGACGGGACGGGCGTCGTCCGCGAGGTCGGCGAGACGTACGCGCTGCTGGACGCGCCGACACACCCCGAGCCGACGGCCGCTTACGCGGCGATCGCCAGCGACGGCGGCGTCCCGCTCGACGGCGGACTGGCCCACTACGCCGGCGGGGGAGCGCTCGGCGGCGCTGACGGCACGGTCTCGCTGTTCGGCCAGGCGCTCGGCGAGGCCGAGTCCCGGAACCTCGCCTGGAACGACGTCGACGTCCTCGCGAACGGCACGCGGATCACGGGGCTGTCGCTGTTCGCGTCCCGCGACGACGCCTTCGGCGCGAAGCTCGTCTGCCCGGACGAGGAGTTCGGCGTCGGCGAGGAGGTGGTGGTCGACGTCGTGCCGAGCGACGCGCCGATCAAGCTGGGCGTGGGACGGTAACGCCGCTCGCGCTTATAAAAGAGCGAACAGTCGGCGCGGCGGATCGATCCCGCGACGGGGTGCCGAGCTCCCGTCGAGTTCGTCGCGGGCGACGGATCAGGGCACGCGGCGAGTTGAGTTCGGTATCGCAGAAAAACCTCAGCCCCAGCGCTTGCGGTGGAGATCCTTCGCCCGCTGATAGTAATCGTCCCCGCGCACCCGGTCGAGGTACGCCTCGAACACCTCGGCGGCCGCTCGTTTCTCGGGGTCGGCCCAGTGCTCCGGGTCGCGCTCCGTGCCGTCTTCGTCGTACTTCTGCCCACCGGGATATTTCGCGTAGCGCATCGCTCGCGTGTATCCCATCTGCAGGTACTTCCGGGCCATGTCCATGCCGACGAAGTCGCCTGGTCACGGTACTCGCGGAACCGCTCGTAGATAGCTTCGGCAGCGGCCTCCGCAGTCTCGCGGTCGGCGTACCCCCACAGCGACAGGAGTTCGGATTTGTACGGTTCGACCTTGAACACACCCACCTCGCCGCGGGCGACGCGGTACAGCTCCGGGTGCTCCCGGAAGTCGACGGCGTACTCGGGGCCATCGTCGCGCGTCGGGAGGTCGGGCCAGGGGTCGGCCATGGAGTTGGGTCGAAACTGGAGGGGCGCGGTCGCCGGCTCAGTCCTCGTAGCCAGGCAGTTCGTCGACCACGGCGCCAACGTCGTCGAGGGCGTCCTCAAGGCCGGCGACGCCGGCGGTGTCGACGCGGTCCGGGTTCGCGCGGACGACGATGTCCTGCGTGCCGAGCGAGACGAATCCGAGGCCGAGCTTCTCGGCGGTCGCACGCAGGCCGAGACCGACGTCCGCGTCGCCGCTCGCGACGCGGCGGGCGGGGCTCTCGAACGCGCGGACGGTCAGGTCGAAGCCCTCGACGGCCTCGACGAGCGCGTGGCGGTCCACGTCGCGGGCGTCCGCGAGCGCGGCGACCTCGTTCCCGAGGCTCGTCCGAAGCCCCGAGTCCGTCGTCCGGTTGACGAACCGGAGGTCGTCGTCGACGAGGTCGGCGACCCCGGTCACGTCGGCCGGGTTGCCCGCGGGGACGACGAGGCCCCACTCGCGGGACCAGCGGCCGAGTTCCACGCTGTCGACGTCGCGATCGACGGGGCCGGCGGTGACCGCGACGTCCGGGAGGCCGTCGCGGAGGCGACGGAGCCCCTCGCGGGAGCCGACCGGGAGGTAGCGCGGTCGCTCGACGCGGTCGAGCAGGCGGTTCAGCGCGGGGTCGTCCTCGCCGACGCCGAGCAAGGTCGGCGGGCGCACGTCCGGCGAGAACAGCGTGACGTCGACCGCCTCGCCCTCGTCGAGGACTTCGGTGTCGGGGTCGACCGTGACGACGCCGTCGGCCTCGACGAGGCTCGTGGTCGCGCCCGACCCCTTGTCGACGGGGTAGACGAGCGGCGGGCGGTCCTCGCGTTCGAGCAGGCCGACCGGCATGAGCCGCATCCGGCCCTCGCTGTAGCGCTCCTGCACGCCCATCTCGCCGGTGATGGTCGCGGTGCGGGGGTCCGGCTGGCCCGCCGCCTCGCGGATGGCGGGCGCGACGAACGTCCGGAAGATGGTGAGCGCGGAGACGGGGTACCCCGGGAGCCCGACGTACGCGGACGCCCCCGTCCGGGTCGACTCCGTGGAGCGTTCGAGCCGGCCGATGAGCATCGGCTTGCCGGGCTTGACCGCGACGCCGTGGAGGAGCAACTCGCCGCGGTCCTCGATGACGCGGTAGATGACGTCGACCGCGCTCGCGGAGGTCGACCCCGAGGAGAGCACGAGGTCGCACTCGTCGGCGGCCCGCGTCAGGAGCCGCTCCATCTCCGCGTAGTCGTCGCCGGCATGGGGGTAGAGGACGGGCTCCCCGCCCGCCTCCTCGACGCCCGTCGCGATCGTCGTCGAGTTGACGTCGTAGATCTGGCCGCGGTCGGAATCGAGCGGCTCGCCGGGGCGGACGAGCTCGTCGCCCGTGGAGATGATCCCGACTTTCGGCTTGCCGCGGACCGGGACCTCGTCGACGCCGAGCGCGGAGAGCAGGCCGATCTCCCTGGGCGTGAGTCGCGTGCCGGGCCCGAGCGCCCGGGCGCCGGCGGCGATGTCCGCGCCGGCGACCATCACGTTGTCGCCGGGGGCGACGGAGGTGCGGATGGCGACCCGGTCGGGGGTGTCGGTTCCCGCTGATCCCCCGTCGTCGCGCTCCTCCGTCCGCTCGACCATCACCACGGCGTCGGCGCCGTCGGGCATCACAGCGCCGGTCGATATCTCCGCGCAGGTGCCGGGTTCGACCGTCACGTCCGGCTCCGCGCCGGCGTGAACGGCGCCGACGTAGTCGAGTTCGACCGGGTCGGCCTCGTCGGCGCCGAAGGTGTCGCGGGCGCGCACGGCGTAGCCGTCCATCGACCCGCGGTCGAAGCCGGGCACGTCGAGGTCGGCGTCGATCCGCTCGGCGAGCACGCGGCCGCGGGCGTCCTCGAGCGGGACGTGTTCGGGCCCCGGCGCGAGGTCCAGCGAGTCGATGGCGGCGTGGGCTTCTTCGGGCGGCGCGAGGTTGCGGAACTCCTTGCGCTCGGTCATGCTATCGCCTCCCAGATCTCCACGTCGACGACCTCGCCGGCGTCGATCCCCTCGCGGCCCTCGGGGACGACGACCCAGCCGTCCGCGAGCGCGACGCTCGAGAGGACGCCGGAGCCGCTCGCGCGCGTTGGCGTCGCCTCGAGGTCGGTGGTGCCGTCCGCGGCGTCGCCGCCGTTCGAATCGCCGGAGAGCTTCACCCTGGCGTACGTCCGCGTGCCGGGCTCGCTGGCGATCTTCCGGGTGAGCGTCGCGCGGCGCGTCGGATGCGGTTCGACCGGGAGCCCGCCGGCCGTCTTGAGTGCAGGTCGGAGGAACTGCACGGCGTTGACGATGCAGGCGACGGGGTAGCCGGGGAGGTTGATGACGGGCGTCCCGTCGATCTCGCCCATAGCGACGGGGTGGCCCGGGCGGAGCGCGACGCCGTGGACGAGCACCTCGCCCAGACTGGCGACCACTTCCGGGAGCAGGTCGCGCTCGCCGACGGAGGAGCCGCCGGTGGTGACGACCACGTCGGCATCGAGGTCGCGCTCGATCGCGTCCGCGAGGCGGTCCTCGTCGTCGGTGACGACGTCGCGATAGCGGGCATCGCCGCCCCAGCGCTTGACGAGCCGGGAGACGGTGAGGCCGTTGGTCTCGATCACCTCGCCGGGGGCGGGGTCTTCCTGGACCAGCTCCTCGCCGGTAGGGATGACCGCGACCTCCGGCGGTTCGAAGACGGGGACCTCGGTGAGGCCGACGGACTTCAACAGGCCGAGGTCGGAGGGCCGCAGGCGGTGGCCGGCGTCGAAGAGGCGCTGCTCCTCGCTGACGTCCTCGCCGACGTCGCCGACGTTCTCGCCCTCGGCGACGGCATCGAACACCTCCAGCTCCGCGTCGAGCTCCTCGACCTCCTCGATCATGACGACGGCGTCGGCGCCCTCGGGGAGGTCGCTCCCGGTGTGGACCCGGGCGGCCTGATTCGGGCCGACGGTGTCGTCGCTTCGGCGGAGGATCGTCGGAGAGCGGTCGGACGCGCCGAAGGTGTCCTCGGCGCGGACCGCGTAGCCGTCCATCGCGGCGCGGTCGTAGCCCGGGACGGGGTTCGGCGCGGAAAGCGGTTCGGCGACGGCACGCCCGTCGGCCGCGCCGAGCGGGACCCGCTCGACGCGGTCGTGACGGTCGACGGCCGCAAGCAAGGTCTCGCGAGCGGCCGCCACCCGGGTTCGTTCCTTGAACCCGGCTTCGTGTCGGTCGTGGCTCATACCCGGGGTAGGCGCTCCGGAGGCAAAAACCCCGACGGGTGCGGAAATCGGCGGGCGGGCGTCGCGGTCTCGGCGGGTGGGCGTCGCGGTCTCGGCGGGTGGGCGTCGCGGCCTCAGCGGGCGGGCGTCGCGATCGTGACGGGCAGGAGCCGCGGGTCGAGGCGGGCGGGGCGGCCGGTCGCGACGTACCGCCGCGGATCACCCCCGCCGGATACATCACCTTTTTCGAGCCAGCGCCCCAACCCGCGTGTATGTCAGCGCTGCGTGATGCGCTCCGGGACCTCCCGGACGCCGTGTTCGCGGATCTCCTCGAGTCCGACGACGAGTACGTCCTCGTCATCGACCTGCCCGGCGCCACGAGCGACACCACGGACCTCGTCGCCGACGAGGGGCGGGTCACCATCGAGGCCCGCCGCGAGAAGGAGACGCCGGAGGGGTTCCGGTACGTCCGCGAGGACCGACCGCTGTTCTTAGACGCGGAATTGCCGCTTCCGCCGGACGCCCTCGGGGACGAGGCGGATGCGGAGATGGATCGCGGGGTGCTCGAACTGACGATCCCCAAGCGAGGCGACGAGTCGACCGGCGAGCGCATCGAGATCGACGACTGATGGGTGGTTACGCTGGTTAACCTCAAGGCCTACTGGCGGTTCCTGGTCACGATCCGGCAGTTCTCCCCGCTGATCGTCGCATACTGGCGCGACCGCAAGCGATTCTTCCTGTTCGGGAGCGGCCGCGACGTCGGGCCGGAGACGCAACAGGAGCGCGCGGAGACGCTCCTCGATATCCTGCTCACGCTCGGCCCGACCTTCATCAAGCTCGGGCAGCTGCTGTCGACGCGCCCGGACATCCTCCCGCCGGCGTACATCGACGTCCTCTCGCGACTCCAGGACGACGTTCCGCCGGCACCGTGGGAGGAGTCGAAGAAGGTCATCGAGGCCGACCTCGGGTCCGTCGAGGAGACGTTCGACGACTTCGACACCGAGCCCATCTCGGGTGCGAGCCTCGGGCAGGTGTACACCGCGACGTACGACGGCGACCCCGTCGCCGTGAAGATCCGGCGGCCGGGCATCGAGGCGCTCGTCGAGGCGGACCTCCGCGTCGTCAAGTGGTCGCTTCCGGTCGTCAAGCGCGTCATCGGCGAGGGCCGCGCCTTCTCGCTCGAGAACCTCGCCGACGAGTTCGCGAAGACGATCCGCCAGGAGATGGACTACCGTCGCGAGCGCGAGATGCTCGAGGAGATCCGCGACAACTTCACCGACGACGAGGCGATCCGGATCCCGAACGCCTACCCGACCGCCTCGGGCCCCCGCGTGCTCACGATGCAGTACATCCCCGGGACGAAGATCAACGACGTGGACCAGCTGGAAGCCGAGGGGCACGACCCGACCGCGCTGGCGACGGCGCTCCAGCGCGCGTACCTCCAGATGATCATCGACGACGGCGTCTTCCACGCCGACCCGCACCCCGGCAACCTCGCCGTCGACGACGACGGCGCCATCGTCTTCTACGACTTCGGGATGTCCGGCCGCGTGGACCCGTTCATCCAGGGGAAGATCGTCGACTTCTACGTCGCGGTCGCGAGCCAGGACATCGACGCTATCCTCGACACACTCGTCGACATGGGGACGCTGTCGCCGGAGGCCGACCGCGAGGTGATGGGCGACGTGATGGAACTGGCCATCGCCGACGCGCGCGGTGAGGACATCGAGCAGTACCGCGTCAACCAGATCATCCAGCAGGTGGAGTCGACCATCTACGAGTTCCCGCTCCGGCTGCCACGGAACCTCGCCTTGGTCCTCCGCGTCGCCACCGTCGTCGAGGGGGTCTGTGTCACCCTCGATCCGGAGTTCGACTTCATCGCGACGGCGACGGACTACCTCCGGGAGCAGGGCTACTACGAGGAGACCGCCCGCGACCTCGCCCGCGACGCCGGCCAGCAGGTCCAGGACACCGCGGAGGCGCTCGTCACCGTCCCGCCGAAGCTCGACGACGTGCTCGACCGCGCGCAGCGGGACGACCTGCAGTTCACCATCGTCCTCGAGGACGACACCGGCGTCCTCGACAAGCTCGCGCTCCGGATCGCCTTCTCCGTCCTCTTAGCGGTCGGCGTACTGTCGGCGACGATCCTCTACTCGTTCCAGGACGCGTGGCAGCTGTCGGCCGTCGTTCTCGCGCTCTCGTCGCCACTCGCCGTCGCACTGTATCGGTCCTTCCGCGAGAAGAAGGGGATCCGCGCCCAGCCGCAGTTCACGCGCCAGCAGATGCGCCAGCGTCGGGAAGACTGACGAGCGGGGCCGTTTTCCACGCCGGGAGCACGACGCAGCGCTCGGGGGTCGGTGACGAATGTCCGGCAAGCGGGAAGGGACCCCCACGAAGCCACCGGCGGACCGCACGGCCCGCCCGCGTGGCCGTGCCAACAGGCGACCGCCCTCGGGCGCAACTCACCAGGTGAACTGCGTTTCACTCGAACCTATTTATACCAATAGGTCAACTAGCCGTCATGGAATTCCGCTGTGGGTGTGGTGAGGTGGTGTCGATCCAGGAGGACGGGGGTGACTCGGAGCTGAACGTGCAGGCGACCTGTGAGGCCTGTGAGACGAACTACGCAGTGACGATAACGCCGTTCGGCGTGGAAGCGGATGACCACGGAAGGATGGCCGACGATCCCGCCGGCGAGGTCGTCGGTCCCGAGTAGCCGACACGAGCGACGACGGAAGACCGGCTCCCAACGGCCCGCCGTTCGCGGACCCTTGCCGATGCTCCGATACGGTTTTCCGCCGGCCCGACAAGCCTGTAGCAAATGCTGTCGCGACAGTTCGTCCGTGAGAACCCCGAGACGGTGCGAGAAGCCCTCGAGAAGAAGGGCGTCGACGTCGACCTCGACCACATCCTCGAGGTCGACGAGGAGTGGCGCGAGCTCAAGGCCGAGGGCGACGACCTTCGCCACGAGCGCAACGAGGTCTCCGCGAAGATCGGCGACCTCAAGCAAGCGGGCGAGGAGGAGGAAGCCCAGGAGGCCATCGAGCGCTCGCAGGAGCTCAAGGAGCGACTCCAGGAGGTCGAGTCGCGGGCCGACGAACTCGAAAGCGAGCTCGAGGAGGCGCTGCTCCGACTCCCCCAGATCCCCGACGACTCGGTGCCGGTCGGCGCCGACGAGTCCGAGAACGTCGAGCGCCGCCGCGAGCTGTACGAGGACCGCCACGAGCTGCCCGACGACGTGGTCCCGCACTACGACCTCGGCGAGGAGCTGGAGATCCTCGACTTCCAGCGCGGCGCGAAGGTCTCCGGCGAGGGGTTCTACTTCCTGAAAGGCGACGGCGCCAGGCTCGAGCACGCGCTCATCCAGTTCATGCTCGACGTCCACCGCGAGCAGGGCTACCAGGACGTCTTCCCGCCGATCCCGGTGAACAGCCGGTCGATGGAGGGCACCGGCCAGTTCCCGAAGTTCACGGAGGACGCCTACCGCGTCGAGGGCCGGAACGACGAAGAGTACGAGGACGACGACCTCTGGCTCCTCCCGACCGCGGAGGTGCCCGTCACGAACCTCCACCGCGACGAGATCCTGCTCGACGAGGACCTCCCGCTGAAGTACCAGGCGTACACGCCGAACTTCCGGCAGGAGGCGGGCGAGCACGGCACCGAGACGCGGGGGATCGTGCGCGTCCACCAGTTCAACAAGGTCGAGCTCGTCAACTTCGTGCCCCCCGAGGAGAGCTACGACCGCTTCGAGGAGCTCGTCGGCGAGGCCGAGTCGGTGCTCGACCGGCTCGGACTCCCCTACCGCATCCTCGAGATGTGCACCGGCGACCTCGGGTTCACGCAGGCGAAGAAGTACGACATCGAGGTGTGGGCGCCCGGCGACGACATGCCCGAAGGGCCCGACGCCGGCGGGCGCTGGCTGGAGGTCTCCTCGGTGTCGAACTTCGAGGCGTTCCAGGCGCGCCGCGCGGGCATCCAGTACCGCGAGGAGCACCACGAGGCCGCCGAGCACCTCCACACCCTGAACGGCTCGGGCGTCGCGGTCCCCCGCGTGATGGTCGCCATCCTGGAGTACTACCAGAACGAGGACGGCACGGTGACGGTGCCCGAACCGCTCCGCCCGTACATGGGCGGCCAGGAGGTCATCGAGGGCCACGAATCCGTCGGCGAGGCCGCGCTCGGCAGCGACGACTGAGGACTACTTAAAAGGGCCGCCGACCCGCGAGCCGCCTTCTCACTTCGTGTACGTTTCCAGCGCCGCGAGCGCGCCGTCCTCGACGGTGAAGACGTCGACGAACGCGAACAGCTCCTCACCCGCGGGGTCGCGGAGGCAGCCCTGCACGGCGACGCCGTCGCCCTTCGTGTAGACGCCGCCGACGTCGTGGTCGGTGTCGGTCATCGGCCGCTCCTCGCGCATGAACCGGACGAACTCGCCGCGCCCGTCGAGGGTTCGGTCGGGGCGGTAGTGGGTGAACTCGGGGGCGAGAAGCTCCGCGAGCCGCTCGTAGTCGCCGGCGTCGATCGCGTCGTAGTACGCGCGGGCGAGGTCCTCGGCGTTCATGTGTACCGGGTGGGCTGGCGAGCCGAATAAACGTACGGCTCAGTACGCTTCGTCGACGCCTGTTTATAAGTCAGATTGCTCGACGCTAATTGTCGTTGGATTTGGTTCGAAATCGGATGAATAGGTGCAGACGCTGCTGCGCTGGACAGCACCGTAGACTCCATGAAAGCGCTTGGCCGCTCTTTATAAGCAAATTTTACCGGGTGATACGGTCTTGCTCTTGACAGCACCGCAAACGTCCAGAAAGCCCTCGGCCGCTCGCGGTCGCTGAGCGACATATCTGGACCTCTCCGCAACGCCCGGTCCAGATAGGGGTCGACTCAGCGACTCCCCGTTGGCGCGACCGGCCTTCGCCCTTTCAGTCCGCCAGGACGACACCGCACAGCAACTACGACAGCACCGCACAGCAACCGCAGTTCCTCAGCCCTCCCCAGCCTCGGCCGGGGCGCGCCGGCACCGCAACGCTCGGCGCGCCCCGCCCTCCCTCGCACGCGTTGCTCGCGCGCGCCAGCCGCCCCGCACGCCCAACAGCCGGCGAGCGTCGCCGGCGAACCAGCCGCCGTGCGCGACGCCCCGGCCACCACTCCGGGGCGGGACTGAAAGGGGCAGCCGCTGAGCGGGAAGCCCTGCGAAGCAAGCACTGAGCCGACGAACGAGCGAAGCGAGTGAGTCGGCGAGGCGCGCAGCGAGCAGCGCGACCGCTCAGCGGCTGGGGCTTTCGAGGTGTGCTGAGTGGTGGCGCCACCGGCGCTGCCCGCCTTTATTTATAAACGCGATCGCCAGGCGGCTCTCCTTTTCAAGACTTATCGAGTGGTGTCGACAGCGACGGTCCCAAATCAACTACTTATAAAGAACCGATCTCAAACTCCAGATATTCGCTATTCGTCGACGCGCTTCACGTCGTGTCGCCCGAAGCCGTACCGCAGCCGGTTCGCCAGCTTGCGCGAGAACCGGCCTTCGTTCCGGGAGTCGAAGCGCTCGGCGAGCGCCTGGTAGATGAGCGGGACCGGGACCTCCTGCTCGAGGGCTTCCTGGACGGTCCAGGTGCCCGTCGAGCCGCCGGCGACGTGGTCCGCGACGTCGCCGAGGTCGTTGCCCTCCTCGCGGAAGGCTTCCTCACAGAGCTCAAGGAGCCACGAGCGGATGACGGCGCCGTTGTTCCAGGTGCGCGCGACGGACTCCATGTCGAGGTCGAAGCGGCCGTCCGCGAGGAGCTCGAAGCCCTCGCCGTACGCCTGCATCAGGGCGTATTCGACGCCGTTGTGGACCATCTTCACGTAGTGGCCGGAGCCGGACTCACCCATGCGGTCGTGGCCGGCCGGGCCGGTGGCGACGGCGTCGAAGACGGGAACGAGCGCCTCGTAGGCCCACTCGGGACCGCCGACCATCAGCGAGAAGCCGGCCTCGGCGCTAGCGGGGCCGCCGGAGGTGCCGCAGTCGAGGTAGGCGGCGTCGGTCGCCTCGGCGCGCCGGAGCGACGCCTCGAAGTGGGAGTTCCCGCCGTCGACGACGACGTCGTCCGCGTCGAGGTGGGGTTCCAGATCCTCGAGCGTCGCGTCGACCGCGTCGCCCGCGGGGACCATCAGCCAGATCCGCATCTCGTCGCCGAGTCGGTCACAGAGGTCGGCGACGGAGTCCGCGGGTTCGGCGCCCGCTTCCGCGGCTTCCGCCGTCGCTTCCGCCGAGAGGTCGAAGGCGACGACGTCGTGGCCCGCGTCCAGCGAGCGGTCGACGACGATCTGTCCCATCCTGCCGAGGCCGATGACGCCCAGTTGCATACCGGATGGGTCGATACGACGGGAGGTAGTGGTTGCGGTTCACCGAGAAAAGCACGCCCAGCGGCCTGATGCACGAAGTCGTTAGCCGCCGGGTGCGCGAGGTCGCCTCAGTCCGTCCGCTGGTACTTGTTCCGGATGACGATCGCGGTGCCGTTCATCACGAGCAGCACGACGAGCAGTGTGACGACGCCGGCCGCGAGCACGCCGTAGCGGAACGCGGGGTCGATCTCGGAGGACCAGGTGAAGATCTGCCGCGGCATGGCGCTGAACTTCGCGAAGAAGCCGTCCGGTGCGGTCCGGACGCTCGCCGCCGCGCCGATCATCAGCAGCGGCGCGGTTTCGCCGATGGCGCGGCCGAGCGCGAGGATAGTGCCGGTGAGGATCCCGGGGAGCGCCTCGGGAAGGACGACGTTCCGGATCGTCTGCCAGCGCGTCGCACCCATGCCGTAGGAGGCCTCCCGCAGCGAGTCGGGCACCGCGCGGATCGCCTCCTGAGCCGAGATGATGATGATCGGGAGGATCAGCAGGCCGACGGTGAACCCGCCGACGATGACCGATCCCGTGGGGAGGCTGATGGCCCGGATGAAGATCGCGAGCCCGAGCAGCCCGTAGACGACGGAGGGGACGCCGGCGAGGTTCCCGATGTTGATCTCGATGAGCGTGACGAGCTTGCCGATCGGGCCCGTGTCCGGCGCGTACTCCTCGAGGTAGATCGCGGCGCCGACGCCGACCGGGAACGCGGAGACGATGATGACGACGAGCATCAGCACCGACCCGACCAGCGCCGGGTAGATGCCGGCGTCCTGTGGCGACCGCGACGTCGCGCTCGTGATGAAGCCCCAGTCCAGCCACGGGTCCGGCCCCGCGAAGCCGAGGGCGTTCGTGACGGCCGCGCCGAGCAGCGCGCCGGCGACGACCACGACCGGGAAGGCGACGCCCCTGACGCCCTCGTCGCGGCGAACGACGCCCTCCAGGTAGTACCCCAGCGGGATCAGCGTCGCCGTGGCGATGACGACCCAGTACTGGCTCTTGAGGCCGAACAGCGGCGCGACGAACGCGCCCACCGCGACCACGACGACGCCCGCGGCGAGCGTCTCCCGCAGTCCACGGCCGTCGTCACGCCGCCCGGCGATGGCGCGTCCGAAGACGGTCGCGGTGGGCAGCGTTACGGTGGCCAACAGCAGCATCCAGTCGAGCGGGATGACGGGGAGCGAGAGGAACAGCTCCGGGACGCTCGGCAGCAGCGCCGGCGTCGTGAAGGCGATCCGGAACAGTTCGGTCCGCGTCATCGGAGTGACGAACGCCCAGTCGACCGTGATCGAGGGGATCCCGAACAGCGTCAGGAGCGGCGCGAACACCATCACGAACAGGCGTTCGAGCGCCGCCTTCGGCCGGTACGTCCGGTGCGCGTAGAGGATACCGGCAGCGAGTAGTACCGCGATCACCATACCGAACCACTTCCCGGCCGTGACGACTGTCGAGAACAGGACGACGAGGCCGCCGCCGGCGAGCAACCCAACGATCGGCAGGCCAAGCGTCACGTACGCGACCTCCCCGGCCGGTTCGTCGCGTCGGTAGTAGTGAACCGCAAGCGCCGTCGCGGGCACGACGAGCGTCAGGAAGAAGACGAGGTGCCAGCCCGGGTCCGCGCTGAACGGTCGGATCGCGTCGTTGGCGACGTATAACAGCAGGATCGCGACCATAAACAGGCCGAAGACGGTCGCCCCGAAGGTGACACCCTCGAAGAGGATGCCGCGAAGGCGACTCACCTCGCCCATCTCGGTCGCGTCGGCGTCGGCGGCGTCGGTCTCGCCGCCCTCGGTTGTCGTCGCCATCAGTATTCCTCCCTGTACCGCGCGGCGATTCTGTTGCTAGCGAAGTTCATCGCGAAAGTGATTGCAAACAGCGTCAGTCCGAGCGCAAACATGCTCTTGTACGTCGCCGATTCCGCGGACACGTCGCTCGTGACGGCCTGGACCATCGCGGAGGTCATCGTCTGGCCCGACTGGGTCAGGCTCTGGAGGGGGCTCGTCAGCTCGAACATGCGCGGGCGCAGGCCCATCGCCATCACGACGACCATCGTTTCGCCGATCGCGCGCGACAGCGCGAGGATGAACGAGGAGAAGATGCCGGAGACGGCCGCCGGAACGACGATGCCGGTCGATACCTCGAACTTCGTCGCGCCGAGCCCGTAGCCGGCCTGTCGGAGGGAGTCGGGGACGGAGCTCATCGCGTCCTCGCTGAGGCTCGACACCATCGGGATGATCATGATCCCGACCATGATCGACGCGCTCAGGACGTTGAACGTGCCGAGTTCGAGCCCGAAGTTGCGGAGGAACGGCGTGAGGTAGATCAGTGCGAGGTAGCCGTAGACGACCGTCGGGATGCCCGCGAGGATCTCGAGGCCGGGCTTGAGGACCGACCGCGCGCGATCGCTGGCGTACTCGCTGAGGTAGATCGCCGACGCGACGCCGATGGGGATCGCGACGAGCGCGGAGACGACCGTCACGAGCAGCGTCCCGGACACGAGCGGCAGGACGCCGTACTTGTCACGAGAGATGACCCACTCGGTGCCGGTGAAGAAGGCGACCGGATCCACCATCGCGAAGAACTTGGTCGCGTCGACGGCCAGCGAGAGGATGATAGTCACCGTCACGACGACGGACAGCGCCGCACAGAGGAACAGCAGCCAGCGGTACACCTGCTCCCTGGCGACACGGCTCCGTTCCTCGCCGGCCAACTGGAGACGCGGCGTTTCGTTACTCATTGATTGGGTATTGGAAATCGGAGATACGTAACTACCGCGGTCCGGAACGGCAGGTTAGTTCTCGACGGCGTCTTCGAGCGTGCTGAGGTTCTCCTCGACCTGGTCCGAGCTGGAGGGGACGTAGCCGATCTCCTTGACGCGGTCGGATTCGGCCTTCTCGAGGTAGAACTTCGTGAACTCGTAGACGGCCTCGTCCTGGAGCGATTCCTCGTTCGCGTAGATGAACAGGGGCCGCGCCAGCGGGTAGGAGCCGTCCTTCGCGTTGTCGAGGCTCGGCGGGGTGCACTCGCCGTCGTCGCCCTTCTTGATCTCGACGGCCTTCACGAGGTCCTGGTTCTCGCTGTAGTAGGCGTAGCCGAAGTACCCCATCGCGTACTTGGAGTCCTGGATCCCCTGGACGATGAGGTTGTCCTCCTCGGTCGGCTCGTGGTCGGTGGTGTGCTGGGTGTCCTCGCCGAGGACGTGCTCGTTGAAGTAGTCGTACGTGCCCGAGGTAGAGGCGGGCCCGAACAGCTCGATCTGCTCGTCGGGCCAGTCGTCGCGGACGTCGGACCACTTCTCCGCACCGTCGCCCATCCAGATCTGGCGGAGCTCGTCGAACGTCATGCAGTCGACCCAGTCCGCCTCGTTGTTGACGGCGACGGTCAGTGCGTCGGCGGCGATCTCGAACTCGACCGGCTCGACGTCGTTGCCCGTACAGTTCTCCACTTCGCTGTCCGTGATCGGGCGCGAGGCGCCGTTGATGTCGGAGTTGCCCGGACAGAAGTGGTTCTCGAACCCACCACCGGTACCGGTGGAGTCGACCGTCACGTTCACGTCCGCGTGTTCCTCCATGAACAGCTCGGCCATCGTGTCGCTGACGGGGAACACCGTCGAGCTGCCAGTGATGACGACCTCTCCGGACAGGCCGGCCTCCGTGCCGGTTCCCTCACCCTGGTCCGTCGACGTACAGCCCGCGAGGCCAACGGTTGCCGCTGCACCTGTTGCCGTCAGGAAACGCCGCCGGTTCATGGAATCGGACGCGTCGGTTGGGTCGGTTTCTGCCATCATCAGAGGAGAACGGGCGTCGACATATGAACGGTGCTATGAGTACTCCAGTGATCTCATATCGCTATATAGTGGTATATACTCACGATGGTCGATCGGTATGGCAGGTCCAGATCCCGACTGTGACCCACTAACGTCGCGTGGTTTTAACGGATAATATCGACGAACGAATCCATAATGAGGTCGGTAGCGATCGCTCCGAAGAAAGCGAATAGCGGTCGGCACCGGAAAGTTAGCCACTCTATATACACGATCGCTCACGTTCGAACCCGCTTCCGCCGGGGTTTTGCCCCGCCGGTGCCAGCCGAGGTGTATGGACCAACGCGTACGCGAGCACGCGCAGGTGCTCGTCGACTGGAGCGCACGCATCGACGCCGGCGACGACGTCGTCCTCTCGGTCGCCGAGGACGCCCACGAGCTAGGGGTCGCCGTCGCGGAGGAGCTGGGCGAGCGCGGCGCCAACGTCGTGACGACGTACGGCTCCGACGAGGTGTCCCGGGCCTTCCTCCGGGGCCACGACGGCGACTTCGAGGAGGACCCCGCCCACGAGCTCGCGCTGTACGAGCACGCCGACAGCGTGCTCCGGCTCGGCGGCGGTCGCAACACCACCGCCACCGCCGACGTACCGAGCGACAAACGACAGGCCTACTCGAAGTCCCGGACCGGCGTCCGGGAGGCGCGCATGGACACCGACTGGGTCTCGACCGTCCACCCGACCCGGAGCCTCGCCCAGCAGGCCGGGATGGCCTACGAGGAGTACCAGGACTTCGTCTACGACGCGATCCTCCGCGACTGGGAGTCCCTCGCCGACGAGATGGCGAGGATGAAGGACGTCCTCGACGACGCCGCGGAGGTCCGGATCGTCAAGGAGCGCGAGGACCAGCCGCCGACGGACCTCACGCTCGCGATCGACGGGCGGACCGCGGTCAACTCCGCCGCGTCGGTCGACTACGACTCCCACAACCTCCCCTCCGGTGAGGTGTTCACGGCGCCGTACGCCACCGAGGGCGAGGTGTTCTTCGACGTGCCGATGACGATCAACGCCCAGGAGCTGCGCGACGTCCGGCTCACGTTCGAGGACGGCGAGGTCGTCGACTTCGAAGCCGGGCAGAACGAGGACGAACTCGCGGCCATCCTCGACACCGATGCGGGCGCGCGCCGCCTCGGCGAGCTCGGCATCGGGATGAATCGCGGTATCGACCGTTTCACGGACAACATCCTCTTCGACGAGAAGATGGGCGACACGATCCACCTCGCGGTCGGGCGCGCCTACGACGCCTGCCTGCCCGAGGGCGAGGCCGGCAACGACTCCGCCGTCCACGTCGACATGATCACCGACATGTCCGAAGACTCCAGAATCGAGGTCGACGGCGAGGTCGTCCAGCGCAACGGGACCTTCCGGTGGGAGGACGGGTTCGAGGGATAGGCGGCGAAAATCGGTGGATTCCTTTTTAAGAGGTAAGCGATCCGTTTAGAAGGCGCACAGCTCCTCGAGGGTCGCGGCCGCGCTGCCGTCGGCGATGACGTCACGCGCCTGCTCCAGGCCGGCCTCCAGCGAATCGGCGTCCTCGCGGGCGTAGATCCGGACGGCCGCGTTCAGCGCGATGGCGTCCGCGAAGCGGTCCTCGCGGTCGCCGGCGAGGACGGCCTCGGTGATCTCGGCGGAGTCGACGGCGACGTCGTCGACCTCCAGATCCTCGCTCTCGAAGTCCATCCCGTACTCGGCGGTCTCGATCTCGAAGTCGTCGAAGTCGGGCTCAGCGCCGTCCGCGCCGGCGTTCCACTCCGCGACCTTCGTGTAGCCCGGGCGGATGTCGTCGTAGCCCTCCATCCCCTGGAACATGATGACGCGGTCGAGGTCGTGGAACTCGCTCGCCGCGAACGTGTCGGTCACCTTCTTCGCGAACGTGAGGTGGTAGAAGGAGCCGAGGTGGACGTCCGCGCCCGCGGGGTTCGCCAGCGTCTCGACGGTGTTGACGAACGTGCGCACGCCCATCTGGTCGCGCCGGTCGAACAGGTCGTCGATGGCCGGGTTGAACGCGGGCTGGTAGTAGAAGCCGAAGCCGGTCGCGTCGACCATGTCGGCCGATTCCTCCGGCGAGAGATCCGTCCGGACGCCGAGCTCGTCGAGGACGTGCTTGTACGCGTCGCCCTTCGAGGTCGGCACGCGGTCGCCGGAGTGGGCGACGACGGGCGTGCCGGCCGCGGCGGCGACGATGCCCGCCGCGGCGCCGAGGATGGCCGAGTCGGTCTTGCCGTCGTAGTTCGCGCCGCAGTCGACGGGGTCGACCTCGGGCGTCGCGTACTCGACGCGCTCGCACATCACGTCGACGTAGGCCGCCAGCTCCTCCGCGTTGTTGCGCTTCCAGCGGTTCGCGAGCCAGAACCCTCCGAGCGTGGTCGGGTCGGGCTCATCGGCGAGGATGCGCTCGAACGCTTCGGTCGCCTGTGCGCGCGTGAGGTCCTCGGCCGACTTCGGGCCGGAGCCGCAGACCTCCGTCATGAGCCGCTTGAGCGGCCAGTCGCCGAACTCCTGGGTCGTCTGTGACATGGGTGTGGGTTGGGGGTCTCGTGCCTAAAGGCTCCCGTTCGTATTCGGCGACGTCTCGTAGGTTTTCGCGGTTGGTGAAACGGTGATTGCGCAGGTGAACCCACCCAGCACACCTCGAAAGCCCCGGCCGCCGAGTGGTTGCATTTATAAATAGGATCGGCTGTCGTCGCTTTCGACACCACTCAGCATGCCCAGAAAGCCCCAGCCGCTGACCGGTCGCGCTTATAAACGAATTCGGCTGTCGTTGCTTGTGCCACCACTCAGCATGCCCAGAAAGCCCCAGCTGCTGGCCGGTCGCGCTTATAAACGAATTCGGCTGACGTTGCTTGCGCCACCACTCGGCACACCCAGAAAGCCCCAGCCGCTGACCGGTCGCGCTTATAAACGTGGTCGGCTCACGTCGTGAACGACACCACTCAGCATACCCAGAAAGCCCCAGCCGCTGAGTGGTCGCGCTGCTCGCTGCGCTCCTCACCCGGCTCGCTCCCTCCGGTCCCTCGCCGGGTTGCGGTGCTTACGTCGCAGGGCGTCCCGCTCAGCGGCTGCCCCTTTCAGTCCCACCCCGGAGTGGTGGCCGTGGCGTCGCGCGCGGCGGCCTCCGAGCTAGCGACGTGCGCCGGCTGGCCGGCGAGCGGGGTGGGGCGGCCGGCGCGCGCGAGCAACGCGTGCGAGGGAGGCCGGGGCGCGCCGATGCTGTGCGGGGCCGGCGCGCCCCGGCCGAGGCTGGGGAGGGCCGAGGCTTGCGGTCGCAGTGCTGTCCCGGTCGCGGTCCTGGTGGACTGAAAGGGCGACGGCCGGTATCGTGAGCGGAGCGAACGAGAGCTTGGAAGTCGCAGCCCGGCAGCCCGCTACTGCAGGCAGCCCGGAACGTCTTCCAGGGGTCGCGCCGCAGGGGAGTCGCTGCGACGGGCTCTATCTGCGCCGGGCGGTGTCTTCGCGAGCGCAGCGAGCGAAGGCCAGAAAGTCGCAGCCCGGCAGCCCGCTACTGCAGGCAGCCCGGACCGTCTTTCGCGGCGGAGAGGCGCAGACATCCTGCTCAGCGACCGCGAGCGGCCGAGGGCTTTCTGGGTGTCTGCGGTGTTGTCGAGGTCAAGACCGTATCAGCTGGCCAAATAAACGCATAGCGAGCAACCGAGAAATCCCCACACAATCACGACGTTATCTATGGAGGTAACGCCGACACCAACAACCTCAGATCAACGTCCCCGTAATCGCACTCCCGACCATCAACCCGAACCCGAACCCACCAACACGCGCCATCGCCCGACGCGACTTCCGCTCGGTCCAGTTCGATCCGGTCGCGAGGTACGTCTGCATCGCCTCGATGCCCCGGCCTGCCATCGCGGAGCCGGACCACCCGAGCAGGCCGAAGCCGAACGCGAGGGTCCCGGCCAGGAACACGCTGTCAGTGTATCCGGGGGCGCCGACGAGCGTCAGGATCACGACGGCGACGGAGCCGGCGACGGCGCCGACGCCGACCGCGGTGCCGACGAGACGGGCTCGGCGGATGAGCGCGTCGCGAAGGCCCGGACGCTCCTGCTGTCGGGACTGGTCTCCGGGACCCATTTCCCTAGTCCACCGCCTCGCGCATCCGGGGGTCGAGCGCGTCGCGCATCCCGTCGCCGAGCAGGTTGAACCCGAGGACGGTTAGCGCCAGGAACAGCCCGGGGAAGAAGGACATCCACCACTTCCCGGTGAGCAGGCCGTTCTCGACGCCCTTCGCGAGCATCAGCCCCCACGACGGCGTGCCGGCCTCGGCGCCAAAGCCGAGGAACGACAGCGCCGCGAGGTCGATGATCGCCAGGCCGAAGTTCAGCGTCGACTGGACCGTGATCGGCGCGAGCGTGTTCGGGAGGATGTGCCGGACGAGCACGCGTGGGTCCGTCGCGCCGAGCGCGACCGTCGCGTCGATGTACTCGTCCTCCAGCACTTTCAGCGCGGCGCCGCGGACGACGCGCGCGAACCGGGGCGTGTACACCAGGATGAGCGCGATGACGGCCTGCCAGAGCCCCGCGCCGAAGATGGCGACGAGCGCCAGCGCGAGCAGGAGCGACGGGAACGCCAGCAGGACGTCCATCGTCCGCATAATGACGTTGTCCGTGACGTCCCCGTAGTAGGCCGCGATGATCCCCAGCCCGATGCCGAGGGCCGTCGAGACGCCCACGATGATCGTGCCGAACTTTAGGGCAATCCACGCGCCGTACAGCGTCCGTTTGAAGATGTCGCGGGCGGCCGCGTCGGTCCCGAACAGGTACTCGGTGGCGGGCGCCGGACCGATCCAGCCCGGCGGTGCCCGGTCCGGGATGCTCGTCCCGAGCCGGGAGCTCGCCAGCGCGTTCACGTCGAAGAACAGCCGGGAGTACACCGCGATCACCGCCATCGTCAGGATGATCGAGATGCCGAGGACCGCCAGTCGGTTCGAGAGGAGATCCGAGAGGAACGGCGACGCCCGGAGCCGCTCGACGATGCCTCGCTCGATGCCGGAGTCGTGGTCGGCGGAATCGGGGTCAGCGGAGTCGGTATTGGTGGCCATCTATTGTGAGATCCGTGGGTCGAGGTAGCTGTACGTGATGTCCACGCCGAGGTTCACGAGCGTAAACAGCAGCGCGAAGGTGAGGACGGTCCCCTGGACGAGCGGGTAGTCCGACGCGCCGATGGCAGCGACGAGCATCGTTCCGATGCCGCCGATGCCGAACACCGTCTCCGTCAGCACCGCGCCGCCGAGCAGCGTGCCGAACTGGATGCCGATGACGGTGACGACGGGGATGAGTGCGTTCCGGAGCCCGTGTTTGAGGACCGTGATCTTCGCGCCCTGGCCCTTCGCGCGGGCGGTCCGCATGTAGTCCTGCCGGACGACCTCCAGCATCGACGAGCGCATCATCCGGGAGATGAGCGCCATCGAGTAGACGCCGATGGTGACCGCCGGCAGGAACAGGTGATGGACCGCCGAGAGCCAGGCGCCCAGGTCGCCGATCAGCAGCGTATCGATCGTCACCATCCCCGTGAGCGGGAGCTGCATCCCGAACAGGGTCCAGTGATCCGGGAGGAAGACGGTCGACCCGATGCGCCCGCTCGTCGGGAACAGCCCGAGGTACGCCGAGAAGAACAGGATGAGCAGCGGACCGGACCAGTAGATCGGGACGGAGATGCCGGTGAGCGCACCGATCCGGGTCACGTGGTCCGTCAGCGAGTCCTGTTTCACTGCGGAGATGACCCCGAGCGGGATCCCGAGCAGGATGCCGATCGCCTGTCCGTACAGGGCCAGCTCGATGGTAACCGGGAGCTTATCCGCGAGCACCTGTCGGACCGGGACGCCCTTGGCGATCTGGTAGGAGTCGCCGAACTCCAGCCGCGCGGCGTCCGCGAGGAAGCTGAGGTACTGGATCCAGAGCGGGCGGTTGAGCCCGAGCTCGCGGCGTACCTGCTCGACCTGCTCCTGGGACGCCCGCTGACCCACGATCACGAGCGCCGGGTCGCCGGAGCCGGCGTGGAGGATCGTGAACACCAGCGTTGCTACCCCAAGGAGGACGGGGACGAGCAGCAGAAGCCGCTTCACCAGAAAGCGTTTCGAGACCATTTCGTGCTAATATCGATAGGGACCATCGTTCGGTTAAAGACTTCTGTTCAGCTGGCTCGTTCGACCGATCTGTCGGAATAACCCCCTGTGCAACCCGGGTTCGCCGACGACGGCGGGAAAGGCGGCCTCGAGAGGTCGAGGGCAGCCGCGCGGCCGCCGGGGACCCGGGAGGCCGCCGGGGCGACCGAGTTACTCGAGTTCGACCTGCTCGAGGAACGGGCCGCCGACGGAGCTCACCGTGTAGGAGCCGTCAACGACGGCCTCGTTGACGCCGCGCAACGTCTGCGCGTAGTCGACGAAGATCCACGGCGCCTCGTCGTGGGCGATCTGGTTGGCCTCCTTGTACATCTCCTCGCGCGCGGCGTCGTCGTAGGTCGCCTGCGCCTCGCGGACGGTCTCCATGAACTCCGTGTTGGCCCAGCCACCGACGTTGAGGGTGCTGTACCCCTCCGTGTCGAAGCTGACCCAGTCCTGGTCGTCCGGCACCTTCTCCATGTCGACTTTCGGGTCGAGCAGGACGTACAGGAAGTTGTCCGGGTCCGCGTTGTCGGTGTACCAGCCGAGGAAACACGCGTCGTGCTTGCCGGCAGACGTGTACTCGAGGTACGAGGAGAACGTGGAGAACTGGTTGATCTCCACCGTCAGCCCGATCTCCTCCAGGTCGGACTTGACCTGGTTCGCGGTCTCGACGGGACTCGGGTTGTAGCCGCGTGGGTTCGAGAACGTCGCCAGCTCGAACTCGATGTCGGTCGCGTCCGCGTCCTCGAGCAGCGACTGTGCCTTCTCCTTGTCAGTCGGGTACGGCTCGAGGTCCTCGTTGTGGCCCATCACGTCCGGCGGGAGCGGCTGGTCGGCCTGGGAGGCGAAGCCCTGGTAGATCTGGTCGACGATGGCCTTCGTGTTCACCGCGTAGCTGATGGCGCGGCGGACCTTGCGGTCGCGGAACGCCTTCTTCCGGGCCATGTTGAACGCCATGTAGCCGACGTTGATCCCGTTCTTCGACGCCAGCGTCGCCGTGTCGCTGTCCTGGAGCTGCTGGGACGACTGGGAGTCGAGGTTGTCGGTGATGTGGGAGCCGCCCTCGATGACGTCCTGGGCGCGGGTGGAGTTCTGGCCGATCGTCTTGAAGACGACCTCGTCGACGTTGGGGCCGTCGCCCCAGTAGTCGTCGTTGGCGGCCAGCCGGACGCGCTGGTTGCCGTTGTCGAGTTCCGCGAAGGTGAACGCGCCCGTCCCCTTCGGGTCGGTGCCGAGTGCCGCCTGGTCCTCGGGCGACGCGCCGAGGCTCTCGATCTGCGCCTTCGAGAGGATGGCCGCCGCGAACATCGCCAGGTTGCGCAGGAACGGTGCGTATTTGTCCTGGAGCTCGATTTTTAGCTCGTAGTCGCTGCTCGCGTCGATGCTCGCGACCCAGTTGCCGAAGGTGAACGGCCCGTAGCCGGACCGGTTCTCGTCACCGAGGTAGTAGTCGTACTCCGAGTCCGTGAAGCGCCGGATCGTCGCCTTCGCGTCGGCCGCGGTGAACTCCTCGCCGTTGTGGAAGGTGATCCCCTCCTTGAGCTGGAGCGTCGCGGTCGTCCCCTCCAGCGAGTAGTCCTTTGCCAGCCCGTCGGTCAGCTGCCCACCACTGCCGGGCTCGAACTTGATGAGCTGATCGAAGATCTGGTTGGTGACCTTCGCGACTTCCCCGCTCGTCGTCTGCTGGGGGTCGTAGTTCTGCGGGTGGTCACCGCGGGCGTACACCAGCGAGCCGCCACCGTCGCCGCCGTCGCCGCCACCGATACAGCCGGCAGTCGCGGTCATGGTCGCTGCGGCCGCGGCGCCACCGGCGGACTTGAGGAACGAACGTCGATTCAGCTGTTCCGACATGGTGCTTACTGCTGACATATGCTATATAAAAATACCGATGGAACGCCGAGGATTTTACAACTGTTCAAAGAATTCTCTTCGATCGGTCGATTATGTCCGATACTGGTCGTACACCTGCGATCCTATAGCCGCCAGGATCAGAAACCATCAATTTCGGTGCCGAGAGTACCGGGCACCAGTGCCCTAGTCGACCAGGTGACAGGCGGCGGGATGGTCCGCCTCGCCGAGCTGGGGATCCTCACGTTCACAGATGCTCTCGAAGGTGTCGCGGAGCGTCGACGCCGCCGTTTCCCAGTCGTTGCGGGCGAGGGCGTGGAGTGCCTCGTCGACGGCGGCTGCCGCCGCGCCATCGAGCGCTGCGTCGCTCAGGAACCGTGCGCGCAGCTCGGCGACGACGTCGCCGTCCGCGATCCCGCCGTCGGCGGCGGCCTGGCCCGTCGCGGTCGCGTCCCCGCCTTCGGCGGCCTCCTCGCGGATCGCGTCGAGGTCGATCGCGCGGTCCTCGACGCGCTGGCGGAGATCCATCACGGCGCGGAACGCCGACTGGTCGATATCGAGCGCCGTCGGCGGGATTACCTGTGGGCACCGCGTCCGGAAGTGGCAGCCGGAGGGCGGGTCGATCGGCGAGGGGACGTCGCCCTCAAGGATGATCCGGTCGCCCGTGTCGACGGTCGGGTCCGGGACCGGGATCGCCGACAGCAGCGACTGTGTGTACGGGTGCCGCGGGTCCTCGAAGAGGTCGGTCGTCCGGGCGACCTCGACGATCTCGCCGAGGTACATCACGGCGATCCGGTCGCAGATGTGCCGGACGACCGAGAGGTCGTGCGCGATGAACAGGTACGTAAGCCCGAACTCGTCCTGGAGGTCCTCCATGAGGTTGAGGATCTGCGCCTGCACCGAGACGTCCAGCGCCGAGACCGGCTCGTCGGCGACGATGAAGTCCGGGTCGACCGCGAGTGCCCGCGCGATGCCGACGCGCTGGCGCTGGCCACCCGACAGCTCGTGAGGATACCGCCCGCGCTGGCTCACGTCGAGCCCCACCGCCTCCAGCAGCTCGTTCACGCGCTGGCGACGTTGCTCGCGCCGGCTCGTGTCCTCGGGAGGCGCCTCCTCAGGCAGGTCGTGGATCTGCAGCGGTTCCGAGACGATCTGGCCGACGGTCATCCGCGGGTCCAGGCTCGACATCGGGTCCTGGAAGATCATCTGCATGTCCCGGCGCTTCGCACGAAGGTCGCTCCCGCTCAGCCCGGCGACGTCCTCGCCGGCGAAGAGGACCCGGCCGTCGGTCGGTTCGAGGAGGCGAAGGACTGTCTCGCCCGTGGTCGACTTCCCGCAGCCGGACTCGCCGACGAGCCCGAGCGTCTCCCCCTCGAACACGTCGAAGTCGACGCCGTCGACGGCCTTCACGCTGGCCGGGTCGCCGAGCAGCTCGTCGAGGTACCCCTCCGCCTTCGAGAAGTGCTTTTTCAGGCCCTCGACCTCGACGAGGGGGTCGCCGATCTCGCGGTCCGCCCGCGTCGCCGCCTCGTCGGTGCCGTACTCGTCGGTGTCGAAGTCGTCGAGGATGCACTTCGAGCGATGGTCGACGTCCTCGGGGCCGTGCTGGAGGTACGGGATCGCGCCCTCGGTACACTCGGGCTGCTCCCACGGGCAGCGGTCGGCGAAGTGGCAGCCCTCGGGGAGGTCGATGAGGTCCGGAACGTTGCCCTCGATGGGCGTGAGGCGGTCGGCGTCCTCGGTCGGGATCGATTCGAGGAGGGTGTAGGTGTAGGGGTGCGAGGGGTTACCGAAGATCTCCTCGACCGGCCCCTCCTCGACGATCTCGCCGGCGTACATCACGGCCACGCGGTCGCAGGTCTCGGCGACGACGCCGAGGTCGTGGGTGATCATCAGCATCGCCATCCCCAGGTCCTCCTGCAGCTCGTTGATCAGGTCGAGGATCTGCGCCTGGATGGTCACGTCGAGCGCGGTCGTCGGCTCGTCGGCGACGAGCAGCTTCGGGCGGCACGCCAGCGCGATGGCGATGAGCACGCGCTGGCGCATCCCGCCGGAGAACTCGTGGGGGTACTCGTCGACGCGCGCGGTGGGCTCCGGAATGCCGACCTCGGTCAGGACCTCGATGGTCCGCTCCAGTACGTCTTCGTCGACGTCGCTCCCGCCGACTTTCGGGAGTATCTCGCGGACGGCGTTCCGCCAGTTGTCCTCCCGGCGCCCGCCGTACTGGTGGAGCTGGAGGCTCTCGGCGACCTGGTCGCCCACGGTCAGCGCGGGGTTGAGCGACGTCATCGGATCCTGGAAGATCATGCTCATCTCCCCGCCCCGGACGTACCGCATCGCCGCCTCCGGGGCGTCGGTGAGTTCGATGCTGGCCGCCTCGATGTGTACGTCACCCGCGTTCGCGTCGTCGGTGTTCGCGTCGTCGGCCTCGCGATCGCCGGCACTCCGATCACCCGGACTCACGCCGACGACGCGCTCCGGCGACTGCCGGACCATGGCTCTCGGATCCGTCTCGGCGGTACCGTCGCCCTCGACGGTGACCTCGTCGAGGAAGAGGAACCCGTCGCTCGCGTCGGCGGCGACGGCTTCGAGGTCGGCGGCGACGTCCTCGGGTGAGGCCCCCTCCGAAAGCCGAGTGGCCGCGTCGTCGACGCGCGGTGCCAGGTCCTTGGGGTCGGCCTCGCTTCGGAGGTCCGCCGCGATGCCATCGAGTTCCGCGGCGACGCCGGCGACCTCGTTCGATCGGAGGGTGTCCGCGAGCTCCGTCAGGGCGTCCGGGAGGGCCTTCGGATAGGCGGCGACGCCGTCGGCGAAGCGCGGGAGGAGGTTCCGAGCGAGCGATGCCGACGAGAACGTAACGTCGCCGGCGACGATCTCGCCAGGCTCATCGACCAGGTCCATCGCCGACAGGGCGGTGACGCTCTTACCGCTCCCGCTCTCGCCGACGAGGCCGACGGTTTCACCCTCCTCGATGGTGAGGTCGACGCCGTCGACCGCCTTGACGTCGCCGCGGTCCGTCCGGAACTGGGTGTGGAGGTCCGCGAGCGAGAGCAGTTGGGACATACCGATGGCATCTCAGGGGCTCTTAAAAATAACTTTCTACTCAGCAACCGATGAACGAATTCGGCGAGCGCGCTCGTCCGAAAGGAGTAGGTACACCGACCACCTACCCCGGGTAATGAGTCTCGAGGGCGACTGGCGCGCCGGGATCGACGACGTCGACGCCGTCCTGATCGACGAGTACCAGAGCGGCTTTCCCGTCGAGCCGCGTCCCTTCCAGGCGGTCGCCGACACCCTCGCCGAACGGACCGGGGCCGACCTCACCGAGGCGGCGGTCGTCGACCGCGTCCAGGCCCTCCGCGACGCGGGCGTCTTCCGGCGGTTCGGCGCCGTCCTCAACCCGCCCGTCGTCGGCTCGTCGACGCTCGCGGCCGTGAGCGCACCCGAAGAGCGGTTCGACGAGGTCGCCGAGGTGATCAACGGCTACCGGCAGGTGAACCACAACTACCGCCGGGACCACGAGTGGAACATGTGGTTCGTCGTCACCGCCGCCTCCCAGGCCCGCCGCGACGAGATCCTCGCCGAGATCGAGGACCGGACCGGCTGTGAGGTACTGAACCTCCCGATGCTGACGGACTACTACATCGACCTGGAGTTCCCCGTCGTCAACGACGACCGGTTCGCCCGGGAGTCCGTGGCCGAGACCGAAGTTTCCGCGACGCGGATCTCCGAGGCGGCCCGCAGCGACCTCTCCCCCCTCGAGGCCGCGCTGCTCGTCGAGATCCAGGACGGCTTCCCGCTGTCGACGACGCCGTACGCGGACGTCGCCGACGCGGTCGCCGAGACCGTCGCTGCAGTCGACCCCGCAACTTCCGACGTCATCGACGCGGTCGACTCCCTGCTCGACGCGGGCTGTATCAAGCGCATCGGCTGCGTCGTCAACCACGTCGTCACCGGCTTCGAGAACAACTGCATGGTCGTCTGGGACGTGCCCGACGACGAGCTCGACGCGCGCGGCGAGGCGGTGGGGAGCCTGCCGTACGTCACGCTGTGTTACCACCGCCCGCGCCGCCCGGACCAGGACTGGCCGTACAACCTGTTCACGATGATCCACGGGCGCGAGGCCGACGCCGTCGACGCGAAGATCGACGAGCTTGCCTCCGAGCACCTCCCGTTCGCGCACGAGCGCCTCTACTCGACGGAGACGCTGAAGCAGACCGGCGCGCAGTACGAGGAGCTGCTCGCCGACGAGTAGCGCTGCTCGCCGACGAGGAGGTCGGAATCCCCCGCTTCACTCGGTCAGTTCCTGCAGGTCGTCGCGATGCGCCGCCACCAGCTCCGCGAACGCCGTCGCCTCCGCGTCCTCCTGCGTCGACTGCGGTCGCCGGTCGCGCAGGCGCTCCTGCAGCACGCCGAGCGCATCAGGGGCGTTGCCGGCGATCTCGTGGGCGACGGTCGCGGGGTCCGGCACGACCCGCGAGACGAGGCCGGTTCGGTTGGCTTCCGCCGCGTCGAGGACGCGCCCGGAGAGCGCGAAGTCCATCGCCTCGCCCTCGCCCATCACCCGGGGCAGCCGGACGGTCCCGCCCCACGCGCCGAAGAGGCCGAAGGTGGCGCCGGGCTCGCCGAAGGTCGCGTCGGGGGTCGCCACGCGCACGTCGGCCGCGAGCGCGAGCTCGACGCCGCCGCCCCGGGCCGCGCCGTCGACGCCGGCGACGACGACCGGGTCGGCCGACTCGATCGCGTTCGCGACGCGCTGGCCGCGGCGGGCGAAGGCCTCGGGGTCGTCGAGGGCGGCGACGACGTCGAGGTCGGCGCCGGCACTGAACGCGTCGCCGGCGCCGCGGAGCAGCACGACGGGCTCGGTGGCGTCCTCGACGGCGGCCGCGAGCGCGTCGAGGTCCGCCGGCCGGAGGGCGTTCCGACGGTCCGGGCGGTCGATCGTGACGACGCGGACGTCGCCGTCGCGCGAGCTGCGGATCATAGCGACGACTGGCGGTCGTTTCCAAAGGTCTTTGCCATACCCAGCCCTTTTTGCAGGCGATGGACGACGCCGTGCTGGCACGGACTGCCGCGCGTGAGGCACTCTCGGACGTCGAGCCGGCGCGGCTCCACGCGGAGCTCGACGACAGGCTTGCCGACGCCGCCGTGACCCCGGGCGTCCTCGCGCTCGTGACGACGCGCGCGCTGGACCCGACGGTCGACCTCGACACCGTCTCCGACCGCGCGGCCGGCGTGCAGCTGATCTACGAGGGCCTCCGCCTGACGCGCAGCCTCGCCCACGAGGAGCCCTGGGCGACGACGACCACCGAGGGCGAGGACATCGAGGCCGACGTGGAGATCCTCGCCGCGGACGTGCTCGTCTCCCGCGGGTTCTACCTGCTCGCGCGCACCGACGCCGCCGCGGCCGCCGTCGACGTCGTACGCGACTTCGGCCGCGACCAGACGCTCCGCGAGCGCGAGGACGCCGACGCCGAGGCCCTGGACCGCAACCTCGAGGCGGACGTGTTCGAGCTGGCGGTCATCGCCGGCACCACCGCCGTCGACGGCGCGGCTCCGGAGGACCTGCTCGCGTACGCCCGCGACCTCGCGGCCGACTTCGACGGCGGGTTCCCGCCCGCCGGCCAGGCGCTCTCGGAGGGCACCGCCGACCGGATCGCGGCGCTGTCCGGCGACAGCGCGTGAGCAGTGGGTTTGTTTATAAGCAGGTAGCGACAGCGAATCGTGAGACGGCGTGGCGACCGGCGGTCGGATCGAAACGCGTGGATCTCCTCAGGATCAAACCCCAAGGTTTCCCGTTTCTACGACGTGACTTGCAGTCACAGACTCAATCTGAGTCGTGTCCGTAGCGGCCACAGTCTCCACGGGCGTTGATTCGGGCCATCCCAGCCCTAATTCAGAAAACCCTCTTTGCAACACGTTTATGGCCGCATTCGCATCCCGATCCGTCTCGAAGCCACACGACGGGCACGAGTGTTCCCTGACCCAGATGGGTTTTGCCGTCTCTACACCACACGACGCGCACTCCTTCGTCGTCCCTCGTGCTTCAACCTGCACGACGTGCGTTCCGTACAAGGCGGCCTTGTATTCGAGTAGTGTGATGAACTGTCGCCACGCTGCGTCCTGTTTGTTGCGGGCGTTTCCGTCGCCTTGAAGCATCCCCGCTATATCGAGGTTTTCCACGAACACAGCATCGTATTCTCTGACTAGACACGTCGTGATTTTGTGCTGGTAGTCCAGCACCTTCCGACGGATGTGACGCTCCACTTTTGCAACTTCCTGACGTTGCTTCTCGTAGTTATTCGACCCGTGTTCCTTACGCGAGAGTTTGCGTTGCTCGCGGCAAAGACGCTCGTACTCGTCTTCGAGGTCAAGCCAGTCCACGGTTTTCCCGTCAGACGTGTGGATGTAGTTCTGAATGCCGAGGTCGATACCGACGCTGTTGCTCGCATCGAGCGAGTTGACATCAGGTCTATCAGGCAGGTCAGCGTCGTCAGTTTCTAATCCAAAAGAGATGAACCACTCTCCGGTTGTTTCCTTCTTGAACGTGGCCTCTTTGATGGAAGCGTGTTCGGGAATCGGACGGTGGTAGCGGATCTTCATCCAGCCGACTTTGCTGAAACGGACGTACGCATACCTGTCTCGGCCCCTCTTTTCATCGAGGTCGAAGCCTGACTGGTTGTACGTAACGCTCCTGTAGTCGCTGGGTGATTGCCGTTTGAGCCGACCAACGTTGTACCCTTTCTCTGTCCTCTCGCGAAGACTTGAGAGATTCCGATGGAAACGGGCGACAGTTGCTTGTGCAGCTTTCGAATACGTCTCCGTGAACACTGGCCACTTACGTTTCCACTCGGGGAGTTTGTTGTTTTGTTCGTATTCACTCGGCTTGTCGTCCTCTCGACTGTTTTCGTAGTCCCAGCGGACGTGGTTGTAGAGTTGGCGATGAATATTGAGTTGATATTCCAGTCCTTCCGCTACCTCTTGTTCCGGGTAAGCACGGTAGCGGTGACTGTGTTCCATCGCTATCTCTTGATTTGGGACATGTTCAGTTAATGGTTTGTCCTACCAGCTATCGGCTTTATTTTCGACGTCAAGCCCGGGGGATCCCTCCTCGAGCACTGAGGAAAATACTGTTATGGTGGTTCGTGAGTCGTCTCCTGTGTATCGCTTCATCGGAAGTGGGGTCTTCGTCAGATTACCCCGCAGTTTGCGGATTGGCACGTCACGGTGCGGCACAGCCGGTAGCTTTCATCACATTCTTATACGGCAGTGTAGTAGAATCGGATGCAGAAAACGGGTGTACAACCCAAAGCATGCCTGGGTAGCTTAGCGGTAAAGCGCGTCCTTGGTAAGGACGAGACCCCGGATTCAAATTCCGGCCTAGGCTCTTACTTCTACTACTTCACGAGTAGCGTGGCGTGTGACCGGGTTCGATACTCGTTCGAGCAGGCACACCGTCACGACCGACCTACTCCCCGTCCTTCCCACCAGCAACCCGCCGAACCACGCCCGTCACGTCGGCCTGCGCCCCTTCGACGACGTCGGCGACGGCGACGCCGCTGACCTCGCAGGGGACGGTCTCGCCCTCGACCGTCCGGACCGGCGTTTCGAGGTAGTTCGGCTCCCGGTCGGTCGACGGCCCGTCCCCGGAGAGACTCTCGAGGGCAGGGTCGTCCGCGGCGAAGACGAGCGAGGCGTCCGCGCCGATCATCTCGTCGCGGTCGTAGCCCGTGAGCGTGACCATCGCGTCGTTGACGAGGACGAACTCCCGGTCGTCGAGGACGAAGATGGCGTCCGGGATCAGGTCGAGGACCTGCTTGTACGACCGGAGCTCTTGCTCGTGCTCCTGGCGCTCGACCATCCCCGCGATCCACCGGGTCACGAGGTCGACGAACGTGCGGTCGGCCTCGGTGAACGGGCGGTCGCGCGCCTCGCGATCGACGAAGCAGACCGTCCCGTACAGCTCGCCGTCGACCTCGACCTTGCCGCCGATGTACGCGGCGATGTTCCACCGCTCGTATGCGGGGTCGTCGCCCCAGCCCTGGGCCGCGGCGTCGCTGACGGTGAGGATCCCCTCCGAAAAGATGGTTCGCCGGCAGAACGTTTCGCCGAGGTCGGTGATGGCGTCCCCCTCGACGAACTCCGACCCCGCCGCGACCCGCACCTCGTGGCGGTCCGACTGGCGGTCGATCCGGACGACGTGCCCGTTCTCGAGGCCGAGCCGCTCGCAGCCGAGCTCGAGCAGCCGATCGAGCTTCTCCGCGACATCGAGCCCCGGGTCCGAGGTGATCCGATACAGCTCCCGCCGGTAGCGCTCACTCCGTTCGAGCTCCTGGCGGTCGCGGTGCTTGACGACGGCGTTCCGCACGCGGTTGGCGAGCAGCCGGTACTGGTCGGTTCCGGGCCGCTTCTGCAGGTAGTCGGTCGCGCCTCGCGTGAGCGCGTCGCTGGCGACGGTCTCGCTGCACTTGCCCGTGAAGAAGATGAACGGGAGGTCCGGATGGTCCTCGCGGACCGCGTCGAGAAACGCCAGCCCCGACATGTCGCGGAACGTGTAGTCGCTGACGACGCAGTCTACGGCGGCGGAATCGAGGTACGCGAGAGCCGCCTCGGCCTCCTGTTCGGAGACGACCGCGAAGTTCCCTTCCCGCTCGACGAACTTCGCGGTCAACTCGGTGAACTGACAGTCGCCGTCGACGTGGAGGATGGTGATCGAGTCGGTCATGGGAAGCTCCGTGTGTCCTGTGGGTCAGCGGTGTGCTGGGATGCGTAGCGTCAACAGCGTTCCCCCGGATTCGATTCGCTCGACGTCGAAGATCCCCCCGGCCTTGCTGACGACCCAGTAGATCATCCAGAGGCCGAGGCGGTCGGCGTGAACGAGCGAGGTTTCCCCTTCCCGGAGGACGCTGATCTCCTGTTCCGGGATACCGGGCCCGTCGTCCTCGATCTCGACGTCGATCCAGTCCTCGGACCGCCGGACGACCCGGATCTCGACGGTCGGCTCCGGGGAGTCGTTGTGCTCGACGGCGTTCTCGACCGCCTCCTCGATGGCGGAGACGATCCCGGTGACGGCCACGTCACAGTCTCCCTCGCTCGGCAGCGACAGCCGGAAGGTAGCTTCCGGGTAGCGATCGTCGAACGCGCTGACCAGCTGCTCCATCACCCGGTCGAGCGCGACGACGGTTTCCGACGGGCCGGAGAGCGTCCGCTCGATGTCACGAACGGTATCCGCTAGCCCGATGACGTCCTCGGCCGCCTCGTCGATCTTCACCAGCGACAGGGGACGCTCGTCCGCCCCGAACTCGTCGTTCAGCAGGGCGACGTACCCCTCTATCACGTTCATCTTGTTCCGCAGGTTGTGACTGAGGACGCGATTCAGCACCTCCAGCCGGCGCTCCCGGATCTTCCGGTCGGTGATGTCCGCCTGAAAGCCCACGTAGTTCGTGACCTCGCCGTCCGCGTTCCGAATCGGCGCCACGTCGACCTTGTTCCAGAACTTCCGGCCGTTCTTGCGGTAGTTGACGATGTCCACGGAGACGGACTCCTCCGCGTCGATCGCCGTCCGGAGTCGACGCCGCGGCTCGTCGCTCGTCTCCTCGCCCTGGAGGAATCGGCAGTCGCGTCCCAGGATGTCCGACTCCTCGTAGCCGGTGAGGGTTTCGAACTCCGCGTTCGCGTACACGACCGGGTTATTCCCTCCGTCCGGGTCCGCGATGGTCAGGCCCACCGGCGCCTCGTCGATCGCTCGCTCCTTCAGCTGCAGCTCCTCGACCGTCTCGGCCAGTTGCTCCTCGCGCTCGGCGAGTTCGACGCTCGTCAGCCGACGTTCGACCAGGTTGTCGATCCGCGCCGACAGCTCCGCCTGCTCCACGGGCATCTCGATCACGTCGTCGACGTAGTCCCAGACGTCCGCGGGCGCGCTCTCCCGCGTCTCCTCCCGGACGAGCAGCACGAACGGCAGGAACACCTCCGCGGCGGTTTCCCGCCTCGACCGCACCGTCTCGGCCGCGTCGGCGAACCGTCGCTCGCCGACGATACAGCAATCGAACGCGCCGTCGAGCCGGTCCTGGTCGGACGTCGCCTCGACGCGGTACACCTCCTCGAGCACCTCCGCGAGCAGGGTCCGGTTACGGCCCGCGTCCATCAACAGCAGGATCCGGGGTTCGTCGTCAGGGGTTTGGTCGTCACCGGCGGTCGCCGGAGACCCGGTCTCGACCCCGTCCGGTGCCATTACGATTCATTATGAAAGGGGTGCTTATTGTTCTGACGCCGGTTTTTGTCAATCAGTAATCGGGTATTCCGGTGACAGATGGTCAACGAAATGTCGTTTTATCCCGGTTATTTAACCTCTCACGCTATAGATGCCGACAGAACCATGTCATCGGAACTTGCCGGCCGCCTCTCGACGGGCATCGCCGGACTGGACGAGATCCTCAACGGTGGTGTCATTCCGGACCGGAGCTACATGCTCCGGGGGCACGCCGGTGCCGGAAAGACGATCGTGGGGCTCCACTTCCTCGAGGCCGGAATCGAGGCGGACGAGACGAGCCTCTTCATCAACCTCGAAGAGGACCTGTCGGACCTGAAGGCGAACGCCGAAGCGCTGGGCTTCGACACGGAAGCGATCGAGTTCCTCGATCTGAGCCCGTCCGCGGACGTGTTCACGCAGGACCAGTCGTACGACGTGTTCGCCGCCTCCGAGGTCGAGCAGGAACCGCTCACGGAGCAGATCGTCGAGAAGGTCGAAGCCGTCGAGCCGGACCGGGTCGTCGTCGACCCGATCACGCAGCTGCGCTTCCTCACCTCCGACGACTACCAGTTCCGCAAGCAGGTCGTCGGCTTCATGCGTTTCCTGAAACAGCACGGGGCGACGGTGCTGTTCACGGTCCAGGAGACGAAGAGCCTGCCGACCGAGGACCTGGAGTTCATCACCGACGGCACCGTCGTCCTCGAGAGCGCCTCGTACGGGCGAACCGTCCGCGTGCCGAAGTTCCGCGGGTCCGGCACGAAAAGCGGGGATCACGCCTATCGCGTCACGAGCGAGGGAGTCAGGGTGTTCCCGGCGCTGTCGCCGGGCAGTCACGTGCAGGACTTCACGGCCGACCAGATCTCCTCGGGCGTGCCGGAGGTCGACGAGCTCCTCCACGGCGGCGTCGAGCGCGGCACCACGTCGATCATCAGCGGCCCGACCGGCGTCGGGAAGACGACGCTCGGGACGCAGTTCATGAAGGAGGCTGCCGGCCGCGGCGAGCGCTCCGTCGTCTACCTCTTCGAGGAGAACAAGAAGACGTTCGTCAACCGGTCGAAGGCGATCAACATCCCCGTCGACGACATGATGGAGCGCGGGACGCTGGAGGTCAACGAGGTCGAGGCGCTCGAAATGTCGCCACAGGAGTTCGCGGCGAGGGTCCGCGAGGAGGTCGAAGAGCGCGACGCCGGAATCGTCATGGTCGACGGCATCTCCGGGTACCGGCTCACCCTCCGCGGCGACGAGGAGGGAATGTTGCCCAGGATGCACCGGCTCGGTCGCTACCTGAACAACATGGGTGTCACCGCCATCTTCATCGACGAGACCGAGAACATTACCGGGGACTTCAGTGCCACCCAGCAGAACATCAGCTACCTCGCGGACAACATCGTCTTCCTCCGCCACCTCGAGATGGGCGGCGAGCTCCGGAAAGCCATCGGCGTGCTAAAAAAGCGGACGAGCGACTTCGAGCGCTCGCTCCGCCGCTTCGAAATCACCAGCCACGGTATCAAGGTCGGCGAGCCCCTCACCGGC
The DNA here is from genome assembly GCF_050510935.1 of Halosubterraneus shenae. Classification (NCBI taxonomy): domain Archaea; kingdom Methanobacteriati; phylum Methanobacteriota; class Halobacteria; order Halobacteriales; family Haloferacaceae; genus Halosubterraneus; species Halosubterraneus shenae. The sequence goes on along the minus strand of NZ_JBNLVO010000001.1, from coordinate 387,004 downwards.
ATGCGCGGTATCCTGAGCGGCACGCCGGAACTGGTCGAGGAACGGACGGAGCGCTCCGACGAGGAATAGCCGTTCGGCGAGCGGGTGGTTCGGTCGCTTTTCATCGCTGCGTGCTACACCACTCGGCATACGTAGAAAGCCCCACCCGGCGAGCGGACTCACTTATAAATAGGATCGGCTGCCGTTGCGAGCGACACCACTCGGTACACCCAGAAAGCCCCAGCCGCTGAGCGCTCGCGCTGCTCGCTGCGCTCCGCACCCGGCTCGCTCCCTCACTTCGTTCGGTCGTTCGCCGGGATTGCGGTGCTAGCGTCGCAGGGCGTCCCGCGCAGCGGCTGCCCCTTTCAGTCCCGCCCAGGAGTGGTGGCCGGGCCGTCGCGTGCGGCGGTTGCCGGGCGGTCGCGGCGCGGGTGCGGTGGCGCGCGAGCAACGCGTGCGAGGGAGGCCGGGGCGAATTGAGGAATTGCGGTTGCGGTGCTGTTGCAGGCGCGGTTGCTGTCGCTGTCGCGGTCCTGGCGGACTGAAAGGGCGATGGCCGGTCTCGTGAACGAAGTGAACGAGAGCTTGGAAGTCGCAGCCCGGCAGCGCAGCGTAGTGAGCAGCCCGGACCGTCTTCCAGTGGTCGCGCCGGAGGGGAGTCGCTCCGGCGACCCCTACTGGGCCGGGCGGTGTCTTCGTGAACGCAGTGAACGAAGGCCAGAAAGTCGCAGCCCGGCAGCCCGCTACTGCAGGCAGCCCGGAACGTCTTTCGCGGCGGAGAGGCCCAGATATGTCGCGGAGCGACCGCGAGCGGCCGAGGGCTTTCTGGACGTTTGCGGTGCCATCAAGCGCAGCAGCGTCTATTCTTTTAAACATCGTTTATAAACGGGGGCCGCCGAACGTATTCGAGCGGTTTCTCGAAGCGACTACAAAAACCGCCTCCACTAATCCGCACTCGCGGACTCGGAGGCTCGCTCGGCGGCGCGGTCGAACATGCCGTCCCGCGCGGTGTACACGAAGTAGCTCCCGACGCCGACGAACGCGAGGACGTTCGAGACGGTGACCGCCCAGAAGACGGCCTCGACGCCCCAGCCGAGGCCGGGTGACACGGCGACGCCGTACGCGCCGAGCGTGACCGTGGCCGGGATCGCGACGAGCGCGACCGGGAGTCGAATACCCCAGTACTTCACCACGTCGACCACCATGGAGGTCTTCGTCCGCGAGGCGCCGTTGAAGCCGGCGAAGACGAGGTAGGTCGCGCCCATCGCCGGGTAACCGATGGCGAGCACCCGGAGGTAGAAGACGGTCAGGTCGCGGGCACGGCCGGAGATGTCCGGAACGAGCCCCGAGACGATCAGCTCCGGAAGGAACCACTGGATGCCGCCGAGGACCGTCAGGAGCCCGCCCGCGAGCGCGACGCCGACGGTCGTCGTGCGGAAGGCGCGGGACGCCTGGTTCGCGCCGAGGTTCTGGCCGATGATCGACTGCGCCGCCTGCTGCATACCGGAACAGGGGACGATCGCGATCCCGGCCACGCGTGCGCCGACCGTGTACGCGGCGACTGCGGGTGCACCGCCGGCGATGGTGACGAGCCCGATCACCATGACGCGGACCGTCTGGCCGATGACGCGCTGGACCCCGAGCGGCGCGCCGACGTCGAGGATCTCGCGAACGTCGCCGAGATGGACCGATAGCGACTCTCGCGTCAGCTGGAACGTGTCGCGGTAGCCGGAGATGTACGCGACCGTCAGGAAGGCACCCACGGTCATCCCGACGCCCGACGCGATCGCCGCGCCCTGGACGCCGAGTTCGGGGAACACCCACCAGCCGAAGATGAGGAAGGGGTCGAGCGCGAAGTTGACGGCGGCGGTGAGCACGTTGATGTGGAGGCCCGCGCGCGAGTCGCCGACCGCGGTGTAGGCGTACTCCGCGGTGTCGCTGGCGGCGGCGACGGGGTAGAAGGCGATGAGCGTCGCGAGGTAGACCGCCGCGAGGCCGGCCAGCTCGGGGCCGGCGCCGATGAACCGGAGGATATCCACCGCACCCAGGATGACGACGGCCGCGACGGCGGAAAACAGGACGAACGTGAGGAGGATCCCGTTGAAGGTGACGCGTCGCGCAGTCGGGCGGTCCTCCGAACCGATGTGCTGGGAGACGACGATCTGGGTGCCCCCGGACGCGAGCACCTGGACCGCCGCGAGCAGCGCGACGATGGGGACGTTCAGCCCGACCGCGGCGACGGCCGTCTCGCCGACGCGCCCGAGCCAGAACGTGTCCACGATGCTGTTGACGACGTGGACGATCTGCATGCCGATGATGGGGACGGAAAGCACGACGAGCGCGCGCGAGATGGATCCCTCGGTGATCGACTCCTGTGAGAGATCGAACATCAGTATCGTTCCATGGTTTTGACGGAATAATATAACTTTATCGGTGGGGAAGCAACCCGACGCTGTCGGGAAGTCCCACCGTAACCGCCGCTGCGAGATGGATCCGCACGCTTTTGCCCCCGGCGTCGTAGGAACGACTATGAGCAGCAGGCGGCGGAAGCCCGACTGGCTCAAGATGCGACCGCCCTCCGGCGAGCGGTTCACGGAGATCAAGTCGACGCTCCGCGACCGCGACCTCCACACCGTCTGCGAGGAGGCGAACTGCCCGAACATGGGCGAGTGCTGGTCCGGCGAGGACGGCCCGGGAACGGCCACGTTCATGCTGATGGGCGACCGCTGCTCGCGCGGCTGTAACTTCTGTGACGTCGAGACCGGCGGCATGGAGCCGCTCGACCCCGACGAGCCCGCGAACGTCGCCGAGGCCGTCGCCGAGATCGGCCTCGACTACGTCGTCTTGACCTCCGTCGACCGCGACGACCTCGCGGACGGTGGCTCCCGGCACTTCGCCGAGACGATCCGCGAGATCAAGCGCCGCGACCCCGATATCCTCGTCGAGGTCCTCATCCCGGACTTCGGGGGCGACCCCGACGCTGTCGACCGGATCATCGACGCGAACCCGGACGTCATCGCGCACAACGTCGAGACCGTGGAGCGCCTCCAGTGGCCCGTCCGCGACCGCCGCGCGAACTACGAGCAGTCCCTCTCCGTCCTCGAACGCGTCAACCGCGAGTCCGACATCTACACGAAGACGAGCCTCATGCTCGGCGTCGGCGAGTACGACCACGAGGTGTACCGGACGCTCTCGGACCTCGCCGAGATCGACGTCGACGTCGTCACCTTCGGCCAGTATCTCCAGCCGTCGCGCTCGCACCTCGACGTCTTCGACTACGTCCACCCGGACACCTTCGACGTCTGGCAGCAGGTCGCGGAGGAGGAGTTCGGCTTCCTCTACTGCGCCTCCGGCCCGATGGTCCGCTCCTCGTACAAGGCGGGTGAGCTCTTTGTCGACGCGCTGATCCGCGACGGGAAGTCGCCGGAGCAGGCCCGGCGGGAAGCCCGCGCCGCGAGCGGCGACTGAGCGCCAGTCGCGGTCGGCGTTTCACTCCCCCACCCCTCCCGGACCGACGAGCACTAACGCCGCGGTCCCCAACAGACGACAAATGGATCTGCAGTTTCTCGGCGGCGCGCGCGAGGTCGGCCGCTCGGCCATCCTCGTCGACGACCGCCTCCTCCTCGATTACGGGCTGCTGACCGGCGACCCGCCGCAGTACCCGGTCGGCGACCCGGACCCCGAGGCCGTCGTCGTCTCCCACGGCCACCTCGACCACGTCGGTGCCGTCCCCGCCCTGCTCAAGGGCAGCGACCGACCCGACGTTCACTGGACGCCGCCGACCGCCGACCTCGCGCGCGTGCTCGCCCGCGACACGCTGAAGCTGAACGGGAACAGCCCGCTGTGTCCGTTCTCGGAGGAGCACGTCCACCGGCTCGGTGAAGTGGACACCCGGCACGGCTACCGCGAGCCCTTCCCGGTCTGTGGCGGCATCGACGGCGGTGGCTACGAGGTGACGCTGTTCAACGCGGGTCACATTCCCGGCTCCGCGCACGTCCTCGTCGACGACGGCGACACGCGGCTGTTCTACACCGCGGACTTCCACACCGACGACCAGCGCCTGGTGTCGGGGACGACCGCGCGCCCGGACGCGGACGTCGTGCTCTGTGAGTCGACGTACGCGAACGTCGACCACGAGGCCCGCGACGCCGTCGAGAAGCGGTGGGCCGACAGCGTCCGGACGACCATCTGGGAGGGCGGCGCGGTCGTCGCGCCCGCGTTCGCCATCGGGCGCACGCAGGAGCTCCTGCTCGTCGCGGACGCCCACGACGTCGACACCTACGTCGACGGGATGGGCGTCGAGGTGACGCGGATCGTCCGGCAGTACCCCGAGTTCCTCCGGGACCCCGACGCGCTCGACAGCGCGCGCGGGAACGCCCGCACCGTCACGGGAAAGGACGGCCAGCGCGAGCGGATCGCGCAGGGGAACGACCTCATCGTGACCACGTCCGGAATGTTAAACGGCGGCCCCGCGATGACGTACATCCCCGAGATCCGCGACCGCCCGACGAACAAGGTGACCATGACGGGCTACCAGGTCGAGGGCACCCCCGGCCGCCAGCTCCTCGAAACGGGCCGCGCCGAGATCGACGGCCGGATCATGCAGGTCGCCGCGAAGACCGAGTCCTACGACTTCTCCGCGCACGCCGACCACGACGGCCTCCGCGAGTTCCTGGCTGCCTACGAGGACACGCCGATCCTCGTCAATCACGGCGACGAAACCGAGGCCTTCGCCGCGGAACTCGCGGCCGACGGCTACGAGGCGAGCGCGCCGGCGCTCGGCGAGACGGTGACGGTTTAAAAGGAACGCTGTCTGGCAGTGCGCCTCAGTCGACGACGACTTCGACCGGGCCGTCGTCGCCTTCGTCTTCCGCTTCCACGTCCTCGGACGCGTCCGACTTCGACTCGTTCAGGTAGAGCGCGGCGGCGACGGCGAGGACGGCCCACGAGCGCCACGACGCCAGGTTCAGCGTGTAGCCGATGCCGAACGGCTTCTCCACGAGCATGCCCTCGCCGGGCTCCCAGTGGGCGTCGATGAGCCGGCGGAGGCTCGGCCGCTCGAAGTTGTACGGGATTCCCAGGATCTCACCGGAGGACGGTTTGTCTGCCATACTCGGTGTAACGCGGGCCCGGCGTAAACCGTTTTGGCTCGGTGTGAATACGCGACGGTCGTTATAGGCGGGTTGGGATTGGGTGTAGGCGGCGGCGCTTGCGATACCGCGAAATCGAGGGATGGTGACCGTTCTCATTTATAAATAAGGTCGGCTATCGTCGGCAGCGACACCGCTCAGCATGCCCAGAAAGCCCCAGCCGCTGAGCGGTCGCGCTGCTCGCTGCGCTCCTCACAGCTCGCTCCCTTCGGTCGCTCGCTGATTGCGGTGCTTACGTCGCAGGGCGTCCCGCTCAGCGGCTGCCCCTTTCAGTCCCGCCCGGGAGTGGTAGCTGGGCGTCGCTCGCGGCGGCTACGTCGCCGTCGACGCGCGCCGGCTTTCGGGCGCGCGGTGCGGGGCGGCGGCGCGCGCGAGCAACGCGTGCGAGGGAGGCCAGTGGCGCGCCGCGCGGTGCGTTGCGGTGCCGGCGCGCCACCGGCCGAGGCTGGGGAGGACTGAGGAATCGCGGTTGCGTCGCTGTCGCGGTAGCGGTGCTGTTGCGGTCCTGGCGGACTGAAAGGGCGAGGCCGGTCGCGCCGAAGGGGAGTCGCTGAGACAGGCACTATCTGAACCGGGCGGTGCGGAGAGGTTCAGATATCCTGCTCAGCGACCGCGAGCGGCCGAGGGCTTTCTGGGTGTTTGCGGTGCTGTCGAGCACAGCAGCATATATACTTCCAAATTCGCCTTATAAACAGAAACGACCAACCACTACTGATACCGCCCACGCCGTTCGATCGTCCGCAACCGCTCAATAACGGCCTCGTCGCCTTCACCCCGATAGCCGGCCTCAAACGCGCTGATCAGCGGCTCGGGGTCGGTCGTCGTGCCCGCGATCGACCCCTCGAACACGTGGAGGTCCATCGAGTGGTCCTCGACGTGGCCGGTGTGGTAGCCGAGGCCGAAGTCGATGAGGTAGGTGCTGGCGGCGACTTCGTCCGGCGATGCGTCCTCAACGATTCGCACGTTCCGCGTCGTGGGGTCGCCGTGAACGAAGCCGGCGCCGTGGATCCGCGCCAGGTGCTCCCCCACGGCTCGAACCCGGGCCTCGGTCGGCTCCTCGGCGAGGTCCACGTCGCCAACGTACTGGAGCGTCAGCGCGGCGTCGGCGACGTCGACGTCGTGGACGAGCGGCGTCGGGACGCCCGCGCGGCGCGCCTGGCTCGTCAGTCGCGCTTCGAGCACCGTCCGATCTCGGCGGAGCGTCCGGTCCAGCTCCGGATGCCGGTAGGCCTTCTCGACGCGCTGTTTCCGGACGTACTCGCCGTCGATTATCTCGACGAGCGCCTCGGCGCCGCGGAGGTCGTTGGTCTCGCCGGCCGCGAGCCCGCGGGCGACGGAGGCCTCGCCCTCGCGCCAGGTGACGGGCACCTGGTCCGGGCGGAAGTTCGGGTCGACCGCGGAGTCCGGGATGGGGAGCGTGTCGCCCGCTGCGGCCATCTTCGCGCCGAGAACGGCGATCATCCCGGCGTTGTCGCGGAGGAAGCGGGGCTCGGGCGCGTAGAAGTCGGCGCCGCGGGCTTCGCACATCGTCTCGAGCATCTCGCGCAGGCGGTCGTTCTGGCCGACGCCGCCGCCGAGGACGAGCTCGTCGGCGCCCGTGAGCGAGAGCGCGCGCTCGGAGACCTCAGTGAGCATCGCGAAGACGTGCTCCTGCAGGCCGAAGCAGATGTCCTCGACGGGTGTTCCCTGGTCGTACTCGTCGTTCGCGGCGGAGGCGATGCCGGCGAAAGAGAAGTCCATCCCCTTCACGACGTACGGGAGGTCGACGAACTCGCCGTCCTTGGCTGCTTCCTCGACCTTCGGCCCGCCTGGGTGGGTCCAGCCGACGTGGCGTGTGAACTTGTCGATCGCGTTGCCGACGCCGGTGTCCATCGTCTCGCCGAGCACCCTGTACCGGCCGTCGTGGAAGCCGAGCAGGTGGGCGTTCGCGCCGGAGGCGTTCAGGCAGACCGGGTTGTCGAAGCCGGACTGGTGGCGCCCGATCTCGAGGTGCGCGACCATGTGGTTGACGCCGACGAGCGGCACGTCGAGCGCGCCCGCGAGCGAGCGCGCGGCGGTGCCGACGGTCCGGAGACAGGGCCCGAGGCCGGGCCCGCGCGAGAAGGCGACGGCGTCGATGCTGTCCGGGCCGTACTGGGTCTCCGCGTAGCCGAGCGCGACGTCGACGACCTCGGGGATCGCCTCCGTCATGTGCTCGGCGGCTTCGCGCGGGTGAATGCCGCCGCTGTCCGGTTCGTAGGCGTCGGACTCGATAAAGACGGAATCAGTCTCGGTATCGTAGACCGCGGCGCTCGCACACCACGCCGTGCCCTCGATGCCGAGAACGCGCATTAAGAAACTACGCGCTGATCAGGCTTCCGCGTCCGCGTCGGCCTCCTCGGCCTCGGCTTCCTCGGCGCCGATCTTGTTCCGCTCGAGCATGTGGTCCTGTTCGACGTCCTGCGCGTCCTCGGGACTGTCGTAGGCCTTCGCGTAGCCGACCGTCTTGCGCATGCCGAACTTCGTGTCCAGCTCGTGCACGACGACCTCCGAGCTGTCCTTGTCGAGCGCGGCGGCCAGAGAGTCACGAACCGAGAGACGCGACGGGGTCGCTTCCTCGTGGGTGATCTCGAACCGGATGTCCGTACGGTGCAACATGGGGTTCTCGTCTTCGGAGATGATGTCGACGTCCATAGTCAGTTACCCCTAACTCCCCGCGAAAGGAGTAAAAGGATTTCGAAGGGGGGCGGAGAATACGGCGGGTATATTCGATTTCGGGACGAACTACGCCTGCTCGACGCCGAGCGCGTCCAGCGCGGCGTCGACGTCCCCCTCGAACCGGTGGAGCAGCGCCAGCGACTCGGATCGGGTCTCCTCGTCGACGGCGACGTGGACCATCCCGACGCCCGGCTGGCCGTAGACGACGGTCGCGCCGTCGGGGGCGACGATCAGCGCCGGCAGTGTTGCAAGGTCCTCCTCGCCGATCACCTCGATGACGGTCGCGGGCGACGAGTGGACCGCCTCGTACAGCGTCTCCAGCAGCTCCAGGGAGAGTTTCCCGGCGGGGTTCGCCACCTCGACGTGCTCCTCGCCCGCGTCGGGGTGGGCCTCCCGGATCGCCGCGTCGACCTGCTCGCGTTCGGTCATCCCGTCGACCATTGCGACGTCCGGCTCGCGGCCGGCCTTCCGGAGGTGGTAGGTGACGACGTCGCCGATGGCGATGAGGGGGGCCTCGGGCGCGTCGTGGGCCTCGCGATGGGCGTCGACTGCCTGGAGGAGTGCCTCGACGTCGGTCGTCACCGGGCCGAGCGGCTCCTTGAACGCGTCGCGGAGCTCCGGCGGGAGCGTCAACATGGTGTCGTGAGTCGGGTCGCGTCTGTTCGGCGCGTTCGGCGGGCCGGCGCGTCCGGCGCGTCCGGCGCGGTCCGCGCGTTCGTCCCGTTACCGGACCTTCAGCGCGTAGGATCCGGGCTCGGAGACGTTCATCTCGTCGGCGATTTCGCTCTCCTCGGGATGATTGACGATGACGTAGCCAGCCCAGTCCTCGGTGAGCGAGGAGGAGCCACACAGGTCACACGTCTGTGAGTCGGGGTCGTTGACGAAGTGGCATTCCCGACAGGCGAGCCGGTCTTCGGCCATCAGCTACCCTCCGCAGCGGCGTCGCCGCCCTGCTGCTCGCGGCCCCGCCGCTCGGATTCGAGCCACTCGTGCTTGCCGAGGCCCGGCTGCTTGGCCGTGAGCCCGATCTTCGAGTCGCGCGGGTTCCGCTCGTCGATGCTTTTCGTCACGATCCGGACGCGCACGGCGTCGTCGACGCCGAGCGACTTGTCCGAGTCCGCGGAGGCCAGCTGCTGGTTCTCCGCGTCGAACGTGAGATACTCGTCGGTGATCTGAGAGACGTGGAGCAGCCCGTCGACCGGGCCGATCCCCACGAAGGCGCCGAACTCGACCGTCTCCACGACGGTGCCGTCGACGACCTCCTGCATCGCCGGATCGAACGTGAGCGCGTCGAACTCCGCCTCGTAGTAGACCCCGGGGCGGTTGGGCAGCACGGCCCCTTCCCCGATGTCGTGGATCTCCACGACGCTGACGACGCTCCCGACGTCCTCGTCCATCCGTCCCTCTAGTTTGTCCTGGAGCAGCTCCTTGACGCGCTGCTCCGAGACGTCCGCCAGATGCTTCGGCGGGACCTCTACCGTGTCCTTGAGTCGAACTCGCTTGTACATACGTGCGCTATGGTTCCGTTATCCCCAGTGCGTTCCGACCCCTTAAACCGATTACTGGTACGCCGCGCGCCAGCACCCGGTTCCGCAGGGGCCTGTCGTTCGTGACGACGTAGTCGACCTCGCCGGCTTCCGCCAGCGCGACGATCGCGTCGTCAGCGTGTGGTTGCTCCGCGTCGCCCTCGGCCGTCTCGACGGTGTCGACCCGGGTCGCCAGGTCTGCCCCGACGCTCGCAGCCGTCGCCGCCTCGCCGGCTCCGTCCTGGAGCCGCTCGAGCTCGGCGACCACCGCGTCGGGCACGACCGCCCGATGGTCGGGGAGGAGCCGGTCGAGCTCCTCGAACAGCCGGAGGCCGGTTTCGACCGGCGCCATCAGCGCGCTCGCGTCGAGCGCGACGATGGGGGCGTCTTTCTGCTCCTCGACGCCCGCGTCGTCACCCGTCACTCCTTCAGCGTGCCGACGCCGATGAGCCGCCATCGCGCGCCGACCCGGCGGTTGATGGCGATCTGGGCGCCGGCCTCGGCACAGACCGGACGTTTGAGGTTCACTTCACACTCGCCCTCGCGGGCGCTCGTCACCGCGCCGACCGTGGTCGCCGTCCCGACGGTCAGCATGAGCGGCTCGCCCGTCGAGATCTCCTCGACCTCGCCCTCGCCGACGATGCGGTCGAGGAGGTCGACGTCCATCTCGAACGCTTCCCGCGTCGGCGGGAGCGTGCCGGGGTCGCCGACGACCTGGCCCGCGAGCGCGTCGCCCTTCGTGAGGCTCGGGTCCAGGCCAGTCCCGACGCCGAGCAGGCCGCCGGGGCCCGCCTCGTCGACGCTCTCGTTGCCGGACTGCAGCGAGCGGATCGACGTCTCGAGCGGCTCCCAGCGGGTCTCCCCGCCTTCCTCGACCTCGCGGCCGGGGCGGAGCTCGATGTCGTCGTCGACCTCGAGGGTGCCCTGCACGAGCGACCCGCCGACGACGCCGCCCTGCAGCTGGTCCCAGGTGGCGCCCGGGCGGTTGATGTCGAACGAGCGCGCCGCGAACATGCGGGCGTCCTCGCTCGGGTCGCGCTCGGGCGTCGGGATCTCCGACTCGATGGCGTCGATGAGGAGGTCGAGGTTGACCTCCTGCTGGGCCGACACCGGGACGATGGGCGCGTCCTCGGCGACGGTCCCCTCAACGAACTCCTGGATCTGCTCGTAGTTCTCCACCGCGCGGTCGCGGTCGACGAGGTCGACCTTGTTCTGCGCGATGACGATGTTGTCGATGCCGATGATGTCCAGGGCCATCAGGTGCTCCTCCGTCTGGGCCTGGGGCACGTCCTCCGTCGCGCTGACGACGAGGACTGCGCCGTCCATGATCGCCGCGCCGGCGAGCATCGTCGCCATCAGCGTCTCGTGGCCGGGCGCGTCGACGAACGACACCGTGCGAAGCGGCTCGCTCTCGGAGCCGTCCGCGCACTCCTCCTCGACGGTGTACTTCTCGGGCGCGTCCATCCCCGGGCACTGGCGGAACGTCGCGTCCGCGTAGCCCAGTCGGATGGAGATCCCGCGCTTCATTTCCTCGCTGTGCTGGTCGGTCCACGACCCGGACAACGCCTGAACGAGCGTCGTCTTGCCGTGGTCGACGTGACCGACGAGTCCGATGTTCACCTCCGGTTGTGTGTGCTCTCGTGTTACCATGAATCTCCTGTGGGAGTAATCTTGTGTGAACTTCGCCCCGTGCAAGTGATAAAGTTGCTGTTATGGCTCCGGTTGCGGGCGATGTAGCCGCGTTTCATCGCCCGAGGGGGCCGGTTCGGGGCAGTTCGGCCGCCTTCCGGGGCCGCTCGTTCGGCGGAGCGACTCACTCGCCGGGCTGTAGTCGATCCGCGTACACGCGCCCGAACGCGTTCCGCCGGAGCGTCGCGACCGCGGCCTCGGGTTCGTTCTGGAAGGTCGCGGCGACGACCGCGTCGGCGAACCGCGCGTCGTGCCAGACGACGTTCTCGACGTGTTCGGATCCGAGCAGCGTGAGGGCCTCGTCGTCGACGTCCTCGGCCGCCAGCCACTCGTCGAACTCCTCACGGTCGCCGACGTGGACCGCGAGCAGCGAGGCGAAGATCGCGTCCCGGGCGGTCTCGATAACGTCGCCGTCGACGCGCTCGTCGTATTCCTCGGGAGGCAGCTCCATCGCCTTGGCCGTCTCCCTGACGACGACCTGGGCCGCCGGCCCCGCGGTGTCGTACTGCTCGCGTGCCTCCTCGATCGTCGTCGGCGCGAAGACGCCCCTGCGTTCCATGGACGGCCGTTACGCGGGGACTCAAAAGGGGTTTCCGCTACGCGTCCGCGTCGGTGTCGGAATCGGCAGCCTCGGGGTCGGCATCGGCGGCCTCGGGGTCGTCGGCAGCGTCCGTCTCGCCGTCGTCCTCGCTCAGCATCTCCCGCGTCAGCTCGCGTGCCTCCTCCAGGACGGCCGCCGTCTCGGCGTCGACGTCCTCGCCGCGCGTGTCGATGTTGTGCCCCATCCCGCCCTGCCCGTGCTGGTGGCCCACGTCCGGTCGCCCGCGGTCGTGGTCCTGGGTCGTGTCCTCGAACACCTCGTGGTACTCGGCGTCCTCGGCGTGCGGCGTCACGTCGGCGGCGAGCGCCTCGGGCTCGCGCTCGGCCCAGTCGTCGACGTGGTCGTCGAGCCACGCCTCGTGGTCCTCGCCGTGGAGCATCGCCGTGAACGCGAGATGATGCGCGAGGTGTTCGCCGTCACGCTGCGGGATCTCGCAGACGGGGCACGCGTATCCCATTACTACGTTGGAGTTGGACGAGGAGCGGTTTGAAGGCACTGACTACGCGCTGGAGCTGTTGAAAGGGGCCTGCATGGCTCCAGTTTATAAATGGAATGTGCAGATGCAGACGACGCCGTGTTCGAGGGTTTCACAAATGTTGGAGATGGCCTCGGCCGCTCTTGCCTATAAGAGGGTTTGGGCAGGTGAGACGGTCCTGCGCTTGACAGTACCGCAAACATCCAGAAAGCCCTCGGCCGCTCGCGGTCGCTGAGCGACATATCCACGCCTCTCCGCACCGCCCGGCGCGGATAGGGGTCGGCTCAGCGACTCCGTTACACCGCGACCGGCACTCGCCCTTTCAGTCCGCCAGGACAACGACCGCGACAGCAACCGCAACCGCGACAGCCCAGCTACCGCAAGCCTCCCCCCCCCAGCCTCGGCCGGGGCGCGCCGGCACCGCAACGCATCGGCGCGCCACCGGCCTCCCTCGCACGCGTTGCTCGCGCGCGCCGGCCGCCCCGCACCGCATCGCACCCCGACAGCCGGCGAACGCAACCCTCAACGACCGCCGCGAGCGACGCTTCGCCACCACTCCGGGGCGGGACTGAAAGGGGCAGCCGCTGAGCGGAACGCCCTGCGAAGTAAGCACCGCAATCCCGGCGAGCGACCGAACGAAGTGAGGAAGCGAGCCGGGTGAGGAGCGCAGCGAGCAGCGCGACCGCTCAGCGGCTGGGGCTTTCTGGGTATGCCGAGTGGTGGCGTTAGCGACGATAGCCAATCTTGTTTATAAGTACGACCGCTCAGCGGCCACTCCTCTTAAACCATACTGAGTGATGTCGCCGGCGACGCGCCAGCATTCCAGTGGCAAACTGCTCGCAACCCACTCCACGCGAGGGTTTAAATATCAAACCGCGACCAATGAGCCATGGTCGAGCACCGAGACGAGAAATACGGCGACAGACGAGGCAACTAAAACCGCTCAATCATCCGCGACAGCAAATCGGTCGGGGTCGGCGTCGGCGACGGGCGTGGTCAGCTTCGAGACCCCGACCGTCAACAGGGCGGCGAGGACCATCAGGGCGAGGGCGACGTCCCAACCGCCGTAGCTGCGGGCGAACAGGGGCACGCCCGCGACGGGCGTCGCGGGGACGAAGACGTGCGCGAGGTAGACGACCTGCGGCACAGCGATGCCGACGAGCATGCCGTCGCGCGTCGCCCCGGGCCAGTAGAGCGCGACGAGGACGACCGGCGCGAGGAGGGCAAACCCGGAGAAGGCGGTGCTCCCGACCTCGATGAGCGTCCCGGGGCGCGTGAGGCTCGCACCGAAGGCGAGGACCGCGAAGACGGCGACGCCGACGCGGGCGACGAGCGCCTCGCGGTCCTCGCTGGCGTTCGGCCGCCAGAACGGGCGGTAAAGGTCCCGGGTGAAGTAGGAGGAGCCGGACAGCAGCATCGAGTCCGACGAGGACATCATCGCCGCCATCGCGCCGGCGATGACCAGCGCCGCGAACCAGGTCGGCGTGTACTCGTTGAGCAGGACCGGAAGGACGTTCGCGCCCTCCGGCACGTCGATGGGCAGCCCAGCGGCCCACGCGCCGAGCATGAACGCCGGGACGAACAGCAGCAGCACCAGCACGGGCCACAGCGCGAACGAGCGCTTCAGCACCGTGCTCGACTCCGCGACGAAGAAGCGCTGGTTGATCTGCGGGAACATCGTCACGCCGAACGCGATGGTGACCGCCGTCGAGATGATGAACTGCGGGGAGTACAACCCCGTACCGAGGGTGGCGAAGTCCGGCCGCGCCGTCACCATCGCTTCCGTCGCGGCGCCGACGCCGCCGACGCCGGCGAGCACCCAGGCGACAGCGACCCAGACGACCGAGAGCATGAAGAGGCCCTGCACGGTGTCGGTCCAGGCGACGCCGCGGAGCCCCGAGAGCACGACGTAGACGATCATGAAGCCGGTGATGAGCGCCGCCCCGCCCCAGTACGGGACGGCGCCGCCCGTCAGGCCGACGATGGCCTCGCCCGCGCCCATCTGCTGGAGCATCACGTACGGGAACAGCCAGAGGAGGCTCACGCCCGCGACGAGCGCGCGGAGCGCCGGCGAGCCGAAGCGGTCCCCGAGCATCTCGCCGAGCGTAACGTAGCCCTGCCGCTGGCCGACCAGCCACTGCTTGTACCCCATCACGTACCAGAGGATCGCGAAGAGGACGCCGTCCATCACGCCCATCACGAGGATCCACTCGGGCCCGGCCGCGTACGCGAGGTTCGGGCCGCCGAAGAAGGTGAACGCCGACAGCAGCGTCGCGAACGTCGTAAACAGCAGCACGAGTGTCCCGATCGACCGACTCGCGAGGTAGTAGTCCTCCGCGCCGCGCTCGGCGACGCGGTACGCGACCAGCCCGATCGCGAGCGCGACGACGAGGTACGCGACGACGATGCCGAGCTGGAGCCCGAGGTTGCCAGTCTGGAGCAGTGCCACGGAGGGACCGCCGCCGAGGCCGGGCATCAGTTACGACCCCCCTCTACGTCGACGCCCATCAGGCGATCCCACGCGCCGCCCGTGAACCGGTAGAAGACGAGGGCACACAGCCCCATCCAGCCGACGTGCCACCACACCCAGACCGGCAGGCCGGCGACGACGTCGTCGACGCCCCACAGGAACCACGGGACGGCGAAGATCACCAGGATAGCAAACACCGGGATCCACACCAGATCGCTCTTCGAACGAACCATTATCTATCGTTTACCACAAACAACCCCTTAAAAGCTATTGATACTGAACATAGTTGCGTTTCGAAGAAAAATATTCATCAAAATCGCCGGACGCTCGGCGTTCGCGCCGATCCGATTCGACCGTTCGATCGGTTTGGAGGCCGGTACGATAGCTATTTCCGGCGCACGACCGTTATTTTTGAACGTGACGGCAGCCGCCGTCCGTTCATCATCACCATCACCCCCGGGAGGGGATCTCACATGGAAGACACAGCCAAATACCTCATTCACGTCACCATCGCGGCCGACGGCGTCGTCGAACGCAGCGACGTCGTCGGCGCGGTGTTCGGCCAGACCGAAGGGCTCCTCGGCGAGGAGCTGGACCTCCGTGACCTCCAGGAGTCCTCGAAGGTCGGCCGCATCGACGTCGCGATCGAATCGGAAAACGGCCAGTCGTTCGGGGAGATCACCGTCGCCTCCAGCCTCGACAAGGTGGAGACGGCGATCCTCGCCGCCGCGCTCGAAACGATCAGCCGGGTCGGCCCCTGTCGGGCCTCCGTCGAAGTCACCAGCATCGAGGACGTCCGCGCGGCCAAGCGCCGCCGAGTCGTCGACCGCGCGAAGGAGCTGCTCGCCGACGGCTTCGAGGAGACCGCGCTCTCCAGCGACGAGGTCCTCGAGGAGGTCCGCGACTCCGCCCGCGTCGAAGGCATCACGGACTACGAGGGGCTTCCCGCCGGCCCCCGCGTCGGCGATTCCGACGCGGTCATCGTCGTCGAGGGACGCGCCGACGTTCTGACCCTCCTCGATGCGGGGATCAAGAACGCCATCGCCGTCGAGGGCACCGACGTCCCCGACGCCGTCGCCGACGTAACGAAGGACCGGACCGTCACCGCGTTCCTCGACGGCGACCGCGGCGGCGAGCTGATCCTCCGCGAGCTGGGACAGGTCGGCGACGTCGACTACGTCGCCTTCGCGCCGGCGGGCAAATCCGTCGAGGAGCTCGACCGCGGCAGCGTCCTCGAGGGACTGCGAGGTAAGGTCCCCTACGAGACGCTCGCCGACGAGCCGAACCTTCGCGAGGCGGCCGGAGACCCTCCGACGGGGTCGCCGACGACTGAGTCGTCGACCCCCGCGGAGGACGGCCTTGCAGACACCAACGCCGCTGACACCAGCACCGACACCCTCGACGCCAGCGCCACCGACGTCGACGAGGCCGACGCGGACGTCGTGAACGACCTCGTCGAGGAAGTCGCGAAGTCGGCCGCGAGCGCCGGTGCCAGCGCGACCACCGATTCGACGGCCGACGCGACCGGGAGCGGGGCCAGCGCGGACGTCGGCCCCATCGACGCGACCGCGGAGGCGGACGCGACGGGAGCCGGCGCGGAAGTTGTCCCCGACGCCGACGTGGAATCGGCGCAGGGAACCGAGCCGCACGCGAAGTACGAACTCTCGGCCGAGCCGGCGTCGGAGTCGGCCTCGGAGCCCATCGAGGAGACGGAAACGGCGGAAGCGCCGGACCCGGAACCATCCGCTGACGCGGAATCGGCCGCTGACGCGGAATCGGCCGCTGACGCGGACGCCGACTCGGACTCGACGAGCGGGTCGAACACCCTCCGTGACCACGTCCGGGCAGTCGTCGACGGGAGCGGTCGCGCGCGCTTGCTTGACCGGGACGGCGTCGTCCTCGAGGAGGTCGACGCCGCCGACGCGTTCGACGCCGTCGAGTCCGCCGATCCCGTTCCGCACGCAGTCGTCGTCGACGGCGAGATCGACCAGCGCCTCCTCGACGTCGCAGCCCAGCGCGGCGTCGCGGAGCTGTTCGGCACCGGCAACGGCGAGTTCGTCAAACAGCCCATCGGGACCCGCGTCCGCACGGCTGCGGACCTCGGTATCGAGGCCTGAGACGGCTGCGGCGCTGTTTCTTTGGACGTCGTCCACCGTCGGACGCGACGGCTTCGGGGGGACGAATTACCGTTCGAGTCGATAGCAGAGCGCGTCGCCGTTACCTTCGGCGTACGCCTCCGGCCGTCTGTCGACCACCTCGAAGCCGAGGTCGTCGTAGAGCGCTCTTGCGGCGTCGTTTTCGGGCGCGACCAGCAGCGTCACCGGACCGGTAGTTTCAGCCAGGACAGTCTCCATCAGCCCGCGAGCGCGACCCTCGCGCCGAGATTCGGGGAGCACCGCCATCTCGGCAAGGTGGATCGCGTCCTCGCCGTCGACCGGGAGGAGGTAGCCTACTGGCGCGCCCGCGGTGTCGACGGAGACCCGGAGCGCGTCGACCGCGAGCCCGTACTCGAGCAGGTCGGGGCTCGGCTCGCGGAGGTGCTGCTGGATGCGGGCGAGGACCTCGGCCTCCCCGGGGCGGGCGCGTCGCACGCGCGGGTCCGGGGTAAACGCCGCGTCGGATCCGGATCGGTCGTCGGTCGGGGATGCGTCTGGCGGGGTCATGGCAGTGGGAGGAACGCGGTTGCGAGGCCGACGGCGACCAGCGCGCCGGAAAGCGTCGCGAGGAAGTTGACCTGCTGGTTGCCGATGCGGTCACCCTCGACGAGCGCGCCCAGGAGGCTGTCGGCGGTCATCCCCGCGAAGCCCGCGAAGACGACGACGCCGCCGCCCACGAGCGTGGAGCCGAGGGGCATTCCGGCTGCGGCAAGCAGGCCGATCAGGAGCGCACCGCCGATGCCGGCGAGCTCGCCCTGGAGCGTCACCGCGCCGTCGGTGCCGGGGTCGACGGGCTCGAACGTCGTCACGAGCCGCGGTTCGTCGAAGAGCCCGCCGATCTCCGAGGAGAGCGTATCAGCCATCGCCGTCGCGACCGCGCCCGCGAACGCGTACGCGAAGACGAACGCGGGGACGTCGACGTGCTGGGTCGCCGCGTAGCCGACGACCGCCGCGAGCGCGACGGCGGAGTTCGCGAGGACGTTGCCCGTGCCGCGGGCACCCTGGTTCTCCTGGGCGACGCCGCGGGCGGCCTTCTCCTCGAACCGGAACTTGGCCGCGAGCCCGCCGACCGCGTAGAAGGCGATGAGGACGACGAACCACCCGACGCCGCCGAGGACGATCGTGAGGAGTCCCAGCAGGACGCCGGTCAGCATCCCCGCAATGGAGGCCGTGCCGAGCGCGTAGGAGACGTAGCCGAGCGCGACGGTGACGCCGAGCGCCAGCACGATGCCCTCGGGGCTGACGGTCCGGACGAGTTCGGCGAACAGCCAGAGGAGGAAGCCGGTCGAGAGGATGACGACGGGGTCGTCGCGCGCGAGTAACACCGCCCGGAGGAGCGCCCCGGCGAGGGCGCCGACGGCCGCGAGGAACGCGAACAGCGGCAGGTCGAGCGCCGCGCCGGTCTGGAGAACGACGACGACCTGCGCGGCCACGCCGCCGAGGAAGCCGCCGGCGACGAAGCCGGTAACCAGCAGGAAGTCGTCGTCGGTCGCCAGCCGGGCCAGCTCCTTGCCGACGTTGCCGACGGCGACGACGAGGACGGCCGCGGCGAAGACGAACGTCGGCATCGGGACCGCGGGGATCGTCGCGAACAGCGCGAGCCCGGCCGCGGCGAGGGAGAACCCGGCGAGGCCGTTGAGTCGGCGGTCGCGTCGGTCGCCCGGTCGGGCGAACAGCTCGAAGAGCGGCCCGTCACGAACGCCGAAGGCGGCGAGGGCCGCGACGAGGCCGAACGGGGCGGCTGCAGCCCGCCCTAATTGGGGGGCCACGAGCGCGAGCAGCGCGACGGCGGCGAAGGCGCCGGCCCGTCGAAGCCTCGAAGTCACGTGTCCGGGATATCGGCGACGCGCACTTAACGGTCCCGACATGCGGGCTTTCGGGGTGATACCGCGATCCACACACCCGCGTCGGGGGGCGGAGGCCTGAATCGAACCCGCGCACCCCGGACTCGCGGACTCACGAACTCACGGACCGGCGGGCCGGCGGGCCGGCGGACTCGCGGACCGGCGGACTCGCGGACCGGCGGACCCGCGCGTTTTTGCGTTCGGCCGACGTCCTGTCGAGCGTGGGAGCGTACGACGCCTATCTCGCGGTGCGCCATCGGCTCCACGACGCGGAGTCGCCCAGTCACGTCGCCGTCGTCATCACGGAACGGGACCTGCTGGAGCAGGGGGCCTACGACACCCTCGAACGCTTCCTGACCTGGGCCGTCGAGTACGGTGCCGAGCGCGTGACGGTGATGGTCTCCGTCCTCGACGAGGCCGTCGTCTCGACGCTCACCCGCCAGCTCAGCGACCTCGAGGCCCCCCGGCAGGTCGCCGTGCGCGGCCCGGACGACACCGAGCGCGCGGACGCGCCGATCACGATCAGTATCGGTCTCGGCGGCAAGCGCGAGTTCGCCGACGCGGTCCAGGAGATCGCGGCCGACGTCGACGCCGGCGACCTCGCCCCCGACGAGATCGACGAAGCCGAGATCTCGGACCGGCTGGTGTTCCCGGCGGAACCGGACCTGCTGATAAAGACCGGTGCCGAGCGCCTCTCCGACTTCGCCATCTGGCAGTCGGTGTACTCGGAGCTCTACTTCACCGACGTCAACTGGCGCGACTTCCGGAAGCGCGACTACCTGCGCGCAGTGCTGGACTACCAGAACCGGCAGCGTCGCTTCGGCCGATAGGGAATCGGTTCAGGTCGGTTCTGAGTGTTCCTGATAGTAGGTGGGCAGCCGATCCTTTCTCGGGAGCGGCCGGGGTTGCCCGATAATGACCCATCGGTTGATCGGTCGTCGTCGCTGGCGACACCACTCAGTATTTTAAAAGCTTCAGTCGCTGAGACGGTTATGCTTATAAATGAAGTCGGATTTCGTCGCTGCTTGCGACACCACTCGGCACGCCCAGAAAGCCGCAGCCGCTGACCGCTCACGCTTATAAATGAAGTCGAGTAATTTCGCGGGTGACACCACTCGGCACACCTCGAAAGCCCCAGCCGCTGAGCGCTCGCGCTGCTCGCTGCGCTCCTCACAGCTCGCTCCCTTCGGTCGCTCGCTGATTGCGGTGCTTGCGTCGCAGGGCGTCCCGCGCAGCGGCTGCCCCTTTCAGTCCCGCCCCGGAGTGGTCGCCGGGCGTCGCTCGCGGCGGTTCTTCCGCGGTCGTCGCTCGCCGGCCATCCGGCCTGCGGTGCG
This sequence comes from Halosubterraneus shenae, assembly GCF_050510935.1. Lineage (NCBI taxonomy): Archaea > Methanobacteriati > Methanobacteriota > Halobacteria > Halobacteriales > Haloferacaceae > Halosubterraneus > Halosubterraneus shenae. The sequence goes on along the minus strand of NZ_JBNLVO010000001.1, from coordinate 367,083 downwards.
GTCGCGGCGGCGCGCGCGAGCAACGCGTGCGAGGGAGGGCGGGGCGCGCCGAGCGGTGCCGTGCCGGCGCGTCCCGGCCGAGGCTGGGGAGGACTGAGGAATTGCGGTTGCTGTCGCGGTCGCGGTGCTGTCGCCGTCGAGGTCCTGGCGGACTGAAAGGGCGACGGCCGGTCGCGCCAACGGGGAGTCGCTGAGTCGACCCCTATCCGCGCCGGGCGGTGCTGAGAGGCGCGGATATGTCGCTCAGCGACCGCGAGCGGCCGAGGGCTTTCTGGGTGTTTGCGGTGCTGTCGAGAGCAAGACCGTATCACCGATTCAAACCTGCTTATAAAGAGCGGCCGAGGGCTTTCTGGGTGTTTGCGGTGCTGTCGAGAGCAAGACCGTATCACCGATTCAAACCTGCTTATAAAGAGCGGCCGAGGGCTTTCTGGGTGTTTGCGGTGCTGTCGAGAGCAAGACCGTATCACCGATTCAAACCTGCTTATAAAGAGCGGCCGAGGGCTTTCTGGGTGTTTGCGGTGCTGTCGAGGGCAAGCCCGTATCACCTGTTCAATCTTGCTTATAAAGAGCGGCCGAGGGCTTTCAGGGTGTTTGCAGTGCTGTCGAGTACAAGTCCGTATCACCTGTTCAAACCTGATTATAAAGAGCGGCCGAAGGCTTTCCCGGTGTTTGCGGTGCTGGCAAGAGTGGCAGAGTCTGTATCTTTAAATATAACTTATAAACGAAAGCGTCCGAAGAGCGTCAAACAGCCCACCTCGCTGTCGAGAGAACGAACGGAGAAGGCATCCGGAATTCGACGGGCAAATTCGACCGAACGGTCGTCATCTATAATCACCTGTGCGCTGAACTACGGACGCATGTCATCGGAACAAGTCGTCGAGCTGCTCAAGAAGGCGTACAGCGACGAGATCGAGACCGTGATGAACTACCAGACCAACGCCATCGTCCTGGACGGCGTCCGGGCGGAGGAGATCAAGGAGAGCCTCCAGGCCGACGTGCAGGAGGAGCTCGGACACTCCGAGATGCTCGGCCAGCGACTCAAGCAGCTGGGCGCGCGGCCGCCGGGATCCGCCGAGTTCGAGGCGCAACAGGACAGCCTGCAGCCGGTCGAGGACTCGACGGACGTGCTCTCGGTGATCGAGGGCGTCATCGACGCCGAGGAAGGCGCCATCGAGACCTACCGGTCGCTCATCACGGCGGCGGAGGAGGCGGACGATCCGGTGACGGAGGACCTCGCGGTCACGCTCCTCGCGGACGAGGAAGCGCACCTGACCGAGTTCAAGGGCTTCCGGAAGGAATACCGACAGGACTGACGACGCAACAGCCCTGGAGCGACTAACGCTTCGTCATGCTTTTTACTGCGCCCTCGAAGGGATGCACATGAGCGAGAGCGACAAATATCCGGCCGAGTCCGATCGCCGACGGTTCGTGAAGGGTGTCGTCGGCGGGGCGGCGCTGGCGGGCGTCGGCACCGCGGGGTCGGTGACGGTCAACTCTCTAACGTCGGCTGCTGGTGCTGGTGGTGGCCAGACGACGGCGATGGCCATCGAGAACACGGGCGGTCCGGCACCGCGCGGGATGCCGCAGATCCCGGTGGAGATCACCGACGACGGCTTCCTCCGCGGGAAGTGGCCGGAGGTCACCACTGAAACCCAGCAGGGCGTCGAGATCCAGGTCGCCAAGGAGGACATGCCGGGCGGCGTCACCTACTCCGGCGAATGGTTCCAGTACTGCGGGCTGGAGGGCTACGAGAACATCGAACCCAACTACGAGTCGGACAACATCTTCCGCGCGTCCTCGACCGGCTACGACTGGCAGACCGAGGAGTACGAGGCGGGCGAGAAGGTTCGCGCCGACTCGTTCGAGAACTACAAGGAGTGGGGCAACGGCATCGGGGAGGCCGGCGTCGGTAAGCCCATCTCCGCGACGTGGCGCTCCCAGGACGCCAACAACACGATCCCCGTGGTGGTCATCCGGTCCGAGCTGATCGAGGAGGCCGCGAAGGACAACGAGTGGCTGCAGGCCTCCACCGAGAACGGGTTCATCGCCTGGCTCAACGTCTGTACCCACTTCTGCTGTGTCCCGGGCTACAAGACGACCGGGGACTCGGCCAGTTACGGCGCCGAGAACGGCGTCTACTGTCCGTGCCACCAGTCGACCTACGACCCGTTCAGCATCGTCGAGACCATCTTCGTCGCCAACCCCCGCCCCGACGACTGATCGGCGCTTCGTCGTCACCGACCGCGGTTTCTCTTCGGATTTCGCCACCTCGAGAGCTCGAAACGCTGCCCCGTTTTCGTCGTCGAGCGCTGGTTCCAATCCCCACGACCGAACCCCTTATTCGGGTCCAGCGACTACCTTTAAATGGACAGAGGGAGCCCGACTCCCGTGCGCATTCGCGCATGAGGAAAGTCCCCCCACCGGCTGGACAGGCGACCGGGCACAAGCCCGGAGTCGGAGACGGCTGGCTCTGGAACAGCAACGACACCCCCCGCCCCGACCGATGAGGTGCGTCGGCCGCATCGCGGTCGCCGGCGCACGCGGCCTCGCCGCGTGCGTGCGAACCGTCCCGCAAGGGAAGGGAGCTAACCCACCGAGGGCGCGTGGTGCCTCGCACCACGTCCGGCGCTCGCGGCCTCGCCGCGAGCGCGACGGGCGGGAAAGGATGGAACGGCGAATCCTCGCCGGTGCAAGTCCGTGCCGTTAGGTAGTCCGGCCAGGGCGCGGACGCTTAGCCGAATGTTGGGTCGAACAGAAGGGGGCTTACTCCCCTCAGTCCGTTCTTTCAGTCATGAGCGAAGCGGCTATTCTGATAAATAGCGTCGGCTAGCGGCGCTGGCGACACCACGCAACGTGTCTTGAAGGTCCAACCCGAGCAGTCGCGCTTATAAAGTAAGTCGGGTGTCGTCGCCGGCGACACCACTCGGCACACTGGGAAAGCCCCAGCCGCTGAAGCGGTCGCGCTGCTCGCTGCGCGCCTCGCCAGCTCACTCGCTGCGCTCGTTCGCTGGCTCGGTGCCTGAGGCGAAGCCTCAGACTAGCGAGAGCTTCGCTCTCGCGTCGCTTGCGTCGCAGGGCGTCCCGCGCAGCGGCTGCCCCTTTCAGTCCCGCCCCGGAGTGGTGGCCGGGCGTCGCTCGCGGCTGTGGAGTCGACGACGCTTGCCGGCTGTCCGGTGTGCGGTTGTGGCGGCGCGCGCGAGCAACGCGTGCGAGGGAGGCCGACGCTGAGGCGGGTTCTGTATTCAGAAATAGGCTGAAACAGCCATTACAGGAAGATTGCGGATCCATTACGCTACAAACCGATCCCAGCAAGGATGACCAGACAACCGATCCCGAAAAAGAAAATGCCCAAGAGACGGGAGTATAACTTCTGCTTCTGTTCCGCTCTCTCGGGATTGGTCCGCCACTGTCGGGGAGTCGCGTGATTTCGTACTTGCTGGGGAAAGTAGTAGGAGTAGATCCCACAGACGACCATGACGAGGCCTACGATAATATCAAAAGGGTCCATCAGTCCCGTTTAATCAATACTCGGTGAAAAGAATAGCTCAGTAACCACGGAAAGTTCGTTTCCTGAACAGACCGAATCAGGAGACGCAATTTCGTCATCAACACTGAATACAGCACTGTATTCCCAACTACCGATAAGCAAGAGTGGGGAGGGCTTGCCCCGTGCGGTGCTATCAAGTGTAGCAGCGTCTGCACCTGTTCAGTCGCCTTCGGAGTACTGCAGTCGCTATCGAGGGGTGCCGTTTATAAAAAGAAACGAAAGATGGAGGGCCGAAACCGTCCGATAGCGGTCAGTCGTCGGCGGGCGCCGCGCCGGACGTATTCCGCGTCGTCTCCGGGATGTCGAACCCGGCGAGGGCCATCCCGAACAGGATCAGCGGCGAGAGGAACCCGAACAGGTAGAACGGCGCGTACTCCAGCGTCGGGACGCCGGTGACGGAGGCCATGTAGACGCCGCCGGCGTGCCACGGGATGAGCGCGCCCGTCGGCGTGCCGGCCGCCTCGACGGCGCGGGACAGCTGGTCGCTGTCGAGGTCGTACTCGTCGTAGAGGTTCCGGAGCGTCACGCCCGGCAGGACGATGCTCATGTACTGCTGGGCGGTGAGCAGGTTGATCGCGATGGCCGAGAGCCCGGTGCCGGCGACGAGGCTGCCGGAACTCCAGACGCGCTCGGCGAGGTCGTGCGCGAGCACCGCGAGCACGCCCGTCTTCTCGAGGAGGCCGCCGAGCGTCAGCGCCGCGACGACGACGGTGATCGTCCACGCGGAGCCGGTGAGGCCGCCGGAGCCGAGCAGGTTGTTCACCAGGTCGCTCCCGGTTTCCGGCGACGTGCCGTACATGAAGATCTCCCAGGCGGCGACGAAGCCCGCGCCCTGCGCGAGGATCGTCGTGAAGACGCCCGCGAAGACGCCGGCGACGAGCGCCGGGAGCGCGGGGTAGCCCCGCAGCGCGAGGCCGAAGGTGACCGCCAGCGGGACGAAGACGACCAGCGAGAGGTTGTACGTGCCCGAGAGGGCGGTCTGGATCTCCGACAGCTGGTCCGCCGGGATCGCGCCGGCGGTCTGGAGGCCCAGCGCCGCGAAGGCGACGACGGCGATGCCGAACGCGGCCAGCGTGCCGGTCCGCATGCGGTAGATGTGGTCGTACAGCGACGTGTTCGTCACGCCGGCCGCGAGGTTCGTCGTGTCCGAGAGGGGCGACTGCTTGTCGCCCGCGTACGCGCCGGAGAGGACGGCGCCGACCGTCATCGGACCGGAGACGCCGAGGCCGGCGCCGATGCCGACGAAGGCGACGCCGAGTGTGCCGACGGTCGTCCACGAGGAGCCGATGGAGAAGGCGACGACCCCGGAGAGGATCGCCGCGGCGGGGAGGAACGTCTTCGGGGTGAGCAGCTCCAGCCCGTAGTACATCAGCCCGGGGATGGTGCCGGCGCTGATCCACGTCGCGATCAGCGCGTAGATGGTAAAGAGGATCAACAGCGCCTGGAGCCCCATCAGGAGCCCGTTGGCGACGCCGTCGAACAGGTCGTCCCAGCTGTACCCTAAGTAGAGGCCGACGCCGGCGACGAAGACGATACTCCACAGCAGCGGAACGTGGGGGTCCAAACCGAGGACCGCGGACCCAATACCGAGGAACGCGACGATCGCGAGGACCGGGATCAGCGCCAGCCGAAACGAGGGCCGACGGGAGGGATCCAGCTCCTCGTACGTCGTCGGAGTGAACTCACGTGTCATCACCCGGTATATGCCCTTGAAGCATATATACACATTGGATTATGTCCAGTAAGAATGTGTGCGGTTCTCACGGGGGCTGGTGGCACGGGACTAGCGGAGTCGTCACCCTCGGCACGTCCGGAGGGAGCGGCGGCCTAGCCGGGCAAACGGACGCGTTTATCCCCGCGGGCCGAGTATCCCCGGTAACATGATATTTGAGGGCCTCCCGACCACGCCACGTGCGGAGGAACTCCTCGACAAGGCGTTCTCTCGTGCGTCCCGGGCCGGCCGCGCGAAGGATGGCCGCGAGGCGCAGGAGTCGATGCTCCGGACGTCGGGGAACATCCTCTCCGACAACCTGGAGAACGTCGTCACCGCCTGGCCGGACTTCGAGTACGACGTCAGCCCGTTCTACTACGAGCTGGCCGACGCCATCGTCGACGTCGACGAGCTCCGCCAGGCGCTCTCCGAAGTGATGTGGGCGAGCCGCCAGATCGAGGACATCCGCGACGAGTACACCTCAAAGGTCCGGAAGACGGACGTGGACACCGCGCGCAAACACCGGAAACAGGCGTTCGCCCGCATGGCGGACATCATGGACCAGATAGAGGACGAACTCCGGACCATCGGTGACGCCCGCGACGCGCTGCGGGACCTGCCGGACATCCGCACCGACGAGCCCGCCATCGTCGTCGCTGGCTACCCCAACGTCGGGAAGTCGTCGTTCGTCAACATGGTCACTCGCGCCTCCAACGAGATCGCGGAGTACCCGTTCACGACGCGCGGCATCCAGATCGGCCACTTCGAGCGCGACCACATCCGGTACCAGATCATCGACACGCCGGGGCTGCTCGACCGCCCGCTGGAGGACCGCAACGACATCGAGCTGCAGGCCGTCTCCGCGCTCGAACACCTCGGGGACTGCGTGCTGTTCATGCTCGACGCCTCCGGCAACTGCGGGTACCCCGTCGACGTCCAGCTGGAGCTGCTCGACGAGCTCGAGGACCTGTTCGGCGAGGACATCGAGATCCTCACCGTCTGCAACAAGAGCGACCAGTCGACCGACGTCGAGGCCGACTACTACATGAGCGTTGCCGAGAACGAGAACGTCGACGAGGTCCTCGACGCCGCCGTCAGGGCCGTCGACTACGAGCCGGAGCTGCCGAGCCGCGGCGAGCAGGACTGAGCAGCGCTCCTTCTTTACAAAGGGCAGTCGCACGTTGCCAGCGACGCGTCTCCGTTCGTCGCCAGCAACCGTCTATCCTCACCCGTCGCCAGCGATGGGTCTCCGTTCGTCGCCGGCGACGACTCACTCCTTCCCGTTGATGTGGAAGTCCGGCGACTCCGAGCGCGGGGCGGCCTCCTCGAGGAAGCGAACCGAGGGGCTCGCGACGAAGGCGACGAGGGACGCGAGGAAGACGGGGGTGATCGCCGCGCCGTCCGTGAGCGCGATGGCGATGAGCGCCGACGAGAGCGGCGTGCCGGTGACGACCGAGTTGAACGCCGCCATCCCCGCGAGCATCGCGAGTATCGGCGGGAGCCCCGGAACGACTAACGCGGCGGCCTGCCCGACCAGCGCGCCCATGAACATGTGCGGGATGATCAGCCCGCCGATCCAGTTACCGTGGATGGTGAACGCCGCGGCGACCATCACCGCGGCGAGCGTGAGCAGGAGCGTCGTCAGCGAGAGCTCCCCGACGCCGCTCAGCAGGACGTTCATCTTCTGTCCGCCGTAGAAGTACGAGAGCGGGACGAGCCAGCCGAGGACGCCGATGACGCCGCCAGCGACGGTCGTCCGGACGTACACCGCCAGCGACGCGCGGCGGAAGGCGCCGCCGACGAGCGAGAACGACCGCGAGTAGACGAGCCCGAACGGGATACAGATGGCGCCGACGCCGACGGCCCAGCCGAGCTTCGGGATCGTCGTTGCCCCGATGGAGGCCGCCGTCCACCTCGGGAACAGCGCCATCCCGCCGATGGAGGCCTCGACCAGATAGCCCGCGAACGACGCGACGAACGTCGGGATGATCGCCTCGTAGTACTCCAGCCCGCGCTCGTGGGGAAGCTCCAGCCAGAGCAATGCGCCGCCGATGGGCGCCCCGAGGATCGTCCCGAAGCCGGCGCCCATTCCGGCCAGCGTTAGCAGCTTCGTCGAGTTCTCGAAGCCGAACAGCTCGGAGACGTACGTCCCGAAGGACCCGCCGACGACGGACATGACGCCCTCCGGCCCGGCGTTCTGCCCGGCCACGAGCCCGATCAGTCCGACCGGAAGGATCGGAACGTTGTCCGCCATCTCGACGCGACCCTCGGTGTGGAACTCCTGGACGAGCGTCGAGAGCGCGCCAGGGTAGAACGTCGAGTAGAGGATGCCGCCGATGAGGATCCCGGCGCCCAGGCTCACCGGGACGCGCCAGAAGGTCGCGTCGAACGTCGCCCAGAGGTGGTGTTTGACAAAGAGCCAGCCGACCCGGAACCCCGTCGCGACGAGCCCGACCGCGATGCCCAGCACGGCGGCGACGACGAGCAGATGGTGGAACTCCTGTTCGTCCAACTGACCGGTTTCCATTACGCGACGGTTGGGGCGGGAGCATGGCTTGATTTACGTTCCGCGGCGCGCTCGCCAGTCGGTGCCGCGTCGCGAACGTCGGTCTCGTCACCGCCGGATGCCTGGATATCGTCACCGCTGGACGGCCAGGACCGGCACGTCGCCGTCGCGGATCACCTGCTCCGTGACGCTGCCCCGGAGGAACCGACTGACGCCGGAGCGCCCGTGGGTGCTCATCACGACGAGGTCGACGTCGTTGGCCGCCGCGTACCCGAGGATCGCTCGGTCCGGGTTCCCGAACTCGACGGCGCCAACGACGTCGACGTCGCGCTCGCGCGCCTCGTCGACGATGCGCCGCGTGGCCTCGCTGCCCTGCTCGTGGAGGGTCTCCAGCTTCTGGTTCCCGCGGCCGACGATGGCAGCGCTCTCGCTCGTCTCGAGGACGGCGAGGACGTGGACCGTGGCGTCGTAGCGCTCCCCGTGGCTGAACGCGTGCTCCGCCGCGTCGAGGGCCGCCTCGCTCCCGTCCGTCGGGACGAGGATCGCGTCGTACATACGAACCACACTGGACTGGAGGGACAAATAGGCTGTCGCGGACGACGGCCTGGGGCAACAGCGTTCGCGTGCGACGGCCTCGAGCGGCCGATCCCCGACGTCAGGGTGCGAGCAGCAGCCCCGCGACGGCGATACTGATAAACACGAGCTTCATTGCGGTGTTGAGGACGACGACTTTCAGCCCGAACTCCGGCCCCCAGATGCCGAACTGGAACGGGATGGAACGCTTGAACGTCGACACCGCGAAGGAGACGATCCCGCCGAGCAGCATCGTCGCGACCGCGGTCCGCGGGGTGAAGGTCGTCCCGATGAGCGGCGCGATGGCGGCCCCGCCCGCGGTCGTGTCGAGCGCGTAGACGACGATCACCGGGACCGCCGCGCCGGGGAGCCCGACCAGCGAGGTGAGCGGGTCCGCGAGCGCCGTCAGCGACTCCAGGTCGTAGTAGGTCGTGAAGGCGACGACGAGCGTGTAGATCACGGCGAGCCGCGGAACGATCCGGCGGAGCGTGCCCGCGCTCTTCGCCGCGGCGTTGCGAACGCGCTCGCGACGCGTCGCGTCGTCACCCTCCGGCCCCGCCGCGTCGACGTCGGCGAGCGCCGCGCGGTCGACGTTGCGCTCGGACAGCAGCACGCCGCCCGCGAGAATGCCCGTCACCGTGATCGCGAGCGAGATGCCCGCCCGCGCGGAGACGTACATGACGCCCGTGTACGTCCCGAGGATGGGGATCAGGACCGGGACGTAGTAGGTGAGGACGTGCTGCAGAAAGCCGAAGAACGTGTTGATCATGACGGCGATCAGCGTCGCGCTGTCGTCGAGGAACCCGGACTCACGGTACTCCGCGAGCGTCGCGTAGCCGGCCGTGGTCGACGCCGCCGTGGTGAGGATGGCCGTCCCGACCTCGTCCGGCAGGTTCGCGGGCCGGGTGAGGTACCCCGCGACGCCCGCGACGTACTGGATCAGCCCGAACGCGACGGCGACGTTGGCCACGAAGACGCCCGCCGTGATGAACACCGTAATCCGCAGGAGGCGCGGGACGACCTGCGAGAGCAGCGCCGCGAGTTCGCCAACGACGGATTGCACGTCTTCGCGGAGGGGTTCGGTGGTAAAAGGCGCGTCGAAGAATGCGACTGATTCGAGTTCGGATGATAAAGTGCGGACGCAGCTGTGCTTGCCAGCAACGGAGACTCTTTGAAATCCCCTTGTCGCTCTTTATAAACAGAGCTGAACAGGTAATACGGGCTTGCGCTTGACAGCACCGCAAACGTCCAGAAAGCCCTCGGCCGCTCGCGATGCCCAGGTTTGGACAGGTGGTACGGGCCTGCTCTCAACAGCACCGCAAACACCCAGAAAGCCCTCGGCCGCTCGCGGTCGCTGCGCGACATATCCGCGCCTCTCCGCCGCGAAAGACGGTCCGGGCTGCCTGCAGTAGCGGGCTGCCGGGCTGCGACTTTCTGGCCTTCGTTCGCTCCGCTCACGAAGGCACCGCCCGGCGCGGATAGGGGTCGACTCAGCGACTCCCCTGCGGCGCGACCACTGGAAGACGGTCCGGGCTTCCGTTACGTCTCTCCGCACCGCCCGACGGACGGGTCCGGGCTGCGACTTCCATGGTCTCGTTCGCTGCGCTCACGAGAGCGGCCGTCGCCCTTTCAGTCCGCCAGGACCGCGACAGCAACAGCAACCGCGACAGCACCGCCCAGCTACCGCAAGCCTCGGCCCTCCCCAGCCTCGGCCGGGGCGCGCCGGGACCGCACCGCGGCGGCGCGCCCCGCCCTCCCTCGCACGCGTTGCTCGCGCGCGCCACCGCACGCCGCACCGCGACCACCCGGCAGCCGCCGCGGTCGACGCGCCGGCCAGCACTCCTGGGCGGGACTGAAAGGGGCAGCCGCTGAGCGGGACGCCCTGCGACGCTAGCACCGCAACGGCGAACGAGCGAAGCGAGTGAGCCGTGAGGAGCGCAGCGAGCAGCGCGACCGCATCAGCGGCTGGGGCTTTCTGGGCATGCTGAGTGGTGTCGCTCGCAACGGCAGCCGATCCTGTTTATAAATGCGACCATCTTAGCGACGTGGATCTTCTACGTGTGCCGAGTGGTGTCGCTCGCGACGACAACCAATCAACCGGAGCAAGGAGATCAGCCGGAAACACAAAATCGCCGGAAGAAGCCCGGAAATCGGGGTGACAAACCGAGATCGGAAACTGACTCAACCAAACACTCCACCAGGCGCCGTTACTCGACGCGGGTCATGAGCCCGAACAGCTCGTCGCGGTACTGGTCGGGAGTCAACCCGAGGTCGATGTCGACGGTCACCTCGATCGCGGAGGAGAGCTCCCGCGTGACCTCGCGGGCGAAGTTCTCGCCCGGATACGCACCGCCGGCGACGAGGACGCTGTCCTCGTGGTGCCAGACGCCGAGGTGCCCGGCGATCGTGATCTCGTCGGCCTCGAGCGTCACCGTCCGGTCGTCGTCGACCGGGAACTCGATGGGCCCGAACCGGAGGACGCCCTCGAAGTTCGTCTGCCGGGCGTCCTCGCCCGTCTCGACCTGGAACGATCCCGCGTCGGACTGGCTGACCTCCTCGACGCCGGCGTTTTTCATCTGGTCTCTCAGCTGCTGGCGGGACTGGGACTCGATCTCGTCGACGATCGACTCGCGACCGACACCGGCCGGGAGACTCGTGATGTCCGGGTCGAACGTGACCCGGCTGGCGAAGAAGGACGCCGGCGCCTCGGAGATCTGGCCGAGCGTCTTCTCGGCCAGCTGTTTCCGGAACGCCGCGTCCGCGTAGATCTCGGTCGTCGCCGTCGCCGTGAGCTGCTGCCCGGCGTACTCCCGTTCGAACACCGTCCGCTGCTCCTCCCGGGCGAGCTCCCAGCCGCCCTCTTCGAGCCGGCTCTCCGGGACCTCCGGCGGACGCGCCCGCGCGCTCGCCACGCAGCCCGAAAGGCCCGCGAGTCCGACTCCTGCCGCCGCACCGATGAACGTCCGTCGATCCATGTGAGTTTCATCTGCACTCGCCACTGAAAAACACATCGCGAGGCTGAAGCATCGGCCACTCCGAAGTAGCCGCTGACGAGGGGTTTTAGCGGCCTCATCACCACGATCCCCCATGGAGTACCGGTTCGAGCTGGCGCTGTGTGCGGCCCTCGAGCAGCCGGACCGGATCGTGGCTCGCCAGCTCGGCGCCGCCGTCGACGTGCCGGGCAGCCGGATCGTCGACACCTGCCTGCTGGAACCCGGACCCGACTTCGCGGACCGCGCGGCGATCTCCCCCGACGTGATCCCCCCGGCGGCCGTCGAGAGCGACGTGGGGCCCGGGACGGCGGTCCCGGTTACGGAAGCGATCGACCGGCCGCCGGAAGCCGCCCGCCGCGTCGCCGAGCGCGCCGTCGAGGTCGGCTACTTCGAGCGCGACCGGCGCGACGGTGACGAGTGCGTGCGCGCGACGACCCGTTATCCGGACGACTGGTTCGACTCGCTGGTCGCCATCGAGAACAAGCCCGACCTCGGGACGCCCGGCGACCTGGAACTCCAGCTCCGGTTCGACGTCGCGCTCGGCCTGTTCGAGGAGGTGTACCTCGCGACGGAATCGTACGTCACGCGAGCGCACCTGAACCGCATCCCCGACGCGGTCGGTGTCTGGCGGTTCGACCCGGAGACGGGCGAGCGAGAGGTGGTTCGCGAGGCCGAGACCGCCGCGGCGTCGACCGCGGTCGACGAGCCCGGGATCGAGATCCGGGAGGAACATGGGCTCCGCACGGACGTCGCCGTGGTTTCCCCGGCGGCGAAGGCGCGCAAGCGACGGCGGATCGCCGAGCGGGCGTACGGCCACGGCTGGCGCCCCACGCCGCCCGCCTGCGCCGCGGCGACGACGACGGCCGACGGTCGTCCGTACTGCACCGAGTACGAGCGCGTCGTCGACCCCGGCGCCGACTGCGGGACCGACTGTCCCGCCTACGCCGCAGCCGACCCACCCGAGACCGAGCGCGAGACGCTCCGGGCCGAGCGGTCCGCCTGGGTGGCCGACGCCGACGTGGCCCCTCGACGACAGGCGGGGCTCGGCCGGTTCGTCGACGCGGAGTGAGGGGAGTGGCGGTCGGGCGGGCGACTGGGCGGCGTTCAGAGCCGGGCAGCCGTCCGCGACGGCAATCACGAATTTCCCTTCGCCGGGCGAAGCGACCCCATGTCCGACGGTCCAGCTGGCCCGGGGAGTCGCGACGACCTCCCGAGCCACGAGCCGGAGCTGCGCGAGGACGTTCTCAGCATCGTCGAGCACAACCAGGGCTATCCCGCCTCGGGGATCGCGTCGATCGCGTCCGACCAGGGCCACGAGAAGTCGCGCATCCGCGACGTGCTGGCGGACCTCGTCGAGCGCGGGAAAGTCGTGAAGGAGGAGGGCCGCTACTGGCCGGCCGAGCACCTCGGCGAAGAGGAGTAGCGGGCTACAGGTCGTACCGCTCGCCGTCGACCGCGAGCGGCTCCTGGAAGGCCTCGTCGGCGGGGTAGAAGTGCGCGACGTGAACCAGCCGAGTCCGGTCGGCGTCGAGGTCGTCGGCGAGCGCGAGCGCGCCCTCCCGGGTCATGTGCTTGCTGCCGAAGGTACGCGGGACGCCGTCCGGGCCGTGGTGGCGCCCGCCGAGCGGGTGGTGCTCGCAGGCGGACGCGGGGACGATCGCGTCCGCGAGGAGCAGGTCCGGGTTCCGGAGCGCGTCGCGGGATTCCGCGGGGATGTCGTAGCTGGAGTCGCCCGTCAGCGACAGCTTCGCCCCCGTCTCCGGGTCTTCGACGACGACGCCGTAGCAGAGCAGCGGCGGGTGGTCGACCGGGACGAACTGGACCTCCAGCCCGCACGTTTCGAAGGGCTCCAGGGGCGTCCGTGCCTGCACGCCGACCCGGTCCTCGAGGTAGTCGTACTTCCGGCGGATCGTCTCGGCGACGCTCTCGTCGGTCGCGGGATCGACCTCGTTCGGCGCGTTGACGGGGAGCGCGTCGAACAGGCGATAGGCGTTGCCGAGGCCGTCGAGATGGTCGAAGTGGATGTGCGTAACGATGCCGACGTCCGGCAGCGGGACGTCGTTGTCGAGGAACTGCTGTCTGAAGTCGGGGCTGAAGTCGATCAGGAGCGACTCGCCGGTCCGCTCGTTCTCGACGTGGACGGAGAAGCGCGAGCGGGAGACGCCCCGCTCCCGGGCCTCGGTGCAGGTGTCACAGTCGCAGCCGACTGTCGGTGTGCCCGTCGTATCGCCCGTCCCCAGGAGGGTTACCCGCATCTCGTCGGAACGTCGGCGTGGAGGCCCTTAGTGTGTCGGTTCACCGTCGGTGTCGGGTAGGTCCGCGCCTCCTTAGCCCTGCCACGTCTCCACGACGCCTTGCCGGACGTCCTCGGCGCAGCCCTCGCAATCGGGGTGCGTCGGGTCGAAACACGCCGGGCGGCCGTCCCCGGCGACGGCGACGGCGCGTTTCTCCGCGTAGCGACGGCAGACGATTCGCGCGTTACCGTCGTCGTTCGTCGGGAGGTCGAACGAGCTGCTCTCGTTGGCCTCGGCGCCGGTGTCGGAATCGGCTGTGCTCTCCTGTGCCTCGCTGTACGCTCGCTTCGCCTCCTCGAACTGGCGGCCGGCCTCCCGGAGCTGCTGGCGAATGACGCGTCCGAGGCGGTCGTCCATACCCATGGTTGCAGCGCGGCCGACATAGGTTCGTCGCCGTCGGCGAGTAGTCTTTCGCTACGTCGCCGCCGACGAGCTGTCCGTCGTTACGTCGTCGCCGACGAGCCCCAGTAGCTTTCGGCCTCCAGCTGCGCTCGTCCGAACCCTCGGGGTTGGTTGCGAGTGGACGACTCCAGATCTCCCGATCGCTGGACAGCTCCGTATGGTACACTATCTCAATGGCCTTTCCAGCTGAAACGCCGCCCGCGTGCGTCAGACGCACGTCAGCCGCCGTCCGGAAAGGTGGAGAATAGACGGGTTATCCGCCGATTCCACTTCCGCCGCGCCTACGGAACTTTTTATACTACTAGGCACCAACCACCATGTGCCTCCCACTGAACAATGACCGGAGGCAGTACACCATGACCGATTTGCGTACCCATGCGGAAGAGATCGCGGAACAGTTCTCGGACCATCTCGACGTCGAGGTCGACGAGGTCGAGGAGAAACTCGAGAACCTGGTGAACGAGTACCGGGTTCCCGTCGACGAGGCGAAGCGGAGCGTCACGAACAGCTACCTCGACGAGGCCGACCTCGAACGCGACGAGCTCGGGCGCGGCGGCTCCGAGCAAGTGAAGGTCAACGACATCGACGAGGACGAGCAGTGGGTCGACCTGCGCGTCGAGTTCGTCGACGCCTGGGAGCCCCGGAGCGACTCCATCGCCCAGGTGGGCCTGCTCGGCGACGAGTCCGGCACGATCAAGTTCGTCGCCTTCGAGACCTCCGACCTCGAGCTGCTCGAGGAGGGCCAGACCTACGAGCTCTCGAACGTCGTCACCGACGAGTACGAGGGCTCCTACTCGGTGAAGCTCAACCGGACGACGACGATCACCGAGATCGACGAGGACATCGAGATCGGCGACAACGCCGACACCGTCGAGGGCGCCCTGGTCGACATCCAGTCCGGCTCCGGCCTGATCAAGCGCTGCCCGGAGGAGGACTGCACGCGCGTCCTCCAGAACGGTCGCTGCTCGGAGCACGGCCAGGTCGAGGGCGAGTTCGACCTCCGGATCAAGGGCGTCATCGACGACGGCGAGGAGGTTCACGAGGTCATCTTCGACCGCGAGGCCACCGAGGAGCTCACCGGGATGGGTCTCGAGGAGGCCAAGGACATGGCGATGGACGCGCTCGACACGAGCGTCGTCGCCGAGGAGATGGCCGAGGGCGTCCTCGGACGCTACTACCGCGTCTCCGGCCCGACGCTCGGCCGGTACGTGCTGGTCGACGACCTCGAGGTGCCCGGCGAAGTCGATGCCGAAAGTGCGCTGATCAAAGCGAGGTCGATCTGAGATGAGCCAGAACGCCCCTACCCGAGAGGTCGCCCGGCGCGTGTTCGCCACCGAGTTCAACGACGCCGGCTACACGTTCAAGGAGTCCGACGACGAGCGCGCCCCCGTCTACACGCTGCTCCCGACCGGGGAGTCCGCGAACCGCGTGTTCTTCGTCGGCACCCTGACCGAGAAGGAGGACGTCGGCGAGGACGACGAGTACTGGCGCGGTCGCATCGTCGACCCGACGGGCACGTTCTTCGTGTACGCCGGCCAGTACCAGCCCGAGGCGGCCTCCACCCTCCGCGATCTCGAACCGCCGGCCTACGTTGCGGTCGTGGGCAAGCCCCGGACCTACGAGACGGACGACGGCTCGATCAACGTCTCCGTCCGTCCCGAATCCATCAGCGTCGTCGACGCCGACGTGCGTGACCGCTGGGTCGTGGAAGCGGCCGAGCGCACGATCGAGCGCGTCGCCGCCTACGACGACGAGGGCAACGAATACGCCCGGATGGCCGACGAGCAGTACGATCTCGACCCCGAGACCTACCGCGCCGCCGCGCTGTCGGCCCTGGAAGGTCTCGACGAGACCGACGAGCTCGACGCGGAAGCGCCACCGGAAGCGTAGCTGCCTCCACTCACAGCGTTCGTTTTCTTTCAGGGCCTGGATAGCGTTGCTTGCGACGTCGCTCAGTTCATGATGAAAGCCGTATTCGTGAAGTGGTTGCGTTTATAAAGGAAAATGGCGTTCGTCCCGGGCGACACCACTCGGTACAGGTCAGAAACCTCTGCGAGTGGCCGCTCTCGCTTATAAATAGGATCGGCTATCGGCGCTCGTGACACCACTCAGCATGCCCGGAAAGCCCCAGCCGCTGAGCGGTCGCGCTGCTCGCTGCGCGCCTCGCCAGCTCACTCGCTGCGCTCGTTCGCTGGCTCGGTGCTTACGTCGCAGGGCATCCCGCTCAGCGGCTGCCCCTTTCAGTCCCGCCCAGGAGTGGTAGCCGGGCGTCGCTCGCGGCGGTTCTTCGGCGGTCGTCGCTCGCCGGCTGGCCGGCGTGCGGAGCTGGGCGGTTGGCGCGCGCGAGCAACGCGTGCGAGGGAGGCCGGTGGCGCGCCGAGGCGGTGCGGGGCCGGCGCGCCCCGGCCGAGGCTGGGGAGGGCTGAGGTATTGCGGTTGCTGTGCTGTCGCGGTGCGGTGGCGGTTGCTGTCCGGTGCTGTCCTGGCGGACTGAAAGGGCGACGGCCGCTCTCGTGAGCGCAGCGAACGAGACCATGGAAGTCGCAGCCCGGACCCGTCCGTCGGGCGGTGCGGAGAGACGCAACGGAATGCCCGGACCGTCTTCCAGTGGTCGCGCCGAAGGGGAGTCGCTGAGGCAGGCACTATCCGTGGCGGGCGGTGCGGAGAGCCGCGGATATCCTGCTCAGCGACCGCGAGCGGCCGAGGGCTTTCTGGGTGTTTGCGGTGCTGTAAAGAGCAAGACCGTATCACCTGTCCAACCCTGCTTATAAAGAACGGCCGAGGGCTTTCTGGGCGTTGCCAGTGCTGTCAAGAACGCTCCCGTATAACCCTTTTAACCCAACATACGGCGGATGGCCGAGTGGCGTCAAGCGGCCCACGTTGTAAGCGCGGTATAAACCGCGTCAGCTGCCCAAATTCGAGAAGAAACCGGATCCGATCACACCCGTCTGACAAATCCTTAAGTACGAGGCTCCGCGATTAGCTGCCAATGGGCAACAAGAACAAGACCATCTCGTTCCGCGTCAACGAGGACGCGTTCGAGACCCTCCGCGAGATCGCGGAGGAACGCGACCTCTCGCTATCAGCCGTCTTCCGCGACTACGTCGACAAGCTCGTTGCCCACGACGGACAGGTGCAGGTCGTCCCCGAGGGCGAGCTCGAGACGATGGGCGAGGACGAAACGTCGTTCCCGCCCAAGGTGGAGGTCCCGAAGAGCTTCATCCGCGAACACGAACGGCTGGAGCTCGAAGCGGACCACCTCCGCGAGCAGCTGGAGGAGCACAAACGCTACGTCAACCACCTGCGCGAGCAGCTGGAGGACGAGGGCGACGACGTGATCCAGCTGGAAGAGCTCGACGGGGAGGTCGAGGGGATGGACAGCGACCCCGACGACCCCTCGTTCCGCCTCGGCTAACCTCGGCGCCAAGTCGGTTCGAGCCGCTTCGTCCGTCGTGGCCCGCGTGAAGCGCTGCCGCTGGCGACCGTAGCTACCGCTGGCGAGAGTATCCGTTGTGAACCGAAGTGCCCTTTTAAATACCGTACGGCATCCTCCCGCGGAGCGACCGCTTACCGGGTAAGTTCCTTCCGCGCGTCGGCGGCGTCCTGCGCCATCTCCGTCTCGCCGTCGACGTCCGCGAGCGCCTCGACGGCGTCGAGCTGGCGGACCGCGTCGTCGAGGAACGACCGAATGTCGCCGGTGTAGGCGTACACCATGTAGTCGTCGGTCATCACGTCGACGATGGCGTCGGGGCTGAACCCCTGCGCGCGCAGCTCCAGGATGTACGTGACGAACTTCTCCTCCGGGTGGCCGCAGTAGGGGTTGTTGTCGCAGTCGCAGTCGAGGAAGTCCTCGGCGAACTCGAGGACGCGGTCGCGCGTCGCCGAGTCCAGCTTCTGGATCCCCTCGCCCGTGAACAGCAGGTCGAGCGTCGCCCCCGAGAACGCCCCCTTCGGGATCGACGTCTCGAGCTGCGAGGCGATCTGCCGGTGGTTCTTCACGTAGATCTTGTCCGTGATGGCCACTGTCGACCGACAGTAGGTCACGATCGGTTAAAAGGCTCCTGATGCGGTGGATCGGCGGTCGGTCACGGCGACGGCGACGCGACCAGCGGTGGCGATGCCAACGGCGAGACGACCAGCGGTGACGACGATCGCCGGACGAAGTGTCGGTGCGTCCCACGCACCGACCGATTCGTAACGTATATCAGTCGCACCCGGCTAGCCTGAAACACGTGTCCGGGGTAGGGTAGTGGACTATCCTTCAGCCTTGTGGAGGCTGAGACGCGGGTTCGATTCTCGCCCCTGGACCTTTTCCGACGACTAAAGGTAGGAGTGGAAACGCCGGCGACGGCCGACCGCGAACCGCGCTCAGCCGCCGGCCGGCGATACCATGTGTTTTCACGCTGGAGTCCCTCCTCGACGTGTGACGATCACAACTGGCGATTCCGTGACGATCGAGTACACTGGCCGACTGAACGACGACGGAGCGATCTTCGACACCTCGCTGGAATCCGTTGCCGAGGAGACCGGACTGGCCGAGCAGCAGCCGGACCGCGAGTACACGCCGATCACGGTCGAGGTCGGTGCCGGCCAGGTCATCGAGGGCATGGACGAGGGGCTCGTCGGCCTGGAAGCGGGCGACACGGAGACGCTCGTCATCCCGCCGGAGGAAGCCTACGGCGAATGGGACGAGGAGCACGTCCAGGAGTTCGAAACCGACGACCTTCGGGAGATGCTCAACGGACAGACCCCCAGCGAGGGCGACGTCCTCGAAGCCCAGAACGGTCGTGAGGGAACCGTGACACACGTCGACGACGAGGTCGTCGAAGTCGACTTCAACCCCCAACTCGCCGGCGAGACGCTGGAGTTCGAAGTCGAAGTCGTCGACGTCAACTGACGACGACCACGCCCCGTCCACGGGCGACTTCGGTTCGAGCGTGCCCATCGAGGCGCAAACGCTCATCCGCATCCGCACTTTCTCCCGACGGCTACGACGACGAGTGACGTCGCCGTCGACGGCGAGCGACTGCTTCGAAACCGGTATTCGGGCTCGCCCCCTACCGGCGCAACATATGCGTCGCGTGACGCGGAACCTGATCGTCGCCATCGTCCTCGTCGTCCTGGCGCTGCTCGCGCTGGGCGCGCTCCCGAGCTACCTCGGCGCCGGCGAGCCGTACTACCTCACCGTCGAGGCGACCGACGCCGAGGGGACGGCGATCGACGCGAACAACGTCAGCGAGCGTCGGTTCCCGTATCTGTCCGAAGCGCTCCGCTCCGCGGACGGCCGGTCCGAACCGTACCAGGAGGGGCCCTACGGCGTGAAGGAGCACTTCACCCACACGCCGTTCGACGAGGTGAGCGCCCTCCAGCGGCGGGTTCCCGAAGCCGTAGCCGACGACGGCCGGGTGCTGGTCAGATACGAGGGGCAGCGGTACTACGTCGACGTCGTGCGGGGGGAGCCATGACCGGCCGCCCACGGTATCCCGGCAGCGTCGACCCGAGTGAACGCGGCGTCGCCGCCGACCTCGCCGAACTGGACGCGTTCGACGACGGGCGTAGCCACTCGCTCCCCGGCGAGCCCGAGTGGCCCGTCGAGGACGTCGTCGTCGAGTACGAAACCGGCTGGGTGACCGCCGGCTACGACCTCGTCGTCCAGCCCGACGGCTCCCGCAAGAAGTACTACTGGGCGGAGCTCCCGCCCGCGGTGGTCGTCGTCGCCATCGGCGACAGCGACGGGCGGTACGACGAGGGGGACAACAAGAGCGGTAGCGGCAACGACACCGCCAGCGACGGCAACGGCACCGACGACGACGCCGACGACAACGACCCCGCCAGCGACACCGACACCGACGCCGACCACCCGAACGTCGCCGGCGAGGTCCTCTTCGTCGAGCAGTATCGGCCAACGATACGGCAGACGCAGCTCGAACTCCCCGCGGGCATCGTCGAACGCGAGGAGACGTACACCGAGGCGGCGAAGCGCGAACTCCGGGAGGAAACGGGGTTCGCGGCCGAGTCGGCGGACCTGCTCCAGGAGGTCTGGTGTACGACCGGGCTGCTCCGGCACAAGCGCGGCTACGTCGTCGTCGAGGGACTCGACCCGGTCGACCAGTCGCTCGACGAGAACGAGTTCCTCACGCCGCGGGCCGTGCCGGCCCCCGACGCGTTCGAGGTCGCCCGGTCGCCGCTGTCGAACGAGGCAACGCTCGACGGCCTGCTGCTCGCCGAAGCCGACGGCTATCTGTAGGCGACCGGGGGAACTCCACGGCGAATCCAACGCCCGTCCAACTTTCCGACCGATCGAGTGCCTATTAGTCGCTCGCGTCACACTCCCGTACCATGACGCAGGCCAGCGATACGTCCGTGTTGCTCTCGGAGTCGCCGCCGCTCGACCTCCGGCTGTCCGTGGAGGAACTCGAACGCACGCGAGAGCGGATCGTCTCATTCATCGAGTCCACCGTCGCCGACGCGGGCGCCGACGGGGCCGTCCTGGGGCTCTCCGGCGGCATCGACTCCACGCTCACAGCCTACCTCGCGGTCGAGGCCCTCGGCAAGGACGGGCTCCACGGGCTGACGATGCCCTCCGAGGTGAACGACCCCGAGACCATGAGCGACGCCGAGCGCGTCGCCGACGAGCTCGACGTCGAGTACGACGTCGTCGAGATCCAGCCCATCGCCGAGCAGTTCTTCGACGCGTACCCGGGAGGGGCCGACGACCGGATGGCGACGGGGAACGTCTTCGTGCGCACGCGGGCGGTGCTCAACTACTTCGTCGCCAACGCCGAGAACCGGATCGTCCTGGGTACCGGCAACCGTGCGGAGGCGGCGACCGGCTACTTCACGAAGTTCGGCGACCAGGCCGTCGACTGCAACCCCATCGGCAACCTCTACAAGATGCAGGTTCGCCAGCTGGCTGCCCACGTCGGCGTCCCCCACGACCTCGTGATGCAGGAGCCGACCGCCGGCATGTGGGCCGGACAGACGGACGAGGAAGAGATGGGCGTCGACTACGACACGCTCGACGCGATCCTGGCGGCCCACGTCGATGGCCCGCTCTCGAAGTCGGCGACGATCCGCGAGCTCGGCGTCACCGAGGGCCAGATCGACGCCGTCGTCGACCGCTACGAGGCGAGCGCGCACAAGCGGTCGATGCCGCCCGCGCCGGAGCCGCTCGACCACTGACCAGCAGACCCACCGCAGTCACCATCGTCGGCCGCCATCGACGGCTATTCCCGCCTCCCGCGTCGACTCCGGGTATGCTCAGGTACGTGACGACGAATCCCGGGAAGATCCGGGAGGCGGAGCAGTACCTGCGAGATGGCTCCGTCGAGCAGCTCGACTTCGACTACACCGAGATCCAGAGCGACGATCTCGGCCCCATCGCCGCCCACGGCGCGCGCCAGGCCTATCGCCGCGCGGGCGAACCGGTGATCGTCGACGACGCCGGGATGTTCGTCGAGGCCCTCGACGGCTTCCCCGGCCCCTACTCCTCGTACGTCGAGGACACCCTCGGCGTCGAGCGCGTCTGGGAGCTCGCCAGCGACCTCGAGGACCGCCGGGCCTCCTTCCGCTGCGTGCTCGCGTACTGTGACGGCGAGGCGTTCGACGCCAGCCCCGACCCCGTCGACCGCGAGGACCGCGTCGCGGCCGCGGCCGCCGGTCCCGAAGCCGACGACGCCGACGAGCCGCTCCCTGTCAAGCTGTTCGAGGGCTACGTGCCGGGCGAAATCGTCGCGCCCCGCGGGGAGGGCGGGTTCGGCTACGACCCCATCTTCGAACACGACGGGACGACGTTCGCGGAGATGGACACCGAACAGAAGAACGCCATCTCCCACCGTGGCCGCGCGCTCGCGAAGTTCGCCGAGTGGTACGCCACGCGCTAGCTCGCGCGTTCGCGGAACTCAGTCGAACGCGTTCGAACGCTGAAAAGGGGCTTTCTGGAGGATGGCGAAACGGCCGGGGGATCGGAATCGGACCGAAACCGCGAGCCCTCGCTTACAACTCGAGCGTGGCGTATGCCGTCCCCGAAGCGACGAGGCCCGCGGGAATCGATGCGGGAATACCGTTCGAAAGGGTTGCTCCGAATTCGGGTGACACCGGAATTCCCGTCCCACCGAGGAACAGCACGAGAACGAACATCACCAGGTACCCGAGGAAGGAGCCGACGCCGGCGCCGATGGCCACTTTCTTCGCCGATCCCTGGTCCCGGAGTCCGCTTACGATGCCGGTCACTGCTGCCACGAACGGGCCGGCGATGAACATGAACAACAGCGCAAAGACGCCGACGAGCGCTTCGGAGGCCGCGCCGGAGAACATCCCCAACATGTCGCCGCCCATCTGGCTGGTACCAGTGTTCGTCATTTCGTCCAGCCCGAATATCGCTCCGATATCCGGAGCAACGGCGCCGATAAGCAAGAGGCCAACCCCGACGATCGCGAACACGCTCACGTGATACTTCATGATCGACTGAGTTGATTCGTCCTTGAGGATGGCCTGAATTCCTTCGTCGGTTTCCGCAGCTGCGTCCGGGGCACGCGGCTCCGTCGTGCCGGTCGTCCCTTCCGCGGAACCAGCTGCGGTTCCTCCGTCGGCAGTGCTTTCCGCCTCCATTTTATCACTCTCGTTATCAGCTTCTTTGTCTGACATTCGATCTACGTTCTCGAACGCTGGTACTTATATCCTCACAAAGTATCAAATTAGATCGGGAAATAGCCGATCGGACGGTTACGACCCGCACAAATACAGGCTGACGCTATCCTAACTGCACCTTGTTCCTCGGCTAATGTGTCTAGCTTCAGTGTATTCTCTACTTTTCAACCACTACGTAATCTTATGCGGGATACCGCGCAAATTCCGGTTTATGCCCGAATACACTGCCCCGGACCGGTTCGCGGGAGTGCGGTACGCCGCTCCGGGGGCCGCGGTGACCGCCTGTACATCGAACGGGAAGAGAACGCCTCACCAGCGTTGATCCCGGTCAGGGCCGGGATACTCGCCGTCGACGACGCTCGGGTAGAGACGTTCGGCGTCGAACACCGTCTCAAAGGCCCCGGGTGTCCGCACGCTCAGCTCGACGCGCCCCTTCAGCGTCGTTCCAGCGGCGGCGCTGGTGAGCTGCTCGTCGAAGGAGATGACGTGCATCGCGCCACCCCGATATGCCGAGGCCAGCGCGGGGTGGTCCTCAGGAGGATGCTCGACCCGCTCCCGCCAATCCGTCACGGCCGCGAGCCAGTCCCGGGCCAGTGACGCGTCGCCGAGTGCCGCGACGACGGCCGCGGCGTCGTCCAGCAGCGCGTCGCTAGCGACGAGCGTCATCCACGAGTGGCAACGCAGCTCGTCGAGCGCCTCGCGGGCGGCACCCCCGACGAGGAGGTCCGCAGCCAGCACGTCGGCGTCGGCGACCACGCGTTCCGGACTCGGGTCTGGTCGCTCGCCGTCGCCGGCGGGCTGTCCCGATTGCTCGTCCGGACCGCTCCCCGACGACGACCGCCAGTCGTCCGGATCGGCCGACTCGCCCTCGGCGGTCAGTCGCTCGTCCTCGGTACGCCTCGTCGCCAGCGCGTTCCGGACGTCAGCCTCGTCGACGTCGAAAGCAGCCGCGCGCTCGAACAGCTCCGTCCAGGTCACGCATCGGTCAACGCGAGCCTCGCACATCGAACTTGCGAAGCAGGCCGCTCGCGACGGCACCGGCGAGGAAGGCGATCCCGACGTTCGTGGCGACGCCGAGAACGCCGATAGCGACGGTGATCAGCCGGTCGTCGCTCCGGAGCGCGGTGCGCCCGAGATCGACGGCGACGAGCAGGAGCAGCACACCGAGCATCGCCATCGGGAACGCGATGACCACGCCGGCCACGAGCGCCAGCAGCAGGTAGCCGGTCCCGAGCAGGACGTTCGCCCCGCCGGTCCGTGCCCCGAACGTGTGCTTGCCGGCGAGGCCACCGCTGCCGTGACACATCGGTAACCCGCCCGCTGGCACGGACAGCAGCGACATGACGCCCATCGACGTCGCGAGGCGGTCGGCGGAGACCGAGCGGTCGAACAGGTCCGAGCAGAGCAGCGCGGTCGCGACGGCCGCGTTGCCGACGGTCATCGCGAGCTGGGCCGCCGTCGCCTCCACGGCACCGAACGTGAACGACGGCCCGCCACCGGCGAACGTCGTGAGTTCCGGTATCGAGGGGGTCGGCACGCCAGCGGCGTGGACGGCGACGATTCCACCCACACCGAGGACGACGAGCGCGCTCGCGTCACCGTACCCAAGGAGCAGCGCACCGGCGACGAGGACCGCGGCGGCGGCTGCGACGGGCGGGTTCGAGAGCGCGAGCTCGACGCCCGTCACCGCGAGCAGCAGCGCGACCGCCAGCTGGACGCCACGAACGACCGGGAGTCCGACCAGCCGCTCGATCGCACCCACGGAGCCGAGCCGCCCGGCCGCGAGCAGCACGACGCCCGCCAGCAACCCCGCCGCGACGAGCTCGCCGTAGGTGATCGTGCCCGCGATCGCGAGGCCCGCGATCGCCTTCATCGGCTCGACCGACATCGGCAACCCGTACACGAGTCCCCAGACGATCTGGAACACGCCGAACGCGAGGAAGGTGTGCGGGAGGGAGAGCGGCGTCAACAGCGCGAGGGCGACGACGATCGGCAGAACCGTAACCGAATCCCCTAACGCCCCGGTGAGCTCGTTCACGTCGAACCGAAGACCGACGTTTGGCGGTCGATACGGGAACTCCATCACTGACTACGATCCACTCCGCCAATAAAGGCGTTCTCAGAAATTGAACGTCCGAACGTAATCGATATATTGTAACCATCCACAGTTACTTCTGCAGATCGGAAGATGTGGCTGAGGACCCACGAGACCGCAAGCGATGTGGTGGAAGGAAGCGCAACCTGATCGGTCAATTTTGTCGTCGTGACCGGATCCGTCCGCCAGTTTCGTAGGACGCGCGTCTTGCGTCTGACGCGGTTTTATGTCGGTCGCAGGAAATCGCCCGATGGGCACGCAATCGGCCTCAGTTTCCATCCACCCATCCTGCGTGCCCGACACCCGACTCCCACTGTGGCGGTGTCCTCGGCCGCCCACTTTTCGGGGTCCCCCGGTTCTCAGTCGCCAGCGAGCGTCGCTCGAACGCCGTCGACTGCGTCGCTTTCCGCCAGGAGCGCGATTCGGTCCCCCGGTTCGACGATCGTTCCCGGCAGCGGGATCGTCAGGGATTCGTCCTCGCGACCGTGCGCGTAGATCCGGCCGGCTTCACCGAGGTCGATCTCGTTGACGTGTTCGCCGACGATCGGTGCGTCCTCCGGAACGGGAAACACGAGGATCTGCAGGTCCTCGGTGAGTTCACCGAGGGCGTTGAAATCCCCCCCGAGCAGCGCGGTCTTGGCGCCGGCCGCGCCGAGTCGTTCGGGATAGATAACCTCGTCAGCGTCCTGGGCGTACCGGGCGTACTCCTCGGGATCGACGTCCTGACTGATCCGGAGGACCGCCCGACAGCCGTAGTCGCCCGCGAGCTGACAGATGGTGTGGTTGACGTCGAGGTCGCCGGTGAGCGCGCCAACGGAGTCCGCCGTCTCGACGCCAGCCTCCTCGAGGACGCCGATCGTCGACCCGTCGCCCTCGACGACGGTGAAGTCCCGCTTCCGGGCTCGCTTGACCTTCTCGTAGCTGTTGTCGACGACGGTGACGTCGTGGCCCTCCTCCTGTAGCACGCGAGCCGTCCGGGAGCCGACCCGGCCGAACCCGACGACGATGACGTTCATACTCCCCTTCTAAACGGAGCGGGAGCAAAAAGGTGTGTCCCGGTGACACACCGCGTGGTGCGTTCGCCGCGTCCGGTGCGTCCGGCGCATCCGGCGCATCCGGTGCGTCAGGTGCGTCCGCCGTGTCCGCCGCTTCCGGAAACCGGCGTGGTGTGCCGACACCGGAAACTGAAGGTGCGGGCGCCATCATTGATCCCTATGGACCCAGAGGTCACCGCGGAACGGCCGGACAGTCCGATCCACACGACCGGAACCGACCACATCACGATCGTCGGCAGCAACGTCGAGGACACGATCGAGTACTACCGCGACCTGCTCGGGATGCCACTCGTGCTCCGGCAGCCGAACCTCGACCAGCCGGAGGTCACCCACCTCTTCTTCGACACCGGTGACGGCCGCATTCTCACGTTCTTCGTGACGGAGGACCGCCCGTCGGACCCGCGCCCGCAACAGCAGCAGATCGGCGGCGTGCACCACCTCGCGTTCAAGGTGGAAGCGAGCCGCCTCCCGGAGATCAAGCAGGCGCTCGACGACGCCGGCTACGGCTTCAACGAGTTCGATCGCGGCGCGTTCCACTCGCTGTACACCCAGGACAACAACGGCCTCACCATCGAGCTGGCGACGGACAAGTTCGTGATTCCAGACGAGAAGCGCGGGCTCGTCCTCGCGCACGCGCAGGCGGCCCGGGTGGAGGACGGGTCGGAGTACGTCAAGGACGAGCACATGGAAGCCGCGCTTGAGGAGCTCGGCCTGGAAGTCGAGCGGACGGAGACCCCCGACGCCGCGAGCGGCGCCGGCGGTATCGAGTAGCTCGCTCCACCAGGCCCGGCCGGCACGACGGAACCGGATCGCCCGATATCACCGTTGTCGCAGAGCTGTTCTGGAGCCACCTGTGTGTGGGAGGGCGGACGCGCCGTCGGCCGGCGAGAGCGCCGTGGGGTGTCAGTTTCAGTCGGGTTACAGGTTGCAAAACACCTATGAGTGAATCTCTCTTTCTTACGAGAACTGCCGATTTCCCGCCGACACAAATGACAGACACCGAACTCGACGCTGACGAGGCCCGCCAGCAGCTCTACGCGACGATGAAATCGGATCTCCCGTTCGAGGACAAAGCCGAGAGAGCGCTCAGTATCGGGACGACGTATCTCGGGGTCGAGAGAGGCTACATCAACAAGATCGACCAGGAGACCGATTACTGGAAGACCATCGCGAGCACGGACAGGGAGGATGGGGTTGCCCCGCCGGGGACCCGACTCGACCTTAACAAAACGTACTGCCGGCGGACGCTACGCGAGGACGACTCCATCGCGTTACACGACGCGCCGAACCAGGGCTGGGCGGACGACGTCGCCTACGAGGAGCACGGTCTCCGCTGTTATCACGGCACGACGATCGAGGTTGCCGGCGAACCCTACGGAACGGTCTGTTTCAGCTCCGACGGTCGGCGTTCGGCCCCGTTCACCGAGGAGGAGACGATGTTCGCGGAACTGGTCGCCCGGTTGCTCGAACACGAGCTCGAGCGCCAGCGCACGGAGGCGAAGATCGCGCGATTGGACCGCTTCGCCGGCGCCGTCTCGCACGACCTCCGGAACCCCCTGAACGTGGCGATGGGGCGCCTCGAAATGGAGCGCGAGAAGCGGGACACCGAGAACCTCCGGGTGGCCACCAGCGCGCTCGACCGGATGGAGGACCTCATCACGGACGTGCTCACGATGGCCCGTCAGGGACAGGACGTCTCGGAGATGGAGTCCGTCTCGCTCGCCTCGATCACCGAGGGCTGCTGGGACTCGATCCGGTCCCCCGACTCGGAACTGCGCGGCGTCGGAGACCTCACGTTCCGCGCCGACCAGGACCGACTCAAACAGCTGTTCGAGAACCTCTTCCGGAACAGTGTGGAGCATGGCTCCACAAGCAGCCGGACGGGGTCCGGCGACAGCGTGGAGCACGGCTCCACGAGCGATCGGCAACGAACCGAGGACAGCACCCTCGTGCGTGCGGATACGGGCGTAACTATCACTGTCGGCGCCCTCGCCGACGGCGACGGGTTCTTCGTCGCGGACGACGGCCCCGGCATCCCCGAGTCCGATCGACAGGCGGTGCTCGAACCGGGCTACTCGACCGGCGACGAGGGGATCGGGCTCGGGCTGGCCATCGTCGATAGCATCGCCAGCGCGCACGACTGGGAACTGACCATCACCGAGAGCGACGCCGGCGGCACCCGCTTCGAAATTCGCGACGTGATCACGAACGAATAGCGGTCAGTCGTCGACGGGGTGATAGCTGGAGACGAAGTCGGTGTGGTTAGAGATTCCGCTTATAAGCCGGTTTAAATAGCTGCTGCGGGCCCATCCCTGACAGCACTGCTGACTGCATGAAACCCCTCGGCCGCTCCTTATAAGCAGATTTGGACAGGTGACACGGTCTTGCGCTGGACAGCACCGCAGACGCCCAGAAAGCCCTCGGCCGCTCGCGGTCGCTGAGCAGGATATCTGCGCTCTCCGCACCGCCCGCGCAGATAGGGCCTGCTCAGCGACTCCCCTCCGGCGCGACCGGCCGCGCCCTTTCAGTCCGCCAGGACCCCAACCGCGACGGCAACGGCGACCACACCGCGACCGCACAGCAACCGCAATACCTCAACCCTCCCCAGCCTCGGCCGGGGCGCGCCGGCCCGCACCGCCTCGGCGCGCCACCGGCCTCCCTCGCACGCGTTGCTCGCGCGCGCCGACCGCCCCGCTCCGCACGCCGGCCAGCCTGCGAGCGACGACCGCCGAAAAGCCGACGCGAACGACGCCCCGGCTACCACTCCTGGGCGGGACTGAAAGGGGCAGTCGCTGAGCGGGACGCCCTGCGACGTAAGCACCGCAACGGCGAACGACCGGAGGGAGTGAGCCGTGAGACGCGCAGCGAGCAGCGCGACCGCTCAGCGGCTGGGGCTTTCGAGGTGTGCTGAGTGGTGTCGCAAGCAGCGACAACCGTGTTTACTTATAAGTGCGTCACAGCGGCTGGAGCAGTCGAGACATGCCGAGTGGCATCGCAGGCGACGATAGCCGATCTCGTTTAT
Source organism: Halosubterraneus shenae (assembly GCF_050510935.1). Taxonomy (NCBI): domain Archaea; kingdom Methanobacteriati; phylum Methanobacteriota; class Halobacteria; order Halobacteriales; family Haloferacaceae; genus Halosubterraneus; species Halosubterraneus shenae. The sequence goes on along the minus strand of NZ_JBNLVO010000001.1, from coordinate 338,236 downwards.
AAGCCCAAACAGTCAGCGGCCGGGACTTTCCGGGGTTACCGAGTGGTAACTTCCGCGACGAGGGACGATCCATCGAAGAAAAACGATATTTCGCGGAGATTAAACGGTACCGAGCCCGTATTCGGAGTAATGGCTGAAAGCTACGGTGGGGTGTTCGGCGCGATCCCGTACGCGTTCCGCGAAAGCGACTCGTGGTTCTTCCGGATCTACGTGGTCGTCGGGACGTTCGCGGCGCTGTTCGTCGCCGTCCTGACCGCGCTCGCGCTCGTCGTCGAGCTGGGTCGCACCGAGGGGCTGACCCAGGGAGGGCTCGCCGCCTTCTCGCGGTCGCTGTTCGTGCTGCTCGGCTTCGCCGCCGTCGCCCCGTTGCTCGCGCCGACGCTGCTCGTCGCCCGTCGCCATCGGCGCGACGATCGGGTCCACGAGTTCTACGACCAGGCGCTCGCGGTCGCCGGCTACGGCTTCCTCGCGTCGCTGTACCTCGCGCTGATCATCTCCGTACCGGCGGAGTTCCAGGAGCCGACGTCCTCCGCGTTCGTCCGGACGCTGTACGCGCTCCCGCGGCTGACGGCGATCGTCCCGCCCGTCCTCGCCGTCGGCGGCATCGTCGTGGCACATCGGAAACTCCGCAGGTAAGCTCGCATCGACGGGACATTGTCAGAGGCCACCACGGTGACCACCTCCCCGAAACCCGGAAAAGGGGCGACGGACTACGTGAGCGTAATGACCGACGAGAAGGAGAGTACGTTCCTCGTGACGCACGCCGAGGACGACTCCGCCGTACTGAAAGACGTTCACGCCGGCCAGGTCCACACGCTCAGCTCGAATCCGGGCCTGCAGGTCGACGAGGTCGTCGAGTGTACCGTCGCGCCGGACCCGCCGATGGAGGTGACCTACCAGGTGATCGAGGTCGCCGACCGGTACGCCGTCGACATCGAGGAGAGCCCCGAACCGCCGACGACCCAGGAGCAGGACATCGCCAGCGACCAGCCGGTCGGCGAGATCACGAAGCAGCCCCGCGCCGGCGAGGGCGAGATCCACGTGCTCACGGTCCCCGAGGAGACGACCGAGTCCGCCGTCGAGGACGTCGTCGAGGACCGCGAAGCGACGCTCTCGCGGGCGGCCCGGCTCGGCGTCGAGCGCGTCGAGGTCCGGTCCGCCCCCGGCGTGGTCAGCGTGCGCTACATGCCCTGAACTCGGCCCCTTCTCACAGCCCGTATATCTCGTTTTCCGAGTGGCTAGCGGCGCTAGCGGCGGGTCACGTCGGCCCAGCCCGACTCTGGACGCGCCAGCCGCCCGCGACCTCGTCGTCGGCGCTGCTCTCGCGAGTCGTGTACTCGATTTCGGTCTCGTCGCCGACGGTCGCCGCCTCGACGTCCCCGTCCGGCGTCTCGACCCGTTCGACGCGGAACGGGATGTCGAGGCTGTCGCCGCAGCAGCCGACGTCGACGAACTCCTCGGTTACGCCACCGAGGGCGACGTCGTCGAGGACGCGCCGGAAGTACCCCCGGAAGTGGTCGGACTCGAACTGGTCGCGCGCCCAGTCGCTCACGTCGTCGGGCACCGAGAGGACGACCCGGGTCGCGGTAGGTCGTATCATACCTCCACATAGTATCCGGGCCGTGGAACGTGTTTCGGTGACGCTTCCGCCACGAGGCTGAGGGGATGACGGAAGTGCTTCTGGGGTCGACGCCGCTGAACGAAGACCGTGGCCCTCGAGCGGCGGCAATTGGTTCGGCCGAACTGACTGGACCAACGATGGCGCCACCTCCCTCGAGAACCACCTCCCTCGAGAAGACGCTTCCCCGCGAGCGCCGCCCCGATCGCGAAGCGAGGTGCCGGTTCCCGGGTAGCTGAGGCCCGCGTATCGGCGTCAACGGGAAGGCTTATTCGGGGCGCAGGAAAAGCGGTCAGCATATGGTAGAGATCGAGGTACCGGAGGTCGACTACACCGACTACGACAACCGGCAGCTCGTGGCGATCCCCGTGGTCGTCCTCGTGCTGGCGCTGTCGATCATCGGTGGCTGGTATCTCGTCACTGGGGCACCAGCGAACCTCGGGGTCGAGTTCACCGGCGGCGCGGAGCTCCGACTTTCCGCCGACGACGCGGGAACGGACGCGGCCCGGGAGCGGCTCGAGAACGCCTTCTCGGCCGAGCCGTCGTCGGTCCAGTACATCGCACAGGACGGAACGTACGTCGTCACCTTCCGGGCGGAGGACCTGCCCGAGAACGCTGACAACGGCGGGTTGGGCCCCCTCACCGATCAGGCCCAGGACGCCGGCTTCAGCGTCGAGGGGCAGACGTTCGTCTCCCCGAGCTTCGGCTCCGGGGCGGCGGTCGAGGCGCTCGGCGGCGTCGCGCTCGCGTTCCTCGGCATGAGCGTGCTCGTCTTCGCGATGTTCCGCACGTTCGTCCCCTCCGTCGCGGTCGTCCTCTCCGCGTTCTCCGACATCGTGGTCCCGGTCGCGATGATGAACCTGCTCGGCATCGAGCTGACGCTCGGCACCGTCGCCGCATTGCTGATGCTGATCGGGTACTCGGTCGACTCGGACATCCTGTTGAACAACTCCGTGCTCCGGCGAACCGGGAGCTTCTACGAGTCGGTCCAGCGGGCGATGCGAACCGGCGTGACGATGACGATCACGTCCATCTCCGCGATGATCGTCATGGCCCTCGTCGCGACGGTGTTCGGCGTCGACCTGCTGCGGAACATCGGGATCATTCTCGCTATCGGACTGAGCACTGACCTCATGAACACCTACTTGCTCAACGTCGGCCTGCTTCGCTGGTACAAGTTCGAGGGGGTGAGCCGATAGATGCTCGGACAGATCAAGAAACACTGGCGGGTCGTGTTGCTGGTGGTCGTCGTCGTCGCCTCGACCGTCGTGCTGTTCGCCCCGCAGTTCGCGCCCGAGGAGCCGGCGGCGCCCGGCAGCGAGGGCGCCAACGCCGCGACGGGGGTGACGAACCTCCAGTACGGCCTCGACCTGGCGGGCGGCACGCGCGTGCGAGCCCCGCTGCTCGGACACACCGCCAGCGACGTCGCCTTCGAGAACAAATCGACGGCGCAAGTCGCCAGCGACGTGGCCGCGGAGCTCCCGAACACGACGAGTACGGACGTGAAGGCGCGCGTCCGCGACCCGGCCAACGGTGGCACGGGCCAGGTCGAGGTCACTGACGCCGCCGTCAACGAGTCGGAGTTCGAGACCGCGCTGATCGAGGCGGGCTACGAGCCCGGCGAGATCCGACAGGGCGTGACCGAGGAGACGCGCCAGGCCGCCGTGCAGGTCATCGAGGGCAAGATCAACGAGGCAGGGCTCTCCGGCGGCAGCGCACGCGTCGTCACGAACACGGAGGGTCGCCACTTCGTCCTGGTCGAGGTGCCCGGCGAGGGGCGTCAGGACGTCATCAACCTCCTGGAGGAGCGCGGGACCGTCCGGATCGACATCTACTACGACCAGAACGGCAACTACTCGACGGAACAGGCCGTGCTCTCGCAGGGCGACTTCGCGAGCGTCGGGACGGCGAGTCGCGACCGGAACGACGTCGCGTACGTCCCGGTGACCGTCGTCGACGACGCACCGGAGGGCCAGCAGTCGCCCGCCGAGCAGTTCGAGTCGGCCGCCGTCGAGTACGGCGTCGCCCAGTCCGGCGGTTCCACCTGTACCTACATGCAGGAGCCGGTCGGCGAGACGCAGGACCCCTGCCTGCTGCTCGTCGTCAACGGCGAGGTCGTCAACGCGTTCGGCATGCAGGCCAACCTGGCCCGGAGTATGCAGAACCAGGAGTGGTCGACGGACCCGCAGTTCCGGCTGACCACGGGCCGCGGCGGCGACTCCTACGAGCGCGCCCAGCAGATCTCCATCGACCTGCGCGCCGGTGCGCTGCCGGCCCAGCTCGGGATCAGCGAGGGCTCCGTCTCCTACATCTCGGCGACCCAGGGCGAGTCGTTCCGCTCCTACTCGCTGATCGCCGGGGTGCTCTCCGTGCTGGCGGTCGCGGGTATGGTGTTCCTCCGCTACCGCGAGCCGGAGGTCGCGCTACCGATGATCGTGACGGCGCTCGCCGAGGTGTACGCGCTGCTCGGCTTCGCCGCGCTGGTCGGGTACCCGATCAGCCTCCCGGTCATCGCCGGCTTCATCGCCGTAGTCGGGACCGGGGTGGACGACCTCGTCATCATCGCGGACGAGGTGATGAGCGAGGGCGACGTGCGGTCACAGACCGTCTTCGACTCCCGGTTCCGGCGGGCATTCTGGGTCATCGGCGCCGCGGCGGCGACAACGATCATCGCCATGTCGCCGCTGATGGTGCTCTCGCTCGGCGACCTCTCCGGGTTCGCCATCTTCACCATCATGGGCGTACTGCTCGGCGTCCTCGTCTCCCGCCCGGCGTACGGGGACATCCTCCGGACGCTGCTGACCGAGCGGTAGCGACCCCACGATTTTACCCTTCTCCCGACAGTACGCTGTCCCCATGAGCGACGAGGTAGACGCGGGCCGGGCCGGAGACGCGGGCCGGGCCGGGCAGGACGATTTCCCCCGGGACCGGGTCGAGTCCGTGGTCAGGGACGTGCTCGACGAGGAGCTCGGCGCCTACGAGCGGGAGGTGACAGTCGTCGTCGCCGCCGTCGTGGGCGGCGGACTGATGTTGCTGTCGGCGTTCAGCGTGGCGGGCGTGGCGCTTTTGGCCCCGAACCCGCTGGTCGTCATCGGCGTGTTGCTCGCGGTCGGCGCGCTGCTGTTGCTCGCCGGTCTCGCTCGCGCCGGCACGCGTCGCCGCTAATTCGACAGGGCGCGCGGCGCCGCGAATCCGGATCGGGCGAGCGCCTCAGAATTCGTCGAGACCGGACTGCTCGGCCTCGGCAAGCACCTGCTCACAGGTACTCCAGCTGCGCCGCGCACAGTCCGGGATCTCCCCGGTGGCCGCAACGTACGCTTCCAGAAAGCCCCGCGTCGTCGGGTCGCTCGGGTACCCGCTCCCGACGTCGTACTCCGGGTACTCGTCGTCGATGGCCGCGACTCGCGCGTCGCGCTCGACCTTGGCGACGATGGACGCGGCGCTCACGGTCGGGTACGTCTCGTCGGCGCCGTGCTCGGCGTCGACCGAGACGTCGCGGGCGACCCGATCGGTGACCGCGTCCGCGACCCGGCGGCCGAACCGCGATTCCGAGACGTCGCCGGCGTCGACGACGGCTTCGGGGTCTCCGTCGTCGCCCGAGTCCGCGTTGCCAGCGCCGACCACGGATTCGATGGCCCGGGCCTGCGCCGTCACGGTGAGCGAGTTCATGTCCGTCTCCGGGTCGTCGATCTCGGCGGGATCGACGACGCCGATGCCGACGCCGACGTCGTCGCGGTCGCGGAGCTCCGCGGCGATCGCCTCGCGGCGGTCGGGAGCGACCTGCTTCGAGTCGTCGACGTCGGCCGGTAGCACCGCCGGGTCACAGCGGACGGCCGCGGCGACCATCGGCCCGATCACGGGTCCCTTCCCGGCTTCGTCGGCTCCAATCACGGGACTGACGACGTGCCCGTGGCCATAGACGTTATTGGTTCGCCCGCGGCACAACTACTCGTCATCGGTCAGCCGGGCGCCTGAAAAAACCACGAGGCCGTCGCTGCCCAGACAGAAACGGCCGCCGGCGGATCGGGGAATCCACCGGCCACCAGTGGGCGCCCTCGACCGGTGACGCGCGCATTTTCCGAGGAGCGCCCACGAGCGGGTAGTGTGGCGTTCTACCTAAAGTTACGGTTCCGATTCACCCGGATCTTCGTCCACGGGCGTCAGCTGGTCGACCGGTCGATCAGTCGCGGAAGTACTCCGCCTGCTCGAACGGCTCCGCCTCGCCCTCGACGGCGAGGACGTCGAGCGCCGTGACGCCGGCGTCGACGCCGAGGAGCCCGGCGAGGCTCGGCTCGGTTCGGCCCTCGTCCGAGGAGATCAGCTCCTTGATGTAGAGCCCGCCCTCGCCGTGGATGTCGACGACGGCGTGGCGCTCGTCCTTCAGTTCGGCCTCGATCGAGTACACCTCGCGCTCGCGGGTCATGCTCGCGCGGCGGTGGTCGACGCGGCTCGGCGTGTACTGCTCGACGGTCGCCCCTTCGAGCTCCTCGACCGCGGCCTGGAGCTCCGCTTCGGAGACGTCGTCGTCGAACTGGACCTGCGCACGGTACTCCTTGGAGGCGTCGTGGCCCTTCACGCGCTCGACCATCTCGTGGGTGGCGAGCCGGAGCCCCTCGACCTCGACGCGGCCCTCCGCGAAGGCGTTGATGTCGGCCTCGAGCCGGTCCGTGTCGACGCGGCGGCGACGCGGCTCCTCGACCTCGATGACGAACGGGCGGCCCGTCCCGAGCATGCGCGCGTCCACGTCCTCGCGGCCGGCGCCGTGGAAGACCGCCTCGGTGCCGTCCATCACGTCCTCCACGACGGGCGCGGTCAGCTCCTCGACGCTGTCCTCGTAGAGGTAGCCCGTGCCGTCACAGTACTCGCAGGGCTCGCGCCCCTGGCGCCCGGAACCGTGGCACTCGCGGCAGGGCCACTCCGTCTGGGGGATGTCGCGCTCGAGCTTCCGGTAGCGACCGTAGACGAACGTCGAGTTGATCTTCGTCGCGAGGTCGTCCTCCGCCAGGTCGATAGTGAACTGGACGTCCGGGCGGTCGAAGGAGACCTCCGAGTCCGTTTTCCGGCCGATACGCTTGCCGACTTCCCGGTTGAACTCCGACTTGAACAGCTCGCCGGCGTCCTCGTCGAGCCCGCACTCCTCGCGGAGGAGGATCTCGTTCTCCTCGACGAGCGGCGACGGGCGCGTGCCGACGTTGTACGTGGCGAACTCGACGTCTTCGACGGCCTCGGCGGCGCGCGAGGCCCACTCGTCGAAGTCGGCACAGTGGCCCTCGCACACCCAGCAGCTCTCGGTCGGCGTCGGCTCGAACTCCTCGTCGCGTTCCAGCGCGAGCGACACGCGAAGCGAGCGCCCGCGCTCGGCGTTCGTCAGCCCGAAACTGCGGTCGGCGAGGAGCCGGCCGAGGCAGGCGTCACAGACCGGCCCCGTGGCGTCGGCGTCCGCGGCGACCTCGAGTACGTTCATATCCGGTCAAACAGCCCGGGAGGTAACTGTCTTGCTAAAGGCGGGTGGATACGGTGTTGGCCGGGTTTCTCTGGATGGCGATGCCCTCGCTCTGCTCCAGATCTTTTTGAATCCGGTACCCGTTGAGCACTCGTACTTATAAATAAAATCGGGTGTCAACGCTACAGACACCACTCAGCATGCCCAGAAAGCCCCAGCCGCTGACCGGTCGTACTTATAAATAGAACTGGTTATCAGCGCTGGCGACACCACTCGGCACACCCAGAAAGCCCCAGCCGCTGAGCGCTCGCGCTGCTCGCTGCGCTCCTCACCCGGCTCGCTCACTGCGTTCGCTCGCCGGGATTGCGGTGCTTGCCTCGCAGGGCGTCCCGCTCAGCGGCTGCCCCTTTCAGTCCCGCCCGGGAGTGGTGGCCAGGCGTCGCGCGCGGCGGTTGATTCACGTCTATCGCTGTGGGGCGTGCGGTGCGGGGCGGTCGGCGCGCGCGAGCAACGCGTGCGAGGGAGGCCGGGGCGCGCCGCGCGGTGCGTTGCGGTGCCGGCGCGCCCCGGCCGAGGCTGGGGAGGACTGAGGTATTGCGGTTGCTGGGCGTTGCTGTCGCGGTGGCGGTTGCGGGGCGGTGTTGTCCTGGCGGACTGAAAGGGCGATGGCCGGTCTCGTGAACGAAGTGAACGAGAGCTTGGAAGTCGCAGCCCGGCAGCGCAGCGTAGCGAGCAGCCCGGACCGTCTTCCAGTGGTCGCGCCGGAGGGGAGTCGCTGAGGCAGGCACTATCTGCGCGGGCGGTACGGAGAGCGCAGATATCCTGCTTCGCGAGAAATCGAAGATTTCTCGGAGCCCGAAAATCTTCGATTTTCGGGACAGCGACCGCGAGCGGCCGAGGGCTTTCTGGGTGTTTGCGGTGCTGTCGAGCGCAAGACCGTACCATCTGTTCAAACCTGCTTATAAAGAGCGGCCGAGGGCTTTCTGGGCGTTTGCGGTGCTGTCCAGTGCAGAAGCGTCTGCACCCGTTTATTAGGTTTATAAATACGAACCCCTAACCACCCCGAAGATCGCTCGACCAAATGATTCAGATCCCATACACTCGCGTCGTCCAGAAGCGCTCGAACGCGTCCTCGAGCGCCGGCTCGGGATCGCCCGTTGCGTCCGACACGTCGGTCACGTCGGCGACGTCGCTCACCTCGCCGAGGATGCTCTTCTCGCCGACGACGACGAGCCGGTCGGTGTCGCCCGCGACCCTGTCGAGCACCTCACGAACCTCCACCAGGTGCTCGTCGATCTGCTCGTCGCGTCGGCGCTCGAAGCGGTCCTGCGAGAAGCCGCCCTTCGAGTGGGCGCCCATCACGTCGCTCCCGAACCCCTCGAAGTCGACGCGGTCGCCGTCCTCGTAGGTCCCGACGGCGAAGAGGTCGGACCGGACGAGCGCGAACCCGACGCGGCCAACCGGGCGGAACCAGGCGTCGTCGAGGTGGAACTCGGTGTCCCACTCGCAGAACTCCTCGTCGGGCGCGATCGGGGGCCGGAGCGCGGCGGCGACGAGGCTGGCGTCGTCCGCGACGACGACCGCGGGCGCCGCCCGTCGCACGAGGGCAGCGTGGTCCCCGAAGAGGTCCGTCACGGCGGCGGGAAGCGCGTCCGCGTTCGGGACGGACGCTGTGAGTGCACCCTCCTGCCCGGCGTCGACGCCACGGAGTCGGTCGAGCAGGTCCGCGGTTCTGGCGCCGGTCGCGTCGCTGACCTGGCGGAAGTCCAGTTCCGCTTCCGCCTCGTCGCCCGAGAGGCGCTCGACGCGGTCCTCGAGCTCCTCGATGCGGTCCTCGAGGTGGTTGACGCGCTCCTCAGCCGCCTGCTTGTCGGCGACGGCGTCCGCACGCCGCTCCTGCTCGGCCTCAAGCTGCCGTTCGAGGTGGTGCTTGTCCGATTCCAGCTCCTCGATCCGGTCCTTCAGCTCGGCGCGGCCGAGCAGCTTGTCGAGCATACCGGTAGGGCACGTCCCCGTCGGTTAAAAGATGCGTCGGCGGACGGGCCGATCACCGCCGCGCCCGCCGACCAGTTGCCGTCGTCCGCGTCCCTCAGGCGTTGACCGTCGGCTGCCAGCCCTCGTATCGGAGAAGCTCGCGAGCGCGGTCCGCGTCGGCCAGGAGGACGCTCCTGGCCGTCGGGAGGCGGTCGTCGGCGACGTCCCGGGGCACCGCGAGCGTGCCCGTCGGGACGTCCTCGTCGCCGGCGACCGGGAGGTGTCCCTCGTCGAGCTTCATCACGAGCGGCGCGTCGAGTCGCTCGACGCCGTCGCCGCTGGCGTAAAGCTGCTCGTTCACGCGCTCGTGGTCCGCCTGCTGGATGACTGCCCGGTCGCCGTCATGGGGTTCGACGTAGAGTTTCCCCACGTAGTAGCTGCTGGAGAACCGTTCAAACATGCTGTGCGCTAAAGGTTACCACACACGCACTCATAAGCGTTACCGGAAACGTTTTTGTGGGCGTGCAATTCGAGGACTGTACCGACCCGGCGGAACTGCAGCTACCGGCCGGCCCTGCAGCCGGCGGCCGGGACTACAACCAGCTGCCCTGCCTGCACCCGCCACGTCATTTAAGCGCCAGCCGCGCATGGCACCGAACCATGTACGACCGGATCCTGCTGCCGACGGACGGAAGCGAAGGCGTCTCCCGCGCCATCGACCACGCGATCGACGCCGCCGAGCGCTATGACGCCGAGCTGCACGTGCTGTACGTCGTCGACGCGCCGGCGGTCAACGCCTACTCCGGCGACGAGTTCGTCCACGAGTTCGAGGGGATGGAGCAGACGCTCGAGGACGAGGGGATCGACGCGGTCGGCGAGATCGCCGCGCGCGCGGAGGACGCCGGCGTTGACGACGTCGTCACCGAGGTCGTCCACGGGACGCCGTACGAGCAGATCCTCCGCTACATCGACGAGCACGACGTCGACCTGACGGTCATGGGCACGAAGGAGCGCTCCGGCGATTACCGGCGCATGCTCGGCAGCGTCACCGAGCGCGTCTCACGGCTCTCCTCGCGGCCGGTCAGCATCATCAAAACGGCCGTGGAGGAGTAGGCCGTTCAAAAGACCGTGATGACGCCGCCGATCAGGAGGAGCGTCACGAGCAGGCGCCCGATGCTCCCGACGAACGTCGCGGCGCCGAACTTGACGTAGTCGTTCTCGAGGACCGCGAACGCGTAGATGGAGACCGTGTCCGGGAAGAAGGGGACACAGAGGGCCAGCGCCATCCCGACGTAGCCCCACTTCTGGGCCAGCTCGACGGTCCGCTTCTCGGACCACTCGATCACGTCGAACCGCGAGTTCTCCAGCCAGCGGACGACCGGCCCGGAGCTTTTCGCCTCCTGGCCGACGTGGAAGGCGACGAGGCTCCCGGCCATCTTACCGAAGGCGCTGACGCCCATGATCCCCGCGAGCGTCAGCCAGCGCGGGAGCCCGATGTCGATCGGGGCCGCGAGGACGACCTCGCTCGGGCCGGGAAGCACGAACGCGATGAGGAACGAGTAGGTGAAGATGACCCCGAGTCCGCCCCAGCCGGTCGCCGACTCGACGGCCGCCTTGGAGAACTCGACGACCGCGGACCAGGCGGTGTCGAGGAACGCGGCGGACAGGAGGGCCGCTTCGAAAGGCATCACCGGATCCTAATTCACTGCCGTAATTAAGCGTTACCGTCAGGGCCGGACCGGCAATCGACGTCCGGCGGAACGCTGCCGCGTCGCCCGCGACGAGAAGACGCCGCGAATGCTGCCTGCTGCCTCGTTAGTCGTGGATCTCGACGCGCTCGATGACGGCCTCCTGCATCGGCTCGTCCTGGCGGTCGGTCGGCAGCGAGCCGATCTCCTCGACGACGTCCATGCCGTCGATGACCTGGCCGAAGACGGCGTGCTTGCCGTCGAGGTGCGGCGTCGCGTCCAGCGTGATGAAGAACTGCGAGCCGTTCGTGTTCGGCCCGGAGTTCGCCATCGAGAGGATGCCCGCGCTGTCGTGGGTCAGCTCGTCGTGGAACTCGTCGTCGAACTCGTAGCCGGGGCCGCCGCGACCGGTGCCTTCGGGGTCGCCGCCCTGGATCATGAAGTCGCCAATGACGCGGTGGAAGGGCACGCCCGCGTACAGCGAGTCGCCGCGGACCTCACCGCTGTCGGGGTCCTCCCACGTCGGCGTCGACGGGGCGGGCTCGGCGTCGGCCGCCGGCTTGTCCTTTGCGAGCTTGACGAAGTTCTCGACCGTGCGCGGCGCGCGGTCCGCGAACAGCTCGACCTCGATGTCGCCGTGGTTCGTGACGATCGTCGCCGTCGGGTTCTCCGGGTTGTCGATGTCGTGTCCCATGGGCGCACACTGGCTGGCGAGTCGGAAAACAGTACCCATCCATCGGCATCGTCACGGATCGTTTATAAGCGAACGCCGCCGACGTGCACCTCGTGACTTCGACTCTCACTGTCGCCCTCCTCGCGACGTTGACGGGCCTCACCGTCGGCGCGCTCTTCGCGTTCCTCCGGGTCCCGATCCCGGCCCCGCCGGAGCTGCCGGGGATCATGGGCATCGTCGGCATCTACCTGGGGTACAAGCTCGTCCAGTACCTCGGCGTGGGCTGGGATCTGCTTGACGCGCTCGGATTCTAGCGAAAATGCGCGGGTATCGGAAGAGATATTTAAAACATGAGTGGCGACGCAGCTAACGGTGTCTCCGAAACCGCGGAAGCGCCGGTCACTGGGCAATTGTACTTATAAATAGGGTCGACTATCGGCGCCGACGACACCACTCAGCATGTCTCGAAAGCCCCAGCCGCTGAGCGGTCGCGCTGCTCGCTGCGCTCCTCACCCGGCTCGCTCCATCCGGTCGCTCGCCGGGTTGCGGTGCTTGCATCGCAGGGCGTCCCGCGCAGCGGCTGCCCCTTTCAGTCCCGCCCGGGAGTGGTGGCCGGGCCGTCGCTCGCGGCGGCTGGGTCGCCGGCGACGTTCGCCGGCTGTCCTGCATGCGGTGCGGTGCGGGCGGCGCGCGCGAGCAACGCGTGCGAGGGAGGCCGGGGCGCGCCGCGCGATGCGTTGCGGTGCCGGCGCGCCCCGGCCGAGGCTGGGGAGGACTGAGGCTTGCGGTAGCTGGGCGGTGCTGTCGCGGTTGCTGTCGCGGTGCTGTCCTGGCGGGCTGAAAGGGCGACGGCCGGTCGCGGTGGAACGGAGTCGCTGAGACAGGCACTATCCGCGGCGGGCGGTGCGGAGAGCCGCGGATATCCTGCTCAGCGACCGCGAGCGGCCGAGGGCTTTCTGGGTGGTTGCGGTGCGGTCAAGTGTAGCAGCGTCTGTACCCGTCCTTCCAGTTTATAAGCGACAGCGGCCGAGGGCTTTCTGGGTGGTTGCGGTGCGGTCAAGTGTAGCAGCGTCTGTACCCGTCCTTCCAGTTTATAAGCGACAGCGGCCGAGGGCTTTCTGGGTGGTTGCGGTGCGGTCAAGTGTAGCAGCGTCTGTACCCGTCCTTCCAGTTTATAAGCGACAGCGGCCGAGGGCTTTCTGGGTGGTTGCGGTGCGGTCAAGTGTAGCAGCGTCTGTACCCGTCCTTCCAGTTTATAAGCGACAGCGGCCGAGGGCTTTCTGGGTGGTTGCGGTGCGGTCAAGTGTAGCAGCGTCTGCACCCGCGCATCCAGTTTATAAGTAGAAACGGCCGATTACGTGCGCCGAAGCCTCGAAACCCCGGAATTACGGCTCGTATTGCTCGATGTTCTCCCACACTTCGGTCATCCGTTCGCCCGTCAGCTCCACCAGCTCCTCGACGTCGTCCTCGCAGTCGCCGGGCGCACAGCCCAGATCACGGATCGCCTTCGTCGTCGAGAGGTGGTGGACGTGGACGCAATCCTCGCCCTCGCGCTCGTAGATAGCCGTCGTGCACGGGAGCATCCCGGCGAGCTGCTGGTCGATGTTGATGGCGTCGCGGGCGATCTCGGGGTGACAGACCACGAGCAGGGCCGTGCGCTCGACGTCGTCCCCGAGCATGCCCTCGATCATCTGGTCGAGCCGGGTCACCTGGACGGTCTCGAAGTCCGCGAGCTCGTGCTCCAGCTGGACGAACGGGATCACGTCCTCGAAGTCGGCGTCGAGCGTCGTGTGCAGGGCCTCCTCCGCGGTCGGGGCGGGGGTCGGGGTGTCGGCCGCGTCGCCCGCGTTCGGCGCGTCGCTCATGGAGACGGGTGGGCAGGCCTGCGATAAAAAGACTCGCGTGGACCGCGGCCTGCTCAGGTCGATAGCCCAGTTCGATAGATGGACACGGTGGGATTCGAACCGGAGGAAGACTGTCCGGGCTGCTCGCTTCGCTGCGCTGCCGGGCTGCGGCTTCCAGGGTTCGAATCCCCGGTGCCGCTGCTCCTCACGTTCGTTCGGAGACAGCGGGCACGGTGGGATTCGAACCCACGACCGTCGGATAACTTCCCACACGACGGACGTCGCGCGGTTAGAAGTCCGACGCTCTATCCAGGCTGAGCTACGTGCCCTCACCCCGGATTCTCTCCCGCTGGTAAAAAGGCGTTAGGTTCCGACGGCGCGAGGCCCCGCTCCGCAGGGCTTAACATCGCCGCCGGCGGATTTCCCGTCAATGCGCGTAATCGGTACCGTCGGGCTGCCCGGCAGCGGGAAGGGCGAAGCCGCGGCAGTCGCGGAAGCGGAGGGGATCCCCGTCGTCGTCATGGGCGACGTCATCCGCGAGGAGTGTCGCGAGCGCGGGCTCGACCCGGCCGAACACCACGGCGAGATCGCCGGGACGCTCCGCGAGGAGGAGGGCGACGACGTCATCGCGGCGCGGACGATCCCCCGCATCCGCGAGGCCGCCGCGGACGCCGACGCCGACGCGGTCCTCGTCGACGGCCTCCGGTCGACGGTCGAGGCCGAGCGCTTCCGCGACGCCTTCGGCGACGACTTCAAGCTCGTCGCCATCGAGGCGCCCTTCGAGGTCCGCGCGGAGCGACTCAGCGAGCGCGGGCGCGACGAGTCCGACATGGACCTCGAGGCCCTCCGCGAGCGGGACAGCCGCGAACTCGAACTCGGCCTCGGCGACACGATGGCCGAAGCCGACCTCGAGATCGACAACACCGGCACGCTCGAGGCGTTCCGCGACAAGGTGCGGGACGTCCTCGGCGTCCTCGGCGAGGCCGGAAAGCTCGATGCGACGGCGGACGGCGAGGCTGATAATTCGGAACTGGAGGCAGACCAATGATCTACAGCATCGACGTCCACATCGAGGCGCCGGTCCGTGACACGGAGGTCACCGACCGCGTCGCCGACGCGGTGACGAACGTGTTCCCGAACGCCGACCTCACGCACGAACCCGGTAAGCTCGTCGCGGAGGGCCACTCCCTCGACGCCTTCGCCGACGTGCTCCACGAGCAGGAGATCCTCGACACTGCCCGCCGCGAGTTCCACAACAACGCGAGCGAGGACGGCTTCTCCTTCGCCTTAAAAAAGCAGGCCGCCTACGAGGGCGTCGTCAACTTCTCCGTCGGCAACCCCGACGAGCTCGGCGACATCGAGGTCGACGTGACCGTCCGCGACCCCGACGTCCACGACTTCATCGACTACCTCGTCCCCGAGACCGAGGAGGGGACGCCGGTCGAGGGCGGCCGCGAGTACGGCGAGCGACGCGACGAGCAGCGCGAGACGCGCCGTGACCCCGACGCCGGCGAGTACTGACGCGAAAGCACGCGTCACCGGCGATCAGGACGCTTCTGCGGCCCCGTAGACCACCCGAATCCGCACTTCGACGCTGACATCACCCGGTTCGACGCTCGTCGCCGCGTCGCCGGCGGTTTCCCGCAACGGCGTGGCGTATCCCGCGTGGACCGTGCGCGTCTCGGCCGTCGACGCTGACTGGACGCCGACGAGTTCGAGGCCGGCGCTGTCGGCGATAACCGTCGCGTCGGCGTCCGCGTTCGCCATGGCGTCCTCGAGCGCCTGCTCGCGGACGTCGGCCGCGCGCTCCTCGCTCAGTCCGAACTGGATCCGGTCGACGCGGTCCGCCTCGTTGCCGATGGCGACGTCGATCACCTCGCCGACGGCGTCGACGTCGTGGATCTCGAGCGCGTACGTGTGGACCCCGACGTAGGAGACGTTCCCGTCCCGTTTCCGGGGCTCGCGCTCTTCGCGCACGTCGTACCGAACCGTCCGGATCTGGTCGTCCGCCAGCCCCCAGTCGCGCAGGGCGGCGAGCAACGCCTCGTCATCACTCGCGAGGTCCTCCCGAACCGCTTCCGGGTCCGGGCCGGTCGCCCGGACCGAGACCCGGACGGTCGCGCGGTCCGGATCCGCCGTTGCCTCGCCGTTCGCCGCAACCTCGATCGTTCGATCCGGTGCCGTCGTCGCGTTGTCGCCCGGGTCGGTCCCACCCGTCGTTGCCAGCCCGGCACAACCGGCCAGCAGGACGAGCGCGACCACCGCGAGGACGCCGCTGAGTCGCTGGTCCATATCCGGAGCGACGCCCGGAGCGACCTAATAAGAGCCGGTAGCACAAAGAGCGGTTTGTCCAATCTGCCGCGTTTCAGTCGTTCGAAACGTCCGTTCTGCCGTCGCCGGCGGGGCGCGAGCGATGCGGCCTCACGAGGACGTTTCCATCGTCACGACGCGGAGCTCGACCGTAACCGACTCGTCGATGACGGCCTCGATCCGCTGGGCGAGCCCGTCGATAGAGCCCCCCGGTTCGATGCCGACGGTAACCACCACGCGTTCGGTTTCCCGGGGCGGGATCGTCCCCGTCCGCTCGATCTCGAGGTCGACGAGCTGGAGCTGCGCGTCGGCCTGCTCGAGCTCCGTCACCACAGCGTCGGTGATCTCGGCTTCCGTCGTCGCCGCGGCGTAGGAGTCGTAGGTGACGCCGCCGAGGAATAAGGAGAGCACGGCGATGGCAACGACGAGCACCGACGCTCGCTTGACGAGCGCGGCCCTCGCCTCCTCCTCGCGGAACCACGCTTCCGGGCGATACCCCTCGTACCAGAGCATCAGCAGGGCCGCGAGGTTGATCGAGAGCACGTTGACGAGGATGAGGACGCCCGACCCGAGCGCGAGACGGGGGATCCGGAACGCGATGCCGATGCCGACGGCCGCGGCCGGCGGGATCAACGCGACCGCGATCATGACGCCCACGAGCGCGGAGGAGACGCCGCTCATCAGCGAGACGATGCCCGCGATCCCGGCGCCGATGGCGACGGCGAGCACGAGCACGTTCGGCGCGACGCGCTCGGACACCTCGGAGAGCGCGAGCGGATCGAGGCCGGGCGGGACGAGGTTCAGCCCGCGCAAGGCCGCGGCGAAGACGGTCGCGCTGACGACGGCGACGGCGACGCCGAGCGCCTGGAGCCGGATCCCGGTCCGGAACAGCTCCTCGTCGTCGACGACGGTGCCGACGGCGGCGGACAGCGCCGGCCCGATCAGGGGAGCGATCACCATCGACCCCACCACCGTCGCCGGCGAGTCGAGCAAGAGACCCGCCGTCGCGATCACCGCTGAGATCACCGTCATCAGCACGTACGTCGGCGTGTTGGAGACGAGGTCCTCCGCCTTCGTCTGGAGCTCTTCGCGGGCGATCCGGTCGCTCCGGTACTCGGAGTCCTCCTCGTACTTCTCCTCGAGCTGCTCGAACCGGCGGGAGATCACCGTCTCGGCTTCGGTGACGACCGTGTACGTCGATTCGTCGATGCCGGCCTCCCGGAGGGTGTCGAGGACGGGTTCGACCGCGGCCGTCGGGATCGGGAAGGTGACGACGGCCGTGAACTCCCGGCCGCTCGTCTCGTCGGTCACGACGTAGTCGATCCCCTCCTCGTCGAGCGCCTCGATAACCGCCTGGCGCTTGCCCGCCGGGATCATCACCTGTACGAGTCGCACACTTGGCTCTCGGCGCGGTATGGCTTAAAAACGGGGGACCACGAAGCGGCGCCCCCCACGGGCAGGAGACGTGGGTTCAAGTCGCTCCGCCCAGAAATCTACCTCGTGAAACGGGACCGAACGGAGATCGCCGATCCAGGGCGAACGACGTCGCGACGAGCCGCACTGAAGGCTGCAGGCGGGCTGGGAGTTGCTGGGCTGGCCGGCTGTCTCGGTGGGGGCGACCAGACGCCGGACAGCATCACGCTCGGCACGCTCAACGTGTTCCCGATGATGCAGTGGTTCGTCATCGAGCAGCAAGGCTGGTACGACGAGGCGCTCGACGTCGAGGTGAACGTCGAAACCTTCGGCGGCGGCCCGGGCGTCATCCAGGCGTTCGCCAGCGAGGAGATCGACTTCGCGTACGTCGGCATCAGCCCGGGCGCGATCGCGATCGCGAAGGGCATCCCCTCGAAGGTCGTCGCCGCGAACGTCGTCGAACCGAACGTGATGGTTGCCAACGAGACGTTCCGCACCCTCTGGGCCGAACACGGCAAGGACGCCTTCGCGAAGTTCCGCGAGCAGGAGGGGCGCCGCCCGTCGTTCGCGACGCTCCCCGCGGGCTCGACGCCGGACGTGTTCCTGCGGTACTGGATCACCGAACAGCTCGGCCTCGACCTCGAGGAAGCCGTCAACGTCAAACGGATGGGAGCGAGCGCGCTCCGCTCCACGCTCGTCTCCGGACAGGTGGACGGCGGCAGCGTCATCGAGCCGATCCGGACGCTCCTGATCGAGAACACCGAGGGGATGCGACCGTTCCGCTACGCCGGCGAGATCATGCCTGGCCAGCCAGGGGCGGTGCTCCAGCCCAGCCAGTCGCTCATCGACGAGCAGCCGGGGATCGTCGGCTCGCTCGTCGAACAGCACGTCCGCGCGACGGAGTTCATCAGGGCGAACCGAGAGAAAGCGGCGGCCATGGCCAGCGAGTCGGTCGGCGAGGACGTGTTACCGGAGGACGTCTCGAAACGAGCGATCAAGTCGCCGGCGTCCACCTTCATCAGTGACCCGCACCGGATCGTCGACAAGACGCTCGTCTACAACGATTTCCACCAGCGGATCGGCAAGGTCGACGAGGACCTCTCGGAAGGGGACGTCTTCGACCACAGCTTCTACGAAGACGCCACATGAGCGCTGACTCGTCGGTCGCCGAGGGGACCTCCGGCCTCCTGCTTGGGGACGCAGAACGCGCGAACGGGGTTCGAACGCTGGGGATCCAGCTGGGCGCGCTCGTCGCGTTCGTCGTCGTCTGGTGGCTCGGTGCGTTCGTGAGTCCGCCGCGGATCCTCCCGGCGCCACCGGCGGTCGTCGCCGTCCTCACCGCGGACGTCCTCTCGGGACAGCTGTTCACGCTCATCGTCCAGAGCCTGCTCCACTACGTCCCCGGCCTGTTCATCGGTAGCGCCTTCGGGATCGCAGCCGGGTTCGCCGTCGGCTGGAGCCGCCTCGCCGAGCTCACGATCGGGACGGTGGCGCAGGTGCTACGCCCGATCCCGCCGCTCGCGTGGATCCCCTTCGCGATCATCTGGTTCGGCCTGAATCACGCCAGCGCGGCGTTCCTCGTCGCGATCGTCACGTTCTGGATCACCTACTACAACGCCGAGGGCGGCGTGCAGGCGGTCGACCAGCAGTTCCTCGACGTCGCCCGGTCGCTCGGGACGACGAGCGACGCGCGGCTCCTGCGGAAGGTCGTCTTCCCGAGCGCGTTGCCGGAGCTTTTCACCGGCTTCCGGACCGCGGCCGGGCAGGCCTGGATGGTGATGGTCGCCGCGGAGCTCATCGGTGCCCCCGGCATCGGCCGACACCTGTGGGACGCCGCGAGCTTCCTGAGCACGGACGTCGTCATCGCGTACATGCTCGTCATCGGCGTCCTGTTCCTCCTGACCGACCGGCTCGTGCTAGCAGTCCAGCGCCGGGTGATAACATGGCAATGAATGGCGCCGGTGCCGGCGCTGACGACGGCAACAGCAACGACGGCAACAGCAACGACGGCAACAACAACGACGTCGGCGGCGACGTCGTCACCGACGGCGGCGCCGAGGCTACCCGCGAGATCGAGGTCGACGACGTCTCGAAGGTGTTCAGCGAGGACGGCGGCGCGATACAGGCCCTCGACGGTGTCGACTTCGACGTCCACGAGGGGGAGTTCGTCTGTATCGTCGGCCCCTCGGGCTGCGGGAAGAGCACGCTGTTCCGGATCATCGCCGGCCTCGAGACGCCGACCGAGGGCGAGGTCCGGGTCGGCGGGCGGCGCGTGACCGACCCCGGCCCGGACAGGGGGATGGTGTTCCAGGACGACGCGCTGTTCCCGTGGCGGACCGCCTACGAGAACGTCAAATACGGCCTGGAGGAGGTCGGCCCGCCGGCGGGCGACACCGTCGCGGAGCGGGCGGAGTACTGTCTCGAGCTGGTCGGACTGGCCGAGTTCGCCGACAGCTACCCGAAGACGCTCTCCGGCGGGCAGCGCCAGCGCGTCGGCATCGCCCGCGCGCTCGCGGTCGACCCGCCGACGCTACTGATGGACGAACCCTTCGGCAGCCTCGACGAGCGCACGAAGACCTCGCTGCACGCGGAGCTGCTCGACATCTGGTCGACGACCGAGAAGACGGTCCTCTTCGTTACCCACGACGTCGAGGAGGCGGTCTACCTCGCGGACCGAATCGTCGTGTTCACCGACCGACCGGGCTCCGTCGCGGAGGAGATCGACGTCGACGTCCCGCGCCCACGCGACCGCACGAGCGACGCGTTCGTCGAGGTCAAATCCCGCGTCCTCTCGCACTTCCGGGAGTAGCGTCCCCCGTCCGCCCGGCTCCGAGACTCCCTCTCTACTATCGGTCCGGCGCCCTCTCCGCCAGCACCGGTATCTCCGCCAGTCGCTCGTCCTCGAGCGCGTCCCAGTCGACGCCGTCGGGGCGGTCGTCCGGCGTGGCCGTCCGGATCGTCCGCTCCGGCGTAACGATCAGGTCCATCGGCACGTCGTGGGCGTCGGGCGCCGGCGCCGCCAGCTGCCCTGACACCTCGGAATCCCCTTCGCCGGCGACGATCTGGCGTTCGTGGACCGTCGTCGCGACGGTCGTGTCGGCGTCGACGGCGTCGATCTCCCGGAGCAGCGCCCACTCGAGGTCGCTGTACCCCTCGCCCTTCCCGATCCGGGCGCCCTGTTCGGTGACGGCGACGGAGCCGGAGACGACCAGGTCGACGTGCGCGACCTCGTCCGGACCGACCGGCGTGCCGTGCGTCGAGATGCCCGAGACGGTCGTCGCGTCGTCCACGTCGTCGACTTCCGCCGGGTCGAGTTCGAGGAACGGCTGCGCGTCGCGGAGCCGCGGCTGGGCGACGTAGAGGGTCTTCCCGGCACGGAGGGCGGCGCGGCGCACGGGCAACTGCGGCGCGTCCGGGTTCGCCTTCACCGTCTCGGCCGCGTTCCACGCCGGGGTGTCGGCGAGTCGCTCGGCCGCGTCGTCGGCGCCCGCGAAGTTCGGGATCCGGTCGTGGGGCGGGAACGGGAATCGGGCGATTCCCTCCTCGTCCAGCGCGTCCCAGATCCGGTCGCGAACGACCTGTTTCTCCATGCGCGTTGCTATGGCGGCCGGATCCAAAGGGGTCGCGATCCGGAGGGCTAGGGAGGGCGGGGAGGGGCCGGGCCACGGCCGGGGCAGGGTCGGAGTACGGTCGCACACGGACAGAGAAAGTCACAGCACCTGCCACTACCTCCGGCCTAATACGGGCAGGCCACGTACGTCCCAGCATGTCCGACCGCATGCATCTGAATCTCTTCACCATGAACTCGGTGGAGCACGTCTCGCCGGGCTCGTGGCGGAATCCGGGCGACCAGTCCCACCGCTACACGGACCAGGACTACTGGACCGAGGTCGCGCGCACGGCCGAGCGCGGCGGCTTCGACGCGGTGTTCTTCGCCGACGTGCGCGGCATCTACGATGTCTACGGCGACGACCGGGACACGGCCATCGAGAAGGGCGTCCAGACCCCGGCCAACGACCCGCAGCTGGTCATCCCGGCGATGGCGGAGGTCACCGACGACCTCGGCTTCGCCGTCACGCGCTCGACGACGTACACCCACCCCTACCAGCTCGCCCGCGAGTTCTCCACGCTCGATCACCTCACGGACGGTCGCGTCGCGTTCAACGTCGTCACCTCCTACCTCCAGTCGGCCGCCGAGAACCTCGGGCTTCACGAACGCATGGACAAACAGACGCGCTACGACCGCGCGGACGAGTTCCTCGACGTCTGCTTCAAGCTCTGGGAGGACTCCTGGGAGGACGACGCCGTCGAGATCGACCGCGAGACCGGGCGTTACTCCGACCCGGAGAAGGTCCACGCCATCGACCACGAGGGCGAGTTCTTCGACGTGCCCGGCCCCCACGGCTGCGAGCCCTCGCCCCAGCGGACGCCGGTGATCTACCAGGCCGGCTCCTCGGACCGCGGGCGGGACTTCGCCGCGCACAACGCCGAGGCCGTCTTCGCCAGCCAGCCGACCGAAGAGGGCGTCCGCGAGTACGTCGAGGACGTGAAGGGCCGGGCGGCCGACGCGGGCCGGGACCCCGAGGCGCTCCGCTTCTTCATCGGCGTCGTTCCCGTCGTTGGCGAGACGGAGGCGATCGCGCAGGCGAAGTACGAGAGCTACAAGGACAACGTCGACGTCGAGGCCACGCTCGCGCTGCTCTCGGGCTTCCTCGACATGGATCTCTCCGAACTCGACCCGGACCAGAAGGTCGAGCACATCGAGACGGACGCGATCCAGGGCACGATGAACGCGTTCACGAAGGCCCAGCCGGACCGCGAGTGGACCGTCCGCGAGGTCGCGGAGTTCTGCGGGCTCGGTACCACGTCGCCCAAGATCGTCGGCACCCCGGAGCAGGTCGCCGACGAGCTGGAGTACTGGTACGACGACGTCGGCGTCCACGGCTTCAACGTGAAGGAGGTCGTCCGCCCCGACTCGCTGCAGGACTTCGTCGACCTCGTCGTCCCCGAGCTGCAGGAGCGCGGCCTCGCCCGTGACCCCGACGACTACGAGGGCGACACCCTCCGCGAGCGGCTCCAGGGTGCGGGCAACCCCAACCTGCGCGACGACCACCCCGCGAAGCAGTAGGGCCCAGGCGGTTTCCGAATTTCGGCTGTTTCGAGACTCTCGGGCACTTGATCGACAGAAACGGATCACAACGTGTCGGGGATTGCTGCCGCCCCCGGCACCCTTAAGTAATCGCACCCGTTGGATTCAGGTGACGCTTCGTCTGGAGGGCCGAAGCGTCAGCGGGGACCTATCGGGCGGCACGCCAGGGCCGTTTTTGGCCGGGCGTGCTGCCTTTCCTTTCGACGCTATACTGGATAGCGGTGGCTTTCGTATTCGTGTCGTTCGGGTCAGGTGCCGAGCCATCGCTATGCTTCGGTTGGTCGGCTATTGGCGGCGAACCACTCAGCATGCCCGGAAAGCCCCAGCCGCTGACCGGTCGTGCTTATAAATGAACTTGGCTGTCGGCGCTAGAGTCACCACTCGGCACACCCAGAAAGCCCCAGCCGTTGCGCGGTCGCTCTTATAAATGAACTTGGCTGTCGGCGCTAGAGTCACCACTCGGCACACCCAGAAAGCCCCAGCCGTTGCGCGGTCGCTCTTATAAATGAACTTGGCTGTCGGCGCTAGAGTCACCACTCGGCACACCCAGAAAGCCCCAGCCGTTGCGCGGTCGCTCTTATAAATGAACTTGGCTGTCGGCGCTAGAGTCACCACTCGGCACACCCGGAAAGCCCCAGCCGTTGCGCGGTCGCGCTGCTCGCTGCGCGCCTCGCCAGCTCACTCGCTTCGCTCGTTCGCTGGCTCAGTGCTTACGTCGCAGGGCTTCCCGCACAACGGCTGCCCCTTTCAGTCCCGCCCCAGAGTGGTGGCCGGGCGTCGTTCGCGCCGGCTGGATGGCCGGCGACGTGCGCCGGCTGGCCGGCGTGCGGTGCGGGGCGGCCGGCGCGCGCGAGCAACGCGTGCGAGGGAGGGCGGGGCGCGCCGAGCGGTGCGTTGCGGAGCCGGCGCGCCCCGGCCGAGGCTGGGGAGGTCCGAGGTATTGCGGTTGCTGTGTGGAAGCGGTTGCGGTGGCGGTTGCTGTGCGGTCGCGGTCCTGGCGGACTGAAAGGGCGACGGCCGGTCGCGGTGTAACGGAGTCGCTGAGCCGACCTCTATCCGCGCCGAGCGGTGCGGAGAGGCGCGGATATGTCGCTCAGCGACCGCGAGCGGCCGAGGGCTTTCTGGGTGTTTGCGGTGCTGTCCAGCGCAGCAGCGTCTGCACCTGTTCATCCACCTTATAAACGAACCCGCTTGAACTAGTCATATATAAAAGGCACAGCCAATCGCGAGCGACGCAAGTGCGGGAGAAGGGATTTGAACCACGGTCGCTCCACCGCACTGCAGCGCTCCCTGATTCAAATCCCTTCACGGCGACGAGCTCGCCGCTCGCGACGGTGCTCGCGGCGAGAATGCGGGAGAAGGGATTTGAACCACGGTCGCTCCACCGCACCGCCGCGCTCCCTGGTTCAAATCCCTTCACAGCGACAAGCTCGCCGCTCGCGACGTTGCTCGCGGCGAGAATGCGGGAGAAGGGATTTGAACCCTCGAACCCCTACGGGAGCGGGTCTTAAGCCCGCCGCCTTTGGCCAGGCTCGGCCACCCCCGCGCATGCCGTGATTTCGGTGGGATAGCCAAACCCCTTTCGATAGGCCGAGTCCGGCGAATCCGGCGCCCGACGCTATCGCTCGACCGTGATCGTCGTCTCCGCGGTCAGCCGCTCGGCGCCGTGCACCGCGCCGATACCGACCGAGAGGGTGTGCTCGCCGGGGTCGGCGGCGCGCCACTCGGTCTCGGACTCCTGGATCCGCTGGGACCAGGTCCGGTGGAAGCGCTTGCGCTCGGCCCGGTCGAACTGGAAGCGCGTCTTCTCCTTCGCGGGCGGCTCGTGGACGGCCGAGGACTCGACGTTGCCGTCGACCGCCCACGTCCAGCGGAGCGGCGTCTCCGTCACGAGGGTGATCGGGAACGGCAAGCGATTGCGGAAGGTGACCCGGAACGGCACCGGCTCGTCGACGGCGAACCGGTCACGCTGGGTCTCGATGTCCACGTCGATCGCGAACGGCCGGAGTCGCGTGGGAACCAGCGCGTGACTCAGGTTCCCCCAGTTGACGTGCGAATCGGAGCTCTCCAGGGACTCGCTCGGGGAGAACGGGTCCTCGTCGTCGCGACGGAGCGCCTCCGATTCGTAGATACGTCGCATACGTGGGGAGAGGCGGTCGGCGTGGGTAAATCCAGCGTTCGACGGGCTGTCCGCCGTTTCGGACGTTCTCGGGCGCGGTTACAGGAACGCCGGCGTCGCGGTCGCCCACAGCGCGACGGACTGGCAGTAGCCGAAGATGAACGACAGCTTCCACGGGTTCGACGTCCCGCGGAGCCGGGCGACGGCCAGCGCGGCGACGAGCCCCAGCGCGGAGATGCCAAACGGCGCCGCGCCGGGGATGCCGGGCACGCTCGCGCCGCCGCCCAGGTACCGGAAGAGGGCGACGTTAACGACGGCGAACGCCGCGAACCCGACCCACGGCGGCGCCGACTGGACGGCCGACCGGACCTGCGTGGCGTCGACGTCGCGACCGCCGACCCGCGCCAGCCCGGCGACGAACCGCCCGAGCGTCGAGAGCGCGGCCCGCGTCGTCAGCAGGAAGCCGAGCAGCAGCGGGCCGGCGACCCAGGGTAAAAGCGGCACCGTCACCACGGCCAGCACCGCGGAGACGGCCGCCACGAAGCCGAAGCGCGTCGGCGAGTCCGCGAGCCGTGTGACGGAGCCGGTCTCTCCGGCGCCGGTGTAGCCCGCAGCCAGCAGACGGTAGTTGCCCCCGCGCTCGAGCCAGACGACGGCGGGGCGGTCCGCCAGCGCGAACGGCGCGCCCGTCAGCGCGTTCGACGATAGCCGGGAGACGTGCCCGGTTTCGACCGCGTCGGTCCCGGCGGGCGACCGCGCAAAGACGAAGTCCAGCCCGCTCGTCGGGTCCGACTCCGTCCACGTCGCGGTCCACGCGCCGGCGTCGCCGACGATCCGGAGCTGCCCCCCCGAGCCGAAGCTCGCCGCCTCGTCCCCTGACGCTCCGACCTGTACGATGGAGAGATCGGTCCACGCGAGCACCGGCGCGGCGCCGTTGCCCTCGCCATCGGCCGAGCCGGTCCCGCCACTGCCGCCCGTCGCGCCCGCCGCGACGTCGATGACGGGCGGGCGGTTCGTCGACCCGAGCGAGGACGCCCCGCTTCGAGCGTCGCCGACGCGCTCACCGGTGATCGGACCACTCCCCGTCGAGTCCACGACGGCGAGGTAGACCCCCGTCGTCGAGGCGTTCCCCCAGGCGACCGCGAGGTCACCGTTCGGCTCGGCGTCGATCGCCGGCGCGTTGCGGCCGGTCGTGGCACCGGGGATCGCCCGGCGATCGATGGAGGCGTTGCCGTCGGTGGTGCCGTCGTCGCCGGCGGACGCGGTCCCGTCGACGAACGCGACCCGCCCGACGAAGCCGCCGTCCTCGTACGTGCGCCAGGCCACGGCGGTCCGATTCGGGAGGAGCGCGACGTCGACGTACTCCGCGCGAGTCGTTCCCGCCACCGAGACGCGTCGGAACGAGCCGTCGCCGGTCTCGGCCGCCTCGGTGGCAGCGTTCGCGTCGCCGGCGACGACGCTCGCGGGACCCTGCCAGAGGAGGACCTCGTCGGCGTCAGCGTCCTCGACGCCGACCGCGAGGCGGTCGCCACGGACGGCGACGTCGACGTCGCGCAGCTCCGCGTCCGTCCGGAGGAGCGTCCGCGTCCCCGTCACGACGACGTCGCCGTCGATCCGTTCGAGGCCCGCGAGTTCGACCCGGTAGCCGTCCGCGTCGCGTTCGACCCAGGCGACGACGCTGGGGGCCTGCCCGTCCGCGCTCCCGTCGGCGGCGTCGCCGCCGCTCGCGGCGCCAGTGCCGTTGCTGGGGCCGGCCGCGGCGACGGCGGGGACGTCCGTGGCGGCGCTTTCGCTCAGCGTCGCCAGTTCGGTCGGTTCGGACCAGTCGCCACCGAGTTCGCGACCGACGTCGGTGTACGCGAGCTGTGCGCCGACCGCGAGCGAGAGGACGACGGCGGCGATCAGGAGGATGCGGGCGTATTTGCGGGGAACCATTGGATATGAATGTGAATCTGCTGCTGGGCGGGCGAAACGCCGTCGGTTGAAAAGCGGTGCGTCAGTGCAGGGGCGCGGACACGGCGTCGGCGGGCTGCCGGCGGATCGACGACCGGGACTGACGCCGGTCGTCAGTCCATGCCGGTTTCGACTTCCTCGTAGTACGGGCAGCCGATCCCGTGGGTACCGCCGGCGTCGACGAGGTCCGGGTGGTCGTCCCACTCGGCACACTCGTCGTGCGCGATGGGACACCGCGTGTGGAACTTGCAGCCGTTTGGCGGGTCGATCGGCGAGGGGACGTTCCCCTCGAGGATGACCCGGTCGCCCTCCCACAGCGGGTCGGGCTCGGGGATCGCCGACAGCAGCGAGCGCGTGTACGGGTGGTACGGCGGCTCGAACACTTCCTCCGCCGTGCCGAACTCGACGATCTCGCCGAGGTACATCACGGCGATCTTGTCCGCGATGTGCTCGACGACGCTCAGGTCGTGCGCGATGAACAGGTACGAGAGCCCGAACTCCTCCTGGAGGTCCTCCAGGAGGTTCAGGATCTGCGCCTGCACCGAGACGTCCAGCGCCGAAACGGGCTCGTCGCAGACGATGAACTCGGGCTCGACCGCGAGCGCGCGGGCGATGCCGATCCGCTGGCGCTGGCCGCCGGAGAACTCGTGGGGATACCGCGAGGCGTGACTCGCCTGCAGGCCCACGGTCTCCAGCAGCTCCTCGACGCGCTCCTCGCGCTCCTCGCCCTCGGCGAGGCCGTGGATGTCGAGCGCCTCCCCGACGATGTCGGAGATGGTGAGCTTCGGGTTCAGCGAGGCGAACGGGTTCTGGAAGATGAACTGGACGTCGGTGCGGTAGTCCCGCAGCTCCGACTCCGAGAGCTCGGTAAGGTCGACGCCGTCGTAGTAGACGGAGCCCTCCGTGGCGTCCTCGAGGCCTAACATTGTGCGGCCGAGCGAGGACTTGCCACAGCCGGATTCGCCGACGAGGCCGACGGTCTCGCCCTCGCCGATCTCGATGTCGACGCCGTCGACGGCCTTCACCCATTCCTGCTCGCCGAGCATCCGGTCGAGGAACCCCTCCGTGTTCGGGTAGTGCTTCTTCAGTCCCTCGGCGCGGATGAGCGGCTCCTCGCCCTCGTTCGCCATGGGCGTCTCCATACTGTCCGTCGTCGCGTCGTCAGTGCTCATTGGTCACCTCCATCGTCGTCGCGAATTTCGATGTCGAAGTCGAGTCCCTCCTCCAGGTCGCCCGTGTACTCGAGACAGGCTGCGGAGTGGACGGACGGGTTTGCCCCCTCGACGGTCTGGCCCGTCTCGGTGTCGACGAGCGCCGGGTCCTTCTTCGTACAGGCCTCCTCCGCGTAGGGACACCGCGGGTGGAAGCTACAGCCCGGTGGTAACTGGACGAGGTCCGGCATCGTACCGGGGATCGTGTCCAGCCGATCGCGGTCGTCGCCGATGCGGGGGATCGACCCCATCAGCCCGACCGTGTACGGGTGTTTCGGCTCGTAGTACACCTCCTCGACCGGCGCCTTCTCGACGGCGCGGCCGGCGTACATCACCATCACGCGCTCACAGAGCTCGGCGACGACGCCGAGGTCGTGGGTAATGAGCTGGATGGCGACGCCGAACTCCTCGGAGAGCTCCTCGAGGAGCTCGAGGATCTGCGCCTCGATGGTCACGTCGAGCGCCGTCGTCGGCTCGTCGGCGATGATCAGGTCGGGGTCACACGAGAGTGCGATGGCGATCACCGCGCGCTGCTGCATCCCGCCCGAGAACTCGTGCGGGTAGTCGGAGTAGCGCTCCTCCGGATCCGGGATACCGACCTTGTCGAGCATCTCGACCACGCGGTCGCGGACCTCGTCGTCGTCGAGGTCCATGTGGGTCCGCACGGCCTCGGCGATCTGCTCGCCGACCGTGTACACCGGGTTCAGCGCGGCCTCCGGCTCCTGGAAGATCATCGCCATCTCGCCACCGCGGAGGCGGCGCATCGCGTCCGAGGGCGCGTCCAGCAGGTCGACGTGGCCTTCCTCGACCGTGATCGACCCCTCTTTGAACTCCGTGGCGACCTCACCGGAGCGGTCACGCACGATCTCGCCGGGGTCACCGGCCGTGTCGGGACCGGAGACCTCGTCGATGTGGATGTAGCCGTCACGCGTCTCCGTCGCGACGCCCTCGGGGAACTCCCGGGCGAGCTTCGCGACGGCAAGCTCGGAGTGGAAGCGGATCTCGCCGGACTCGATGCGACCCGGCGACTCGATGAGTCGCATCAGCGACAGGCTGGTCACGGACTTGCCGGCACCGGACTCCCCGACGACGGCGAACCGCTCGCCACGGCCGATGGTGTAGGAGATCCCGTCGACCGCTTTCACTTCGCCCTCCTCCGTGTAGAAGGAGGTCTCGAGCCCGTCGACCTCGAGCAGCGGTTCATCGGCCGAATCGAGGTCCTCGAAGCCCTCGGCGGGCGTGGACTCGGCAGCGTTACGGGACGCCATTAGCGGACCCCCCGGTCGCCGCCGGACTTGTCTTGCGGATCGAGCGCGTCGCGGACGCCGTCACCGACGAGGTTGATCGAGAGCACGAACAGGAAGATGGCGAGACCCGGGAACACCGTGATCCACCACTGCCCCTGTACGAGCGTCTCGCGGCCGGACGAGAGCATGCTTCCCCACTCGGAGGTCCCCGGCTGGAGCCCCAGCCCGAGGAAGCCGAGCGCCGCCGCGGAGAGCACGATCGTCCCGATACCGAGCGTCGCCTGGACGATGACCGGGGCGAGCGCGTTCGGGACGACGTGCCGGAAGATGATCGAGCGGTCGCGGGCGCCGAGCGCCTCGGCCGCGGTCACGTACTCGTTCTCCTTGACGGAGAGGATCTCACCCCGGATCAGGCGTGCGTAGCTGATCCAGACGACGAGCACTAACGCGAGGATCATCTTCCAGAACCCCTGGCCCAGCACCGAGATCAGCGCGATCGCCAGCACCAGGAAGGGGAACGAGTAGAGCACGTCAACGATGCGCATGATAACCTCGTCGATCCAGCCGCCGTAGTAGCCGGCGATGGAGCCGAGCGGCACGCCGATGCTCAGCGCGATAGCGACGGTGATGAAGCCGACGGAGAGGCTAAAGCGGCCGCCGTACATGACCCGGGAGAAGATGTCCTTCCCGGACCAGTCGGTGCCGAAGGGATGCGTGAGCGACGGCGGCTGCTTCAGCGCGTCGAAGTTCGACGCGCCGGGGTCGTACGGCGCCAGCGAGAACGGCTGGACCGTGAAGCCGGCGACGTCGATCGGCCGCGCGAAGACGGCGGCGAACGCCATGATGGCGATGATCGCCACGCCGATGAGGGCGGTGCGGTTTCGTTTGAAGCGGCGCCACGCGCGGGCCCGCCGGGAACGGGCCATGTCGCTGCCTTCGGGCTCCCACTCGTACAGCTCGCCACGCTCGGCGAGCTGTTCGGCGTCGAAGCCCTTCACGCGGATACGACCGCGGTCGTCAGTCGGGGAACGTTGGGTTTCCTGAGACATATATCAGTATCTGATTCTGGGATCGAGCCAGGCGTAGGTGAGATCGGCGAGCAGGTTCGCGAGGACGATGGTCGTCGCGATCAGCATGACGATGGCCTGGATGATCGGGAAGTCACGCTGGATGATCGCGTTGATCAGCATCCGTCCGAGACCGGGCCAGGAGAACACCTGCTCGACGACGACGGCGCCGTCGACGAGGAAGGCGATCTGCAGAGCGGCCACGGTGACCACGGAGATCATCGAGTTCCGCAGGACGTGTTTCAGGATCACCGTTCGCTCGGAGAGGCCCTTCGCGCGGGCCGTGCGGACGTAGTCCTTGCTGAGCTCCTCGACCATCGACGAGCGCGTCAGGCGCATGATCAGGGCGGCCGAGGCCGTCCCGAGCGTGATCGCCGGGAGGACGCTGAACTTCATCATCGCGAGGCTGAACAGCGGCTTGTCCGGGGGAATAACCCGGAACAGCTCCAGCTTCACGGAGAAGACAAACAGGAGCATCAGGCCCAGCCAGAAGTTCGGCGTCGCGATGCCGAGCAGGGCGGCCACGCGGCTCACTTCGTCGGCGGTCTCGCCGTTCTTGACGGCCGAGACGATCCCCAGCGGGATACCGATCCCGATGGCGATGAAGAAGCCGAAGAAGCCGAGCGCGAGCGTGTTCGGGAGGGCGCCGGCGATCGCGGCCGAGACGGAGCGGCCCGAGATCACGGACTCGCCGAAGTCGAAGACTGCGGCACCCTTCAGCCAGAGCCAGTACCGCACGTAGATGGGTTCGTCGAGGTTATACTGGGCTTCGAGTTGTGCTCGCAACTCCGGCGTCGAGTCCTGAAACTGCAGAACGTAGTCCACGACGTTGCCCGGGAGCAGCTCCACGAGCGAGAACGTAAGCAGTGACACCCCTAGCAGGACCGGGATGGTCACGAGCACGCGTTTGATGAGATATCGTTGAAGCGACATACGTTGGAGGGGAAGGGAAG
Organism: Halosubterraneus shenae; assembly: GCF_050510935.1. Classification (NCBI taxonomy): domain Archaea; kingdom Methanobacteriati; phylum Methanobacteriota; class Halobacteria; order Halobacteriales; family Haloferacaceae; genus Halosubterraneus; species Halosubterraneus shenae. Next base: position 307,574 of record NZ_JBNLVO010000001.1, on the reverse strand, counting down.
TCGGACCGCGGCGTTACTTGTCGACGTAGGTGAACTGCTCGGCGGACGCCGAGAAGATGCCCTTGTACTCGCCCGAGTCGATCGGGTACGTGTTGAAGCCGTGCACCGCGTCGTTGCGGTACGCGTTCATCGCCTTGCCGAAGCGGATGTACGTGGAGGGAGCGTCCTTACAGAGCTTCTCCATCATCTGCTGGTAGATCTCCTTCCGCTCCTCGAGGTCGTACGTCTGGAGCCCGTCTTCGATGAGGCCGTCCACCTCGTCGTTCGCGTAGTGCGACCAGTTACAGCAGGCCGGCGTCTTCTGATCGCTGTGGAAGAGGTTGTGGACGTACGCGTCGGCGTCCCAGCCGGCGGACCAGCCGACGGCGATGAGGTTGTTCTGCTTGTGGGAGTCCTCCGCCAGGATCTTGCCGATGTAGGTGTTCCATTCGAACTGCTCGATCTCGACCTCGAAGAACTCCGTCGAGTTGAGCGACTCCTTGATGAGCTGGACCCACTTCACGCGCTGTGGGTTCTGGTTCGTAATGATCTTCGTCTTGAACGGCTTCTCGATGCCGGCCTCGTTGAAGCCCTCCTCGAGCAGCTGCTTCGCCTTCTCGGTGTTGTAGCCGAGGTACTTCTCGCCCATCTCCTCGTTGAACTCCTGGGAGGTGAACTGCTGGGCGAGCGGCGAGATCGGCGAGTACGCGGGCGTTCCGATGCCCTGGTACACCGACTTCACGATGGCGTCACGCGGGATGAGTCGGGAGACGCCGCGGCGGGTCTTCGCGTTCGTGAACGGCTTGACCGACAGCGGGAAGCCGAGGAGGTCGAACCCACCCTGGGTCCGCTCGGTGACCGTGACGTTCTCGTTGTCCTTGAGGTCCTGGTAGCTGTCCGCCGGGACGTTGTTGATCATGTCGACGTCGCCGCCCTGCAGCGCGGCGAGCTGGGAGGACTGCTCGACGATGATGCGGAACGTGATCGTCTCGATCGGCGGCTTCTCCGGCATGGACTCCGAGCCGGTGAACCAGTAGTCCTCGTTCCGCTTGATGCGGAAGAGGCTATCAGCCTCGTGCTCGACGAACGTGTACGGGCCGGTCCCGACCGGGTTCTCGGAGAGCTTGAGGTCGCCTTCGGCGACCGCCTTCGGCACGATCGGCACGGCGCCGAGCGCGAACTTGAGCGGGGCGTACTTCTCCTGCAGCTTGATGTCGATCGTGTAGTCGTCGACGACGGTGGAGGAGTCGTACCAGTCGTACACGTCGGCTTCACGCGGGGTCCCCTCGTAGCGCTCGAACGTGGCCTTCACGTCCTCGGCAGTGAGCTCGGTGCCGTTGTGGAACTGCACGCCCTCGCGGAGGGTCGCGCGCCACATCAGGTCCTCGTCCTTCTGGACGACTTCCTTCGCGAGGACCGGCTTGGGTTCGCCGTCGAAGCCGGTCGCGAGGAGGGACTCGTACACGAGGCCGAACGCCTTGGAGGAGGTCGTGTCGTTGTGCTTCGTCGGGTCGTAGTTCTTCACGTCGGCCCCGAACGTCGCGATGAGCTCGCCGCCCATCTTGACCTGCTCCTTGTCGGCCTGGGTGGCCGTGTTGGCGTCAGTGTCGACCGGTTCCTCGGTCGCGCCGGAGTCGCCGCCCGCACAGCCGGCGAGTCCCGCGACACCTGCTACGCCCAGCGATTGGACGAGCTGACGTCGATTAACGTCGAACTTCTCGCGCATGCCTTCTTGCGACATATCATCAAGGGTCTTCTGGTCGCCTAAAAGCCTGCCGATAGCTCTTTATCGGCCGTTAGGGACCCGAACGGGCGCATCTGGCATCTCAGAGCCCCTAATACGGAAGAAAAACCGTGATATTCCCCATAATAAAGCTCTTGTTTAGAGAAATTATCACCCAACAAAACATGGCACCACCCGGGCTACTCGAGCGGGTTCGAGAAAACGGCATCCAGAGCGCCACCGCTCACGGCGCGGGGACCGCCGACCGGGCGGAACCCGGACCCTCGCTCGGGAACGCCGACGAGTGCTACCAGTCGACCGAGAGCGTCCCGTCGCCGTGCGGGTCGGGGGCGATCTCCTCGTCGGTGCGGCGGTCGACGACGTGGATGACCCCTTGCTCCTTCTTCGCGGGACACAGCTCCGCCGCGCGGACGTTCTCGTCGAGCTCGTCCTCGTCGATGTAGTAGGACTTCGGCGTCGCCAGCCCGCTGGCCAGGTCCATCTCCCAGTTGTCGGCCGCCTCCGCACAGCGCCCGGCGCCGAAGCACTTGTTCGCCTCGAAGATGATCTTGTAGGGCTTCTCCTCGACGGGCGGGCCGTCGCCGCCGACGTCGCTCGGGGCGACGACGTCCTCGCGCTCCTCGCTCATACCTCCCCCTCAGGGCGGGGCTACCTTTCGTCTGTCGGTCCCGCGGGTCCGGTTCGCCCTGCCAGCAGCGCCTGCTTCGGCCGCGAGTGACCCCCGCATCCGACACCCTTTATCCGATCAACCGCCTAGATCGTCCGTGATCGTCGTCGCCACCGAGGACTTCCGGCTCTACCACGAGGCCGTCAGCGCGCTCCGGGAGCGGAGCGCGACGTTCACGACGGTCGAGCCCGACGAGGAGCTGCCGGCTCGTGCGTCCGTCGTCGTTGCCGCACCGACCGACGACGTCGACCTCCCCGCGGACGCGTCGGTGACGCGCGTCGACGTCGACCCGGACGACGTGCGGAGCGGCGTCGACGAGGCGCTCGCCCTGCTGGAGGGTGGCGGCGGCCGAACGATTATCGGCGTCGACCCGGGCCCACAGCCGGGCATCGCGGTGCTCGCCGGCGACACCGTCGTGACGGTCTACCAGGTCCCGCTCGGCGACGCCGTCGAGACCATTCGCGAGGCGATCGCGGACGCGACCGACCCCCTCGTTCGCGTCGGCGACGGCGACCGGCTGAAGGGGGCCCGCATCGTCAACGAGCTCGAGGACGTCCCGGTCGAGCTCGTCGACGAGACGCGGACGACGCCGTACCTGGGCGACGGCGCCCGGGGGATGGCCGACGTGCTCGCGGCCGTCAACATCGCCGGTCGCGAAGGCGAACGCGTCGAGTCGCGGGAGCTCGACCCGACCGAGGGCGAGCTCCAGCGGATCAAGACCGAGTCCCGGAAGCGCTCCGCCGGCGACCGCACCATCGACGAGCCGCTCGCGCGCCGCGTCGCCGACGGCGAGCTGACGCTCGACCAGGCGATCGCCGTCCATCGCGACGGACGACATCGGGACGAGTAGCGCAACGAGGCGATTTTTTCCCGCAACGAGCTCGCTGGCGCGATCCGCCACATCCTCTTTCACGGTCGGCTGCGTCGTCCCGACGATGACGAACGTTCGCGACGTCTCGCGACGCGAGCTGTTCACGGAGTGGCTTACCTCGGTCGAGGACCACCACGTCTCCCAGCACGGGGACGTCCCCGACGTCGACCCGGAGATCTGGACAATCTCGCTCACCGGCGACCTCGGCGACCCCGCCGAGATCACGGTCGACGAGCTCCGCGAGGAGTACCCGTCGGTCACCGTCGCGCACACGATGGAGTGTGCCGGCAACGGCCGGGCGTTCTTCGAGGGTGACACCGGGAGCCCGAACTGGACCGTCGGCGGCGTGAGCACCGCCTTCTGGACCGGCGTGCCGATCCGGGAGGTCCTCGAACGGTACGGCGCACTGGATGACGGCGGTGCTGAAAGCGACGGCGACGGCGGCGACGGCGACGGCGCCGACAGCAACGGCGGCAGTACCGACGGCGACGCCGACAGTACCGACGGCGACAGCGCCGACGCCGACCGCACCGACGCCGACCGCTGGATCACCGCCGTCGGCGGCGACCGCCCCACCGACGAAACGGCGTTCGCGCGCTCGATTCCGGTGTCGAAGGCGGCGGACGACTGCATCCTCGCGTACGCGATCAACGGTGATCCGCTCCCGCTGGAGCACGGCAAGCCGGTTCGCGTCATCGTCCCGGGTTGGTACGGCGTCAACAGCGTCAAGTGGGTGACCGAGTTGCGCGTCATGGACCGGATGGTGGTCGGGGACGCCTGGGACGACGACCTCGACCGCGCGCACTGGCAGCAGGACCGCTACCGGATCCACCCGGCCGACGAGGAGCCGACCCACCGCGAGACCGTCGACACCGTCGACACGGAGGCCCAGCTCCACGACGCCGCCGTCGACCACCCTTACACCTTCGACCAGCTCCCGAAGTCGATCGTCGGCTATCCGACAGACAGCGAGACGGTCGCACCCCGTCGCGACGGGCAGGTCGAGGTCCTCGGGATGGCCTGGGCCGGGGACGCCGCACTGGAGACGGTCGAGGTCTCGACGGACGGCGGCGAGACCTGGGACGAGGCCTCGTTCCTCGGCCCGGACTACGCCGGCGCGTGGCGGCTGTTCCGCTTCCTCTGGACGCCCGAGCCCGGCGACCACACCCTGGTGAGCCGCGCTGCCGACGACCGCGGCCGCCGACAGCCGCCGCGGCTCTCCGACCCCGTCGAGCGCCTGGACGAGGCCGGCGCAGACGAGTTCCCGTGGAACCAGGACGGCTACGGCGCGAACGCGTCGCTCCCGCACGCCGTCGAGGTCACCGTCGCCAGTGAGTGAGTGGCTCGGACCGGCGAGCGGCAAGCGGCGAGCGACGAGCGGCGAGTTCATTTATAAATACTCCCGTGCTACCGACGCCCATGACCGACGAGGTAACCGTCGACGTCGAGATCGAGGTCGAGGTCGACAGCGACGAACTGGAGGTCGAACGGGACGACGCCGAACTGATCGAAGCCACCTACTCCGCGGAGGGCGTCGAGATCGAGGTCGAAGCAGAGGTAGAGGTCGAGGAGGGGGACGTCGAGCAAGCGGAAGCCGAGACGGGGACCGAGGACGGAGCCGACGAGGAACCGGCCGAAACGGAACCGCTCGAACCCGAGGAGCCCGAGTCGCTGGCGGCGACCGACAGCGAGGTCGGCGAGTCCGACTTCGACGCGACGGACGAGTACGAGTAGGCCGGCGCCGCCACGGACGCCGGTTTCGCGCCTTTTAACGGCGCGCGTCGCTAACGCCGACTATGGCTGAGCCACGCGTTCCCGGCGACGACACCGACGCCCTCGATCTCCCGTGCGGGGAGACGATCCGTCTCGGGGACCTCGATCTGGGGATGCGCGACTTCGAGTGCGACTGCGGCGACACCCACGCCGTCGTGATGGACGTCCACCCGCCGGACCGCTTCCTGCCGGAGTTCCTCGTCGAGGTGCTCCAGGAGGCCGTCGAGACGACCAGCGAGGAGATGCCGGAGTTCGGCACGCCGCACCTGCTCGGGATCGCGATGGAGGAGTTCCCGGAGCAGATCGTCTCCGCGGACGCGTCCGACGACGGCGACGTCGGCTACGCGCTGCTGTGGGTCGCAGCGTTCGACTCCCGCCGGCTCCACGAGATCATCGTCGAGCTCGTGATCGAGCTGATGGAACACGCCGTGAGTCACGGCGACGACGAGGCCGCCTTGACCGAGTTCGAGGAACAGATGCTGGAGTTCGACGTCAGCGAGTTCGTGGAGACGTATCGCGCCGAGCGCGACCTCGAAGCCGAAGACCCCTACGCCTGATCTCCGCCCGACGGCACCCCCTTCTCGACGCCGAACTCGCTCGGTTCCGCGTCCAGTTTCCGCTGCAACGGAGCCGTTAACCGGCTGTTTTCGGCTCTGCCACCGATACCGCGTCAGCCGCTGCTGGGGAAAATAATGATATCCGTGGGGTGTGAAATCGATGACATGCCCGCCTCCGATCGACTGCTCGAGTTCTACCGCCGATACGTCGGCGACCCCGACCGTACGGTGGACGTGTACGTGGGGTTCGCCCTGTTCTTCCTCGGGATCGCGCTCGGCGGCGTTGGCGTCGTCCTGTTCCTCCTGAGTACCCGGTACGGCGACAGCCTGACCGCGTATGCGATCCGCGAGGTGGCCGTCGTCGCGGCGGCGGTCGGCCTCCCGACGCTGTTGGGGAGCGTCGTCGTCCTCCTGCCAGTCGACCAGCGGATGCTCTACGTGACCGGCGGGGGGAGTACCGTCTGTCTGGCCGCGGTCGCCCTGTTCCTCAGGGCCTACCCCTACAACTGGAACGTCGAGACCAGCCCCGACCACAGCGCGACCGGCGTCGCGATCTACAGCCTCGGCATCGCCGGCGTCGTCGCCGCGACCGGCGCGTCGCTCGTCGCCCACCACGTCGAACGGACGAGCGAGGCTCCGTCGCCGACGCCGGAGGGGGCGGCGGCGAGCGCCGAGGAGACCGTCAGCGACGCGGCCGTGCGCGACGACATCGAGCGCGAGCTCGCCGACGCGGAACTCTCGTGGGGCGGGGTCGAGAAGACGGAGAACCGCCGGCTCGAACTCGAAACCGGCGCCGCCGAGGACGTCGACGCCGGAAACATCGATCCCGAGTCGGCCACCGTCGCCCGCGCCAACGGTGAGAACGTCGACGCGGCCGTCGAGAGCCTCCAGGCGTTTCAGGGCGGCAACGCGGAGACAGCCAGCAGCAGCGGCGTCGACGACCAGACCGCCGCGCTTCGGGAGCTCCGCGAACGGCAACGCGCCGAGGACGCCGCGGAGCCGGACGGACTCTTCGGTCGCGTCAGGCGATTGTTCCGGAGCGATTGATCCGGTGAGAGCGGATAGCCCATGGCACCCGGCGTGTTCGTCGCGAGTCACCGAGCCACGAATCGGCGATGAACGTTATAAGTGTGAGATTCGTAACCAATCGACATGGCTAAAGGACTCGACGTTGGCACGATGAACATTCTCTCCTCGGCACAGGAGAGTTCGGACACGGTGTTCGTCCAGCAGCGGAACTCCTTCGTGGAGATCGAGTACAGCGACATGGCCGAGCAGATGCTCTCGCGGAGCGACGTGCTCCACATCCGGAAGGACGACCAGGTGTACGTCGTCGGCGACGACGCCCTCAACTTCGCGAACATCTTCAACGAGGAGACGCGGCGTCCGATGCAACACGGCATCCTCTCCAGCGAGGAGTCGTCCGCGATCCCGATGATCAAGCTCATCACCGAGCAGGTGGTCGGGGAGCCGGACTCGCCCAACGAGCGGCTCTACTACTCCAGCCCAGCGGACCCGATCGACTCGGAGCTCTCGACGCTGTACCACGAGAAGACCCTCGAGTCGATGCTCGGCGACATGGGGTACGACCCGGAGCCGATCAACGAGGGGATGGCGGTCATCTACTCGGAACTGGCTGACAACGACTTCACCGGGCTGGGCGTCAGCTTCGGGGCGGGCATGACCAACGTCTGCCTGGCCTACTACGCCGTTCCCGTAATGACCTTCTCGATCGCCCGGGGCGGCGACTGGATCGACGAGCAGACGGCGGGCGCGACGGGGACGCCCGTCGACAAGGTGACCAGCATCAAGGAGGACGACTTCGCGCTGGACTTCCGCACGGACGTCGGCGGCGTCGAGGGCGCGCTGGCGATCTACTACGAGAACCTCCTCGATTACGTCATCGAGAACATCGCCCGCGAGGTCGACGAGGAGGACGTCGAGGAGGGGCTCGACGTGCCGGTGGTCGTCACCGGCGGCACCTCCAGCCCCGACGGCTTCGAGGACCTGTTCGCGGACCATCTCGCGGGGGAGACGGTTCCCTTCTCGATCAGCGAGGTCCGCAGCGTCGACGAGCCGATGTACAGCGTCGCCAGCGGCGCGCTCGTCGCCGCGCGGTCCGAGGAGGACGAGGAGACCGGCAGCAACGGATCGACGGCCGAATCGAACGACGGGAGCGAGCCGGAAGCCGAGGCCGAGGACTGAGGGAAAGGCGAGGACTAAAGGGAAGCCGAACGCCCGCGGCCCGTCGAATCACTCCTTGCGAAACCGCCGGAGGGCTTCCTCCCACGACTCCACGACGACGGGCTCGTCCCGGTGTTCGACGTCGACGCCGACGTAGCCGCACTGCTCGCACACCTGTGCGCGGCGCCCGTCGAGCTCGTACCGTCGGAGCGTTGCCTCACAGCGGGAGCAGTCCATACTGACACGTCGCGTGCCGAACACTATAGCCTTCCTGCCGGTCGCTATCCGAAGCGGAGCGTCCCGTCCGCCCGGATCGTGGCCCGCGCCCCCAGCGGCAGCGGAAACGCCGGTGCCGTGTGGCCGAAGTCGTAGCCGAAGCCGACGACGGCACTCGGATTGTAGCGAAACACCTCCCGCTCGACGACCGACCGCAATTGTGCTGGATACGCCTCGCAGTCCGGCTCCCATTCGACGTACGGGGAGAAGGTCTGCGGGCGCCCGACGGCGACGCCGTCGAACCGCTCCAGCAGCCCCCGCTCGCCCATCGCGCGCAGCGTGTAGCCGACCTCGCGAGGCACCGGGACGTCCTCCGAGGTCTCCAGCGCGAGGATCGCGCCGTCGAGCGCGGCAGGATCCGGCAGATAGCGACCCGTCTGGAGGTGCCACTTCACGATCGCGTAGCTACCGCCCCAGAGTCGGCCAGTGACCTCGCCGTCGGGCGCCTCGTCACCCCGGCTGACCGTCGGGCCGGGGTTCTCGTACCACTCCCGCGGCTCGGGATCCTCGAAGTCGTACCAGTCGTCGGTCCACTCGTCGGCCGGGTCGACCGTGCCGAGTGACTCCTCGAAAAGCGCACGCCGGAGGTACCGCTCCGTGTACGCGTTCAGTTCCAGGTCACACGCGAGGTCCGGGTGCAGCTGGATCCCGTAGCTGACGACCCCCTGGTTCCACAGGAAGAGCCGGAGATTGTCGTTGTCGCTGTAACCGAAGAATCGCGTCGGGTTGGCTGCGAGGACGTCGCCGTCGAGGTGCGAGAGCACCCGGATCTGGTCGTCGCCGCCGCTGTAGGCCATCACTGCACCGATTTTCGGATCTCGAAACGCGTCCTCGAGCTCCGCGGCGCGGTCGGCGGGCGGGGCCGGCTCGTCGGCGTCGGTGCGCTCCGCGGTGGGTAAGACGGTCGTTTCGAGGCCCAGGCTCTCCAGCCGGTCGCGACCGATCGACAGCTTCGGCTCGCTCGGCGGCCGCGACGGCGCCGTGATTGCGACGATGTCACCCGGTTCGAGGGGCGGCGGCGTCGTGAACGCGGAATCGACGCGATCGGTGGCCGATTCGCCGGTATCCGAACCCATACCGTCGCGTGCGACGGCACCCTCTTAAAGAATCGGCAGCCGTGCTACGTCACACCATAGCTTGCGAATTTCGCAAATAGGTTGCGAGAATCGTATTCTATCGCCGGCCTTATTACGATGTGCGTACTCCGAACTGGTAATGAGCGACTCACAGGTATCCGCGGACGCCGACGCGGGGGCATCCGAGGATCGTACGATCCTGCTCATCGGTAGTGGCCCGATCCAGATCGGACAGGCAGCCGAGTTCGACTACTCCGGCGCGCAGGCCTGTCGCGCACTCCAGGAGGAGGGGGCCCGAGTCGTGCTCGTCAACTCGAATCCCGCGACGATCATGACCGACCCCGAGATGGCCGACCGGGTGTACATCGAGCCGATTACGCCCGAGGCCATCAGCGAGGTCATCCGGCAGGAGAACCCGGACGGCGTTATCGCCGGCCTCGGCGGCCAGACCGGGCTGAACGTCACCGCCGAACTTGCCGAACAGGGCATCCTCGAGGAGTACGACGTCGAGATCATGGGCACGCCGCTCGACACCATCTACGCGACGGAGGACCGCGACCTCTTCCGCCAGCGCATGGAGGAGCTCGGCCAGCCCGTCGCCGCGTCGACGACCATCTCGCTCGACGAGGACGAGTCCGTCTCCGACTTCGACGAGGAGGCGTTCCGCGGGCGCGTGCAGGACGCCGTCGACGAGGTCGGCGGCCTCCCGGTCATCGCGCGGACGACGTACACGCTGGGCGGCTCCGGCTCTGGCGTCGTCTCCGAATTCGAGGAGCTCGTCGACCGCGTGCGCAAGGGCCTGCGCCTCTCTCGGAACAGCGAGGTGCTCGTCACGGAGTCCATCTCCGGCTGGGTCGAGCTGGAGTACGAGGTGATGCGGGACGCCGACGACTCCTGTATCATCATCTGCAACATGGAGAACATCGACCCGATGGGGATCCACACGGGCGAGTCGACAGTCGTCACGCCCTCGCAGGTCATCCCGGACGACGGCCATCAGGAGATGCGCGACGCGGCGCTGGAGGTCATCCGCGACCTGGGCATCCAGGGCGGCTGTAACATCCAGTTCGCGTGGCGCGACGACGGGACGCCCGGCGGCGAGTACCGCGTCGTCGAGGTGAACCCGCGCGTCTCCCGCTCCTCCGCCCTGGCGTCGAAGGCGACGGGCTACCCCATCGCCCGCGTCACGGCGAAGGTCGCACTCGGCAAGCGCCTCCACGAGATCGACAACGAGATCACCGGCGAGACGACCGCCGCCTTCGAGCCCGCCATCGACTACGTCGTCACGAAGGTGCCGCGCTGGCCCATCGACAAGTTCGAGGACGTCGACTTCGAGCTCGGCACCGCGATGAAGTCCACCGGCGAGGCGATGGCCATCGGCCGGACCTTCGAGGAGAGCCTGCTCAAGGCGCTCCGCTCCTCCGAGTACGACCCCGCCGTCGACTGGGACGACGTGAGCGACGAGGAGCTCGAGGAGGACTACCTGATCACGCCGACCCCCGACCGCCCGTACGCGATGTTCGAGGCGTTCGACCGCGGCTACACCGTCGAGGAGGTCGTCGAGCTGACGGACATTTATGAGTGGTACGTCGAGCGCTTCGCCCACGTCGCCGAGGCCGAGGAGCGCGCCCAGCACGGCGAGTTCACCGAAGCCGCGACGACCGGGCACACCAACGCGGAGATCGCCGAGGTCGCGTCCGGCGGTGCGGACAGTGACGCCGCGAACGGCGACGGCGACGTCGCGACCGACGGCGGCGACACGGCGACGGCGAACGGCGGTGGCGACGGTGACACGGCAACGGCCGACGTCACCGTCGACGACGTCGAGAGCCAGGTCCCCCACCGCGAGTACAAGCAGGTCGATACCTGCGCCGGGGAGTTCGAGGCGACGACGCCGTACTACTACTCCGCGCGCCAGCCCGAGTGGATGGCGGGTGACGGGCGCCCCGAGGACGACTGGGGCGAGCTCCGCGTCGACCCCGACGTCGAGAGCGTCGTCGTGGTCGGCGGCGGCCCGATCCGCATCGGGCAGGGCGTCGAGTTCGACTACTGCGCGGTCCACGCGGTCCGCGCGCTGCGCGAGCAGGGCATCGAGGCCCACGTCGTCAACAACAACCCCGAGACGGTCTCGACCGACTACGACACCTCCGACGGGCTGTTCTTCGAGCCCATCACCGCCGAGGAGGTCGCCGACGTCATCGAGGCGACCGGCGCCGACGGCGTGATGGTCCAGTTCGGCGGCCAGACCTCCGTCAACGTCGGCGAACCGCTCGAGGAGGAGCTCGAGCGTCGCGGACTCGACTGCGAGATCATGGGCACGAGCGTCGAGGCCATGGACCTCGCGGAGGACCGCAACCGCTTCAACGAGCTGATGGAGGAGCGGGGCATCAGCCAGCCGATCGGCGGCACGGCGACGAGCCGCGAGGAGGCCCTGGAGCTGGCCCACGACGTCGGCTACCCGGTCCTCGTGCGCCCCTCCTACGTGCTCGGCGGCCGCGCGATGCGCGTCGTCCACGACGACGAGGAGCTGGAACACTACATCGACGAGGCGGTCCGCGTCTCGCCGGACAAGCCCATCCTCGTCGACAACTACCTCGCGGACGCGGTCGAGCTCGACGTCGACGCCGTCGCCGACGGCGAGGACGTCCTGCTCGGCGGCGTGATGGAGCACGTCGAGGCCGCCGGTGTCCACTCCGGCGACTCCTCCTGTATGATTCCGCCGCGCTCGCTCTCCGAGGAGACCCTCGGCCGCGTGCGCGAGGTGACCGAGGAGATCGCCCACGCCCTGGACACGGTCGGCCTGCTGAACGTCCAGCTCGCCGTCACGGGCGTCCACACGGACGAGGAGCCCGAGGTGTACGTGCTCGAGGCCAACCCGCGCTCCTCGCGGACGGTCCCCTTCGTCTCGAAGGCGACGGGCGTCCCCATCGCGAAGCTCGCGGCGAAGGTCATGGCCGGCGATTCGCTGGCCGACCTCGACGTTGCCGAGCAGATCCCGGAACACCGCAGCGTGAAGGAGGTCGTCCTCCCGTTCGACCGCCTGCCGGGTTCGGACCCACGCCTCGGCCCGGAGATGAAGTCGACCGGCGAAGTGATGGGCACGGCCCAGTCCTTCGGCCTCGCCTACGACAAGGCCCAGGACTCGACGGGCAAGCCCATCCCGCGCTCGGGCACCGCCGTCGTCGACCTCTCGGCCGAGGAGTTCCCGGACCCCGAAACCGAGGCCGGGCAGGAACTCGTCGACGGCTTCACCGAGCACTTCGAGCTCTCGGAGGCGGTCGACCTCGTCGAGGCCGCCCGGAGCGGCGACGTCGACCTCATCATCTCCCGGAAGCGCGAGCTGCTGGAGGTCGCCGTCGAGGAGGAGATCACCTACTTCTCCACCCCGGCCAGCGCGAAGGCCGCGCTGGAGGCGCTCAACACCGAGCGCCCGGACGACCTCGACGTGATGGCCGTCTCCGACCGGCCGAAGCGGACGGCGCACTGGGGGAAGTCGGAGTAACGCGAGGAGACCAGCAGTACGCCAGCGACGACGCCATCCACTTTCCTGACCAGCGCTGGGCCTGTGCCGCCCTGGAGCCCGCGCGTTTCGCGGCTCCGGGCCGACCGAAGGGTCGGCCGGTTCCCACACGCCCTTAAGACCGGGCCACGACCCTCCCGACATGCCCGAACTTCCGGAATCAGTCGTCGGTGACGCACAGACGTCGTCGTTCGCCTGGGACCTCCTCACGGACCTGGCGGACGTCGGCAACCGCATGGCCGGCCAGGCGGGGGAGCGCCGCGGGGCCGAGCGCGTCGTCGAGGCCTACGAGGAGGCCGGCCTCCGTAACGCCGGCCTCGACGAGTTCGAGATTCCCGGCTGGTGGCGCGGGGACTCGGCACTCTCCGTCTCCGGCCCCGTCGAGCGCGAGTACGAGGGCAGCCACGCCGTCATCGCGCTGCCCGGGACCCCGAGCGGGACGGTCGAGGCGCCCGTCGTCGACGTCGGCACGGGCACGTACGAGGAGTTCGAGGAGCGGAGCGACGAGCTCGAGGGGGCCATCGCGATGGCCTCCTCCGACACGCCGGAGTCGCACGACCGCTGGCTCCACCGGATGGAGAAGTACTCGCAAGCGGCCGAACACGGCGCCGTGGGGTTCGTCTTCCGGAACCACATCGAGGGCGCGCTCCCGCCGACCGGCGAGATCGGCTACCACAACCGCCCGGGCCCCATCCCGGCCGTCGGCGTCTCGAAGGAGGTCGGCGAGCAGCTCGCGCGGTACGCCGCGGCGGCGGAGGGGACGGACGGCGACGACGAAGCGACGACGGTCACCCTCGACGTCGACTGCCGCAACGAGGAGACGACCTCGGTCAACGCCGTGGCGGACGTCGGCCCCGAGACGGACGAGGCGGTGTTCCTGACGGCCCACGTCGATTCCCACGACATCGCGGACGGCGCGAACGACAACGGCGCGGGCTCGGCGCTCGTCGCGGAGGTCGGCCGTCTGCTGAAGTCGGTCGAGGACGACCTCGAGACCCGGGTCCACCTCGTCACCTTCGGCGCTGAGGAGACCGGCCTCTGGGGCGCCTACCACGCCGCCGAGACGACGCCGCACGACGAGATCAAGTGCGTCGTCAACCTCGACGGCGCCTGTAGCTCCCGGAACCTCCGCGTCGGCTCGAACGGCTTCGAGGCGATGACTGAGGTGTTCGAGTCGGTGACGGACGCGTTCGACGCGCCCCTCGAAACGGGCGACACCATCTCCCCGCACGGCGACCAGTGGGCGTTCGTCCAGGAGGGCGTCCCGGCCGTAATGACCTCGACCACCTCCGAGCAGTCCGGTCGCGGCTGGGGCCACACCCACGCGGACACGCTGGACAAGCTCGACTCGCGGGACCTGCGGGACGTCGCGACGCTCGTCGCGGAGGCCGTCTTCCGCTTCGCGAGCGCCGACGTCGAGACCCCGCACCGTTCCCGTGAGGAGATCCAGGAGGACATCCCGGAGGGCTACGTGCAGGAGCTGAAAACCGGCGGGCGCTGGCCGTACGACGAGTAGGGCCGCGTCGCCCTCGTCGCCCCCGTCGTCGCCGTCGACGGTGCCACCTTTTTAAAACGAGACGGACGGCGTCGCTATCCTCGGAGCCGGCCGGAAAAGCAGTGGGTCGCGGTCAGTCCTGGTTGCCGTCGCAGACGCCCAGCGGCAGGTCCTCCTGCGTCGGGGTGGCGCCGTCGCAGGCGTCGTCGACGAGGACGGCGATCTGCTCCTCGACGGTGCAGCCGCGGGCCGCCGCGAGCCCCTCGAGTCGCTCGTAGCGCTCCGCCGAGAGGGTGACTGTGTGGTCGGTCATGTGTGAACGCTCGCGTCCAACACGCAAAAACCCGATCCCCAAGCGAAACACTGCCGGTATTTGCGACGCTCAGTGACTGTTTCGGGGCGTTTTGGGTCCGGTCGTTTCTGGGCTTATTAATGACGCCGGCGAGTTGGGTGAGAGTTTATAAATAGAGTCAGCCATCGTCGCCGGCGACACTACTCGACGTGCTCGGAAAGCCCCAGCCGGTGACTGTTATTCTTATAAATGGGATCGGCCGTCGTCGCGAACGAAACTACTCGGAACACCCAGAAAGCCCCAGCCGCTGAGCGCTCGGGCTTATAAATAGGAACGGCAGTCGTCACGAACGACACCACTCGGCACACGTAGAAAGCCCCAGCCGCTGAGCGCTCGCGCTGCTCGCTGCGCTCCTCACCAACTCGCTCCCTCCGGTCGCTCGTTCGCCGGATTGCGGTGCTTACTTCGCAGGGCGTCCCGCGCAGCGGCTGCCCCTTTCAGTCCCGCCCACCGAGTGGTGGCCGGGCATCGCTCGCGGCGGCTGGTTCGCCGCCGTCACTCGCCGGCTGGCTGGCGTGCGGTCCGGCGGCGGTCGGCGCGCGCGAGCAACGCGTGCGAGGGAGGCCGGTGGCGCGCCGCGCGGTGCTGGGCCGGCGCGCCCCGGCCGAGGCTGGGGAGGGCTGAGGTATGGCGGTAGCTGTGCTGTCGCGGTCGCGGTGCGGTTGCTGGGCGATGCTGTCCTGGCGGACTGAAAGGGCGCGGCCGGTCGCGCCGAAGGGGAGTCGCTGAGTCGACCCCTATCTGAACCGGGCGGTGTCTTCGTGAGCGGAGCGAACGAAGACCAGAAAGTCGCAGCCCGGCAGCCCGCTACTGCAGGCCGCCCGGACCGTCTTTCGAGGCTGAGAGGTTCAGATATGTCGCTCAGCGACCGCGAGCGGCCGAGGGCTTTCTGGGCGTTTGCGGTGCTGTCAAGAGCAAGCCCGTATCACCTGTGCAAATCTGCTTATAAACAGCGTGAGAGAAATCGCCTCTCTCACTCAAGCGAGACGCGCTCAGCCGCCTCAGCAACCTCTTTTGCTCGCTCTTCCAGCCAGTCGGGCTCGATGTCGGCCATCTGCGCGAGGCCGGCACGAGTCTCGGGCTGGTCCGGGGCGAACCGGTTACACCCTGCAGGAATTTCCGCCGCAGTATACGTCCCGATCCGCTTCGCCCGCTCGGTGATCTCGTCCTTGTCGACCGTCAGCAGCGGCCGGTGGATCGGGAAGTCGGTCACGGAGTCGAGCACGGACATGTTCTGCGTGGTCTGACTGCTCTTCTGCCCGATCACTTCGCCCGTGACGACGCCCGTCGCGCCCCAGTCGGCCGCGAGGTCGGCGGCGACGCGGTAGATGAACCGCCGGAAGACGAGCATCCGGCCCTGCTCGAGGGTGTCGGCGAGCTCGCGACAGACGTCGCCGCCGTCGACGACGTGGAGCGCGTCGACGTGGTTCGGCGCGTACTCGGCGAGCGTCCGCGCGGCCGCCTCGGCACGGGCGCGGTGGTCCGGCCCGCCGTAGTCGCCGAGGTCGACGTAGACCGGTTTGACCGGCGCGCCGCGGCGCAGGATCTCGAAGGCGGCGACGGGCGAGTCGATGCCGCCGGAGAGCAGCGTGACGAGCGGGCGCTGGCTGCCGACCGGGAGCCCGCCCGGGCCCTGGTGCTTCGGGCCGAAGACGAACGCCTCGTCGGGGTAGATCTCCGCGCGGAAGACCGTGTCCGGGTCGTCGAGATCGACTTCGGGGTCGTCGGCGTCGACGGCGTCGTAGACGGCGGCGCCGCCCTCGCGCTCGACGTCCTCGCTGTCGAAGGGGTACTCGACGCCGACGCGGTTCACCCGGACCGCGAAGCTCCCGTCGAGGCCCTGGTCGGTTGCGATGGTCGCCAGCGCGTCGGTGACGGCGTCCATCGTCGGCTCGACGGAGCGGGCCGGGCTCGCGGAGACGACGCCCGGTGCGTCGGTGACGACGGTCGTCGCCGCCGCCGGCTCGGTCGTCCGGACGACGGGGCGGTTCCGCCGGTGGACGACGGTGCCGTCGACCTCGCGGTCGTCGAGGAGGTGCGTCAGGTTCGCGGCGAGCTGTGACTGCATGTCGTAGCGGACGCGCTCGCTCTTCGTGGCCGCCTCGCCGACGCGGACGAGGACGCTGTCGGCCTCCGGGGGCACCGCCGCGGGCGGGACCGGCTCGGCGGGGACGTGACTCATTGGGGATGAGTAGCGGGAGGAGACTGATAGCCGTGCCGACCTCGGGGCGGGAGCACGGCGACGCGCTCGGCAAGCCGTCGGTACCGCCCTCAGGCGCCGATGTGGTCGGCCAGCCCGGCCATCACCTTCGACTCCGCGCGGGAGAGGTGCTCCCAGACGGTCGTCGAGGCGAGGTCGAGCTCCTCGGCGACGGCCTCGACGCCGACGTCGCCGCCGTGGTCGTAGTAGCCCATCCCGATGGCGGTCGAGAGCACCTCGCGCTGGCGGGGGCTGAGGTCGTCGAGGAAGCGCGTCACCTCCAGCTGCGGCGGGCGGTCGACTTCGCTCAGGGCGACGTTCCGGACCAGCTCCACGTCGTTGCCGGCGTCCTCCAGCGACTGGATGAGCGCCGAGAGGTCGTCGTCCGGTTCGATGTAGACGGTCCACCGCTCCCAGCCGTCGTTGATCGTCGTTCCCATCCGGTAGTGGATCCCCCTGTCGGAGAGCCGCTGGGAGATGCTGTCCCAGCTGTACGAGTCGACGATCAGCGCGACGTACACGCGGGATTTCCCGAGCGGGGAGAGCGGTTCGGCCTCGGTCACGGCGTCCGCCTCGCGGAACTCGGCGAGGAACTCGGGGATCGAATCGGCGTCGCCGCTGAGCTCGATGATGCGTTTCCGCTCCGCCCCGCGACCGGTCATCGAGGAGACGGACCGGATGGTGACGTCCGGGTAGCGGCCGCTGATCTCGGACTCCGGCTCGCCGTTGTGCCGGATTCGGAGCGTCACCTCGCGCATACGTGGACGCAGGACCCCGATCGACTTACGCGCTTCGTACCGACGTAAGGGAGTTGCCCGGGCACCAGTGGCGGGCCAGCTTCGGAAGCGCCCGGACGGGCCCCGGATGAGTCCCCAGCCCCGCCCCCGGCCCACGGTCCGCAGGTCACTCGATACCGTGGTATCGCCGGGGAGACGCCACAATTCTTGCGAAACCGCGGGGTGACCGGATATATTTGGTGTACAACTCATGGCCGTGTGACCGGACCTGTAACGTAGAACCATGGGAAGCGATATCGATACCGAAGCGCTCGACGGACCAAAAGTCGACAGGCGGACTGCCGTCCAGCTGCTCAGCGCGGCCGGGCTCGGTGGGCTGGCCGGCTGTGCGGGCGGTGGCGGCGACGGGGGCACTGAAGCCGGCGGCGACTCGGACGGCTCCGGCGACGCGACCGAGGGCGGCGACGGCGAGGTCTCGACCGGTGGCCGGCTCCAGGCCGGCTGGTTCACCGGCAGCATCGACACGCTGGACCCGCCGTACATCAGCGTCGCGCAGAACTTCCAGCTCGCCGGCAACGTCTTCAACGGGCTCGTCACGCTGAAGCCGGACCTCACGGTCCGCGGCGACCTCGCGAAGGACTGGACGGTCGAGGACGGCGGCGCGACCTACACCTTCGACCTGCGCGAGGGCGTCACCTTCCACAACGGTGAGGAGTTCACCGCCGCGGACGTCGAGTACACGCTCCGGCGGACGATCGAGGAGGAGACCCCGGCAGCCGGCAAGCTGGGCGGGCTCAAGCCGATCGACGACGGCGGCGTCGAGATCGTCGACGACTACACGGTGACCCTCCGCTGGGAGGAGCCGAACGTCGTCGCGCTGATCTACCTGACGCGGGGGCCGGGCCGCGCCGGCACCATCGTCAACCAGACCGCCATCGAGGAGATGGGCGCCGACCAGTACGAGGTGGCGCCCGTCGGCACCGGTCCCTTCGAGATCGTCGAGCACGACGTCGGGTCGAGCATCACGCTCGACGCCTACGACGACTACTTCGAGACCGACGAGAACGGGAACCAGCTGCCGTACCTCGACGGTATCGACGTCCAGCCGATCCCGGAGCCGTCCTCGCTCGTGAACGCGCTCCGCTCCGGCGACATCCACTTCGCGAACCTGCTGCCGCTCCAGAACCTCGACCAGGTCGAGAGCTCGCAGGACGCGAAGGTCGACGTCGCGCCGGGAATCAACTGGTACGGCCTCGCGATGAACCAGGAGCGCGAGCCGTTCGGCGACAAGCAGGTCCGCCGCGGCATCGCCAAGAGCATCGACAACGAGGAGTTCGTCGAGACCGCCTACTTCGGCAACGCGCTCGCCGACACCGGCCCCATCAACAAGGGGACCGAGTGGGTCTGGCGCGACGACAAGCCGGACGACCAGGACTACGCGCCCGACGAGGGCAAACAGCTGCTCGAGGAAGCCGGCGCCGACAGCGCGAGCTTCTCCATCCTCACGACGGAGAGCACGCTCCGGCAGGCGAAGGCCATGCGCCAGCAGCTCAACGCCGCCGGCCTCGACGTCGACGTCGAGCAGGTAACGACCTCGACCTACTGGACGCGCTACGAGGAGGGCGACTACGACACGACCATCAGTGGCAGCGTCGTCGACCCCGACCCCGAGCAGTCGCTGTGGAACTTCTACCGGCTCCGGAGCGAGGACGGCGTCTGGAACTGGGTCAACTACGAGAACGAGGAGATCCACCAGCTGCTCGCGGAGCAGCGCGCGGAAACTGACAAGGAGAAGCGCAAGGAGCTCCTCTGGGAGATCGAGGACAAGCTCATCGCCGACGTGCCGCACGCGTACCTCATCCACCAGGACGACGTCGCCGGCGTTCGCAACGAGGTCCAGGGCTTCCAGCACATCTCCGGGCTCCGGAACTTCCACACGGTCTCGCTCGACGAGTAATGTGGCGGTACATCGCAAAGCGTACCGGGCACGCCCTCTTCGTGATGTGGCTCGTCGCCACCACGGTGTTCTTCGGACTGCGAGCCGTGCCGGGCGGCCCCGTCCGCGCGATGCTCGGGCAGGAAGCGACGCCGGAAGCGGTGGCGGCGCTCAGACAGCAGCTCGGCCTCGATAAACCCCTGCCCGTCCAGTACGTCGACTGGCTGACCGGCATGCTCGTCGGCGACTTCGGGCAGAGTATCACTTCCGGCGAGTCCGTCGGCACGCTGCTCGCGTCGGCCGCGCCGAAGACGTTCTCCATCGCGGCCTTCGGCGTCGTCGTCGGCCTCGGCATCGCCATCCCCGCGGGCGTCATCGGCGCGACGCGGCGCAACGAGCTGGCCGACTACGTCGCGACGCTCGGCGCGTTCCTCGGCATCTCGATGCCGGCCTTCTTCGTCGGCATCCTGCTCGCCATCCTCTTCGGCGTGCGCCTCGGCTGGTTCCCCGTCGTGGGGTACACGCCGCTCTCGGAGGGCGTCGGCCCGTGGCTCCGCAGCATCGTGCTGCCGGGCGTCGCCGTCGGCCTCCCGTACGCGGCCGGCGTGACGCGGATGATGCGCTCCTCGCTCATCGAGACGCTGAACGAGGAGTACATGCGCACCGCCCTCGCGAAGGGCGTCGGCTCGCGCACCCGGCTGTACAAGCACGCGCTCCAGAACGCCATGATCCCGGTCGTCACCATCGCGGGCATCCAGCTCGCGCTGATCCTCGGCGGGAGCGTCACCGTCGAGATCGTCTTCGGGATCCAGGGGCTCGGCCGGCTGCTCGTCAACTCGATCCTCGAACGTAACTACCCGGTGACGCAGGTGACGATCCTGCTCATCTCGGGCGTGTTTATCTTCATGAACCTACTCGTCGACATCGCCTACACTGCTATCGACCCGCGCATCCGCTACGGAGGTGAGAGCGCATGACTGACGATTCACCCGGTCGGACTGACGGCGGCGACGCACCTGCCCGTACCGACGGCGGCGACGCACCTGCCCGTACCGACGGCGGCGACGCCCCCGCGTTCGGCCGCCAGCAGGGCGAGTTCGGCGTCGGCGAAGTGCCGGCGGAGTACGAGACCGACCAGTCAGTCGAGGAGTACCGAACGACGGCGGACCGGATCGTCTCGGTGCTGAAACAGGACAAGCTCGCGCTCGCCGGCGCGCTCGTCGTCGTCCTGTTCGTCGTCACCGCGGTCTTCGCGCCGGTCGTCGCGCCGCACCCGCCCGAACAGACGTACAACTTCATGCAGCCGCCGATGAGCGAGTCCGTCGGCGACTTCGACGACGACGGCCAGCAGGAGACGGTCACGCACGTGCTCGGCACCGACTCGTTCGGGCACGACATCCTCTCGCGGATCGTCTTCGGCGCGCGCATCTCGCTGCTCGTCGCGCTGGCCACCGTCGCGTTCGCGTTCACCGTGGGCACCATCCTCGGCATTCTCGCGGGCTACTACGGCGGCTGGATCGACTCGGTGATCATGCGGTACGTGGACTTCCAGTGGGCGTTCCCGGAGATCATCCTGGGCGTCGGCATCATCGCCGTGATGGGCGGCCTCGGGGTGGTCAACGTCGTGCTAGCGATCGGCATCGCCTTCATCGACGACTTCGCCCGGCTGATACGCGGGGAAGTGCTGTCGATACGCGAGGAGGAGTACGTCACCGCCGCGCGCGCGGTCGGGATGGGCGACCTCCGGATCATGTTTAAAGAGATGCTGCCGAACGCCGTTGCCCCGCTCATCGTGCAGGCGACGCTGATGATCCCCTTCGCCATCCTGGCGGAGGCCAGCCTCTCGTTCCTCGGGCTCGGCGTGAAGCCGACGACCCCGACCTGGGGGCTGCTCATCTCCGGCGGCCGACAGTTCATCTCGCAGGCCTGGTGGATCTCCGTGATGCCCGGCCTCGCGATCATGGTCACCGTCCTCGCGTTCAACACCCTCGGCGACGGGCTGCGTGACGCCTTCGACGTCTCCGAAGGGGAGGTGGGCCAGTGAGCGACGCTGCGCCCTCGGCCGGCGCGGCCGGCACGACCGACCGCGACGGCGATGCGGCCGGCGACGCCGTCGGCACCGCCGGCGACGACACGCCGCTGCTCGGCGTCGAGAACCTGCAGACGCAGTTCCCCACCGACCGCGGGGTCGTGAAGGCGGTCGACGGCGTCGACCTCACCATCGAGTCCGGCGAGATCGTCGGCCTCGTCGGCGAATCCGGCTCCGGCAAGAGCGTCCTCGCGGAGAGCGTCGCGGGGATCGTCGAGGAGCCGGGCGAGATCGTCGGCGGCGACGTGCGTCTCCACGGCGACTCGCTCGTCGACAAGACGGAAGCCGAGCTCGAACGGGTCCGCGGCGGCCAGATCTCGATGGTGTTTCAGGACCCGATGAACAGCCTCAACCCGACGCTGTCCGTCGGCGAGCAGATCGCCGAGACGGTCCGGCTCCACCAGGACGTCGGCGAGTCGGTGTCGCTGTCGGCGGAGATGAAGCGGAAGATCGTCGGCGCGGCCAAGAACGGCGAGGCCTGGCGCCGCGCGATCGAGATGCTGGAGGCGGTGGAGATCCCCGAACCCGAGAGCCGGGCGACGGACTATCCCCACCAGTTCTCCGGCGGGATGCGCCAGCGCGCGATGATCGCGATGGCGCTGTCCTGCGAGCCGGACCTGCTCGTCGCGGACGAGCCGACGACCGCGCTCGACGTGACGATCCAGGCGCAGATCCTCGAAGAGCTGACGGGGCTCAAAGAGGAGTTCGACACCTCGATCCTGCTCATCACGCACGACCTCGCGGTCGTCGCGGAGACCTGCGACCGCGTGAACGTGATGTACGCCGGCGAGATCGTCGAACGCGCGGAGACCGAGGAGCTGTTCAGCAATCCGCAGCATCCCTACACGCAGGGGCTCATCGCGAGCACGCCGCGGATCGACGTCGAGGACCAGGACCTGACGCCCATCGAGGGCAACGTCCCGGACCTCATCGACATCCCGTTCGCCTGCCACTTCGCGCCGCGCTGTCCGGAGGCCGAACGCGAGTGCTTCGAGATCGATCCGGAGTTCCGCGACGTCGGGGAGGGCGGCACGGACCACGAGGCGGCCTGCCTCCGCCGCGGCCCGGAAGGTGATCGGCTATGAGCTCGGAACCACACGCCACGAGCGACGAGGTCTCGACGGGGACCGACGCGGGCCCCGACGACGCGAACGACGTCGTCCTCGAGGCCCAGGGCCTCAAGAAGCACTTCGACCAGTCCGACGGCCTCGTCGACAAGCTGCTCGGCGCCGGCGGCGACGTGAAGGCCGTCGACGGCGTCGACCTGCAGGTGAAGGACGGCGAGACGCTCGCCGTCGTCGGCGAGTCCGGCTGCGGGAAGTCGACGCTGGGCGAGACGCTGTTGAACCTCCAGACGGCGACGGAGGGGACGGTCCGCTACCGCGGCGAGGACATCACCGGCCTCACCGGCCGGAAGATGCGCCCGTACCGCAAGGACCTCCAGATGATCTTCCAGGACCCGCTCGCGTCGCTGAACCCGCGCCAGACGGTCGGGGACATCATCACCGCGCCGATGGAGGTCCACGACTTCCCCGTCTCCGACCCGGACGTCCGGACGACGGCGGACGTGACCGTCGCCGACGACGTGACCGACCCCGTCTCCGTGACCGTCGCGGACGACGTCGACCGCGCGGTTCGGGCCGAAGGTGGCGTCTCCGTCGTCGACGTCACGGTTCGGTCGGCCGAGGAGGCCGACGGCCTGACGGTCGACCTCGGCTTCGACGACGACGTCCTGTCGGCGACGGTGACGGAGGAAGGGGACGGCTACGAGATCCGGGTCGCGGTCGACGCGTCCGAGAACGAGCTCCGCGTACACCGCGCCGAGCAGCTCTTAGAGCTCGTCGGCCTCAAACCGGGCCACATGGACCGGTATCCCGGCCAGTTCTCCGGCGGGCAACAGCAGCGCGTCGGCATCGCCCGCGCGCTCGCCGTCGAGCCGGAGCTCATCGTCGCCGACGAGCCCGTCTCCGCGCTGGACGTCTCCGTGCAGGCGCAGATCATCAACCTGCTGGAGGAGCTCCAGGAAGACCTGGGACTCTCGCTGCTGTTCATCACGCACGACCTCTCGGTGGTGCGGCACATCGCCGACCGCGTCGCCGTGATGTACCTCGGCGAGATCGTCGAGATCGCGAACACGCAGGAGCTGTTCGAGAACCCGCAGCACCCCTACACGAAGTCGCTGCTCTCGGCGGTCCCGCGCATCGACCCGGAGACGCGGACGGACCGGACGATCCTCTCGGGTACCGTCCCGTCACCGATCGACCCGCCGTCCGGCTGCCGGTTCCACACCCGGTGTCCGGCCGTCATCCCGCCCGAGGACTGGGGCGGCGACCAGGCGGCCTTCCGGGACGTCTTCGCGTTCCGCAACCGGATCCTCGACGACGCCATCGACCCCGAGGCCGCCGCTCAGCGGATCGGGTCCGAGTCGGAGGACGCCGTCGCCGACCACCTCATCGAGCGGTCGCTGGACCGCGACCTCGAGGAGCTACCGTCGGACGCGGCGGACGTGGTCCGGGAAGCCGCCCTGGCGCTCGCCGGCGGGGACGTCGAGGACGCCGCCGACATCGTCGGCGACGCGTTCACGTCTCCGTGCGAGGAGCAGCGCCCGAGCCGGACCCACCGCGAGACGGAAGGGTGGGCGAGCTGTCACCGACTCGACCCGGACGCGCCCGGGTCGGCGGAGATCGAGTAGCGGCCCGCCCAGCCGAGTCCTTTTAAATACGCGTCAGTCGTCGGCGTCCGAAGGCCTCGCCGGCGCGGGGTCGCTTCCGACTCCCGTCCGCGCCTCGGCGTCGGCGACGTACCAGTAGGCGCCGCCCATCAACAGCGCGCCGCTGACGACGTTGCCGGCCGTGACGACGGCCAGGTTGTACGCCATCCCGGCCCAGGAGACCGCGCTCCCGTGCGGGAGCAGGTTCGCCATCGTGAGCAGGGTCATGTTGGCGACGCTGTGCTCGTAGCCGGAGCCGATGAACGCGAGGAGACACCACCAGATCATCAGCAGCTTCGCCGCCTCGCTGTCGACTTTCTTCGCGCTCCAGACCGCCAGCACGACGAGCCAGTTACAGAGGATCGCCCGCGCGAACAGCGTCGACGGGTCGGCGGTCATCTTGCTCGCGGCGACGTCGACGACGAGCGACGGGTCCGTCGCGAACGTGCCGGCCGCGACGACCAGCAGCGCGAGCAGGCCGGAGCCGGCGAGGTTGCCGGCCCACGACCACGACCAGACGCGCGCGAGGTCGGCCCAGTCGGTCCGCCCGCGCAGCGCGCCGACCATCATCACCATCGTGTTCCCGGTGAACAGGTCCGAGCCGGCGACGATGACGAGGCTCAGCGCGATGCCGAACGTGCCCGCCATGACGACGCCCGTGAACGGGGAGCCGGCGGCGGCGAGCGGCGTGCCGAGCGCGAAGATGAGCGCGATGGCGAGCCCGACGTACGCGCCGGCCATCCCCGAGTGGACGAGGTACGCGCCGAGCCGGTCGCGCGAGAGCCGGGCCTTCGTCGCCGCGCCGTCCGCGACCGTGGCGAGGGTGTCCTCGTACATTAGTGGCGCCCGCTGGTGATCGTCTCGCCGTTCTCGGCGGCCGTCGCGACGCGTTCCAGGTCGCCGGCGAACGTCCGGGCCTGCGCGGGGGAGAGCGAGAGGAAGGCGGCGTGGTGCGGAAGGCCGTCCACGTCGGCGTCGAGTTCCAGGCCGACGCGAACTGTCGGCTCGTCGCCCGGCGACTCGACGTCGACGATGGCGACCGTCTCGGCGTCCCAACCGTTGCCCGTCGCCCGCGCCGGGAGGTGGTCGAACGTCGTGTTCGCCGTGACGTTGAGGTGGCGGGGCATCAGTCGCTCGCCTCCGCGCTCGTTTCCGCGTCGGCTTCGGATTCGGAATCCAGCGGCGTCCCGTCGGGCGCCGTCGGCGCCGGGCTCTCGCCGTCGTCGAAGGGGTACCAGGACTGCTTCCCGTCGGTGAGACAGGGGTCCGCGTAGCCCGAGACCTCCGCCGGTTCCGCGAGTTCGACGATCGTCTCGTGGCCAGTGGCGTCGACCCACTCACGGAACGTCTGGCCGTCCTCCCGGAGCGCCGCGTACGCCTCCACGAGGTTCGAGATCAGCCCCGGCACCTCGTCGGCGGGGACGCGCTGGCGCACCCAGTCGATGAACGCGGGGTCCTCCCCCATTCCGCCGCCGACGCCGACGTCGATCGCCTCGACCATCTCGCCGTCCTTCCGGGCGCGCATCCCCTGCAGCCCGATGTCCGCCGTCATCGCCTGCCCGCAGTCGGCCGTGCAGCCGGAGTAGTGGAGCTTGATCCGGTCGACGTCGGCCGGGAGGTCGGTCGTCCTGCCGAGCCACTGGAGCATGCGGGCCATCCGCGCCTTCGTCTCCGTCAGCGCGAGCGAGCAGAACTCCGTCCCGGTGCAGGCCATCGCGCCCTGCTCGAAGGGGTTCGGTTCCGGCTGGTACGTTGCCAGCAACGGTTCCGTCAGCAGGTTCGAGAGGTTGCCGTCCGGCACGTCCATGATGATCGGGTTCTGGCGACGCGTCAGCCGGACCTCGCCGGAGCCGTACGCGTCCGCGAGGTCGGCGAGTTCGATCACGTCCTCGGCGGGCATCCGCCCGACGGGCACCGAGAGCCCGACGTAGTTCTTCCCGTCCGTCTGGTCGTAGACGCCGACGTGGTCGTGGGCACCCTGCTCGCTCGGCTTGCCGGCGTTGTACGTGTACTCGCCGCGGAAGTCGGTTCCCGCGCGCTCCAGCTCGAAGGGCAGCCGGTCGGCGAGCGCCTCGCGGATCGCCTCGGGGCCGAGGTCGTCGACGAAGAACCGCGCCCGGTTCTTCGAGCGGTTCTCCCGGTCGCCCTCGGCGTGGTAGAACTCGACGAACGCGCGGACCGTCGCTTTCGCCTGGTCCGGCCGAACGAAGAGGTCCAGCGGCCGGGCCTCGCGGGGCTCCCGGCCGCCCAGGCCGCCGCCGACGCGCACGTTGAAGCCGACGACCGCCTCGCCGTCGACGAGCTTGCGGGCCGGTTCGAGGCCGACGTCGTTGATCGCGTCCTGCGCGCAGCCCTGCTTGCAGCCCGTCACGGAGATGTTGAACTTCCGGGGCATGTTGCTGAGGGCGTCGTCGCCGCGGATCTCCGCCTGGATCGCCTCAAGCAGCTCCCGGGTCTCGACGTACTCCTCGGCCTTTCCCGCCACGGGGCAGCCCGAGATGTTCCGCATCGTGTCGCCGCCCGCCGACCGCGTGGAGACGCCGACCGACTCGAGTTTCTCCCAGATCTCGGGGACGTCCTCGAGTTTGAGCCAGTGGAGCTGGATCGACTGGCGCGTCGTGAAGTCGATCCAGGCGTCCCCGAACTCCGGGTTCTCGACGGGACCGCTGGCGTACTCGTCGGCGACCTCGCCGATGGCCCGCAGCTGCCCGGGGTCGAGCTTGCCGCCGGCGTTGGTCAACCGCATCATGAAGTACGACTCCTGTCCCTCGCGGTGGTGGAACACGCCCCAGAACTTGAACCGCGAGAACCACTTCGCGCGCTCCTCCTCGGGGATGGATTCCCACCCCTGCTCGGCGAAGGTCTCGAGCTGCTCGCGGACCTCGTCGCCGTAGAGTCCGTCCTTCCAGGTTTCTTTCTCGTTACTCATCGATCGCCCCCGTACAGAGACAAACACGCATCTTTTCTGCTGAACTGTGGACGTTCATTTTGCTTCTCACGCCACAACGTGCCCAACGAATAGTGTTAAAGCCTATCGTTGAAATAACACAATTTCCGGGAGAGTAGAAACACGCTCGTCCGATTTATAAACAGTCTCTCACGATATAAGGACGTAATTCGTCGACTTTTCTGGACAATTACTTCCCGATTCCGAAGTTATCTATCCGAGTCAACGAGCGAAGAACGTCGTCGAGGGCGTCGGTCCAGCGAGCGTTCGCGTGCGAGCTTTCGGGAGCATCAGTCCCGCCGGCGCGCCGACGGCGACCAGCTGTCTGACCCGGTGAACCAACAGCTTGCGGGTGGTTTCCGGGGGGATGCGGGCTGCGTCCCTCCCCCAGCTCCAGCTTCACTAGCTCGTCCGCGACGTCGAAGACGCTGAGTCCGTCCCTCTCTCACGAGGAACGGGCAAACTCTTGACCGCCGTCGCGACCGTCAGTCGAAGATCCGCTCCTTCGAGTCCTCGCTGAAGCCGCCGCTGGCGTCGTGGGCGGCCTCGTAGACGCGGCGCAGCTCCGCGATCGGGTCCTCGTGGTGGTCGACGCGGAGGTCGTGGTAGGCGGTCGTCTTCGGCGCGTCGACGACGACGGCGGCGGAACTGTGGCCGCGCTTGTCGCCGCCGGCGTCGGTGCCGGCGTCGAGCGCGTCGATCAACCGGGGGACGAGGCCAGCGTCCGGTTCGTCGGTCGGCGCGGAGTCGATGAACGTCTCGGCGGCGGCCGGGAGCGCATCCGGGCCCTCGAGCATGTTGCCGGCGGCCGTGACCCCTTCCTCGGGGTAGGTCTCGTGGCCGGACCAGCCCTCGGTGTCCGCGCCCGTGTGCGCGAACACGCTCTCCGCGTCGACGCCGTGGAGCTGGCGGAGCTCGCTGTGTTCGTCGCGGGCGAGGACGCCCGACAGCGCCTGCTCGAGCGGGACGTCGTCGAGCAGGCGGATGCCCGTTCGCCCAAGCCGGACGTTGACGAACGCCTGGGTGCTCACGGCGCCCCGGTCGCTCGCGAACGGGGCCAGCGCGCCGACTGCTGGCGCGTCGGTCGTGACGGCGACCCCGAAGACGGGGCCGGCGTCGGTCTCCTCGCGTACGCAGAGTGAGAACGTCATGTGTGCGAGTGAGCGTGCCGGACCTGTATAGGACATGCCGGAACTATTTGGGTTCGATGGGGACCGCGGTCGCCCGGAACAATTCGGTGGGATACTTTACCCCGGGCTGCCCGAAACGCGGGTATGGAGCCAGACCTCGACAGGTTCAACTCGCGCCGATCGACCGTCTACGGCCAGCAGGGCGTCGTTTCGACGAGTCAGCCGCTCGCCTCCGAAGCCGGGATCGAGATCCTGCGCGACGGCGGCAACGCCTTCGACGCCGCGGTGGCGACGGCGGCGGCACTGAACGTCGCCGAGCCGACCTCGACCGGGCTCGGCGGCGACGTGTTCGCGCTGTACAAGACGGCCGACGGCGACGTCGGCGCGATGCGGGCCTGTGGCGGCGCGCCCGCGGACGCGACGCTCGAGAACGTTCGCGAGGCGGTCGCCGAAGACCCCGACACGGACGCCGAGACGCCCGAGGAGGCGGAGATGCCGGGCACCGGCGCCCAGGCCGTCACCGTCCCGGGCACCGCGCGCGGCTGGGAGGCGACCGCGGAGCGCTTCGGCGAGAAGGAGCTCGGCGAGCTGCTCCAGCCCGCGATCCGCTACGCGACGGACGGCTACCCCGTCTCGGAGGTCGTCTCCGCGCAGTGGCAGCACGGCGAGGACCTCTTCGAGACCGACCACGCCCGCGAGGCGTTCCTCTTCGACGGCGAGGCACCGTCGACGGGCCAGTACGTGACGCTCCCCAAACTCGGCGCGTCGATGGAGCGCATCGCCGAAGAGGGCGCGGACGTCGTCTACGAAGGCGAGATCGCGGAGGCCATCGCCGCGGAAGTGCAGGACCAGGGCGGCTTCATGACCGTCGACGACCTCGCGGACTTCGAGGTCGAGTGGCCGGAGCCGGTCTCGACGACGTACAACGGCGCGGAGATCCACGAGCTCCCGCCGAACAACCAGGGGCTCATCGCGCTGGAGGCGCTGAACATCGCCGAGGAGCTCGGCGCCGGCGAGTACGACCTCGACTCGCCCGAGCGCGTCCACTACTTCGCGGAGGCGCTGAAGCTCGCCTTCCACGACGGCCACCGCTACATCACGGACCCCGAGTACGAGGAGATCCCGCCGCTCGGCTCGGAGGAGTGGGCCGCGGAGCGCGCCGAGGAGGTCGGCGAGGAGGCCAACGAGGACGTCTCCTTCGGCGTGCCGGACGCGAACGCCGAGGACGCCGACACCGTCCTTCTCACCGTCGCCGACGACGAGGGCAACGTCGTCTCCTTCATCAACTCCCGGTTCGCCGGCTTCGGCTCCGGGCTCGTCGCCGGCGACACCGGCATCGCGCTGCAGAACCGCGGCTCCTCCTTCTCGCTGGACGAGGACCACCCGAACGTCATCGAGCCGGGCAAGCGCCCGTTCCACACGCTGATCCCCGGCCTCGCGGAGTTCGAGGACGGCGACTGGGCCGCCTTCGGCGTCATGGGCGGCTACATGCAGCCGCAGGGCCACGTCCAGGTCATCTCGAACATCGTCGACTACGACATGCCCCTGCAGGCCGCCCTCGACCAGCCGCGCTGGCGCTACCGCGAGGACGGCGAGCTCGCGCTCGAACCGCAGTTCGACGACGACATCGCGGCGAAGCTCGTCCGCAAGGGCCACGACGTGCGGACGCTGTCGCCGCAGCTGTTCGGCGGCGCGCAGATCACCCGCCGCGACGCCGACGGCGTGCTCTCGGGCGCCACGGAGCCGCGGAAGGACGGCAACGCGCAGGGGTACTGAGGTCGTATTCCCGGGGGCGCGTGCCATCCGGGCCCGCACAGGTACGTCTGGGCGTCGCGACTCGCTGACGGGCTCCCCTGCCCGATGACCGTGAACGGACCGGCCCCGCGCGACCCGAACGGACCGGAGTTTACATGGTGCCGCTGCCGGTAGGCGGAAAGGTCGATGGACACGTCACGCCTCCGACGACGGGTCGTCGGACGACTGCGGAACGGGACGGTCGCCTGGCCCCTGGCGTTTCTCCTCACCGGGCTCGGGCTCGCGTTCGGCCGATACGGCGACCTGCGCTGGGGGAACGCGGCGCCGAACCCCGACGTCACGCGGATGTTCTACCCCATCGCGTCCCGGGTCGCGAGCGGCGCCACGCTGTACGGGCCGGGGCTCGCGGACAACAAGCCACCGGGCTGGCAGCTGGCGAACGTCGCCGTCGCCGTCGCCGGCGAGTACACGTTCGGCATGCTGCTGCTCGTCGGCGTCGCCAACGGCGCGACGGCGGCGCTGCTCTGGTACTGGCTCGACGACGCCGGCGCACCGGGTGTCGCCGTCGCCAGCGGCGTCCTCTTCCTGCTGGCGCTCCCGCTGCTGGGCGGCAACACGATCAACAGCCGGCCGATCATGGTCGCGTTCGTGCTGCTCGGGCTGGTCGCGTCGCGGCCGGCGGTCCGCGGCCTCGCGGTCGCCGCGGCCGCGCTCGTGAACGCCTACGCCGCCGCGTTCGTCCCCGTGCTGCTGTGGGCCGTGTGGCGCGAGGGGGCGGCGGCGGACGGCGCCGGGACCGCGGCGGACGGCGCCGGGGCCACGGCGGACGGCGCCGACGCCGACGCCGGCGCCGGCGACCAGTCCCCGATCCGCGACGCGTTCGCGTATCTGTTCGCCGGCGCGACGCTCGGGGTCGGGACCTTCGCGGCCGTCGGCGCTATCTGGGGCGTCGAGGCGACGAGCGCCGCGCTCCACTGGAGCTACGGGGTCCCGCTGCTCCCGGGCGTCGAAACGAGCGCGGTCCACCCGGACGCGACGAGCCCCGGCTCGTACCTCGCGGGCACGTGGCTGATCACGCAGCCGGGCCGCTGGCTCATGTACACCGGGACGGTCCTCGCACAGCTGTTCCCGCTCGTTCCGCTCGCGTGGCTGGGCTGGATCCATCGCGACCGGCTGGAGGCCGCCGCTCCCGACGCCGCGCTCCTCGCGCTCTCGCTGGCGGCGGCGCTGTTCCCGCTCCTGTTCAGGTCCTACGAGCAGTACTGGCTGGTTCCGCTCCCGTTCGTCGCCGTGCTGGCGGCGACGGGCGTGGTCGCGCTCTCCGACGGCCGACCGTCCGAATAGCGGTCCGCATGCGGGCGGCTACTTAAAAGGAGCCACCAGCGTGTCGGTGGCTGCTTAAAAGGAACCGTCTCCGAGGCCTCAGAGTTCCTCGCCCTCGCCGAGCAGCTCCTCGGCGACGACGTCGGGGGCCATCAGGCGGGGGTCGACGGAGATGTCGGCGATGGCCGCCATCGACTCCGGCAGCGACCCCTCCGCGTACGCGACGGCTCGGATGTCCGGGTTCAGCTCCTTCGCGATGGGGATCGCGGTCGCCTCCGCCGTGTCGGTGAGGACGAGGACGTCGGCGTCGTGGATGCCGGCGTCCTCCAGCGTGGCCGCGGAGACGACGTCGGGGATGCGCGTGACGGTCGCGCCCGCTTCCGCCAGTTCCTCGCCGAGGCCGTGTTCGTCCGGACCGGCGACGATGACGTTACTCATACTCGATGGTCGCGGGCGGTTTGTGGGTCACGTCGTAGACGACGCGGGCGACGTTCTCGTTCTCGCCGGTGATGCGGCTCTGGATGCGCTGGAGCGTCTCCCAGTCGATCTCCTGGGCGCGGGCGGTCATCCCGTCGCGGGACTCGACCGAGCGGATGGCGACGACCCAGCCGTGGACGCGGTTGTCCCCTTTCACACCCGTCGCCTTCCCGATGACGGCGCCGAACGCCTGCCAGGGCTCGTACTCCTCGAGCTCCTCCTCGACGACGTGGCAGGCCTCGCGGGCGACCTCGGCCTTCTCGCGGGTGACCTCACCCACGACGCGCACGGCCAGGCCCGGACCGGGGAACGGCATGCGCTCCGAGATGACCTCCTCGAGACCGAGCTCGCGGGCGACCTCGCGCACCTCGTCCTTGTAGAGGTCGCGAACGGGCTCGACGATGCCGTCGAAGTCGACGGCCTCGGGGAGCCCACCGACGTTGTGGTGGGACTTGATGTTCCCCTCGCTCTCGATGCGGTCGGGGTAGATGGTCCCCTGCACGAGGTAGTCGGCGTCGACGTCGCGCGCCTCGCGCTCGAAGACGCGGATGAACTCCTCGCCGATGACGGCGCGCTTCTCCTCGGGGTCGATGACCCCTTCCAGCGCGTCGAAGTACCGGTCCGTCGCGTCGACGATCCGGAGCGAGTCCATGAAGTCGAACGTCTCCCGGATCCCCTGCGTCTCGCCTTTTCGCATCAGGCCGGTGTCGACGTAGACGGGGGTGAGCTGGTCGCCGACGGCCTCGTAGGCGAGCGTCGCTGCCACGGAGGAGTCGACGCCGCCCGACAGGGCGATGACGGCGTTGGCGTCGCCGATCTGTTCGCGGATCTCTTCGACTGCCTCGTCGATGAATTCGGATGCGTCAACCATTATGCGGTCACCTCGTCTGTTTGCTCTGCTTCTCGCTCCTCGAGGGCGGCCTCGACGAACGCCACGAACGGCGGGCTCGCGCGGTCGGGGCGCGAGCGGAACTCGGGGTGGTACTGCGTGCCGAAGAAGAACGGGTGGTCGTCGCGCTCGAGGATCTCCATCCGGTTGTCGGCCCGGCCGGAGAAGACGAGCCCGTCGCTCTCCAGCTGGTCGATGTACTCGGGGTTCACCTCGTAGCGGTGCCGGTGGCGCTCCGTGCAGGACTCGGCCCCGTACACCTCGTTGGCGAGGGTGCCCGAATCGATGGAGGTCGTGTGGGCGCCGAGCCGCATCGTGCCGCCCATCTCCTCCGTCTCGTACTGCTCGGGCAGCAGGTCGATGACGGGGTGGGGCGTCTCCTCGTCGATCTCCGTCGAGTGGGCGTCCGTGAGCCCGACGACGTTGCGCGCGTGCTCGACGACGGCCATCTGGAAGCCGAGACAGAGGCCGAGGAACGGGACGTCGTGCTCGCGTGCGTAGCGCACCGCCTCGATCTTCCCCTCCGTGCCACGGGAGCCGAAGCCGCCGGGGACGACGATGCCATCCGCCTGCTCGAGGCGCTCCTCGTGCTCGGCGTTCATCTCGTCGGCGTCGACCCACAGCGCGTTGACCTCCGTGCGCGTGTCGATGCCGGCGTGCTTCAGCGACTCGTGGATGGACATGTAGGCATCCTCGAGGCCGTATTTCCCCACCAGCGCGATGTCGAGCTCCTTCTCGCGCTCGCGGGTGACGAGCTCGCGCCAGCGCGTGGAGCGCTCCGCCTTCGGAAGCGCCTCGTCGCTCAGTTCGAGGCGGTCCATCACGTACTCGTCGAGGCCTTCGTCCTCGACGACGAGCGGAACGTGGTAGACGTCCTCGACGTCGGGGTTCGAGAAGACGGCCTCGGTCGGCACGTCACAGAACAGCGCGATCTTCTCTTTGACCTCCGGGTCGAGCTCGTCCTCGCAGCGCCCGACGAGGACGTCGGGCTGGAGGCCGATCGACCGGAGCTCCTTCACGCTGTGCTGAGTCGGCTTCGTCTTCTGCTCGCCCGACTGCGCGTAGGGGACGAGCGTGACGTGAGTGAAGAGGATGTCCTCGTCTTCCTCCTCGTGGGCGAACTGGCGGAGCGCCTCGAGGTAGGGCATCCCCTCGATGTCGCCCACCGTCCCGCCGACCTCGACGAGGCAGACGTCGCTGCCCTCGGCGGCCTCGCGGATGCGCCGCTTGATGTCGTCGGTGATGTGGGGAATGATCTGGACGGTCTTGCCCAGGTAGTCGCCGGCGCGTTCCTTCTGGATGACGTGCTGGTACGTCTTGCCCGTCGTGACGTTGTGGTCGGAGGTCATGTCCGTCCCGAGGAACCGCTCGTAGTTCCCCAGGTCGAGGTCGACCTCGCCGCCGTCCTTCAGCACGTACACCTCGCCGTGTTCGTAGGGGTTCATCGTCCCGGCGTCGACGTTGAGATAGGGGTCGATCTTGACCGCCGTCACGTCGAAGCCCGCGTTCGAGAGGAGCCGGCCGGTGCTGGCGGCCGTGATACCCTTCCCGAGTCCGGACATGACGCCACCGGTAACGAAGATAAACTTCCGACCCAGCGAAGGATCGTACCCTGTGTCGGGGTCCGTCGGCATACTGACTGTGCGCTGGGACCGGCCAAAACCGTTTCGGAGGCGTCGTTGCGTTGCGAGGATCTGATATGTTGCGTGCGCGAGACGGAGCGAGTATCAGTCGGTGCCGGCGGCGTCCGTGGCGTCGAGGTCCGCCGCATCCGCAGCGTCGAGGTCCGCCGCATCGCTATCCGCCGGCGACGCCGACGCCGCCGGCCCCACCCCCGATACCGGCTCCCTGACCGGATCGGTGGCGACCCACAGAAGTCCCGCGACGAGCACGACGCCGACGCCCGCGACCGGGAGGAAGGCCATCGGCCCCGTCGCCTCCGCGACCTGGCCGAAGACCGCGTTGCCGGCGCCGCTCGCGAGATGCAGCGCCATCGACACCCCGGAGAGGATCGTCGCGCGGCCGACGCCCTCGAGTCGGTCGTTGAGGTACTGGTTCCGGATCGGCCGCGAGACGCGGTCGAGCGCGCGCCGCAGGAGGAGGACCGGGACGACGACCAGCGGGAGGAAGTGGACCATCGCGTACGCGATCCCGCAGACCGGGAGCAGGAGCAGGAAGAACCCGCGAGCGCCGAGGTGCTCCTGCAGGAGCCCCGTCGTCGACGTCGCGCCCGCGGTGACGAGCTTGAACCCCGCGTACAGCAGGCCGAAGCTCGTGACCGGGATCCCGACCGCCTCGAGCGCGGGCTGCTCGAGCCAGCGCGTGACCGAGAAGAGGACGTTGAACAGCGCGGCGTAGGCGACGAGCCACCGGACCTCGCCCCGGTGGAGCTGGAGCTTCAGCGCGTGGAGGGTCTCGGAGATGGAGATGACGCTCTCCTTGCCGTTCCGGGTCGCGGGCAGCGTGAACAGCAGCGGGACGCCCGCGGCCGACAGCACGGCGTTCGCGAGGAACGGGAGCGCGGGGTCGAGGGCGTACAGCAGCGACGCCGCGACGGCGGAGACGGCGGAGACGACGAGCTCGACGGTCGCGCCGCGCCCGCTCGTTCGCGCGAAGCTCGACTCCTCCGTGCGTTGCGCGAGCAGGTCGTAGAGCCACGCCTCGCCGATGGCCGAGTGGCAGGCGGCGCCGAGTCCCCAGAGGCCGTACAGGACGATCCAGCCGGTCGCGCTGGCGACGAACGGGTACGCGCCGAGGCTCGCCGCCGAGAGTGCGTTGCCCGCGGCCAGCGTCGTCCGGCGGTCGATCCGGTCGGCGACGTAGCCGGCCGGGACCTCGGCGGCGACCATCGCGAAGAGGAACGCCGACTGGGCGAGCCCGATGACGTCGAGCCCGTATCCCTGGTGGACCAGGTAGATCGTCGAGAAGGGGAGGTAGAACCCGTACGACGTCGTGGCCTTGAACAGGTAGTAGGTCCAGAGGGTCCGTTTCCGTCGGTCCATCGTGTGGATCGACGGTCGGAGGGGCCATCATGTTTCTCTGAAGACAGTTTTTGTAGGAGATCCTGCGTAAACACAATACAGTTAGATTACTGTCATAAGATCGCCGACCTCTATTGGTACCTGCGGATACGTGGGAAACCCTCGAATGCCGGACGGGCGTCGGATTTAAGTAATATACTTGGTAATCAGTTGATATGTCATCCGCAGTTGGTGCGATGGACGGGATCAAGTACGGCTTCAAACTGCTGTGGTACTTCCTCGCGGTGGCGATCGTTGGCACGATCGTCTCGTCAGTCGGGTTCGGGATGGTGGCGTCGTCGAGCGGCGGCATGTACGCGGAGCCGAACCTGGGCGGGATGGCGTTCGGGTTGCTCCTGGGGACGTTCGGCGTCGCCATCGTCTACGCTGGCGTCCTCGGCACGGGATACAAGGTCATCGCCGACGCGGTGTACCTCGGTAACGTCACGGCCGGCTCCGAGGAGTAACCCCCCGTCAGGGCGACGTACCGGGGTGCCCGTCGTCGATCCGGTGGGACCGCGGCACGGTGGAACGAATCGGCGACAACCACCGCCTTCGGTGGCTTGAGGCTACTCGCTCCCAACGTGCTGCCATGAGCGACACTTTCGACCGACTCGGTTACGGCACCTACCAGCTCGAGGACCCCGAGGCGTGCGCCGCGGGCGTCGCCCACGCCATCGAGACGGGCTACCGCCACATCGACACGGCGCAGGGCTACGACAACGAGGAGTACGTCGCCGAGGGCATCGACCGCGCGGTCGCGAGCCCCGACGTCGACGTCGACCGCGAAGACCTCTTCGTCGCGACGAAGCTCTCGACGTCGAACCTCGCGTACGACGACGCGGTCGAGACCGCGAAGGAGAGCCGCGAGAAGCTCGGCGTCGACAGCATCGACCTGCTGTACGTCCACTGGCCGATCAACACCTACGATCCCGAGGAGACGCTGCCCGCGCTCGACCACCTCGTCGAGGAGGGCGTCGTCGACCGCGTCGGGCTCTCGAACTTCCGCCCGGACCAGCTCGACGAGGCCCGGGAGATCCTCGACGCGGACATCTTCGCGCACCAGGTCGAGTGTCACCCGTTGTTCCAGCAGGACGAGCTCCGCGAGTACGCCCGCGAGGACGACCACTGGCTCGTCGCCTACTCGCCCATCGCGCGGAACAAGGTCGCCGACAACGAGGTCATCGCCGAGATTGCGGACAAACACAATGCCAGCGCTGCGCGGGTCAGTCTGGCGTGGCTCCTCTCGAAGGAGACGGTCGCGCCGATCCCGAAGGCCGAGTCCTTCGACCACGTCGAGGACAACTGGGCCGCGCGCGACCTGGAGCTGGACGACGAGGACATCGCCCGGATCGACGCTATTGAACAGGAGGAGCGGATCGTCGACTTCGACGACGCGCCCTGGAATCAGGTGTAGTCGCGGGAGTTCGAGTTAGGGATTCATTCTTATAAACAGTTTATAAAGGCGGAGAGGCTGCTACACGCGACAGCGACGCAAACACCCGAAAAATCCCCAGCCACTCTTTATAAACAGGTTTGAACAGGTGGTACGGGATCGCTCTCGACAGCAACGCAAACACCGGGAAAGCCCTCGGCCGCTCGCGGTCGCTGAGCAGGATATCTGCGCTCTCCGCACCGCCCGCGCAGATAGGGCCTGCTCAGCGACTCCCCTCCGGCGCGACCGGCCGTCGCCCTTTCAGTCCGCCAGGACAGCACCGCTAAAGCACCGCGGCCGCCCCGCGACCGCACAGCAACCGCGATACCTCAGCCCTCCCCAGCCTCGGCCGGGGCGCGCCGGCACCGCAACGCACCGCGCGGCGCGCCCCGGCCTCCCTCGCACGCGTTGCTCGCGCGCGCCGACAGCCCCGCACCGCACGCCGGACAGCCGGTGAGCGACGACGGCCATCCAGCCGCCGCGAGTGACGCCCCGGCCACCACTCGTGGGCGGGACTGAAAGGGGCAGCCGCTGAGCGGGACGCCCTGCGAAGTAAGCACCGAGCCGACGAACGAACGCAGCGAGTGAGTCGGCGAGGCGCACAGCGAGCAGCGCGACCGCTCAGCGGCTGGGGCTTTCTGGGCATGCTGAGTGGTGTCGCAAGCAGCGACACCGGTTTTACTTATAAACACGGCCGCGCAATAATCCGCGCAGTCGTGCGCGACCGAGTCATCGTCACGAGTAAGCCGATGATCCGGATCGAACGCAAAAACGCCGTTTCTCGATAATTACTCGTCGCCGTCGACGTCGTCCGCGTCCGCTTCAGGCTCGACCAGCTGGATTTCGTCGTCCTCGTTCGGGACGACGCAGATGAACGCGCCGCGCTCGGTGCCGTCGTTGTGGTACCAGTGCTCGGCGCCCGCGGGGATGAGCAGGGAGTCGCCGTGGCCGACGGTGTACTCCTCGTCGCCGATGCCGACCGTGTACTCGCCCGCGAGGACGTACTGCTCGTGCTCGACGTCGTTCGTGTGCCGCGGAACCTCGGCGTCCGGCTCGAGGATGAACCGGCGCATCGAGAAGTTCGGTGCGCCGTCCTCGGGACCGATGAGGACGCCCTTGCCCATCGCCTCGGCCGCTTCGACGACCTCGTACTCGACGTCGTCGCGGCGCTTAATCACGGCGTCGGCGGCGGGGTTCCCATAAGGAGCTTCGTCCCCAACTTCGTTAGGATCGTCGGTCGTGTCTACGGATTCGTTCATACCAACCGTTTGCAGCCGCGAGTGTTTATATACAGGCGGTCCATTCCCGCCCACGAGCACGGGAGAACGCACCAACGCCGATTAAGAAATGGAACGGACGTCACAGACCAGAACATTTCGGATGAGATACTGAAAACGGGTTTATTGGACGGTATCACAGGAGTTGTCAGACGAGCGAACATCAAAAATCACCGTGCCGATCAGTCAAAACCAGTCACCGACGGCATCACGTTAACGACCAGATGTAGGCGAATGCTGCGACACTGGATCCCAGCAGCACCGCCAGTGCGAGCATCGACAGGCCAGCCGGGATAAGATCTGGGAACAACTGCGCGGCAGCGGCGATGGCAAACGCCAATGCCATGATCCCCAGCGCCTGCTTTGCACGTCCAGCCCGGTGACGGACTTCTTGGCGGTTCATTCGAGTACCTCCTGTGTTGATGTCTCGTCCGCTCCGTCTAAGCTTTGTTGGTCAGACTCAGTCGCATCCGCTACCGCAATAGCAGCATCGATACTCGATACCGTGAGCGCAATTAAGCCACCAACGATCGAGACGACGGCAGCTGAAAGAAATATTGACCCGATACTTTGGATCGCCTTCAGCCCGGAAAGAAGGCTCGCAACCAGCAAACAGAGCATGGCAACGATCAGCATTGGTATTACGGACCGCTCGTCGTCTGAGAGGTCGACGTCGCCAGCGGAAACAGAACGGGCTGCCAGCTGGATCATTACCAGAAGCACCGTCAGCAGCAAGCCGACGATTTCGATAATAGTGAGCGCAAGCTGGGCCACAGTAATGATTCCGTCAACCTGAATTCGTAAAAATGTTTGGTCTACGTGCGTCACGGCGTTCGCCTAACAGTTCACTCGGACCAACCAACGGTCCGCTCACCCATACACGTTGCCAGCGAACCGAACTGGAATCGAATAAGTACCGATCGGGAAGTCAGTGACGAGGCGGGTGCTTGAGGATCGCCAGGGTATCTTCATGTTGCTGTCGATGGTGGGTTCGCGTCCGTTGACAGTCCCTTAGCAACCGTTCCGCAAGCTGACGGAGTGGAGTCAGTCGACTCCGTCCTCAGCGTAAGACTTTGATTTGCGCACTTTGCGAGTACGTAGGTCCACGATCAGTCCGTAACTGCGCTCAGTTACCGATTGCGGCCAACGTTAAGGTTCTATAACGATCCCGAGGCCGCCACCGGTTTTTAACCACCGGCTATCGTAGGTGTGGCCATGCGAGGGATCAAGATCGGGAGCGCACTCGGCATCCCGATCAGACTGAACTGGACGTTCCTGCTCGTGCTCCCGTTGTTCGCGTACCTCATCAGCCGTGACGTGGGGGGGATCGCGATGGTTATTAACCAGTCGCTGAGCGCGGGCATCGACGCCGAGGCGCTACAGGCGGGCTCGATGCCGCTCGTCCTCGGGTTCGTCTCCGCGCTCGGGCTGTTCGCGGGCGTGTTGATCCACGAGTTCGGGCACTCGGTCGTCGCGCTCCACTACGGCTACGACATCGACTCGATCACGCTGTGGCTGCTCGGCGGGATGGCCGACTTCGCGGAGCTCCCCGAGGACTGGAAACACGAGTTCCAGATCGCGGTGGCGGGCCCCATCGTCAGCGTCGGCATCGGCGGCGTCTGTTACGCCGTCTTCCGCCTCGCGCGCGGGTTCCCGGCCGGCTACGACCCGGTCGTCTTCGTGTTCGGCTACCTCGCCGTGCTCAACGTCGTGCTCGCCGTGTTTAACATGCTGCCGGCGTTCCCGATGGACGGCGGCCGCGTACTCCGGGCGCTGCTCGCGCGGAACCGCCCGCACGCGAAGGCGACCCAGCGCGCCGCCGAGGTCGGCAAGGTGTTCGCGTTCCTGCTCGGCATCATCGGGCTGGTCAGCAACTGGTTCCTCATCCTGCTGGCCTTCTTCATCTACATCGCCGCCTCCGGCGAGGCCCAGCAGACGACGCTGAAGGCCGCCTTCGAGGACGTGACGGTCGCCGACATCATGACGCCGCGCGAGGACCTCGACGTCGTCGCGGAGGAGGATACCGTGGCGGAGCTCGTCGAGCGGATGTTCCAGGAGCGCCACACAGGCTACCCGGTCCTGCGAAACGGCGACCTCGTCGGGATCGTGACGCTCGAGGACGCACGCAACGTCTCGGAGGTCGAGCGCGACGCCTACCAGGTCGGCGATGTCATGGAGCAGGACGTCGAGACGATCACGCCGGACACCAACGCGATGGCGGCGCTCCAGCGCATGCAGGAGCACGACGTCGGCCGCCTGGTCGTCGTCGACGACGACGGCGAGCTCGTCGGGCTCGTCTCCCGCACGGACCTGATGACCGCGTTCAACATCATCCAGTCGAGCGGCCAGCCCGCCTCGATCCGCGAGCGCTCGTTTGGTGGTGAACGGGAGCTGATCAAGTCCGACTGATTCGAGTTCGGCTTCTTCGTCGTGGAGAGCGGCTGGACGGTTGGAGGTCGTTTCGGGTGGGCAATTTCCTTTGTCATCTCCACAACCTCTCTGAAGGTCTTTGAGCGTTCGTGTTTATAAACAATATTTATAAGTAGAGACGCTGCTGCGCTCGACAGCACCGCAGACACCTCGAAAGCCCTCGGCCGCTCTTTATAAGCAGGGTTGGACAGGTGATACGAGCTTGCTCTTGACAGCACCGCAAACACCCAGAAAGCCCTCGGCCGCTCGCGGTCGCTCCGCGACATATCCGCGCTCTCCGCACAGCCCGCGCGGATAGGGGTCGTCGGAGCGACTCCCCGTTGGCGCGACCGGCCGTCGCCCTTTCAGTCCGCCAGGACAGCACCGCTCCGCAACCGCGACAGCACCGCACAGCAACCGCAAGCCTCAGTCCTCCCCAGCCTCGGCCGGGGCGCGCCGGCACAGCACCGCCGCAGCGCGCCCCGGCCTCCCTCGCACGCGTTGCTCGCGCGCGCCGACCGCACCGCCCCGCACGCCGGCCAGCCGGCGAACGACGCCAGCCGACGAGCCGCCGCGAGCGACGCCCGGCCACCACTCCGGGGTGGGACTGAAAGGGGCAGCCGCTGAGCGGGACGCCCTGCGAAGTAAGCACCGCAACCCGGCGAGCGACCGAAGGGAGCGAGCCGGGTGAGGAGCGCAGCGAGCAGCGCGACCGCCTCAGCGGCTGGGGCTTTCTGGGTGTGCCGAGTGGTGTCGCCCGCGACGATAGCCGAATTTGTTTATAAATGCGCCCGCCTCAGCAGCTGTGGCTTTCGGCGCATGCTGAGTGGTGTCGCCTACAACGGTGCCCGATCAACCGGCACAAACAGACCGGTTGAGTTGGAGCTCTTCTATCGTCCCACCCGACCTCACAGCTGAGCGACCGCGTCGAGTTCCTAAAATCGCGAGTGACCCGCAACCGTTTACAGAGGGGACCCCGAGGCGGTTACTATGCTCATCACTGGCGCGGAGCTCGCGGACGGACGCGTCCGGGACGTGCGGGTCGAGGGCGAACGGATCACGGCCGTCGCGGAGGGGCTCGAACGGACCGACGACGAGCGCGTCATCGACGCGCGCGGGAAGCACCTCCTGCCGGGCGCCATCGACGTCCACGTCCACATGCGCGACCTCGCGGACGTCCACAAGGAGACGTGGGCCAGCGGCTCGCGCTCGGCCGCGGCCGGGGGCGTGACGACGGTCGTCGACCAGCCGAACACGACGCCGGCGACCGTCGACGGCGACGCCTTCGACGAGAAGGCCACCGCGGCGATGGAGTCGCTCGTTGACTACGGGATCAACGGCGGCGTGACCGGCGACTGGGACGCGGACACGCTGTTCGACCGCCCGATCTTCGCGCTCGGCGAGGTGTTCCTCGCGGATTCGACCGGCGACATGGGCATCGACCTCGACCTCTTCCGGGAGGCCGTCCGGCAGGCGACCGCCCACGACACCACCGTCACGGTCCACGCCGAGGACGCGACGCTGTTCGACGACCTCGCCATCGACGGCGACCTCGGCGGGACCGGCCGCGAGGCGAGAGCGAGCGCCTGGTCCGACTACCGGACCGCGGCGGCCGAGGCCGCGGCGGTCGAGCGCGCGGTCACGGTCGGCGAGGAGGCTGGCGGGCGGGTCCACATCGCCCACACCTCCACGCCGGAGGGGATCGACGCGACCGCGGGCACGGACGTGACCTGCGAGGTGACGCCGCATCACCTCTTCCTCTCGACGGAGGACGCGGACCGGCTGGGGACGTTCGGCCGGATGAACCCGCCGCTTCGCTCGGAGGAGCGCCGGGAAGCGGTGTTCCAGCGCCTGCGCGACGGCGAGGTCGACGTCGTCGCCACCGACCACGCGCCACACACGGTCGCCGAGAAGCGCGCCGAACTGCTGGACGCGCCGAGCGGCGTTCCCGGCGTCGAGACGATGCTCCCGCTGCTGCTCGAATCCGCCCGGACCGGCGACCTCCCGCTCGATCTCGTTCGCGACGTCGTCGCCGCCAACCCGGCCGACGTCTTCGGGCTCCCGAACAAGGGCGCGGTCGCCGAGGGCAACGACGCCGACCTCGTCCTCGTCGACATGACGGCCCCGCGCGACGTGGAGGCCGGCGCGCTCCACTCGCAGGCGGGCTGGACTCCCTTCGAGGGGCTCCGGGGGATCTTCCCCGAGTACACGCTCGTCCGCGGCGAGATCGTCTACGAGCGCGACCCGGTGACCGGCGCGGAGTCGTTCGGCGCGCCCGTCGGCGAGAACGTGCGCGCGGAGTAGTCCTCCCTCCCGCCGAGCCGCTGATCCTCCCGCCGGCCAGGTCGTTTGGTTCGGCCTCCGCACACCCGTCACTCTCATGTGCCTGAACTCCTAACGTGGGTTACGTTGCCACCACTCACTGCGGGCGGACCGCGCGTGCCCGTGCCGTCAGTGAGCCGTCACTCCACTCATTGCCATGACTGACGCCACCGACGCCGGCCTCTCGGGCCGTACAGCCCTCCCGACCGACGAAGCCGCCGCCCTCACCGACCGCATCGTGGCCAACGTCGAGGAGGTGATCGTCGGCAAGCACGACGCCGTCGAGCACATCCTCGTCACGATGCTGGCCCGCGGCCACCTCCTCCTGGAGGACGTGCCCGGCGTCGGGAAGACCACCCTCGCGAAGGCGATCGCCCGCTCCGTCGACTGCTCTTTTAAACGGGTCCAGTTCACT
Source organism: Halosubterraneus shenae (assembly GCF_050510935.1). Classification (NCBI taxonomy): domain Archaea; kingdom Methanobacteriati; phylum Methanobacteriota; class Halobacteria; order Halobacteriales; family Haloferacaceae; genus Halosubterraneus; species Halosubterraneus shenae. The sequence continues at coordinate 264,009 of NZ_JBNLVO010000001.1, read as the reverse complement.
CCCGACCTGCTCCCCTCGGACGTGACCGGGGTCAACGTGTTCAACCAGAAGACGAACGAGTTCGACTTCCAGCACGGCCCGGTGTTCGCCAACTTCGTCCTCGGCGACGAGATCAACCGGGCGCCCCCGAAGACCCAGTCCGCGCTGCTGGAGGCGATGGAGGAACGCCAGGTGACGACCGACGGCGTCACCCGCGAGCTGCCGGACCCCTTCTGTGTCATCGCCACCCAGAACGACGTCGAGCCCGGCCGCACCTACGAGCTGCCCGTCGCCGAGGTCGACCGCTTCACGAAGAAGCTCCGGCTCGGCTACCCCGACGAGGCGGAGGAGGCCGAGATCCTCGACCGCATCGCCGGCGAACACCCGGTCGAGTCCCTCGGGTCGGTGGCCTCGATCGAGGAGCTGCGTCGGGCTCGCGAGACCGTCGCCGCGGTCGAGGCCACCGAACCGATCCGGTCGTACGTCGCCCGCCTGACGAAGTACACCCGGGACCACGCCGCGCTCGGTGCGAGCCCACGGGGCGGCATCTCGCTCCTGCGGACGGCGAAGGCGCGGGCCGTCCTCGACGGGCGCGACTACGTGATCCCGGACGACGTCCAGACCGAAGCGCCGAGCGTCCTCGCCCACCGCATCCGCCCCGAGTCCGGCTCCCGGACCGGCAGCGACGTTGTGGGCGCGGCTCTCGACAACGTCCCGGTCGAGTAGATGGCCGCCATCCGCCTCACCCGGCGCGGACGCGCCCTCGTCGCCATCTGCGTCGGCGCCGTCGTCATGGCGGTCCTCTCCGGCGCTCGCTCGCTGAACGCCGTCGTCCTTCCCAGCGTCGTCGCGCTCGCCGCCGCGTACCTCCAGCTCGACGGCCTGGAAGCGCCGGGGGTGCGCCGCGATCTCCCCCCGGACGACTTCGCCGGGAGCACCCACGAGGTCACCCTGCGCTTCACGGACCCGGACCAGCCGGGGGCCGGCCTCGCGGACAGCTTCGTCGCCGCGGTCCGTGACACGGTCGACGAGGGCCTCTCCGGCCCGGACGAGCCGACGCGCACGACTGTCGGTGCGGTGCCCGTCTCCTACGACGTGACCTACGAGGCCCGCGGCGAGCGGGCGCTCGGCCCGGCGACGCTGGCGGTGACGGACGTCTTCGGGCTCCTCGAACGCGACCTGCTCTGCCGCGGAAAGGAATCCGTCCTCGTCTATCCGAACCGCTACCGGGTGCCGGCCTGGGTGCGCCAGGAGCTGTACCACGACGAGGCGCTGGGCGCGAGTCGCCAGCGCGACGAGTTCGACCGCCTGCGCGAGTACGCCCGCGGGGACGCCCTCCGGGACGTCCACTGGGCGACGACCGCGAAGCAGGACGAGCTGGTCGTCAAGGAGTTCGCGGCCCAGACCGAGCAGCGCCGGGTCGCCATCAGCGGCGGCGCGCGCGGCGGCACCGCCGACGACCTCGCCAGCGCGGCGACGAGCATCGCGCTCGCGCTCTTAGACGACGGCGTGCCGGTCGAGGTGAGCGTGCCGAACGGGCGCGTCACGACCGGCCCGAACCCCGAGGGGCGCCGGCGGCTCCTCGGCCTCCTCGCGCGGACGCCGGAGGGCGCGGTGCCCGACCCGGACGCAGACGTCGTCGTCGACGCCGACCACAACCGGACGACCGTCAGGATCGACGACCAGGCGGTCGACTTCGCCGAGCTGCGGGAGGCAGCGGCGTCCGCGGCGAGCGGGGACGGGGAGTCAACCACCTCGGCGCCCATAGCCGACGATGCTGCCGATGACGACGGCGTCGCCGTCGATGGCGGCGTTGCCGTCGACAGCGGCGTTCCGATTGGCCATCGCGATTTCGAGGACTCCCCACGGGGAGGTGAGTCGCCGTGAACTGGGACGTGTTCGACCGCGACGCCGGCGGGGTCGGTCCGGGCGAGGTCCTGCCGGAAGGGCTCTGTCAGCCGCCGGTGGCGGGAGTCGCGCTGGCGACGGCGGCGTTCCTCAGCGTCTGCCTGTCGATCACGGACGTCGTGGGCGGGAGCGCCCGGGTCGTCGTCGCGGTCGCCGGCGCGCTCGTCGCCGGCGTCGCGGTCGCGCGCGTGCTCGACGTCCGGACCATCGGCGTCGTCAGCGCCGTGCTCTTCGCGGTCAGCCTGACGGCCTACTACTTCGCCGTGCCGGAGAGCCAGCGGGCGCTGTTCACCGCGAGCAACGTCGTCTTCGACACGGTCTCGCTGCTGACCGGCCTCTCCGTACTCCGGCTGGCGGTGGCGGACGTCTGGGTGCTGGCGGTCGCGCCCGTGCCGACGTTCCTGGCGTGGGCGCTGGCGGCCCGGGGCCGGCACCTGCAGGCCGCGTCCGTCGCGGGCGCGACGCTCGCCTTCTTCGTGCTGACGGGGGACGCCGGCACGGCCGCGACCCTGCTCGGCGTCGTCGGCGTCGCGCTCACGGCCGGGCTCTCGACGCTGTCCGTGCCCGGCGGGCTCGATTCCGAGTGGAGCACGCTCGCCGTCGTCGTCGCGACGATGGTGCTGCTGTCAGCGACGCTCTCGGTCGTCCCCGGCGGCGCGGCCCAGCCCTGGCAGCCGGACCGGGGCACGCCCGGGATCGAGTCCTCCCTCGTCGGGCAGACCGACCAGGTGAACGTCGTCGGCTCGGTGCGGCTCTCGCCGGAGGTCCGGTTCACGGTCGAGAGCACGCAGGAGGCCTACTGGCGAACGGGCGCGTACGACCGGTACACCGGCGACGGGTGGGTCCGGACCGGCGAGGCGGAGCCGTACACCGGCCGCCTGGAGAGTCCGCCGGGCACCTCGATCACGGTCGAGCAGACGGTGACCGCGAAGACGCCGCTGGACGCCATCCCCGCGGCCTGGAAGCCGGTCTCCGTCGACAGGGTCACCGCCCGGAGCGCGCAGGTGAGCTCCGTCGGCGGGATCTACCCGGCAGCGACGATCCCGGAGAACGAGACGGTGCGCGTCGAGAGTCAGGTGCTCCAGACGACGCCGGAGCTGCTCCGCGAGGCGGGGACCGAGTATCCGGACGGCATCGAGGAGCGTTACACGCAGCTCCCGGAGAGCACCCCCGACCGCGTCGGCGAACTGACGACCGACGTCGTCGAGCAGGCGGACGCCAACAACTCCTACGACAAGGCCGTCGCCATCGAGCGCTACCTCGAGGCGAACAAGGAGTACTCGCTCACGGTCCAACAGCCCGAGGGCGACGTCGCCGACAGCTTCCTCTTCGAGATGGACGCCGGCTACTGCACCTACTTCGCGACGACGATGGTCGCCATGCTCCGGTCGCAGGGCATCCCCGCGAAGTTCGTGACGGGCTACAGCGCCGGCGAGCAGGTCGACAGCGACGAGTGGGTCGTCCGCGGCCAGAACGCCCACGCCTGGGTGATGGTCTACTTCCCGGACCAGGGGTGGGTCCGGTTCGACCCGACCCCGGGCGCGGCACGCGAGGAGGCCCGCGAGGCCCGGCTCGTCGAGGCCCGGCAGGACGGCGCAGAGAACGTCGACACCAGTGCCACGCTCGACGAGGAGGAGACGGAGACGCCGACGCCCACCGAGACGGAAACGGACCCCACGACCGACAACGGCACGAACGGCACCGGCCCCGGCGGGGACGCGGTCGCGCCGGACGGCGGTGCCGGCGACGTCGACCCCGGCGACGTGCCGGGGCCCAGCACGCCGGCAACCGTCCAGAACGGCGACCTCGCCGACCAGGTCGACGACAGCGACGGCGGGAGCGGGGACGGCGTCCTCCCCGACCGCGAGACCATCGGGTTCGGCCTCCTGGCCCTCTTCGGGCTCGTCGCCGCCGGCCACCACGTCGGCGCGACGAACCGCGCGTACCGCGGGGCCTGGCTCCGGATCCCCTTCCGGCGCCGTGACCCGATCTACGACGTCGAGCGCGCGTACGCCCGCCTCGAGTTCCTCCTCGAGCAGCGCTACCGCGCCCGCCGACCCGGCGAGACCCCGCGCGACTACCTGACCGCCCTCGACGCCCGCGGCGCCGACGACCGCGTCCACCGGGTCGCGGACGCCTACGAGCAGGCGATGTACGCCGGGGAGATCGACCGCGAGACGGCCGACGACGCCGTGCGCGTCGTTCGGCAGCTGGTGCTCGAAGCAACGCCGATCCTCCGCTGGTTCGTGTGATCTTCCGGGGGTGATCGAGGACGATCTTCGGCGGTTTTCGAGGGTTCAGCTTTTAAATGGAGCCGTTGCCTGCGACGGTTCCTGGTCGACCGCGAGAGGTTCACGCGTCGACTCTCGGCGTTTATAAATAAGGTCGGATGTTGTTGCTGGTGTCACCACTCAGCACACCCAGAAAGCCCCAGCCGCTGAGCGGTCGCGCTGCTCGCTGCGCGCCTCGCCAGCTCACTCGCTTCGCTCGTTCGCTGGCTCGGTGCTTGCTTCGCAGTGCGTCCCGCTCAGCGGCTGCCCCTTTCAGTCCCGCCCAGGAGTGGTGGTCAAGCGTCACTCGCGGCGGCTGGCTTGCTGCCGACGCTCGCCGGCTTCCCGGCACGCGGTCCGGAGCGGTCGGCGCGCGCGAGCAACGCGTGCGAGGGAGGGCGGGGCGCGCCGCGCGGTGCGTGGCCGGCGCGCCCCGACCGAGGCTGGGGAGGGCTGAGGAATCGCGGTGGTGTCGCGGTCGCGTTGCCGTCGCTGTCGCGGTTGCGGTCCTGGTGGACTGAAAGGGCGACGGCCGGTCGCGGTGTAACGGAGTCGCTGAGACAGGCACTATCTGGACCGGGCGGTGCGGAGAGGTCCAGATATCCTGCTCAGCGACCGCGAGCGGCCGAGGGCTTTCTGGACGTTTGCGGTGCTGTTAAGCTCAGCAGCGTCTGCACCTGAACTTCCGGTTTATAAGCAAGAGCGGCCGAGGGCTTTCTGGGTGGTTGCGGTGCTGTCAAGAGCAAGTCCGTATTACCTTTTTAAACCAATATAAAGAACGACCAAAGAATTCCAATGGGTCTGCGAAGCCATCGCAGTAACAGAACCCAAATCAGCCCAACTAATGACCCATCAGGCAGTCCGGGCTTCTTAAATCCGGCACGAACCTACAGCCGCCAATAGTGGATCTGCACGTCAGGTACGAGGGTGACGACGACCCCGACAAGTGTACGGCGCGGAAGCTCTCGCGGTTCGACCTCGCGGAGCTGCATCGCTCGGACCGCGCGACCCCGGGCGGCGTCGTCCTGAACCCGCACGCCGAACAGGCGCTCTCGCCGGCCGACGCGGAGCTGGCCCGCGAGCGGGGGCTCGTCGCGCTCGACTGCTCGTGGGAGTCCGCCGGCGAGAAGCAGTTCTCGATGCGGGGCGAACACCGGGCGCTCCCGTACCTCGTCGCCGCGAATCCGGTCAACTTCGGCCGGCCGATGGAGCTGACGACCGTCGAGGCGTTCGCCGCCGGCCTCCACATCCTGGGCGAGCCGGAGCAGGCCGACGAGATCCTGGGCAAGTTCACCTGGGGCGAGACGTTCTCCGAGCTCAACGAGGAGCCGCTCCGGCGCTACGCCGAATGCGAGGACTCGAGCGAGATCATCGAGATCCAGCAGGAGTACCTGGATCGCTAGCGCGACCCGGAAGCGAGGCGAGGCTCCGCTCTCTACGCTCCTTCCCTTTTAAATTAAAACCGCGCCGTTCAGTCGACGAACGTCAGTATTTTGCCGTACTCGTCGGGGATCTGGGCCGTCGCGCGGTCGAGTTCGTCGTCGGGCACGACGCGCTCTAAGGTCCCCGAGACCTCCTCCACGTACGTCTCAGCGGTCGATTCGGGGACGTCCGTGCGCGCGGCGACGCGCTCGACGAACTCGTCCGGCCCGAAGTCGCCCGCGGCTGGGTCCTCGTAGTCGACGAGCCACTGGGTCGCCCGGCCGTGGAGGAACGCCGCGACGTCCTCCGCCTCGCCGCGCGTGAGTCGCTCGCCGAGGACCTCCAGCGTCGCCTGCGCGGCGTCGCGCTCCTCGCCGCCGAGGGACGTCTCGGCGCGGACGGCATCGAGGAACGTCTCCTCGACCGGGACCTCGCCGCCGGCGACGATGGCGCCGTACTCCGACGGGAGCTGAGCGCGTGCGTTCGCGAGCTCGTCCTCGCCGACGTACTCGGCGACGGCGGCGAAGACGCCCCGAAGCGTCGCCTCCGGTTCCTCGAGGTGCCCGACCTCGTCGGCGACGGCGTCGACGTAGTCACCCAGCGACTCGGGCGACCGATGGCGGTCGTCGACCTCGTGGACTGCGCTCGCATACGGCTGCGGGAGGTGCTCCGCGAGGTCGAAGGCCTCACCCTCGGAGAGGTTCTTCCCGAGTCGCGACAGCGCCGCGCGCGCGACGCGGTCGGCCTGCTCCTCGGAGTCGAACGGCGCCGCGTTCGCCACTAGTTTGCGGAACTCCTGCTCGCTCATACCGAGTGAACCGGCGATGGGCGCGGTAAAAAGGGCGATGGCCGTTATAAACGCCCGGAGAACGGCCGACAGACGCATGACACACCTTCACACTCAAAAGGCTCCGGCCCATATCCGTAGTATGGACGCAACGCGTCTCGAACGAGCGCTCGAGGAGGAGTTCGGCGGGACGGCCGCGGAGCGGCGGGTGGTCGCGCGCGAGGCGCGCGACCTCTCCGACTCCGGGAAGCCGAAACGCGACCGGGGCCACGCGCTGACGGTGCCGGACGTACTGGAGCACCTCGCGGACGCCCCCGAGGACTCCTCGCTCGTCGAGCGCTGGAACTGGTGGATGGGCGCGCTCGACACCGCCCACGGCGGCTACCAGCGGTTCACCGTCCGCATCGTCGAGAACGACGAGGAAGCCGGCGTCGACCGCTGAGGGCCGGTCCGGGGTACGCGCGCACGCCGCCCCCGATTGCTCGCGCCGAACCGAAAACGCCGCCGAGGCCGTCGCTGTCCCTTACTTTCACTTTCACTCCGGGTACGGCTGACCTACAAGTGGGAACCTGTCCACCCTGTAGGTATGAACGCTCGAACCGCCCCGACGCCGCAGTTCGCCGCGCCGACCCGGCTCGACGTCACCGATTGCGCCGCCGCGCGCATCGAGGCCCGCGCGGAGGCAAACCAGCTCGACGACGCGGAACTGTACCTCGAACGCCGCGGCGGGAAGACGTTCCTCGTCGCGAAACCGACCGGTCGCTGACGGAGCCTCGCCGCGCCCGACGGTCGCGAGCCGAGCCGCCAGTTCGAACCCTTTTGTGAGCGCGTCCCTCACCGTCAACACATGCCCGCCGAGGACGACATCTCGATCGAGGAGAAGCGCGTGTACGCCGGCTCCGCCGGTCGCACTGACGTGTTCGTCGCGAGCGGGCTCGGGCTCGTCCGCGTCGCTCTCTCCGGCGACAAGATCGGCGAATTCACCATGGTCAGCCGCGGGACCGTCCGCGACGTCGCCGTCAGCCCCCGGCGCGACGCCCCCGACCGGATCGCGGTCGCGACCGACGAGGACCTGCGCGTCGGCAATCTCACCACCGGGGACGACCACGTCGCCGGCGACGAACTCGACCTGACGGATGCGGGCGTCGGCCCGGCCGCCGCCGTCGACGACCACAATAGCGGCTTCCTCGTCGCCGGCGAGGACGGCGCGGTGTCAGTCGTGGGGGCCGGCGGGGACGAACGTCGCATCGACCGCATCGGGAACGTCGACGACCCGCGCGCCGTCGACGCCCCCCTCGTCGCCGCGGCGGACGGCGTTCACCGCGTCGTCGGCGACGACCCCGACGCCGCCAGCCTCTCGAACGTCGGACTCGCGGACGTCCGCGACGTCGCCGGCGCCGGCGTGCCGCTCGCCGCGACCGCCGACGGGCTCTACTACCTCGGCAACGGCTGGATGGACGCCCGACCCGAGGCCGCGGCCGTCGTCGCCGCCGACGGCGAGGGGCACGCGCTCGCGTCGACGGAGGCGGGGTTCTACCGCCACGCCGGCGACGCCTGGGGACCGGACTCGTGGGCCCTCGCTGCGCTCCCGGTCGACGAGCGGGTCGTCGCCGCGGGCTACGGCCCCGGCGTCGCCCTCGCGGTCACCGAGGCGGGAACGCTCTGCGTCGACGCCGGCGACGGCTGGCGGCATCAGGTCATCGGCGCACGCGACGTGGAAGGGATCGCTGCGACGCGCGTGGACTAAGTACGGGTAGCGTCCTTGAGCGGGGTAGCGAGGCCAACCCCCTTTGAACGTGTGTTGGTGAATGGATCGTCGCCGGCGAGACCACTCAGCATGCCCAGAAAGCCCCAGCTGTTGAGGCGATTGCGCTTATAAATACGCTCGCTCCTCGTCGCGGGCGACACCACTCGGCACGCCTGGAAAGCCCCAGCCGCTGAGCGGTCGCGCTGCTCGCTGCGCTCCTCACCCGGCTCACTCGCTCCCTTCGGTCGCTCATTCGCCGGGATTGCGGTGCTTACGTCGCAGGGCGTCCCGCTCAGCGGCTGCCCCTTTCAGTCCCACCCCGGAGTGGTGGCCGGCGCGTCGCTCGCGGCGGTTCTATGGCGGTCGCCGCTCGCCGGCTGTCCGGCGTGCGTTGCAGGGCGGTCGGCGCGCGCGAGCAACGCGTGCGAGGGAGGCCGGTGGCGCGCCGCGCGGTGCGGGGCCGGCGCGCCCCGGCCGAGGCTGGGGAGGGCTGAGGAACTGCGGTTGCGGTGCTGTCGCGGTCGCGGTTGCGGTGCTGTGGCGGTCCTGGCGGACTGAAAGGGCGACGGCCGGTCGCGGTGTAACGGAGTCGCTCCGACGACCCCTATTCGCGGCGGGCGATGCGGAGAGCCGCGAATATGTCGCGGAGCGACCGCGAGCGGCCGAGGGCTTTCTGGGTGTTTGCGGTGCTGTCGAGAGCCAGAACGTATCACCAGCTCCAACCAACGCAAAGCGAGTGGCCGAGGGCTTTCTGGATATTTGCGGTGCTGTCGAGAGCAAGTCCGTGCCACCTATTTAAACCGATTAATAAAGAGCGGCTGAGGGCTTTCGAGGAGTTCACGTTGGCGTCGAGAGGAGCAGCGTCTGCAGCAGGCCGCTCAGTTCGGAAGGTTACTCGGTTGCGAATCACATCAGGTCGACTCCAACGGGATCCCGAAACCCAGCCACCCCGGACGACTCCCGATCAGTAAGGAAACGCGTATAACGGCGGTCGCGGAATGAACGCGTATGATTATCCCCGGCTCGGGGTCCCAGGCGCTCGCGGCGGCGCTCGCCGAGGCGACCGGCGAGGCGCTCGCGACGCCGACGTACGACCGGTTCCCGGACGGTGAACAGCTCGCCGCCGTGCCCGACTTCGCGGGCGACTCGGCAACGATCGTCTGCTCGACGACGGGCGACGAGGCATGGGTCGAACTGCTCCAGCTCCAGGACGCCGTCCGCGAGGCCGGCGCAACGGAGATCACGACCGTCATCCCGTACATGGGCTATGCGCGCCAGGACCAGGCGTTCAAGCAGGGCCAGCCGGTGTCCGCCCGCGCGATGGCCCGCGCGGTCTCGACGGGGACGGACCGCGTCGTGCTCGTGAACCCCCACGAACCGGACGTCGCGGACTGCTACGACGTCCCGGTCGACCACGTCGACGCCGCCGGCGTGCTCGCGGCCCCCCTCCCGGCCCTCGACGACCCGCTGTTTCTCGCCCCGGACGAGAGCGCGGTCGGGCTCGCCGAGACCGTCAGCGAGGCCTACGGCGCCGGCGACACGGACTACTTCGAGAAGCACCGCGACCGCGACACCGGCGCGGTCGAGATCGAGCCGTCGGACGCGACGGTCCAGGGGCGAGACGTCGTCGTCGTCGACGACATCATCGCCACGGGCTCGACGATGAGCGAGGCGATCGGCGTCCTCGAAGCCCGCGACGCCGACCGCCTCTTCGCGGCGTGTGTCCACCCCATGCTCGTCCGCAACGCGGCCACGAAGCTCCGGAACGCCGGCGTCGAGCGGATCGTCGGTACCGACACCGTCGAGCGGGAGTGCAGCTGCGTGTCCGTCGCGGCCGCCGTCGCCGACGCACTCTGAGGACGACGGCGTCCGAACCGCTCAGGCCGTCTCCTCAGGGTCGATAGTTCCCCGGCTCCGAATTCGCGGGAGCAGCTCCCGGTACCCCATCAGGTACGTTCCGACGTACAGCGCGATGCAGCCGACGCCGAGGTACCACGCACCCATCACGAAGTGTCCGGTCGTCACGGCGCCGAGCGCGAACTCCTCCAGCCGGAGACCGGTGATCGAGAACAGCCCGGTCCCCAGCGCCCAGGCGACCAGTTCGACGATCTCCGCGGCCGACGCGGGAACGGCTTCGTCCATACCCTCGAGCGGCCGGGCCAGCATTGTCTACCTTTCGAAACCCGGGGCTTCGGGTCGCGGACCAAAAGGATTTCAACCCTCGCCGGTCCGACGCCCTTGCATGGCAGGACGCTACGGCGATCTCGAATACGGACGACTGACCAAAACCGGCGTCGTCGCCGGCGCAGTGCTGTTCGCGGTCGGCGCGCTCGCGGAGTACGGGCTCCAGGCGACCGGGAGCATCACGCCGACGCTCGAATCGGTGTTCCTGGGCATGGAGTTCCTCGGCCCGCTGCTGGCGCTGCTCTCGGTGCTTCTCTTCGGCGTGGCGCTGCCGCTGACCGAGTAGGCGGGCACCAGCGAACTCGCATCACTTCGATCTCTTTGCTGGCGGAACGTTCGTCGGCTTTTATTAGTGATCGTGCGGGATCAGAGTTCTCCATTCCCGCGTGTTCAACTGGATAGCCGTAGAACCACCAGAACGGGCTTCTCATCATCTCGACAGAATATTTATAAATGGGTCACAGGAGTATATCCATTCCCGGTTCCAGCGGATGACTCAAAATAAGACCTGTGAGTACTGTTCGGACGAAATCCCGCGTAACTACTTCGAGTGTAACTTTTGCGGGCTCCGCCACTGTTCCGATCATCGACTGCCCGAGACGCACGACTGCCTCGGGCTGAAACTGGCTCGCCGGACAGATTTGGACATACATCCGAGCGGTACTGCATCTCCGGAAAGGATTCTCGACGAGGTCGGAAACGTCCCGGATAGCGACAACAGCCCCGATGAGGTAGCAAATTACGTTTCGGATCAGGGCGTTCCTGACTTAGACAGGTACGAGGAAGACCAGTCGGTCGCATACGATACGGTCGATCCGGTCGTCTACTCAAGCACACCCGATCCGGAGTTCGACTCATCGCCGGATGTCAACCTCGATGGAAGTATTGATAGAGGTGTTGAATCAACGGAATACGGGGAATCAGTAAATAATGGGAGAAGCAGTCTCCGGTTTGGCCTCGGACTCCTCATCGTAATTATCCTCGTGTCCGCTGTAGTCGTATTCGTCTTTTCTCAGATCTAAATCAAAGGGTAGACATTATTATACTGCCAACACGTCACGCGACCGATGAGGGTACGCCAACGTCAACTCGTCTATGGAAGCATCATCGGAGCTTCTACGTTTCTCGTGGGATGGGCAGCTACGTATCTTCTCACGCCGGCCGACCTTCTCGCCGAGTATTCTCGATGGAAGGTTACTTTATGGGTGTATTTGAGTGCCCACTTCGTGAAGATATCAGGTATTCACGTCGGAGGATTAGGGGCTGCCTTCACCGAAGTCGACCTAATCAAACAGTTGCCATTACTTCACAGTCTCCGAGTGCTTCCGCTATTGCTCACAGTGCTCGGGGGTGTTCTCGTGGTCGAGACTGTGAATTACACCGAACGCCTCTGGTACCTGTTGCAGAATAGCTCGTCACTACTGCTCGGTTACCTGGGTGCTGGGCTTCTCGCGTTTGTGGTGTCGGAAGCTCAACCGGGTGTCGCCGCAATCGTATTGGTCGGGGGTGTTCTCTGCTCTACTCTGTTTATCGGAGCTACGCTTGCCCAATATCTCACGGGAAACCTGCCGATCTTCGGAGTAGTTTCGCTTGGCGGTGTCATCGGCATCGGGTTGCTGGTTATCATTGGTGGGGTAGCAGTGCTTCAGTCGGTGGGGCCATTACTCGCTGTGGCAACGACAGGCACTGTACTCGGAGCGATCCTCGCCTGGTTGGCGCGAAACTCCCCGCCGTAATATCCCAAAAACGCACACAGAGATACTCGAATAACGACTTTCGAGACTTGAACGAGACACGGGATACGGCTAATCGCTCGCACCCGGCCTAACTAAGCCGCCTATTCATCTCCGTCTTCCGCGAGCGTCTCCTGCCACTCCTGCACCTTCGACAGCAACTCGACCGGCGGCGTCTCGGTGACGTCGACGCTCTCGAGCTCCTCCAGAACGGCCTTGGTCTCCGGATCCGGCCGGGGAGCTTCGGTCCCGCCTTGCAGCCCGGACCCATCAGCGGTCGCGTCGGCCTGGGCGCTGGAGGGATCGCTTTCCGCCGGTGCCAGCGACCCATCGCCGGGATTCGCGGTGCCGGTGTCAGTTTCGAACGAGCCCGAGGAGAGGTCGAAGACGGCCTGCGTGGTTCCGTCGTCGCCGCCGCTTCCTCGCGCCTCGATCGCCTTCTCCTCGCGGAGGCGGTCGAGGACGCCGTCCGCGCGGTCGACGACCGGCTGCGGGACGCCGGCGAGGTCCGCGACGTGGATGCCGTACGAGCGGTCGGTGGCGCCCTCCTGGACCGTCCGGAGGAAGGTGACGTCGCCGTCGCGCTCGTCGGCCGCGATGTGGACGTTCGCGACGCGTGGAAGGTGGTCCGCCAGCGATGTGAGCTCGTGGTAGTGGGTCGCGAACAGCGTCTTCGCGCGGACCTCGTTGTGCAGGTACTCCGTCGCGGCCCACGCGATGGAGATGCCGTCGTACGTCGCGGTCCCGCGGCCGACCTCGTCGAGGATGACCAGCGAGTCCGCGGTCGCGGAGTGGAGGATGTTCGAGAGCTCCTGCATCTCGACCATGAACGTCGACCGGCCCTGCGCGAGCTCGTCGAGCGCGCCGACGCGGGTGTAGATGCCGTCGACGAGGCCGATTTTCGCCGAGCGGGCGGGGACGAACGACCCGATCTGCGCCAGCAGCGTGATGAGCGCTGCCTGGCGCATGTACGTCGACTTGCCGCTCATGTTCGGGCCGGTGACGATGAGGAAGCCGCGCTCGCGATCCATCTCCAGGTCGTTCGGGACGAAGTCCGTCGTCTGCTCGACGACCGGGTGCCGGCCGGCCTCGATCTCCAGGGGCCCGGGCTCGGTCAGCTCCGGGCGCGTCCAGTCGTTGGCCGCGGCGTGTTCGGCCAGCGAGCAGAGGGCGTCCAGCTCCGCGACGACGCGGCCGACGTTCTGGAGCAGTTCGGCGTCCGCGGCGACGCGCTCGCGCAGCTCCTCGAAGAGCTCGTACTCCAGGTCGCCGCGGGCCTCCTCCAGCCGGAGGATCTCGCGTTCCCGCTCCTGGAGCTCGTCGGTGACGAACCGCTTCGAGTTCTTGAGGGTCTTTATTTCCTGGTAGTGTGCGGGCACCTGGTCGGCGACGGACTTGCCGACCTGGATGTAGTAGCCGTCCGTCTTGTTGCGGTCGACGGTGACGTGCGAGAGCCCGTGCTGGCGCTTCTCGCGCTCCGCGAGCGTGTCGAGCCACTGCTTCGCCTCCTCGTGGTCCTCGATGATCTCGTCGAGATCGGGGTCGTACCCCGTCTGGAAGAGCCCACCCTGGGTCTTCGTGCTCGGCGGGTCCTCGGCGAGCGCGTCGTCGATCTCGTCGTGGATCCGCCGGGCTGCGTCGCGGTCGGGCCGCGAGAGCACGTCGGCGACCGGCGAGTCAGCGAGGGGGGTGTTCTCGATGGCGTCCTCGAGCGCGGGCAGGAGCCCGAGCGTGTCGCGGATCGAGAGGAGCTGTCTCGCGCCCGCGCTCCCGCTCGTCGCCCGTGCAGCGAGGCGCTCGAGGTCGGCCCCGCCCTCGAGCGTCTCGCGAAGTCGGTCCCGCGCGAGCGCCGCGGACGCCAGCGCCTCGACGGCGTCGAGCCGGTCGTCGAGTTCGGTCTGCGAGCGTCGCGGGCGCGTCACCCACTCGCGAAGCAGGCGTCCGCCGGGGCTCGTCACGGTGTGATCGATGGTGTCCACGAGCGAGCCCTCGCCGTCGCCGCTCATCGGCTCCGTCAGCTCGAGGTTGCGCTGGGTGGTCGCGTCGAGTTCGACGTGGTCCTCCGCGCCGTAGGCCGTGAGGCGGGTCATCGACGCCATCACGCCCGCACCGGTCTCCTCGACGTACGCGAGTACGGCCCCGGCGGCCCGGAGCGCCAGTTCGGAGTCGATGCCGATGCTGTCGGCCGTCTCCTTCCCGAACTGCTCCCGGACGGCGTGTTTCGCGCGGCCGGGCGCGAACGCCTCGGCGTCGTGGAGCGAGAGCGATGCGCCGACCTCCTCCCGGAGCGCGGCCAGCAGGTCGTCGTCGTTGCGCACGGCCGGTCCCGGGAGCGCCTCGACCGGGCCGAACCGGTACAGCTCCGCGCGGGCGTCGCCGACGGAGTCGACCTCGGTGACGAGGAAGCGGCCCGTCGTCACGTCCGCGAAGGCGAGGCCGAGCGGGCCGTCAGCGTCGGTTTCGGAGGAGGTATCGGAACCGGAGCCGGAGCCGTCGCGAACGATCGCCGCGAGATACTGTGCGTCGTCGTCGGTCGTCTCCAGCAGCGTCCCGGGCGTGACCACGCGCGTTATCTCCCGCGCGTGGCCGTCCTCGGTCTCGTACTGGTCGGCGACGGCGACGCGGTAGCCGCGCTCGACGAGCGCTTTTAAGTACGGCGTGAGGTCGTCGATGGGGACGCCGGCCATCGGATACGAGGCGCCGTGGGAGGACTTCTCGGAGATCTTCAGGTCGAGCTCCTGGCCGACGGTCTCGGCGTCCTCGGCGAAGAACTCGTAGAAATCGCCACACTGCATCGTGAGGAGGTCGGCGTCGGTCTCCTCCTTCAAGCTGAGAAACTCCTCGACGATCCCTTGAGCCATTACTGGATACTCCTGCTGTCAGTCGCTAAAACCCTGTGGGTCGGAGTTGTTCGACGGGGTGGTTTTGGTGTAGGTGTACGGTCTTATGTTCGACAGCAACGGTTCCTCTCCCTGAGCTCTCGGCCGCTCTTGCTTATAAACTGGATGCGCAGGTGCAGGCGCTGTTGCGATTGACAGCACCACCAACTCCGTGAAAGCCCTCGGCCGCTCTTTATAAGCATATTTGAACAGATGATACGGTCTCGCTCTCGACAGTACCGCAAACACCCAGAAAGCCCTCGGCCGCTCGCGGTCGCTGTCCTCGAAAATCGGAGATTTTCGGGCTCCGAGAAATCTTCGATTTCTCGCGAAGCGACATATCCGCGCCTCTCCGCACCGCCCGGCGCGGATAGGGGTCGACTCAGCGACTCCCCTCCGGCGCGACCGGCCGTCGCCCTTTCAGTCCGCCAGGAGAGTACCGCAACCGCGACAGCGAGAGCACCGCAACCGCAACTGCACCGCGCGCCGGCTGTCCGGCATACGACGTTGGCCCGGTGACCGCCGCGTGCGACGCCCGGCCACCACTCCCGGGCGGGACTGAAAGGGGCAGCCGCTGAGCGGGACGCCCTGCGAAGCAAGCACCACAACTCGGCGAGCGAACGCAGTGAGCGAGCCGGGTGAGGAGCGCAGCGAGCAGCGCGACCGGTCAGCGGCTGGGGCTTTCTGGGTGTGCCGAGTGGTGGTGCGAGCAGCGACAGCCGCCTTTATTTATAAGCACAAACGTCCGGTAACCGAATTTCGTCTCAAGAAACCCGACATCGCTCACTCTACGTCGACGTGTCGCGACGCCCGCACGGGCAAGAGCGGCAGCGAGGGGAACGTGACCTCGACGGTGAACTCGAGTTCGTCGGCCTCGGGCGTACCGAAGACGCCGACCGGGACCGTCGTCTCGCCGTCGAGGTACACGGACTTCTGGTTCATCTCGACGTCGTTGACGGTTACCCGGATGCCGGTCTGCGCGCCGTCGCCGTCGTTGTGGACGCTCACCTCGCACATCTCGTTCTCCCCGACGGCGACGGCCTCGGGGAAGTCGCCCCAGTCGACGCCGATCTGCGGGAGGTCCTTCGCGGCCTCGACGACGCGGCTCGCGACGCCGCCGGCCATCCCGGCGGCCTCGAGCTTGTCGGGGCCGGCGGCGACGACGTCGCTCGGGGTGGTCCAGCCGGCGTCCGCCAGGCGCTCGGCGCGTCCCTCGCCGACGCCGTCGATAGCGGTGAGGGCGACGGCTTCTCGGGAGACGCCGTGCTCGACGCGGGCCTCGACGCGGGTGGCGAGGTTGGCCGCGCGCGGGCCCGCGAAGCGGTCGAGGAACTCGCCGAGGGCGGCGAGCAGGCGGAGCGCGTTCTGGCGGATCACCCAGGCGTCGGACCTGAGTTCCGAAGGCATCGAGTCGGCCATCCCGGCCATCAGGATGGCGAGCACCTTGCGGTGGCCGCCCTCCAGGTCGGTGTCGTTGCCGGCGAGGATCTGGTCGACGGCGTCGGCCTCGGCGGAGCGGGCGGAGACGGAGTCGAACTCCCCCGCGGCGGCGACGGTCTCGAGGATGCTGTCGACGGTGAGCGTGTCACGGTCGGCGAGTCGCTTGAACCGGCGGGCCGTGTCGAGCCGGAGATAGTACTTCGAGGCGAGCCGACCGAGGGGGCTCGGGTCGACGCCGAGCTGGTCGTCCGTCTCGACGAACCCGTCGTCGACGAGGTCCTCGAGCGTGTCGCGCACGCGGTCGCGGAGGCTGTCGAACTCGTATTCGTCCGGGCGCGACTGGGCGCGGACGTAGTAGAACGTCGTCTCGAGCCACGCCATCACGTCGTCGAGGTCGCTGATCGTGCCCATCGCGATCTCGGCGTTGAGGTGCGACTCGAGGTCGCCCGCGAGCCGGGACTCGATCTCCTTGCCCTCCCGGAGCAGGGTGCGGTACTTGTCCGCGTCCGCGCGGTCACAGACGACCCAGCCGTAGCCGACGTCGTCGTAGCCGGGGCGCCCGGCGCGCCCGAGCATCTGGAGGACGTCCAGCGGCGAGATGTCCGTCTCGCCCTCGAGGGGGTCGTGGTACTTCGTGTCGCGGATGACCACGCAGCGCGCGGGGAGGTTGACGCCCCACGCGAGCGTCGACGTCGAGAAGAGGAAGGCGATCTTCCCCTCCTTGAACCACTCCTCGACGCGGTCGCGGTCCTCCTTCGCGAGGCCGGCGTGGTGGAAGGCGACGCCGTCGAGGACGCTCTGGCGGAGCGTGTCGTTCGTCAGCTCCTTCGCCTCGTTGTGGAAGTCGTAGTCGCCCCGCGAGTCGATGGGAATGTCGCGGTCGGTGATCTCGTCGCGGGCCTTCTTGGCGGCCTGCACGGTGTCCTGCCGCGAGGAGACGAAGACGAGCGCCTGGCCGTCCTCGCGGACGTGCGGCTCCGCGAGGTCGAGCGCGCGGTAGAGCCGGCGGTACTTGTCGGCGAAGGCGTTGTCGCCGTGGCTGTACGTCTTCACGCCCGTCTCGAGGTCGACCGGGCGGTACTCGTCGCCGAACTCGAAGGTCGTCTCCGGCGGCGCGTCGAGCCACTCGGCCACGTCGTCGATGTTCGCCATCGTCGCCGACAGCGCGACGACGCGGGGGTCCGAGAGCCGGCGGAGCCGCGAGACGACGACCTCGAGGACGCCGCCGCGGCGGTCGGAGTCGAGCAGGTGGACCTCGTCGATCACCACGCAGTCGACGTCGTTGATGAAGCCGTATCGGGCGGTGTCGTGCTTCCGCGTCGCGGAGTCGGCCTTCTCCGGCGTCATCACGAGGATGTCCGCGCGCTCGGCGCGGCGCGGGTTGAGGTCGCGCTCGCCGGTGACGACGTAGACGGAGTAGCCGAGGTCCTCGAAGCGTTCCCACTCGCTCTCCTTCTCGTTGGTGAGCGCCCGGAGCGGGGCGACGAACAGCGCCGTGCCGCCGTCCCGCAGCGTCTCGCAGATAGCGAGCTCGGCGAGAGCGGTCTTGCCGGAGCCGGTCGGCGCGCTCGCGACGACGTTGGCGTCGGAGTCGACGATGCCCGGCAACGCCGCGCGCTGCATCTCGTTGAACTCCTCGAACCCGAACGCCTCGGCGAACTCCGGGACTGCCTCCGCGACTTTCACGGTCGACCACTCCGGAGGAACCTGCGTCGCATCGTATGCTCACGGGTGCCTCGGGGGGAAAGGCGTTTCTCATCCGGTCAACGGTGCGGACGGGGGTGCTGTAGCCGCGACGGCGGCGACGCGCCTTCGAAACCGACAGTGTGCTGGACGCGAACGGTCGGACATGACGAAGTGGCTCCACAGCGGTCGCCGCCGCGACACCTGTGCCATCCTCTACGACGCCGGCGAGCTCCGGCCCCAGCAGCTGAAGCACCGGCTCACGTCGCACTACGACGAGCGCATCGACCCGCAGTCCTTCCGGGCCATGTTGGCATCGCTGGAGGACGCCGGGTTCGTCGCGTCCCGGACCGAGGGGATCGCGGACCTGTACCGACTGACCGACGCCGGCGAGCGCGCGCTGCTCGAGCACTACGACTGGCTGGCGGAGCGGATCGAAGGCGACGATGGCGACGGTGGGGACGTCGACAGCGCTGGCGACGGTGGGGAGGTCGACAGCGCTGGCGACGAGGGCGACGTCGACGGCAGTGGCGAACGCGGTCCGTGATCACCGAGGCACACGCCGGGAGGAAGAGCTATCGCGAAAGCGGCGGGAGCCTGACGCGCTGTAGCCAGAACCGGTCGACCACAGCGACCACCTCGGCGAACGACTCCTCGTCGGTCGGCTTCCGCATGCAGGCGTTGGCCTTCGCCTCGTAGCTCCGAACGACCTCCTCGCGATCCGGCGAGGTCGTCAGCGCGATTACGGGAAGCCGCTTGAGGCCGGGGTCGTCACGGATCGCGTCCAGCGTCTCGTAGGCGCTCTCGCCCGCCATATCGAGGTCGAGCAGCACGAGGTCGGGCAACGCGGCCCCCTCGTACTGGCCGCAGCCACGCAGGCGAGCGAGTGCCTCCTCGGGCGACCGCGCGAGCTGGAGCGCGGTGTCCGTCTCCGCGCTCTCGAAGGCTACTCGCGCACGGGGAACTGTGTCTTCGTCATCGCAAATTAGCAAGACCGTGTTACTATCGTCGCGTTGGGTAGTTCGAAGCGTGCGGGACATTATCTCGGACCGAGTCCGATTTCGTAATGCGCACAGTCACACTCCGCAGTGCCAGTGAGCCTGTAGCGGGCGCACAGTGCAAAATCTCTCGTTAATCGAAACGAACGAGTCCAGTGGGAAAATAGTTGTTTTCACCAGTATCCTCAAAATCCCGCCTTACCGGTGATCTAAGGCTGCTGACCAGTCGGGGTAGTATTTTGCGGCAGGCACCGGTAATGGCGGTATGAGCTACGCCGAGGATATGCGGGACATCATCGTCTCTAACGTGGGGGACCGTCTCCGGTTTTTCATCCAGGTCGATCCGGAGACGCGAACGCAGGACGTGCTGTTTGCGCGCGAGGACCTCGAGTGGTCCGACCGGAAGGCGGCCGTCGTCGACTCGGAGCTCCACGAGCTGGTCGCCAAGGAGTCCTACGAGGAACACATGGAGGCCGGCGAGGTGACACAGATCATCAAAGTCGCCGACCGAATGGTGATGTTCACCGGCTTCATCGAGGACGAGGTCGTCGTCGTTACGTTCGATCGCGGGATCCTCCAGGACCTCCCGGCCGTCGTCGCCGAGTTCCGCGAGTACATGATCGACAACGACATCGACTTCACCGCCCTCGCGGTGCCGGAGTAGGGTCGCTCCCTGCCGTCCTCGACGACGGAGCCTCCGAAAAGCACATGCCGCTCAGCCGGCTACGTTGAACCCGATGGTCGCCGACAGCTACGACTTCCACCTCTTCGACCTCGACGGCACCCTCGTCGACGCGGAGTGGAGCTACACCCGCGAGGTGTTCGACGCGGTCGGTGACCGGCTGGGCCGGCCGTTCTCGGATGAGGAGGCCCGGATCATCTGGCACGGGCTCGGTGGCTCGCGCAACGAGACGCTCAGCGACTGGGGCGTCGACCCCGAGCCCTTCTGGGACGCCTTCCACGACGTGGAGGACCCAACTGCCCGCGCGGAGGCGACCTACCTCCACGACGACGCCGACCGCCTCCTGAGCGAACTGGAGGGGCCGACGGGCCTCGTGACGCACTGTCAGGAGTTCCTGACGACGCCCGTCCTCGAGCAGCTGGACCTGCACGACCACTTCGACACCGTCGTCTGCTGTACGACGGAAACCGGCTGGAAGCCGGACCCCTCGCCCGTCCGACGCGCGATGGCCGACCTCGACGTCGACCCCGACGCCGCGGCCGGCTACCTCGCCGGCGACGGCGCGAGCGACGTCGGCGCCGCCTGGAACGCCGGCCTCGACGCCGTCCACGTCGAGCGACTGGGACACGGCGAGCGCGGCCGCTGCGTGCTCGGCGACTATCGGCTTCGGTCCTTCGACGAGTTCCGAGGCGATGGCGTGGAGTTCGCGGACGATTGAGCGGTGGTGCTTGGGTCGGGTTTGGTGGCCGGTGATTGCTCAGACGTGTTCGACCGCTCTTTATAAACGAATAGTTGGACAGGTGCAGACGCTGCTGCGCTGGACAGCACCGCAAACACCCAGAAAGCCCTCGGCCGCTCTTTATAAGCAGGTTTGAACAGGTGAAACGGTCTTGCTCTCGACAGCACCGCAAACACCCAGAAAGCCCTCGGCCGCTCGCGGTCGCTCCGCGACATATCCGCGCTCTCCGCACAGCCCGCGCGGATAGGGGTCGTCGGAGCGACTCCCCTGTGGCGCGACCGGCCGCGCCCTTTCAGTCCGCCAGGACCGCGACCGCGACGGCAACCGCACCGCGACCGCCCAGCTACCGCAAGCCTCGGCCCTCCCCAGCCTCGGCCGGGGCGCGCCGGCCCCGCAACGCACCGCGCGGCGCGCCACCGGCCTCCCTCGCACGCGTTGCTCGCGCGCGCGCGCGCCGGCCGCCTCGCACCGAACGCCAGACAGCTGGCGAGCGTCGACGGCCGAAGAGCCGCCGCGAGCCACGCCCGGCTACCACTCCCGGGTGGGACTGAAAGGGGCAGCCGCTGAGCGGGAAGCCCTGCGAAGGAAGCACCGCAACCCGGCGAGCGACCGAACGAAGTGAGGGAGCGAGCCGGGTGAGGAGCGCAGCGAGCAGCGCGACCGCCTCAGCGGCTGGGGCTTTCTGGGTATACCGAGTGATGTCACCCGCGAAATCAACCGGATTTGTTTATAAATGCGACCGCTCAGCGGCTGGGGCTTTCTGGGTATACCGAGTTGTGTCACCCGCGAAATCAACCGGATTTGTTTATAAATGCGACCGCTCAGCGGCTGGAGCTTTCTGGGCATGCTGAGTGGTGTCACTGGCGACGATACCCGGTCAACCGAAGAGAGGGACTGCGCAAGGGGAGCGAACGCAAAGCAGAATCACCACGTCGCCCGGTGCGCCATCGATTATTTATAAGAGTATATAAATATCGCACGCACCTCCAACATCGGCCGCGATAAGAGTCGATTTCGACCGGTTGCACGGCCGAGCCAGTCGAACCCCGTCGCTCCGAAATGGTTTTTCCGGAGTAGCGATAAGCACTTGATAACTATGAGCGGCAATCCTGACGACGAACGGCTGGAAGAGCTCCGCGAGCAGAAGCGCCAGGAGCTACAGGAGCGCGCCCAGCAGGGCGGCGGCGACGCGCAACAGCAGCAGGAGGCTGCCCGCGAGCAGGCCGAGGCGCAGCAGGAGGCCGTCCTCAAACAGCACCTGACGGACGACGCTCGGCAGCGGCTCAACGCCGTCGAGATGTCGAAACCGCAGTTCGCCAAGAAGGTCAAACAGCAGGTCGCGGCGCTCGCCCAGAGCGGTCGCGTGCAGGGGCGGATCGACGAAGAGCAGATGAAGGAGCTGCTCCGCGAGCTCCAGCCGGACCAGAAGAGCTTCGACATCCACCACCGATAGCGGATGGAGCTGGCGCTTCTGTACAGCGGCGGGAAGGACTCCTCGCTGGCAGCGCTGCTGCTCGACCGCTTTTACGACGTCCGCTGCGTGACCGGCACGTTCGGGCTCACTGACGACTACGAACACGCCGAAGCCGCAGCCGAGTCGCTCGGGTTCCCCTTCGACACCGTCGAGCTCGACCAGGACGTCGCCGGCGAGGCCGTCGAGCTGATGCAGGAGGACGGCTTCCCGCGGAACGGCATCCAGCGCGTCCACGAGCACGCACTCGAGACGATCGCCGAGCTCGACGTCGACGCCATCGCCGACGGGACGCGCCGTGACGACCGCGTGCCGACCATCTCCCGCGCGCAGGCGCAGAGCCTCGAGGACCGCCACGACGTCGACTACATCGCGCCGCTGTCCGGCTTCGGGCGGCACGCCGTCGACCGCCTCGTCGACGACACCTTCGAGGTCGAACAGGGGCCCAGCGAGGAGATCCCGAAGGCCGACTACGAGGGCGAGCTCCGCGCGCTGCTCGTCGAGGAGCACGGCGCCGGCGCCGTCGCCGAGGTCTTCCCGGATCACGAGCAGACGTACGTCCACGGGCGGACGGACTGACGGGCCGGTCTCCGTTCTCCGCTCTCCGCTTTTTAAGGCCGGTCGACCCGGCACCGGAAAGGATGCTTTCAAGCGCCCGCTGGCCGAACCCGGGTGTATGTACCAGGGACTGAAAGGGTTCAGGGACTTCTACCCCCGCGAGCAGTCCGCCCGGAGCGAGGTGGCGGACGTCGTCGAGGCGACCGCGGAGCGGTACGGCTTCCGCGAGATCGCCACCCCGGCACTCGAGCGAACGCAGATGTACGTCGACAAGTCCGGCGAGGAGATCGTCGAGGAGCTGTACGCCTTCGAGGACAAGGGCGGCCGCGACGTGACGCTCACCCCGGAGCTCACCCCGACCGTCGCGCGCATGGTCGTCGACAAGGGTCAGGAGCTCTCGAAGCCGATCAAGTGGGTCTCCACGCGCCCGTTCTGGCGCTACGAGCAGGTCCAGCAGGGTCGCTTCCGCGAGTTCTACCAGACCAACGTCGACATCTTCGGCTCCGAGGAGCCCGAGGCCGACGCCGAGATCCTCGCGTTCGCGGCGGACGCGCTCACCTCGCTCGGGCTCACCGGCGACGACTTCGAGTTCCGCGTCTCCCATCGCGACATCCTCGGCGGGCTCCTCCGCGCGCTGGCCGAGGACCCCGAGGCGGTTGACACCCAGAACGCGATCCGCGCGGTCGACAAGCGCGCCAAGGTCGACGAGGGCGAGTACTTCGGCCTGCTCGCGGACGCCGGCCTCGACCGCGACGTCGCCCGCGAGTTCGACGACCTCATCGCCAGCGGCGACCTCGACGCCGTCGCCGACGCGGGCGGCGAGGACGTCGAGGACGCGGTCGCGAACCTCCGGAACGTGCTCGACGCTGCCGAGGACTTCGGCGCGCGCGAGTTCTGTGACGTTTCCCTGACGACCGCCCGCGGGCTCGACTACTACACCGGCGTCGTCTTCGAGTGCTTCGACTCCACCGGCGACGTCTCCCGCTCCGTCTTCGGCGGCGGGCGCTACGACGACCTCATCGAGAGCTTCGGCGGCCAGCCGACCCCCGCCGTCGGCGTCGCGCCCGGCCACGCCCCCCTCCAGCTACTCTGCCAGCGCGCCGGCGTCTGGCCCGACGAGGAGCTGACGACGGACTACTTCGTGCTCACCGTCGGCGACACGCGGTCCGAGGCGGCGGAAATCGCCGGCGACCTCCGCGACCTCGGCCACGTCGTCGAGACCGACGTCGCCGACCGCGGCTTCGGCTCCCAGATGGGGTACGCCGACTCGATCAACGCCGAGACCGTCGTCATCGTCGGCGAGCGCGACCTCGAGAACGACGAGATCACCATCAAGGACATGGCGAGCGGCGACCAGACGACCGTCCCCGTCGACGAGTTCCCGCCCGAGGAGGGGCGGCCGACGTACGAGGACTACGAGTAGCGAGGTCGCTGCGGTCGGCGTTGTATTTTCGGGATCGACAGTGAGGGCTGCGACCCGCCCGATTCGAGAGCGGCGCGGCTACAGCCGTTCGAGCAGTACCGTCCGCAGGTCGTCGGGCGAGTTGACGACGATATCGGCCGCCGTCAGGTCCGTCTCGGCGTTGTGCTCCCCCCGAATCGCGACGACGAACGCGCCCGCGCGGTCGCCCGCGGTCGTCCCGGCCCAGGAGTCCTCGACGACGACGCAGTCCGCGGGGTCGACGCCGAGGTCGGCGGCCGCCGCCTCGTAGATGTCGGGGGCGGGCTTGGCGGGGCCGTCGATGTCCTCGACCGATTTGACGACGTCGAACGCGAGGTCGAACCGGTCACTGACGATGCCGATCCAGTCCGGCGGGGAGGAGGAGACGAGGCCGGTCGGGATCCCCGCGTCGCGTAGGGCGTCGAGCAGCTCGTGGGCGCCGTCGAGCAGCGAGACGCGCTCGCCGTAGAGGTCGACGGCGACCTCGTTGAACAGGCGCTCGTGTTCGGCCTTCGAGACGGCCGTCTCGTACTCCGCGTCGAGGAAGTCGTAGGTGTCGAGGTAGTAGCGCCCGGTCACCTCGTCGAGGTCGGGCCAGTCGTCGCCGGCGAGGATGGCCGGGAAGAGCCGCTCGCGGTAGGCGTCGTGCCAGTGGTCCTCGCTGTCGACCAGTACGCCGTCCATGTCGAAGAGCACCGCGTCCATTGGCTACGCGTGGGGACGCCGGCTACAAAGCGGTGTGGGGAGTCTGGCTCGGCGACAGCCTCAGTCGGCCGTCCGCGTTTCGACCTCGCGGATCCCGAGGTCGCCGCCGACGGTGACGACGAGCGCCTCGTCCGCGACCGGAATTCGCACACGCACGCGCCAGGGGTCCCGCGAGACGACCTCGGTGTACTCGTCGCTCACGCACCACGGCAGCGTCCAGTAGGGCGTCCGCGCGAGGTCGATACCGTGGTTGCGGTAGACGGTGACCACGGGCGACTGGTCGAGCAGCGAGAGGCCGATGGAGGAGTGGAGCCGGTGGCGACACTGGCTGCAGACGTGGTCGACGCGCACGTCGAGCCCGAGCACGTCGCCGGCGTCGTCGACGAGGCGGGTCTCCATCCGACCGTTACACTCGGGGCAGACGCCGTCGGCGGCGAGACAGTGGAGGTGGCGCACGCGCTGGTCGAACGCGCGGAGCAGCTCCGTCTCGTCGCGGTCGGTGAGCCCGCCCGGCGGGAACCCGTACTGGCCGTGCGCCTTCCCGCAGTCCGGGCAGTCGATGGAGAGCGTCTCGTCCGCGTAGCTGGCGCGGAGCGGCCCGCTGCAGGCGACGCAGTCGTCGCCGACGTCGAACGGCTCCAGGTCCGGCTGCTCGTTGAACGTCCCCGCGAGCACGGCGCTGACGACGGCCTTGCCCGCGTGCTTCAGGTCGTAGCCCTCGTCAGTTCGGGTGACGAACTGGTCCGTGAGCTTGCCGAGGTGGTAGTTGAACTGCGCGCTGTCTTTCATCCCGACCTCGCGGCGGAGCTCAGAGAACCGGACCGGCCGGTCCTCGCTGCGCCAGAGCGCCTCGAGGATCTGCAGGCGCGTCTCGCTGGCCACGACGGAAAAGGCGTCCTGTGGCGACATGCAGTCGTCGCAGGCCAGCATCGTGTCCGGGTCCGCCTCGCGGCCGCGTCGGTCCCGATCGTTGGTGCCGCTGGCTTCGCTCATACCGTGAGATCCTCACCGATGCGCCCTAAACGTTCCCCAAACCGTACTTTTGTAGACAATTTTACCCGTTACTGAAACGGGTTTCAGTAATCGCGCGTACAAAAATATCCTTCAGATTACACTTACGTGGGTGCCACCCGTTTGTTCACGTGAAGACAGATGAGACCGACCCACTCCGGACCGCGTCCGGACGCTGCCCGGCCGCCGTCCCTCGCAAGCATCGTGCTCACGACCCTGCTGCTGCCCGTCGGCCTCGTCGCGGGCGTCGCGACCGGCCTGTGGCTGTGGGAGCTGCTGGCGGCACTGGAGCCGACCGACCCCGCCGTGCTGGGCGTCGGCGCGCTCCTGCTGTCGCTGCTGTACCCGCGGACGCGACGCGCGCTCATGACCCGGCTCCCGACCCCGCGACCGACGATCCGGTGGCAGGCGAGCTGAGAAGTACCACTGCAGCCCCCGCGTCGGCCCTCCATTTCCCCTCGCTATTCGCCGCGGCTCCCTACTTCCGTTTTCGGCCGGACGTTGAAACCCGAAGCCGCGGCCAACGGCGCCCATGCCTGATCGCATGCGCGTCTTCGCCGGCGACTGCACCACCAGCTTCGACGACGAGGGCACCCGGACCCAGCGCGGGCGTATGGTCGTTCTCGTGAAACCCGACAACACGACGCTCGTCCACGACGCCGACGGCTACCAGCCGGTCGAGTGGCTCACGCGCCCCGACTCGGTCACGGTCGAGACCGACGGCGACGGGTTCTCCATCACGGCACGAACGCCGGACCGCACGCTCCGCGTCGTCGCCGTCGACGGCGCGGCCGGCCGCGAGATCCCGGTCACGCAGGCGGGCACGGAGGTCGGCACCTGTCCCGACTGCGACGAGCCGCTGGTCCGGACCGGCGGCGACGTGGTGTGTCTCGCTTGTGACGCCAGCTACGGCCTCCCGTCGGGAGCGAGCGTCACCGACCGGACCTGCGAGGACTGCGGCCTCCCGAAGATCCGCGTCGAGCGCGGCGAACCGTTCCAGCTATGCCTGGACCCGAGCTGCGAGCGCCTCCCCGACGTCGTCGCCGAGCGCTTCGACGGCGAGTGGGACTGCCCGGACTGCGGCGCCGACCTCGAGGTGCGGGAGGCGCCCGGCCGCGTTTTCCTCGGCTGCACCGACTATCCCGACTGCGAGACGACGTTCTCGATGCCGAACGGCGTCGTCGTCGACGACTGCCCCTGCGGGCTGCCGGTGTTCGAGACGCCGACCGGGAAACGCTGCCTCGACGGGACCTGCGACCGCTGGCAAGCGGTTGACGACGAGAAACGAACGGCCGAGGGCGACGCCGGCGGCGGATAGATCGCCGAGTGGCCCCGAATAGCGCCCTCGCCGACAGCCCCGCTGCAACCCCGTACCGCAATCCGTTTAGGTCGTCCACTCCCGGATCGGACCATGACACCGGAAGGGACGCTGCGCGGCGACGCGGTCCACGTCGGCGGCGACGCCCGCCAGCGGTTCCACGACTCGCGAGGCTACGGGCGCCCCGTCGAGGGCAACGAGATCGCCCTCACGCGGATCGAGGCCGCCCACCTCCTGTTCCGGGGCGACCTCTCGGCGGTCGTCGTCGACGGCGACGCCCTGGAGTTCGAGGCGTTCTTCGTCAGGGCCGCGGCCGCCTCGACGCGCTTCACCGTCCGCTTCCTCGTCTACTCGGATCTGCGCGACAGGGGCTTCTACCTCTCGCCCGCTCGCGAGGGCTGGCCGGGCGGCCGCCACGCCGCCGCGGACGCCGTCGACTTCGTCGTCTACGAGCGCGGCTCCGACCCGGAGGACGGCGCGGTCGCCCATCACGTTCGCGTCGTCGGGGAGCGCGAGACGATCGCGGCTGCCGACGTCGCCGGCCAGACGCTCGCGGTCGTCGACGAGGAGAGCGACCTGACCTACTTCGGCGCGACGACGCCGGAGCTCGACGGCGCGACGCCGTACCAGCCGCCAGCGGGGCTCGCCGGCGTTCTCCTCGCGGACCGCGTGGTCGTCTGGGACGCGCCGCCGGACCTGTACCAGCACGGCTTCTACGGCCAGCCGCTCTCCGGGCGCGACAGCGACCTCGGCGGCGCGCTCCAGCTCTCGCTGCTGGAGGCCGCCGCCCTCGCGGACGCGGGCGCGCTGGCGCTGACCGAAACCGTCGATGCCGCGGCGGCGACGGTCGACGACGACGCGGAAACGCCGGCGAGCGACGCGACCGACGATTACGCGGCGATCGTCGCCCGCGGCCGCGCCGTCGAGGGCGAGCGTTTCGACCGCCGCCTGCGAACCTACGAGGACCTGCGCGGCCGCGACCTGGTTCCCAAAACGGGGTTCAAGTTCGGCGCCGACTTCCGGACCTACCGCGACGTCGAGACCGTCGAGGACCTCCCGCACTCCGAACACCTCGTCCGCGTCGTCCAGGCCGACCACACCTTCGAGCCCCGCGAGCTCTCGCTGGACGTACGCCTCGCGGGCGGCGTGCGCAAGCGGATGCTGTTCGCGCTCGTCGAGGGCGACGGCAACGGCGTCCGCGGCGGCGACGGCGCGGCGGACGAGATCGAGTACGTCGAGATCGGCCGGCTGACGCCGTAGCCGATCATCAGGGGACGGCGGCGAACCGCACGCGACACCTCCAGCGGAACGAACGGTTTTTGGGCCGACCCGCCGGATGAAGGGGTATGAGCGACAGCACCCACGAGGACGAGGAGTCCGCCCCGGAGCGTGACGCGCGCGCCGACGGCGGCGCGACCGGAGCCGACGACGTCGCCCTCGACCCGTGGGGATCCGAGACGATCGCGGACTACCGGAAGCTGTTCGAGGAGTTCGGCATCGAGGAGTTCGAGTCGGTGCTGCCCGACACGCCGGACCCGCACTACCTGATGCGCCGCGGCGTCATCTTCGGTCACCGCGAGTACGACGCCGTCGCCGAGGCGATGCGGAACGACGAGCCGTTCGCGGCGCTGTCCGGGTTCATGCCCACCGGCGACCCGCACATCGGCCACAAGCTCGTCTTCGACGAACTGATCTGGCACCAGGAGCAGGGCGCCGACGCCTTCGGGCTCATCGCCGACCTCGAGGCGCACTCCGCCCGCGGGCTCTCGTGGGACGAGATCGACGAGCACGCGCGCAACTACCTGCTCTCGCTGCTCGCGCTCGGGTTCGACCCCGAGGACGGCGAGCTCTACCGTCAGTCCGACAACCGCGAGGTGCAGGACCTCGCGTTCGAGCTCGGCTCGAAGGCGAACTTCTCCGAGTTCGAGGCAATCTACGACTTCGGCGGCGAGACGAACATCTCGCACCTCCAGAGCGTGGTCACCCAGACCGCGGACATCCTCTACCCGCAGCTCGTCGACGAGCCGAAGCCGACCGTCATCCCGGTCGGCCCGGACCAGGATCCCCACGTCCGCCTGACGCGGGACCTGGCCGTGCGCACCCGCTTTTTCAAGGTCACCAAGGCGTTCGCCAGCTTCGAGCTGGACGACGACGAACGCCAGCTCGTCCGGGCCGCCTACGACGCACTCCCGGCCGGCGAAAGCGACGTTCGCTGCGAGGACGCCGCCGAGTGGCTCGAGACCTACGGCCCGGTGCCGGAGCTGGCCGACGCGAAGCCCTCGGCCATCCGGAAGCTCGAGGAGGCCGGCAAGGAGCCGCTCCGGCCGCGCGTCCGCTTCTTCGACCGGAACGCGACCGAGGAGGCGTTCGAGGACCTGATCGAGTCCATCGAGGGCGAGAAGCGCGTCTTCGAGGGGCACATCGACACCTTCGACCTCTCGCGGGCGGAAGCCGAGGAGCTCGCCCGCGAGGTCGAGGTCGACAACGGCGGCTTCGGCTTCCAGCAGCCCTCCTCCATCTACCACCGGTTCATGACCGGGCTCACAGGCGGGAAGATGTCCTCCTCGGTCCCGGCGAGCCACATCTCGCTGCTCGACGACCCCGAGGACGGCTACGACAAGGTGAAGGCGGCGACGACGGGCGGCCGCGAGACGGCCGAGCTCCAGCGCGAGCTCGGCGGCGAGGCCGACGACTGCCCCGTCTACGAGCTGTATGCCTACCTCCTCGCCGGCGACGACGACGAGCTGACGAAGCGCGTCTACGAGGAGTGCGTCAACGGCGAGCGCCTCTGTGGCGGCTGCAAGGAGCAGGCCGCCGAGCTGATGAAGGAGTTCCTCGAGGATCACCAGGAGAAGCGCGAGGAGGTCGAGGACTTGCTCGACGCCGCCGACATCGACCTCGACTCCGACCGACGCGGGAGCGGCGGCGGCGGGCACTGAGTCCGGAGCAGTCGAGTTCGCGGGCGACCGCGGAAACCGGCGGCTGATCCTGGCAAAACCTTTTCTTTCCCACCATATAAAACGAATTCATGCGAACCGCGCTCGACAGCTACAAGAACCAGTCGTACACCGGCGAGAACCGGTGTACACCATGCACCGTCGTCAACGTCGTTCTCGCGGCCGCGCTCGGACTCGGGCTCGGCGTGGTCGCTCCGCCGGTCGGCGCGGCAGCGTTCGTCGTCAGCCTCGGGTCGATCTACTTCCGCGGCTACCTCGTCCCCGGAACCCCCGAGTTGACAAAACGGTACTTCCCGGACTGGCTGCTGGCCAGGTTCGACAAGGTCGACGAGCCGCCGGTGGGTGCCGGCGGCGCGGTCGACGGTGTCGGCGACGCAGGGGATGTGGGCGACGCGGGGGACGTGGGCGACGCGGACGACACGACCGGCGATGCGGACGACCCGATCGACAGCGCCGTCGGCGCCGTCGCCGTCGACGACACCGACGACACCGCCGTCGAGCGGGCTCGCGAGGCCTCTGGGACGAAGGGGATCGTCGACCCCCAGACGCTGCTGCTCGCGGTCGACGTCGTCGAGGAGTGTGCCGACCGCGAGGACCTCTGTCTCACGGACGCGTTCGCCGACGAGTGGACCACCCACGCGGACCGGCTGCGGGACGACTCGGCAGCACAGTGCGCGGCGATAGCCGAGCTGTTCGACCTCGAGGACGTGGAACTGGTTCCCGGCCACGAGAACCGCTACGTGGTCAAATCGGGCGACGAGCAGTTCAACGCCTGGGTGACGGAGGGCGCGCTCGTCGCCGACCTGGCGGCCGCGTCGGTCATCGCCGAGCGGACCGACTGGGACGCCATCCTCCCGGCCCAGCGCGTCGCGATCCTCCGCGCGCTCCGCTCGTTCCTCGACGTGTGCCCGATGTGTGGCGGGCAGGTCCGGATGACCGAGGACACGGTCGACTCCTGCTGCCGCTCGTGGGACGTGCTCGCGGTGCGCTGTGCGGACTGTGACACGCACTTCCTCGAGCTCAACCCCGAGCGGCTTGGTGATGCGCCCACAGGCGGCTCCGCGGAGGGTGGGAATACGGACGGCGAGGCGACCGACGGACAGGCGACAAACGACGAGGGGAACTCCGGCGCTGGCGACGAGCCCGACACCGGCGACGAGTCCGACGCCGGCGACGAGTCCGGGACTGGCGGCAACCTCAAATCCGTCGACTCCGGGTTCACGCGGTGCTGAGGCCGTCGCTGGCGACGCGCGATTCTCGCCGACCGGTCCCCGAACGGCTTGCCGCAAGGCCACGCTCAAAACCCCCGGCGTCGAACGGGAGGGTATGCAGACGACCGACGCGTTCGTCGGGCTCGATTGTGTCGACTGCGGTGACCGCTTCGACGCCGCGACGGCGACGCACCGCTGTCCGGAGTGCGGCGGCATCCTCGACCCGGCGTACGACTACGACGCGGTCGACGTGACGCCCGCGGACCTCTCCGCGCGACCGTTCGAGTCGATGTGGCGCTACGAGGAGCTGCTCCCGTTCCCGACCGGCGCGGCGGTGTCGCTCAACGAGGGCGCGACGGCGCTCGTCGAGTGCCCGGA
Source organism: Halosubterraneus shenae (assembly GCF_050510935.1). NCBI lineage: Archaea > Methanobacteriati > Methanobacteriota > Halobacteria > Halobacteriales > Haloferacaceae > Halosubterraneus > Halosubterraneus shenae. The sequence goes on along the minus strand of NZ_JBNLVO010000001.1, from coordinate 232,508 downwards.
GCTCGCCGACGCGATGGGCGTCGGGCGCGTCCTGCTGAAGGACGAGGGCCGGAACCCGACGGGGACGTTCAAGGACCGCGGGCAGTCGGCGGCGATGACCGCGGCGGTCCAGCACGGCGCGGAGACCGTCGCGCTCAACTCCGCGGGCAACGCCGGCCAGGCCGCGGCCGCGTACGCCGCGCAGGCGGACCTCGACGCGCACGTCTACCTCCCGGAGCGCGCCGGCTTCACCCAGAAGGCGGGCGTCGAGCTCCACGGCGGGATCCTCCACGTCGTCGGTCCGATGAACGGCGACTCCGAGATCGGCGATTCCGGCGAGGCGTACGCCGAGGGGATGGACGAGAATCCCGACTGGTACTCCACGAAGACGTTCGTCACGCCCTACCGTCACGAGGGGAAGAAGACGATGGCGCTGGAGGTCCTCGAGCAGCTCGACTGGGAGGCCCCGGACGCCGTCGTCTACCCGACCGGCGGCGGCGTCGGTCTCGTCGGGATGCACAAGGCCGCGGTCGAGGCGAAGCAGCTCGGCTGGACGGACGAGCTCATCCCGATGTACGCCGCGCAGGCCGAGGGGTGTGCCCCGATCGTCGAGGCGGTCGAGGAGGGGAAGGAGCGCCACGAGGAGTGGGAGGACATCCAGACCGCCTGCAACGGCATCGCGATCCCCGACCCCGGCGCGAGCCCGCTCATCATCGACGCCATCGAGGAGTCGGACGGCGGCGCCGTCGCCACCAGTGACCGGGAGATCCTCGACGCCGCCATCGACGTCGCGAAGCGCGAGGGGCTCGAGATGGGCGCGACCTGCGCCGCAGCCGCCTCCGGCGCCTACGAACTCGCCGAGCGCGGCGAGTTCGGCGAGGACGATACCGTGGTGCTGCTGAATACGGGGGCGGGCAACAAGGACATCGACACCCTCCGCGCGCACCTGGGCGAACAGAACGCGGACTGATTCGGATCGGGCGTTGGAATGCGGTTTTTAAGAGGTGTTCGCGACGTTACCGGAGCCGTTTCGTGATTCGCTGGTGGTTGCTGGTCTCGGTTATAAAGGAACTCGACTGACGTCGGTGACGACACCACTCGGCATACCCAGAAGGCCCCAGCCGGCGAGCGGTCGTACTTAAAAACAAGATCGGCTGACATCGACGGCGCCACCACTCGGTATGCCTTGGAAGCCCCGGCCACTGAGCGCTCGCGCTTATAAACAAACTCGGCCATCGCCGCTGTCGACACCACTCGGCACACCCAGAAAGCCCCAGCCGCTGACCGGTCGCGCTGCTCGCTGCGCGCCTCACGGCTCACTCGCTTCGCTCGTTCGCCGTTGCGGTGCTTGCGTCGCAGGGCGTCCCGCGCAGCGGCTGCCCCTTTCAGTCCCACCCGGGAGCGGTGGCCGGGCGTCGCTCGCGGCGGCTCTCCGGCGGTCGTCGCCCGCCGGCTGTCCGGCGTGCGGTGCGGGGGCGGCCGGCGCGCGCGAGCAACGCGTGCGAGGGAGGGCGGGGCGCGCCGAGCTGTGCGGTGCCGGCGCGCCCCGGCCGAGGCTGGGGAGGACTGAGGTATTGCGGTTGCTGTGCGGTCGCGGTGCCGTCGTGGTGCCGTTGCCGTCGCGGCCTGGCGGACTGAAAGGGCGAGTGCCGGTCGCGCCGAAGGGGAGTCGCTCCGTCGACCCCTATCCGCGCGGGCTGTGCGGAGAGCGCGGATATGTCGCGGAGCGACCGCGAGCGGCCGAGGGCTTTCCAGGTGTTTGCGGTGCTGTCAGGAACAAGTCCGTATCACCTGTGTAAACCTGCTTATAAAGAGCGACTAAGGGCTTTCTGGACTTTCGCGGTGCTGTCGAGTGCAGCAACGTCTGCACCTATAAATCCAGTTTATAAACAAAAACGGCCGACCCGGTTCCACACGCAAACCACCCAGACAAAACGCAAAACGACCCAATCTACTCGGACTAACTCACAAACCCCTAAGTCCTCCACCCCGAACACCGAGTATGGTTGAGGCTCCACAGACGGAGGAAGGCTGGTTCGTCCTGCACGATTTCCGGACGATCGACTGGGACGCCTGGCGGGACGCACCCGATCACGAGCGCGAGCGCGCCATCGCGGAGGGCGAGGAGTTCCTCCGCGACCGCGAGGCCGTCGTCGACGCCGACGCCGGCGACTCCGCCGTGTTCTCGGTCGTTGGCGACAAGGCGGACCTGCTGTTCGTCCACTTCCGCCCCGAGCTCGACGACGTCTCCGCGATCGAGCGCCGGTTCGAGGACACCGCGCTCGCGGCGTTCACCGAGCGCGCGACCTCGTACGTCTCCGTGACGGAGGTCTCGGGCTACGTCTCCGACGAGTACTTCGAGGGCAACGAGGAGGAGATCGACGAGGGACTTCGCCGCTACATCGAGGGGAAGCTCAAGCCGGAGATCCCGGACGACGAGTACGTCTCCTTCTACCCGATGAGCAAGCGCCGCGGCGAGGAGTACAACTGGTACGACCTCTCCTTCGAGGAGCGCGCGGACCTCATGGCGAGCCACGGCGACACGGGCCGGGACTACGCCGGGAAGATCAAGCAAGTGATCGCCTCCTCCGTCGGCTTCGACGACCACGAGTGGGGCGTCACGCTGTTCGGCTCGGACCCGACCGACATCAAGGACATCGTCTACGACATGCGCTTCGACGAGGCGACCTCGAAGTACGGGGAGTTCGGCCAGTTCTACGTCGGCCGCCGCTTCCCGCCGACGGACCTCGCGGCGTTCCTCGCCGGCGACAAGGTCCCCACGAGCGACCACGACGGCCGCGCGAGCCAGGCCGAGCGCGCGGGCCACGGCACCGGCGGCGCGGCCCACGGCGACCATCCACACGGCGAGGAGGGCGAGAGCGGGACGGGCGACCATCCGCACGGAGAGAGCGGTGGCGAGAGCGGCCACGGCGGCCACGGCGACGGGGATGCCGAACCCGAGACCGACGACGAGTCGATCCGCGGCGAGCTCGAGGACCTGGACATCTACGCCGGCCAGCCGCACGGCGAGGACGTGTACGCGACGGTCCTCTACTCCGAGGCGGACACCGACGAGCTGTTCGAGGAGGTCGAGGGGCTCCGCGGCAACTTCGACCACTACGACACCCACGTCAAGACGGCCGTCTACGAGGCGCGCAACCGCGACCGCGCCGCTGTCGTCTCCATCTGGGACACGTCGAGCGCCGCCGAGACCGCCGCGGGCTTCCTCTCGGAGCTGCCGGGCATCGTCGCCCGCGCCGGCGAGGAGTCCGGCTTCGGCACGATGGGGATGTTCTACTCCGTCAAGCCCGAGTACAACGAAGACTTCCACGAGCAGTTCGACGCCGTCGGCGAGCTCCTCGCCGACTTCGAGGGCCACCAGGAGACGGACCTGATGGTGAACGTCGAGGACGAGAACGACATGTTCATCGCCAGCCAGTGGGACTCGAAGGGCGACGCGATGGAGTTCTTCCGGACGGACGCGTTCGAGGAGACCGTCTCCTTCGGCCGCGACGTGCTCGCGGACCGCCCGCGACACGTCTTCCTGGCCTAACCGCGCCGGAGACCGTCCCCATCCAACCGATTACAGCGTGTCTGCAAGGACGCGCTCGATGAAGGGCGCTTTTCCCGCAGTGTAGCTGGCTCTATCGTCGGGATACTCGCGAGCGATCGCTTCAGCTCCGCGTAGGCGACTTCCCCTCTCCAGCGACCAGCAGCAAAGTCGTTTCTCGAAATTGAGGGTGAATTTATACCAGCTGTCACCGGTATGATCCCTGTGAGCAAAGCAACGTTCGAGTTTATCGACGACGTCGGCTGGCGGCACCTGTTCGTGAATCGATGGGTCGGGGGTATCTTCCTGCTCCTGCTCGGCGGGTTCGCCTATTCGATAGCTGTCCTGCATAATCCCTACGTCTGGCCCTTCCTCGAACTTGGACGGCAGACGTCGATGCTATTCGGCTGTACCACCTTGGCGTGTGCGCCGCTGGCTGCCGGAATCGGGATACTGTACACTTACCTGTTCGCCGTCCTCGTGAACGCGCTTAGAATTGCCGTCATTTCCGACTGACACACCGGTTTCGGTTGCTGGGAGAACCCTCGCGGCGGGTCGAACCGCCGCGACGTCGGATCCCCACCGACACCGTCCATCACCGCTGAGGAGGTGAAGGGTAGTCGCTATTGGCAACTGGGTCGCCCTCAGAACGTTCTCACCTGTGAGTTAACACCAACGACTGCCCCCACCGAAATCCTTTCCCAGCGACCAGCGAAACCAGCGTCTGATGCGTAAAAGCGGGCCGCCGAAGGGACTCATCTCGTTTCTCGTCCTGGAGCTACTGCAGGAGCAACCCCGATACGGCTACGAGCTGCTCGGCGAGATCAACGACCTCAGCGGCGGCCACTGGGAACCCTCCTACGGCACCGTCTACCCGATCCTGCACAAGTTCGAGGAGAAGGGCTGGACCCAGCGCATCGAGCGCGAGGACGAGCCCGACCGCAAGTACTTCGCCATCACCGACGCCGGCCGGGAGGAGCTCGCCGAGAAGCGCGCGGAAGTCGGCGGCAAGGCCCGCGACTTCGCGGACGTCATCCTCGGGTTCTATCACCTCTACGCCGCGCTGGGCACGGACGACCGCTACCGGGTCGAGACGCACCCCGAGGAGTGGTGCTTCTCCGAGACGTACAGCGCCTGGATCGTCGAGCAGATGATCCGCCACCACGAGCGCGACTTCGGCGAGTTCGAGCGGATCGACCTCACCCCCGATGAGTTCCACGAGAAGTACGAGTCGGAGATCGGCGGCGACAGCGGCGAGAACAGCGACGGCGAATAACGTCGCCGGCGACGGTGCCGGAACCGGTTTTTACCCCCTCAGTTCAGCAGCTGCGGCCCGAACAGCATCAGTAGTAACGCGGCCAGCATCGTCAGGCCGATGCCGGTCGTGATCGCTTGCGTGAGCTGTGGTTTCGCCTCGATCGGGAGCCGAGCGGTCACCGCTTCCGTCCCGGTCCGGAGGATCCGGCCGCCGTCGAGCGGGAACGCCGGGATGCAGTTGAAGAAGGCGAGCTGGAGGTTGATCCAGCCGGTCCAGAACAGCAGGTTCGCGCCGATGAAGACCACGGGCTCCCCGAGCGCGCCCAGCGCGCCCGTGACCTCGTAGAACGGCGCGTTCGCGCCGACGAACCCGGCGAAGTTGTACTCGATGCTCGGGTCGACGACCGAGAGGAACGGCAGCACCGTGATCAGCAGGACCGTACCGAGGAACGAGTCGCTGGCCGTGCCGCTCAGCATCGAGAGGAAGCGGTCGGCGGGGTACGTCGTGATCCCCAGGCTGTCGACCGTGACGCCGCTGAACCCTTCGGACGGGAAGATGCCGAGGTAGGCGTCTTCCGGCCCGCTCTGGCTGCCGAGCGTGACCGTGTACTCCTGTCGTTCGCCGTCCGCGTAGGCGACGACGGTTACCTCGTCGTCGGGCTGGTGGGACGCCAGCACCCCGGAGAGGTCGCGGTAGTCGTAGACGCGCTCGCCGCCGACCGACGTGACGACGAGGTGGTCGCCCGCCGGCGCGCCCGCCCCGGCGAAGGGGCCGTCCGCGACGACGCCGACGAGGACGCCGACCGGGCCGGTGACCGTCTTTCCGCTTTCGGTTTCCAGCGTGACGACCGCCTCGTCGCCGACCGCGTTGCGGAAGCCAGCCTCGGTCCGCACGTCGGTGCCGTCGACCGCGACGATAGTGTCGTTGACCGTGAGTCCGTTCTCGCCCGCAAACGGCGATGGCTCGGCGACGCCGGTCGCCTGCAGCTCGCGGGTGACCTGTCGCTCCGTGCCGTTCGCGAGCGTGACGGAGACTTGCTCATTGGGATTCTCGATCAGCGTCTCGCGGAGGTCGTCGGCGTCCTCGACCGCGGTCCCGTCGACGGCGACGATGCGGTCACCGGCGCCGATGCCGGCGTCCTCGGCGGCCGAGCCGGGATAGGACCCGCCGACGGGCGCGCCGGCAGCGACGGAGATCGCGCCGGCGACGGGGCCGAACAGCAACAGGAACGCGAGGATGACGACGACGAAGTTGGCCGTGACGCCGGCCGCAAACATCCGCGTGCGGCCGCCGCGGTCGACCTTCTGGGTCGACTCCTCGTCGGGTTCGACGAAGGCGCCGATGGGGATCAGCGTGAACAGCGCGACGCCCATCGAGTCGATGTCGATGCCCTCGACGCGACAGAGGAGCCCGTGGGCGCCCTCGTGGGCGACGAGCGCGACGAGCAGGCCCGCGACGATCTCGACGGCGACCGTCAGCGGGAGGAACTCGTTGACGCCGGGGATGATCAGCACGTTCTGCGGCGTGTTGATCCCGGTCGGCGCCGGCGGGTTCGTCAGCACCTGAATGGCGTTGAGGATGAGGACGACGAACGAGCCGACCATGATCACGAGGGTGACGCCGACGCCGACGTTGGCGATCGCTCGCCAGAGCCGTTTTGGGCGGGCGAGCCGGTCGAGGAGGACGCGCCCACGCTTCGTGTGGATCGTCGTGAGGGGGCCGGAGAGCTGCACGGCGTCCGGGAGCAGCCCCCGGTTGCGCAACCACATTGCGGCCGCGGTGTACGCGAGGATCCCGGTGAGGACCCACAGCAGGGTGTTCATCGCCGGAAGCTTCGGGACCGCCCCGGGAAAGACGTTCGGTTCCGCCACTCAGCGCCGGCCTGCGGTCGGGCGGTCGGCGGCGGGCGGGCGGCGGAGGGCGGTTGGCGGAGGGCGGTTGGCGGAGAGCGGTCGGCGGAGAGCTGTCGACGGCGGGCGGTCGGCGGAGACGGTTCGGATCAAGCCGTCGCCCGTCCGCGCCCCAAACCGATAGCGGGAGGTATCAACACACAAGTACCACCCCCGCTAAGACCGCGACATGGTTACGCCAGCGGAGTTCATCCTCGAACTGCTCAGCAACGTCGTCGAGCTGCTTTTCATCTTCGTCCAGAAAGTCGTCCTCGCCGTCGACCCGCTCACCGCCGTCTCGTTCATCGTCGGGCAACTGTTCGTCGTGGGCGCCGTCGCCGCCCTCGGCTACCTCGCGCTGGGCGCGCTCGCGGCCGAGTTCGGCGTCGAGCTGCCGACGATCGGCAAGGGCCAGGCTGACTGAGGACGGACCCGGACCCGGACCCGACAGTCCCGACCCAACCACGACGCGCCGTCCGTCGCGCTCCGCCGGGGTTTGTTTCACCCCCGAAAGTATTTATCAATCCTCTCGCACCATTCTCCGTGGACGACCGCATCCCCCGGGCGTTCGCCGTCGCCGTCGCGGTCCTCTTGCTCGTCGGGTCGGGGCCGCTCTTCCCGCACGCGGGCGAGACGAAGTACCCGCACACCGTCGACGAGGTTCCCGCGGCCGAGGTCCCGGACGAAGCGAGCGTGATCGACTACGAGTCGCTATCGCCCGACGGAAAACGCGTCATCGACGAGGGCGCAGCGTCGGCCGACGGCGACGTTACGCTCTACGGCGAGGGCCCGGAGAAGTTCGAGTACACGGACACGTCGGGGCTCGGCGAGGACGTCTTCTACGTCCGGCAGGAGTCGACGTACTACCGCGTCGAGACCTACACCGGCGGGCTGGACGTCCAGCTCCTCTTTCAGACGCTCCTTCGCGGCGTCGCGGTCGTCGTCGCTCTCGCCGGCGCGACCCTCTACTACCTCGGGGCGCCGGCGTACTCCGTTGGGCTCGGGCTCTCCGCACTGCCGCTGCTCGGGCTCCGGCTCTACGAGCGGCTCCTCTGTTGTGCGTTCGGTCGCAAGCTCTGGGTGGCGTTGCTCGTGGCCGTGCTGGCCGTGAGCATCGCCGCACCGGCGGCCGCGGCGCTATTCGACCCCGTCGAGACCGAAGCTGAGTAGCCCGCCACGCCGCAGATACCCGGCCACTCGGTCCCCACAATTATCAGTGAAGCCGCGGGAATTCCCTGTATGTCGAACGACGAGCCGGGCGCGGCCGAGACGATGGGTGGACGGTCGGCAAGGAGCCGGGCGACGTTCTGGCTCGTCGTCGAGGCGAACCGGCTGGTCGTCGCCGCCCTGCTGTTCGCGGCGCTATTCGCGGTCCTCGTCGCCGTCGGGACCGCCCTGCCGAACGCGACGGCGCTGCTCGAGCGGGGAGACCCCGTCGAGGCGACTTTCGAGTCGCTCACCGGCGCGACGATTACGGGCGTCACGCTGGTGCTCACGCTGAACCAGCTGGTGCTCTCCCAGGAGCTCGGGGCCGTCGGCGACCAGCGCGAGCGGATGGAGGAGGCGATGGCGTTCCGCCGCGACGCCGAGGGCCTTCTCGACCAGGGCGTCAGCCCACCCGAGCCCGCGGCGTTCCTCGGCACGCTGCTGGAGACGACGCGCGAGCACGCCGCGACGCTCCGCGAGGGGGTCGACGAGGAAGGGGAAAGCGACGGCCCGCTCCGGAACCAGGTGACGACCCTCGCGGAGTCGGTGGATCGGGACGCGGGCCACGTCGCGGACCGGCTGGCTGACGCCCAGTTCGGCACGTTCGAGGTGATGTCCGCGGTGCTCGACTTCAACTACTCGCTGAAGATCTATCGTGCGCGTCGACTCCGAGCCGAGTACAGCGGCCAGTTGTCCGAACCGCAGGAGACCGCGCTCGACGACCTCGTCGAGACGCTGGAGCTGTTCGGCCCCGCCAGGGAGCACTTCAAGACGCTGTACTTCCAGTCGGCGCTGATCGACCTCTCGCGGGCGATCCTCCTCGCCGCACTGCCGGCGCTACTCGTCGCGGCGTCGATGACGCTGTACTTCGAGCCGGCGACCGTGACCGGCACCGTCGCTGGCGTGCCGCTGTCGGTCCTCGTCGTCAGCGCCGCCGTTGCGCTCGCGCTGCTCCCGTTCCTCGTCCTCCTCGCCTACGTCGCCCGCATCGCGACGATCACGAAGCGGACGCTCTCCATCGGCTCGTTCCTGCTCCGGGAGACGGACCGGGAGGAGACGGGGGACTACGAGACGGGCCTCGACGCCGGCAACGCGGACGACGACGGGTAGCGTCCCGTACCGCGGCCCCTGCTGTGAACCCCAACTGTATCGACGCCCAACCGAATCGACGCCTCAGAACACGTCGCCGACGGCGTCGGCCGCGAGGTCGACCGCCTGCTCCAGGTCAGGACCGAGCGGGGAGACGACGACGAGCCCGTCCGCGTACTCGGCGAGGGCCTCGGCGCGCTCGCGGACGTCCGCGGGCGTGCCGGCGATACAGAACGCGTCGATCATCTCGTCGGTCACCGCGTCGAAGGCCGCGGAGAACTCGCCGGCGCTGATGTCGTCGCCGATGGCCTCGGCGGTCGCGCGGTCGACGCCGTGACGGGCGAGCACCGGTGGCGCGGCGCTCGCGGTGATGTACGCCACGGCCGGCCGGGCGGCTTCGCGGGCGGCCTCGGGTTCCTCGGCGATGCTCACGGCCGAGTACGCGATCAGGTCGAAGTCGCCGCGGTGGTCAGGCCGGTCGGCGAGTCCGTCGTCGACCTGGTCGCGGGCCCAGGCGAGGTCCTTCGGGTGCGAGCCGTTGTAGAGGAGTCCGTCCGCGTGTTTCGCGGCCATCCGGCACATGTGCGGGCCCTCGCCGCCGACGACGACGGGGATGTTCGCGCCCTGTGGCGGTTCGTAGTTGAGGCCAGCGTCGGTCGCCTGGAAGGTGCCGTCGTGGTCGACGCGCTCGCCGGCCCAGAGCTGCTGGGCCGTCTTGAACGCCTCCAGCACGGGGCGGAGCCCTCGGTCGTCGGCGAGCCCGAGGTTCGCGAGCGTCGAGGGGTCGCCCGGGCCGATGCCGTAGACGGCGCGGCCGTCGGAGGCCTCGTCCAGCGTCGCGAGCTTCGAGGCGAGCGTGACGGGGTGGGTCTCCAGCGGGTTGGCGACGCCGGGCCCGAGCGCGACCTCGTCGGTGGCGACGGCGAGCCGCGAGAGGAACGCCCAGGGGTCGCGGTTGTTGTAGTGACACGTCGAGAAGACGGTGTCGTAGCCGGCCGCCTCGGCGCGCTCGCCGAGGGCGACCATGCGGTCCAGCTCGTGTTCCGGGGTGAGTTCGATGCCGAACATGTTATGCCTCGTACTCCCAGTCGCGCAGCGCCTGCCGCACGAAGTCGCCCTCGACGTCGCGGAAGTGCGCGTCCGATCCCTCGTGGTCGCCGAACGCCCAGTCGCGGACGACGACGACTGGGGTGCCGCCGGCGCCCTCGCCGGCGACGAGGTTCGCGGCCGACGCCAGCTCGTCGACGACGTTCTGCACGGTGACGCCCATCTCGCGGCCGTCGCGGTCCGCCTCGCCGCGCCAGTCGCGCGCGGCGGGCATTCCGGCCCACCCGATGGCGACGCCGCGCTGGCCGTGCCGGAACGGGCGCCCACAGGTGTCGCTGACGACGACGCGGTCAGCCGGGAGCCCCTCGCGGATCCGCTCGGCGCTCTCGGCGGGCCGCTCTGGCAGCAACAGGAGGTCGCCGCCGGGGACGTTCGAGCGGTCGATGCCCGCGTTGACCCCGATGTGGCCGAACCGGGTCGCGGTCAGCAAGAAGGGCGCCTCCATCACCAGCTCCGTGGACTCCTCGAGGACCGCCTGCGCGAACCGCGGGTCCTTCTCCTCGCCGGCGATCGACTCGAGCCGGTCGGCGATCTCGCGGGCACGAGGGCTCGGGGGGAAGTCCGCGAGGTCCCGCGTGCGCCCTTCCGCCTTCGAGACGACGGTGCTCGCGACGACGACGACGTCGTCCGCGCGGAGGTCGACGCGCTCGTCGATCAGGGCCGCGAGGTCGTCACCCGCCCGGATCTCCGGGAGGTCCGGGACGGCAAACAGTTCCATGTGCGCGTGTGGGCGGCGACGGTCAAAAACTCCGCCGGTAGTGGCCCGTGCCGCCGGTGGTCCGGGCTGGTTCGCATACCGTTCCCGGTCGGGCCTCGGCGGTACCGATACTCCATGGTGGGCGCTACCATGGCCCCACCTGCTCGCCGCCAACGCACGACCCCGTCCCCCTTACAACCGTCACGGCCCTTCGATCGAGTGCAATGGCAAAAGCAGCGATCGTTATTCTGGCAGAAGCGGAAGGACACGAGAACACTGGTCGCGTCGTCAACGGCCTCGAGGCCGCCAAGGAGTTCGCCGAGACCGACGGCGACGAGGTCGAGATCATCTTCGACGGCGCGGGCACGACGTGGATCCCGAAGCTCGAGGACGAGGAGTTCGACTACCACGACCTCTACGCTGCGGTCAAGGACGAGGTCTCCGTCTGTGACCACTGTGCGACTGCCTTCGACGTCGGCGACGCCGTCGACCAGGCCGGCCTCGCGCGCCTCGCCGACTACGAGGGCCACCCGAGCATCCGCGAGCTCGTCGACGACGACTACGAGATCCTCACGTTCTAAGCCGTTCTGCCGTCGCGCGGCCGACATTCCCCCGCGCGTATTCGGTCGTCGCCGCCGACGACCGCCTTCACGTACCCGCGCGGCGCCCGTTCCTCGGCGCCGCGTCGTTCTTCGTCGCCAGCGAGGCGCGTAACGATGCAGCTGGCGACGTCGATACTGTCGAAGGCACGGAACCGCACGACTAAAACCGGTCGAACCGGTAGTATCGACAGGCGGCAGTGACGAGCAGTTACCCCCACCGAGCCCCTTGTGACGATGGGTTTACCCCGAGCCGCCCTTTCAATACCCGGGAGTAACCACCACCTCGACTGGAACTGCTGGGACCCTGTGTGACTGAAACGCGAGCGAACCAGTAGCGACGCTGTCGGGCGGTTTCGACCGGAAGAGGAGGGGTTCGATCTGCAGTCGAAGCCGGGGGGTGTCGCGGCCTCAGTAGGAGGCGACGCCCTTGTCGAGGCCGGCCGCGTCGATGTCCTCGCCGTCGACGGACGAGCGGAGACTGTCCATCCCGTCGAAGCGGTCGATGTCGAAGTTCGCCTCGTAGAGCTCCTGGACGCGCTCGTACTCGTCGTCGGTGAGGTCCGGCACGTCGCTCGCGCCGGCCCACTCGTCGATGTCGTCGGTGGTCCGGAACGTCGGCGTGACGGAGGCGACCTCGTCGTGGGAGAGGAGCCACTGGATCGACGCCTGGCTCATCTTCCGGTCGCCGTCCCGTTCGAGGAAGCGGATCGCGTCGAGCTTCTCCCAGCCCGTCTCGTACCACTCGGAGGGCCGGTGCGAGCGGTGGTCGCCCTCGCCGAGCTCCGTGTCGGGCGTCACCTGCTCGTTCAGCAGGCCGGAGGAGTGCGGGACGCGCGCGAGCACGGAGGTGTCCGCGTTCTGCTCCCGGATGGTGTCGATGAAGTGCATCCCGGGGTCCTGCTCGAAGAGGTTGAAGACGGTCTGGACCGCGTCGAAGACGTCGTAGTCGACGGCGGCGTCGCCCTCGGCGAGCCAGCCGATCGACGGGCCCAGCGCCCAGCCGAGCGCGTCGACCTTGCCCTCCGCCTTGAGCTCGCGGAGGACGTCGACGACCTCGGGCGTCACCTCGTCGACGTTGGCGTTGTGGAGCTGGAGCAGTTCGACCTTGTCGACGCCGAGGCGGTCGATCGACTTCTCGAACGCCTCGCGGATGTACGCCTCGTCGAGCTCCTTTGGGAGTTCGCCGTGGCCCGCCTGCGGGTTGTTGTAGAAGTCGTAGCCGAGCTTCGTGCCGATCGTCACCTCGTCGCGGTGCTCGGCGAGGGCCTCGCCGACGATCTCCTCGCTGTCGCCGTGGCCGTAAACGTCGCCCGTGTCGAAGTAGGTGATCCCCTGGTCGAGCGCGTACTGGACCATGTCGACGGCCTGGTCCTGCGAGCGGTCGCCCCACCAGTCGGTGCCGACGACCCACGCGCCGAAGCCGACCTCGCTCACCTCGACCCCCGAATCGCCGAGTTCGCGGTAGTGCATGTTTCGTGGTTGGGAACGGGTCCACTTAGCGCGTGCGGTTCTATGTATGCACGCCATGGCTGCTGGATGGTGTTGTGTGGACGTTGCGGGGGCTGTCCACGTCAGCCAGTAAGCCCTTGGCCACTCTTTATAAGCAGATTTTCACAGGTGGTACGGTCTGGCTCTCGACAGCACCGCAAACACCGGGAAAGCCCTCGGCCGCTCGCGGTCGCTGAACGACATATCCACGCCTCTCAGCACCGCCCGGCGTGGATAGGGGTCGATTCAGCGACTCCCCTGCGGCGCGACCGGCCGTCGCCCTTTCAGTCCGCCAGGACAGCGACAATACCGCAACCGCCCCGCACAGCGGCCGCACAGCTACCGCAAGCCTCGGCCCTCCCCAGCCTCGGCCGGGGCGCGCCGGCACCGCACCGCCGCGGCGCGCCCCTGCCTCCCTCGCACGCGTTGCTCGCGCGCGCCAACCGCTCCGCACCGCAACCGCCTGCCAGCCGCCGCGATCGACGCCCGGCCACCACTCCCGGGCGGGACTGAAAGGGGCAGCCGCTGCGCGGGACGCCCTGCGACGCAAGCACTGAGCCGACGAATGAGCGACCGAAGGGAGCGAGTGAGTCGGCGAGGCGCGCAGCGAGCAGCGCGAGCGCTCAGCGGCTGGGGCTTTCTGGGTGTACCGAGTGGTGTCGCTCGCGACGACGAACAAATTTGTATATAAGCGCCACCGCTCAGCGGCTGGGGCTTTCCGGGCATGCTGAGTGGTGTCGCCAGCGACGTCAGCCGACTCTATTTATAAAGGCGACCGCTCAGCGGCAGGGGGTTTTCCAGGTGCGCTTAGTGGCGTCGCGAGCGACGATCGAGAAGCCGAATACCTCGCCGACGCAGGCGAGCGCGATTCAGGAAGTAGACCGGCGAGCAATTGAGGCCTGGACGGAACGAGGGAGCTGCAATGCGGCGTGACGAGCGGTACACACAACCGAAACCCTTTGACGATCCGCGGATAACTCTCGCCGATGACAAAGCGACACGTGTCCCTCCCCGACGACGCGGAAGCGGGGATCCAGGCGTTCATCGACGAGGTGGACGAACGACTCTCCTCGGAGGAGGACACATGTGACGTCGTCCGCGACGTGCTGATCGACCTCAACGGGGACCGGGACGCGTGGGAGGCGTGGCAGGCGGGCGAGTCAGTGTCGAAAGCGACGCGGGTGCGACTTCAGGGGTACGACCCCTGTAACGCGACGCTGGAGTCGGAGTACTACGCGGAGAAGGACGAGAGCAAGTTCCAGCGCTCGAAGCACCTCCAGTGGCTCTGGCGCCAGTTCGACGCGACCGCGATGGCCGACAACGTCGACTTCGCGCTCGAGTTCCGCCAGATGCTCGCCAACCACCTCTTCGCCGAGTGCGGTGACAACTGCCGCTTCTTCAAGGGGATCTCCGTCACCTACGGGCACAACATCGAGGTCGGCGACAACGTCGTCATCCACGACGACGTCCACCTCGACGACCGTGGAAAGCTCACCATCGGCGACCGCGCGTCGCTCTCGGACGGCGTCCACGTCTACTCGCACGACCACGACATCGTCGACCAGACCGAAGTCCGCAACTACCACACGATCGTCGAGCAGAACGCGCGCGTCACCTACGACGCCATGGTGCGCGCCGGCTGCAAGGTCGGCGAGAACAGCGTCGTCGGCGCCCGCGCGGTCGTCCAGGGCGACGTCCCCGCCCACCACATCGTCGTCGGGATGCCCGCCAAGAGCATCCGCGTCAAGCCCGGCTGGGAGTCCGTCGCCGAGGAGCTCGAGACGGGGCGACTCCCGAGCGAGAAGGAGGACCGCGAGATCGAGTACGAGCTGGACGACGACGTCGAGGTCTTCGACGAGTTCCAGCGCGACCTGAACCCGCCGGACGCGCCGGAGTAAGCCGGTCGATCCGCGTCTTTTTAAATAGTAACCGTGCCCCGCTCCGTCGCCATCAACGTCGCCGCCAACACCAACGAGCCGGGGTTCCGCGGGCCCGTCTACCCCGACGGGTCCTTCGTGTACGTCCCGATTCCGGAAGCGGCGCCGACGCGCGACGGCAGCGACGCCACCACCGCAACCGTTCCCACCTACGCCGACCTCGACCTCCCGTTCTCGCTCCCCGCCGACCTCGCCGAACGGCCGGTCCACCTCGACCCCGAGTTCCCCGGCGTCCACGGTAGCGACGCCGCAACGTACGGCGATCCCTACGGCGTCAAGGCGAGCCGCATCGCCGCGCTCGACCCCGGCGACTGGCTGTTCTTCTACGCGACGCTGACCCTCCGACCGAGTGACTGGCGAGGCCCGGGCGACGACCGCGGTGACGACTGGCTCCGCGACGCGGGCGTCAGCGTCGACGACAACCTCGCGCCGGAGTGGGGCGCGTACCTCGTCGGCGGCTTCCGGGTCGCCGAGGCGGTCGAGGAGCCGGAGCGCGAGGCCGTCGCCGAGCGCTTCGCGAGCAACGCGCACCTGCAGCGAGCCGACTTCGACGCTCGCGTGCTCGTCCGGGGCGCTCCCGAGCAATCCGGGCTGTTCGACCGCGTCGTCCCGCTCAGCAGCCCGGCGGCGGGCGCCGACGCGAACCGGCTGGTGACGGAGCTATCCTCGGATTCGGGGAAGGGACCGTGGTGGCGGCGTCCGCTCGCGTTCGACGCGTCGGCGACGGCGACAGTGCTCGAACGGGCCGACCGCCAGTAAGGGTGATTTTCGAAAAATGCACCGTCCGGGAATTGAACCCGGGCTATTAGCTTGGGAAGCTAATGTCCTACCACTGGACCAACGGTGCGCGTGTCCGATTGTACCCGACGCCCGCACTTGAACGTAGCGTTTCAGGGGGCTTGCCCGAGGCCCGCCGCGTTCCATATCCTTATCCCGGATACCGAACAGAACCAACCATGCCGAGTGACACCGAGATCGAGCGCGTGCGCGAGCGCCTGGACACCCTCGCGCCCGCCCTCGGCCGTACGTGGACGAGCACCGACGCCTGGTCGTTCGTGACCGACCTCACGGCGATCGGGAACCGGATGGGCGGCAGCGCGGGGGAGGCGCGCGCGGCCGACCTCGTCGCCGACGCCTTCGCGGCCGCCGGCGTGCGCGACGTCCGGAACGAGGAGTTCGAGATGGCGGCGTGGCGGCGTGGGGACTCGACGCTCACGCTGACGACCAGCGACCGCCACGGCGACGAACTCGCCCGCGAGTTCGAGACGGTCGCGCTCCCGTACTCGCCTGCGGGGGACGTCGAGGCCGCACTCGTCGACGTCGGCTACGGGACGCCCGAGGAGATCGACGAAGTCGACGTCGAGGGGAAGCTCGTCGTCGCGTCGACGACGACGCCGTCCGGCTCGCGGTTCGTCCACCGGATGGAGAAGTTCGGCTACGCGGTCGAGGCCGGCGCCGAGGGGTTCCTGTTCGTGAACCACCTCGACGGGCAGCTTCCCCCCACGGGCTCGCTCACGTTCGGGGAGGAGGCCGAAGCGCCCGCCGTCGGCGTCTCGAAGGAGACCGGCGCGTGGCTCCGCGAACACGCGAGCAACACCCCTGGCGAGGCCGGCACCGCGCACCTCTCGGTCGACGCCGAGACGACCCCGGCAACGAGCCGGAACGTGGTTGGGCGCGTCGGCCCCGACACCGACCAGCGACTGCTCCTCGTCGCACACTACGACGGCCACGACGTCGCCGAGGCCGCCCTCGACAACGGGTGTGGGATCGCGACGGTCGTCGCCACCGCGGGCATCCTTGCGGACGACGCCGTCGACCTGCCGATCGGCGTCGACGTCGCCGCCGTCGGCTGTGAGGAGGTTGGCCTGCTCGGCGCGGAGGAGCTCGCCGCGAAACTCGACCTCGACGACGTCGCCGGCGTGGTCAACGTCGACGGTGCGGGGCGGTTCCGCGACCTCGTCGCGCTCGCGCACACCTCGGCGGCGACGGCGGACGCCGCGGAGACCGTCGCTCGCGCGACCCGGCACCCGATCGACGTCGAGCTCGAACCGCACCCGTTCTCGGACCAGTGGCCCTTCGTCCGGCGGGGGGTTCCAGCCCTGCAGCTCCACAGCGACTCCGGCGAGCGCGGGCGGGGGTGGGGGCACACACACGCCGACACGCGGGACAAGGTCGACGACCGCAATATCCGGGAACACGCCATGCTGACCGCGCTGCTCGTCACCGAGCTAGCGGACCCCGAACGCGACCTCCCGCGCCTCGACGCCGACGAACTCGCGGACGCGTTCCGCGAGGCCGACTTCGAGACGGGGATGCGCGCGGCCGACCTCTGGCCGGCGGACTGGGAGTAGCCAGGTCAGTCGCCGGAGTCGTCGGAGTCGTCGGCCGATTCGAGCCCCTCGCGCATCGCGCCGAGCACCTGCGCGTCGACGCGCGCGGAGACGTGGCGCTCCCCGAACACCTGCAGCGCGCTCTCACGGGCCTCGTCGTCGACGTCGAACTCGACGGCGTCGTCGATCCCCTCCGGCGTCGCCTCGTAGGCGACGTCCCACAGCACGAGCGGCTCCGGCGTGGCGGGGCCGATCCCCTCGTGGCCCGGCAACGGCTCCGGGTCGAGCGCCCGGTCGACCTTCGCGAGCGACGCGTCGCCCGTGCCGACCGCGCGCACGAGCGTCACGACTCGGCGGACGAACTCCCGCGGGAAGCCGCCGGCCGAGACCTCCAGGACGAGGAAGGGGCCCGAGCGCGTCGCCGTCGCGGTCACGTCGCGTTCGGTACCCGACTCGTCGGTGGTGAAGTTCGCGAAGTCGTGTCGGCCCGAGAGCTTGCCGAGCGCGGTGTGGACGCGCTCGTCGTCGACGGCGGGTGCCGGGAGGGCGGTCGGATCGTCGGCAGCCGCGGCAGTCGCCTCCGCGGTTGCGTCCGCGCCGTCGACTGGCGGCGCGAACAGGTAGTAGCGATACGTCCGGCGCGTTGCGTGGTGGGTCGCGTGGAAGCCCTCGGGCACGTCCGCTGCGGCCCACGCGCGAACGCCGCCCGGAAGCGCCCCGTTCAGCGCCCGCGGCGTGAGCCAGTCGGGTGCGTCGAACGCGACCGTCTGTGCGATGGCCGAGACGCCCGCGTCGGTGCGCCCGGCGGCGGCGTAGTTCGGCGGCGTGTCCACCGCGTCGGCGGGCCCGAGCGCGCCCTGCTCGCGGAGGGCGTCGAGTACCGCGTCCTCGACGGTCGGCACGCTTGGCTGTCGCTGGAACCCATTGTAGTGCCGGCCGTCGTAGGCGATGCGAAACGCGCGCACGCCGTCGCTTCGGCGCCGGTCCTCAAAAGTGGCCAGTCTCCGGTCGGGAGCGGAACGGCGGCGAGTCGGGTGTCCGCGAACTCAGTCCTGCCCCATCGGCACGGTCATCACCGGCACCGGCGAGCGACGGAGGACCTTCTCCGTGACGCTCCCGAGCAGGACGCGCTGGAGCCCCTTCCTCGTGTGCGTCGGCATGACCACGATGTCGGCGTCGACGTCGTCGATCGTCTCGATGATCGTCTCGAACGGGCGGCCCTCCTCCGTCCGTTCGACGACGTCCTCGACCCCACGGGACCGCAGTTCGTCGTCGACCTCCTCGACGCGATCCATGGCCTCGCTCTCGATGCGCTGGGCGAGGGATTCGGCGTGCGGCCCGCTCATCACCTCCTCGACCGTGTCCACGACGGCGAGGACGTGAACGGACGCGTCGTAGTGGTCCGCGAGGTCGGCGGCCCGCTCGATCCCGCGCGTCGCTTCGCTATCCGGCGCGACAGGCAGTAGAATCGTGTCGTACATGGACGCGGATTCACCCTCGGGGTGAAAAACTGTAGTGGCCGGTGCGTTGAATCGGGCCTCCTTCGGTCGACTCGATGAGCGGGGCTGGAGAGGGGTTCGTTGCTCGCGACATCGTTCGCCGTGGCCAGAGCTCCTCAGGCCTCGACCGGTCGCGTTTACAAACGAGTTCGGTCGTCATCGCTACAGAGACCACTCGGCATGCCCAGAAAGCCCCAGCCGCTGACCGGTCACGCTTATAAGTAGAGTCGGTCGTCGTCGCTACAGAGACCACTCAGCATACCCAGAAAGCCCCAGCCGCTGACCGGTCGCGCTGCTCGCTGCGCTCCTCACGGCTCACTCGCTTCGCTCGTTCGCCGTTGCGGTGCTAGCGTCGCAGGGCGTCCCGCGCAGCGGCTGCCCCTTTCAGTCCCGCCCAGGAGTGGTGGCCGGGCGTCGCTCGCGCCGGTTGGGTGGCTGTTGAGGCTCGCCGGTCAGCCGGCGTGCGGTGCGTCCGCGGTTGCGGTGCGATCGCTGTCGCGGTTGCCGTCGCAGTCGCTGTCCTGGCGGACTGAAAAGGCGACGGCCGGTCTCGTGAACGAAGTGAACGAGAGCTTGGAAGTCGCAGCCCGGCAGCGCAGCGTAGCGAGCAGCCCCGACCGTCTTCCAGTGGTCGCGCCGGAGGGGAGTCGCTGAGTCGACCCCTATCCGCGCGGGCGGTGTCTTCGCGAGCGCAGCGAGCGAAGGCCAGAAAGTCGCAGCCCGGCAGCTCGCTACTACAGGCAGCCCGGACCGTCTTTCGTGGCGGAGAGGCGCGGATATGTCGCTTCGCGAGAAATCGAAGATTTCTCGGAGCCCGAAAATCTCTGATTTTCGAGGACAGCGACCGCGAGCGGCCGAGGGCTTTCGAAGTGTCTGCGGTGCTGTCGAGCGCAATCCCGTATCACCTGCCCAAACCTGCGCATAGCGAGAAGTCGAGGGCTTTCGAGCTGTCCGCGGTCCTGTCGAGAGCCACGCGGCACCACCTGTTCAAATATACTTATAAACGCCCTTCAGAAACGCCGTTCTCAGGGAACGATTCGACCAAAAACGCGACCGAGAAGCCCTACCGATTCAGCGTGTGGATCGCCTGGTCCTGCGCGTTCTCGGCGGCTTCCATCACGGCTTCCGAGAGCGTCGGGTGGGTGTGGATCGTCGACCCGACGTCCTCGACGGTCGCGCCCATCTCGATGGCGAGGCCGACCTCCGCGATCAGCTCGGAGGCCTCCGGGCCGACGATCTGCGCGCCGAGGATGAACCCGGCGTCGGCGTCGGCGACGATCCGGACGAAGCCGTCCGTGTGTCCCGTCGTCAGCGCGCGACCGGAGGCGTTGAACGGCATCTGCCCGACCTTCACGTCGAAGCCGGCCTCCTCGGCCTCGGCTTCCGTCATCCCGACGGTGCCGATTTCGGGGTCCGTGAAGACCGCCGCGGGGATCGCCTGGTAGTCGAGTGCCGCGGGCTCGCCCGCGATGACCTCGGCGGCGACGATGCCCTCCTTCGAGGCCTTGTGCGCGAGCATGGGCTCGCCGGCGACGTCGCCGACGGCGAAGATGTGCTCTTTGTCCGTGCGGGCGCGGTCGTCGGTCTCGATGAAGCCGTGCTCGTTCGTCTCCAGGCCGGCCTCCTCCAGGTCGAGGGTGTCCGAGACGGGCTGGCGGCCGACGGCGACGAGCACCTTGTCGGCGGGGTAGGTCGACTCCTCGCCGTCCTCGGTCTCGGTCGTGACGTGGTAGCCGCCGTCCGGGGCTTCCGACCAGTCCGAGGCGCCTTCCCCGAACTGGAAGTCGATGCCGAGGTCCGCCGCGCGCTTGCGGACGACGCGTTTCACGTCGTCCTCGTACGGCTGGAGGATGTCGTCGAGCATCTCGACGACGGTCACGTCGCTGCCGAGCTTCGCGTAGACGGTCGCCAGCTCCATTCCGATGTAGCCGCCGCCGACGACGACGAGCCGGTCCGGGACGGTGTCGGCGTCGAGCGCCTCCGCGGAGGACCAGATGTGGTCGTGGCTGTACTCGAAGCCCGGGATCTCGATGGGTCGCGATCCGGTCGCGACGATCGCGTGCTCGAACTCGATCGATTCCGAGCCCTGGCCCTCGCCGCCGTGAGCGACGCGGACCTTGTTCTCGTCGGCGAAGGTGGCGGTCCCCTCGATGAGGTTGACGCCGTTGGCCTTGCAGAGCTTCTCGACGCCGCCCGTCAGCGAGTCGACGACGTCGTCCTTCCAGCTCTGCATGCCCGCCAGGTCGACGGCGGGGTCGGCGTGGATGCCCATCTCCTCGGCGTTGCCGGCCTCGTGGGCGACGTCCGTGCCGGTGATGAGCGCCTTCGAGGGGATACAGCCCCGGTTGAGGCAGGCACCCCCGTAGGCGTCGCGTTCGACGAGCGTCGTGTCGAGGCCCTCCTGTGCGGCGCGAATGGCGGCCACGTAGCCGCCCGGCCCGGCGCCGATGACCAGTACGTCCGTGCCAGTTGAGATATCTCCGACGACCATTTACTCGGTTAACAGCAGCAGTGGATTGTTAAGGTGTTCCATCACGGTGTTGGTGAACTCCGCGGCCTCCGCGCCGTCGATGACGCGGTGGTCGATAGAGAGCGAGAGCGGGAGCGTCTCGCGGGCGACGACGTCGTCGCCCTCGACGACCGGGCGCTTCTCGATGCCGCCCAGCCCGAGGATTGCGGTCTCGGGGTAGTTGATGATCGGCGTGGCGTACTCGCCGCCGATGGCGCCGAAGTTGGTGATCGTGAACGTCCCGCCCTTCATCTCGGCGGGTTTCAGCTTGCGCTCGCGGGCGCGCGTCGCGAGGTCGTTGACCTCGGCCGCGAGCTCGACGAGCCCCTTCTCGTCGACGTTCTCGACGACCGGGACCATCAGGCCCGCGTCCGTCGCCACCGCGATGCCGATGTTGTAGTAGTTCTTGACCTCGATCTCCTCTGCCTCTTCGTGGAGTTCGGAGTTGAGGATTGGGTACTCCTTCAGGCCGGCGACGATGGCCTTCATCACGAACGGCATGTAGGTGAGCTTCACCTCGCGCGCCTCGGCCTTCGGCTTCAGCCGGGCGCGCGCGTCAACGAGGTCCGTGACCTCGGCCGTGTCGTGGTGGGTAACGTGCGGCGCCGTGTACTTCGACTGCGCCATCTGCTTGCCGATGGTCCGCCGGACGCCCGTGTACGGGCGCGTCTCCGACGGCTTCGGTCCGGCGACCTCGGCGCCGGCTTCCGGTGCACCCGCCTGGGCCTCCGCAGCCTCGGCACCCTCGACGGCCTCGACTTCGCCGCGCTTCGCGGCGGCGAACTCGCGCACCTGTTCCTCGGTGACGAACGCCTCGCCCTCGCGCGTCTCGTCCGTCGGCACCTCGTTGATGTCGACGCCCTCCTCGCGGGCGACGCGGCGAGTCGCGGGCACCGCAAGCGTCTTCTCGCGGTTGGCCGCCTCGGCCGCCTCGGCCGGTTCCACCGATCGCCCGGCACCAGCGCCGGTCTCGGCTCCGGCCCCTACCTCGGCGCCGGCTTCCGGCTCGCGCTTCGTGACTGCGGACTTGCGTTCGCTCGGTTCGGGCGTCGGTTCCGGTTCCGCCCCACCCGACTCGGCGTGCTCGCGGACGTCGGCCTCGGTGACGCGGCCGCCGGGACCGCTGCCGTCGACCGCGCTGACGTCGACGCCGAGCTCGCGGGCGACGCGGCGGGCCGACGGCGGGGCGAAGGTGCGGCCCTTGCCGGTCGAGACCTCCTCGGCTTCCGCCGTTGCCTCCGCGGTTTCCGGTTCCGCGGCGGTTTCGGCCTCGGGCTCCGCCTCGTCTTCGGGCTCCCCCTCGGCTCCCGCCGCAGCTTCCGCTTCGCCTTCACCCTCGACCTCGCCCTCCTCGGGCACCTCGAAGGTGATGATCACGTCGCCGACGGGCACCATCTCGCCCTCCTCGGCGCGCAGTTCCTTCACGGTCCCGTTGTACGGCGACGGGACCTCGACGAGCGCCTTGTCCGTCTCGACCTCGGCGACGGCCTGGTCCTCGGTGACCGTGTCGCCGGGGGCGACGAGCCAGGAGACCAGCTCGCCCTCGGCGACGCCCTCGCCGACGTCCGGGAGCTTGAACTCTTTCGTGGCCATGTTAGAACTCCACCGCGTCCTTCACGCCTTCCTCGATGCGCGCCGCACACGGGAGGTAGTAGTCCTCCAGCGCGTACAGCGGGTACGGGACGTCGTAGCCGGCGATGCGGGAGACCGGCGCCTCCTGGTGGAGCAGCGCTTTCTCCTGGAGGATGGCGGTGATCTCCGCGCCGATGCCGCCCGTCTTCGGCGCCTCGTGGACGACGGCGGCGCGGCCGGTCCGCTTGAACGCCTCGACGATGCTCTCGCGGTCGAGCGGGGAGATGGTCCGCAGGTCGAGGACGTGACAGTCGATCCCCTCCTCGGCGAGGTTCTCGGCGGCCTCCATCGTCGGGCGCGTCATCGCGCCGTAGGTGTACAGCGTCACGTCGTCGCCCTCGCGGCGGGTTTTGGCCTCGCCGAGCGGGACGGTGTGGTCGCCCTCGGGCACCTCCTCGCGGAAGGCCCGGTAGATGAGCTTCGGCTCGAGGAAGACGACCGGGTCGGGGTCGCGGACGGCCGAGGCGAGCAGCCCCTTCGCGTCCGCGGGCGTCGACGGGATGACGACCTGCAGGCCGGCCTCGTGCGCGTAGAAGGCCTCTTTCGACTCCGAGTGGTGCTCCGGCGCGCGGATGCCGCCGCCGTAGGGCGCGCGCAGTACCATCGGGAGGCTGTGCTTGCCGCGGGTCCGGTTGCGGAACCGCGACATGTGCGAGACGATCTGGTCGAAGCCGGGGTACATGAAGCCGGAGAACTGGATCTCCGGGACCGGCTTCATCCCCATCGCGGCCATCCCGACTGCGGTGCCGATGATGCCGGACTCGGCCAGCGGCGTGTCGATGACGCGGTCGTCGCCGAACTCGCTGTGGAGGCCCTCGGTGGCCCGGAAGACGCCGCCGTTCTTCCCGACGTCCTCGCCCATGACGATCACCTCGTCGTCGCGTGCGAGTTCGGTGTGTAGTCCGTCGCGGACTGCCTGTACGAGCGTCAGGTTCTGCGTCTGCTGTGACTCGCTCATCTTAATCCTCCAGGAACGCGTCGTCGCCGTGCTTCTCGCGGATTTCCGCGAACTCCTCGTACTGCTCCTCGAGGTTCGCCGTCGTCTCCGCGTAGACGTTGTCGAACATCTCGCGCGGTTCGGGGCGCGGGACCGACTCCGCCGCGTCGATGGCGTCGGCGACCTGCGTCTTCACGCTCTCCTCGATCTCCGCGTGGCGCTCGTCGTCCATGATCCCCTCCGCGCGGAGGTACGCCTCCAGTCGCGGGATGGGGTCTTTGGCCTTCCAGCGCTCGACCTCCTCCTCGTCGCGGTAGACGGTCGGGTCGTCCGCCGTCGTGTGGGCGCCAAAGCGGTACTGGACCGCCTCGATCATCGTCGGTCGGAGCTGGCCCTCGTCGGGGTCCCGGGCCTTCTCGAGGGCGGCCTGGGTCGTCTTGTAGACGGCGAGGGGATCCATCCCGTCGACCTGGACGCCCGTGAAGCCGTAGGCGTCGGCCTTCTGGGCGAGCGTCTCGGACTTCGTCTGTCGCTCGCGCGGCACGGAGATGGCCCACTGGTTGTTGTTACAGAAGAAGACGTTCGGCGTGTCGAAGACGCCCGCGAAGTTGAGCCCCTCGTGGAAGTCACCCTCGCTCGTGGCGCCGTCGCCGAAGTAACAGAGGACGACGTCGTCGTCGTTCCCGCGGAGCTTCTTCGCCCACGCCGCGCCCGTCGCGTGCGGGATCTGGGAGGCGATGGGGACCGCAACCGGGAAGATGTTCGTCCCCTCGGGTGTGTTGTTCCCCTCCTCGTGGCCCATCCAGTAGAGGAGCGTCCCCTCGAGCGGGAGCCCACGAACCAGGGCGGCACCGTGTTCGCGGTAGGAGGGGACGATCCAGTCGTCCTCGGCCAGCGCGAGCGCGCTGCCGACCTGGGCGCCCTCCTGCCCCGAGAGCGGGGGGTAGGTCCCCATCCGCCCCTGGCGCTGGAGGCTGACGGCCCGCTCGTCGAAGTGGCGAGCCAGCTTCATGTACCGGTACATCTCGACGAACTCCTCGTCGTCGAGGTCGGGCACGTCGCCGACGACGGTGCCGTCCTCGTCGAGAACCTGTATCATGTCGTCCGGGTCGCGCTCGAGTAACGTCACGGTCGAACCCACCTGTTCATACCCGAATCTCCGACGCAGGACTCTTAGGGTTTTCGTAAATAATTTACTATGGTCAGAAATTCTGCGAACCGACGCGGAACTGTCCACCCGTGAAGGCCAAAATCAAACAATTTTCAATCGTCGGGGTGAATCTGGCAGTATTTTCCTGATCAATTCGCATATTCCCGAACAGTAATGGACAAACGGGAAGGTTTCCCTCGGGATCGACGATGGCGACGGCGGTTTCGTTGGTCGATCGTGGATCCTGGTAGCAGGCAACAAAGACGTCTGTGGCGGCGCGGACATTGAGCGAACCGAGCCACCACGAAGCTGTCGGCGCCCGCAAACCCAGCCGCTGAACGCTCGCCTTTATAAACATGACCGGCTATCGCTGCCACAGATACCACTCAGCACAGCTTGAAAGCCCAAGCCGCTGAGCACTCGCGTTTATAAATAAACTTGGTTGGCGGCACTGGCGCCACCACTCAGCATGCCCAGAAAGCCCCAGCCGCTGAGCGGTCGCGCTTATAAATGAGGTCGGCTGGCGTCGTCAGCGACACCACTCGGCATGCCCAGAAAGCCCCAGCCGCTGAGCGCTCGCGCTGCTCGCTGCGCTCCTCACGGCTCACTCCCGTTGGTCGTTCGCCGTTGCGGTGCTAGCGTCGCAGGGCGTCCCGCGCAGCGGCTGCCCCTTTCAGTCCCGCCCGGGAGTGGTGGCTGGGTGTCGCCGCCGGCGGTTCTTTGGCCACCGTCGTTAGGCGGCTGTCCGGCGTGCGGTGCTTAGGCGTCGGCGCGCGCGAGCACCGCGTGCGAGGGAGGGCGGGGCGCGCCGAGCGGTGCGGTCCCGGCGCGCCCCGACCGAGGCTGGGGAGGACTGAGGTATTGCGGTTGCCGTGCGTCGCTGTTGCGGAGCCGTGCGGTCCTGGCGGACTGAAAGGGCGACGGCCGGTCGCGCCGAAGGAGAGTCGCTGCGACGACCACTATCCACGCCGGGCGGTGTCTTCGTGAGCGAAGCGAACGAAGGCCAGGAAGCCGCAGCCCGGCAGCCCGCTACTGCAGGCAGCCCGGAACGTCTTCCGGGGCGGAGAGGCGTGGATATGTCGCGCAGCGACCGCGAGCGGCCGAGGGCTTTCTGGGTGTTTGCGGTGCCGTCGAGCGTAGCAGCGTCTGCACCTGGGCACCCGGTTTATAAGCAAAAGCGGTCGAGGGCTTTCTAGCTGTTTGCGGTGCTGTCAAGTGCAGCAACGTCTATACCTGAGCTTCCAGTTTATAAGCAAACTACGACCAACCCCCACACCACGAACGCAACCCGATCCCGACACGGCAACCACTAAGCCGCCACCGCGCACTCCATCAGATATGGACGTCGACATCGGGAACGCGCTCGGAACGGATCCGGGCGTCACCCAGGAGGGACTCGAAACGCTCGACGAGCGCGTCGCCGACGCGCACGAACGCATCGAACGCGGCATGGCCGACGACGAGTTCGGCTACGCGTCGCTGAACCTGCCCGAGACGGCGGACCCGGACGCGATCCGGGCCGCGGTCGAGCCGTTTGGCCAGCCCGAGGCGGTCGTCACGGTCGGCATCGGCGGGAGTGCGCTCGGGGCGGCGACGCTCGCGAAGGCGCTCCCCTCGCCGGTCGACGCCTACTTCCTCGACAACGTCGACCCGGCCCACGTCGAGCGCCTGCTCGCGGACCTCCCGCTCGCGGACACCGTCGTCAACGTCGTCTCGCGGTCGGGGACGACGGCGGAGACGCTCTCGAACTTCCTCGTCGTGCGCGACGCGATGGACCGCGCGAACGTCGACTGGACGGAGCGAACCTTCGTCACGACGGGCGAGGCCGGGAACCTCCGGCAGCTCGCCGAGCGCCACGACCTGCCCGCGCTCGACGTCCCCGAGGGCGTCCCCGGCCGCTTCTCCGTGCTCTCGACGGTCGGGCTCGCGGTCGCGGCGCTACAGGGCCACGACATCGAGGCCGTCCTCGCCGGCGGCGCGGACGGGCGCGACGCGCTCGCGGGGTCGCTGTTCGACGCGCCGGCGTACGCCTACGGGGCGACCTCGTACGCGCTCGCGCAGGACGGCGCGCTGACGAACGTGATGATGCCGTACGCGGAGTCGCTGGAGACGTTCGCGGAGTGGTTCGCCCAGCTCTGGGCCGAGAGCCTAGGGAAGGAGGAGGTCGGCCAGACGCCCGCCCGCGCGCTCGGCGCGACGGACCAGCACTCCCAGCTCCAGCTCTACCGGGCCGGTCCCCGGGACAAGGTGGTCACGCTCGTGCGCCCGCGGGAGCGAGCCGAGGTGGCTATCCCCCAGACCGACCTGGAGGGGCTCTCCTACCTCGGGGGATCCTCGCTGGGCGAGCTGCTCGACGCCGAGTTCGAGGCGACGGAGGCGAGCCTCGCCGCGGCGAGCCGGCCGAACGTCCGGATCGAGATCGACCGCGTCGACGAGCGCACGCTCGGCGAGCTGCTCTACGGCATGGAGGCCGCCTGCGTCCTCTACGGCGAGCTCGCCGACCTCTCGACGTTCACGCAGCCCGCAGTCGAGTGGGGGAAGAAGGCGGCTCGCGGCCTGCTCGGCGGCGGCGACTTCGAGGAAGCCGACGCGGTCGCGGAGAAGCGCGAACTGATCGTCGGAAGCGGGAGCAACTGACGACGGACTACCGCCGCCGGCGACCGACCACCGCCTGCGACTGACCACCGCCGGCGACCGACCACCGCCGGCGACACAGTACAGTTCCGGTGCGCCTATACCCCGCCTTCCCGTATCGAGGCCCAATGAGTGACGGGCTGGCCGCCGCGGACGTGACCGAAAGCGCGATGCGACTCGGACAGGGACTGACCGTCGTCCTCGGCGCGTTCCTCGCGGCCGTCGCGATCACGCGACCGGTCACCGACGCCGTCGTCGGCGCCGGCATCGTCGCGGCCGACAGCCCGGAGGCGGTGATCGTCAGCACGGTCGTCCAGTTCCTCGGGTTCGGGCTGGCCATCGCCGTGTTCCTCGCGATCACGAACGACTGGGACCTGATCGCGGTCGACCGACTCGACCGGTGGGACGTCGCGACCGTCGTCGGCGCCACGATCGCGCTGCTGGCGCTGCAGGTAGCCATCACGGAGCTGCTGGCGCAGTTCGGGGTCTCCGCTGGCGAGAACGCGGCGCTGCTGCCCGGTCGCGACAATCCGACCTACTTCCTGCAGATGGCGGTCGTCAGCGTGCTGGTCGTCGGGCCCGCCGAGGAGCTGCTGTTCCGGGGCGTCGTGCAGGGGCTGCTCCGGCGTGCGATGACGGCGTGGCCGGCCATCGCGCTCACGAGCGTCGTCTTCGGGATCGTCCACGTCGCCGCCGTCGTCGGCACGACCGAGCAGGCGTTCGTCTACGCGACGATCGCAGCGGTGCTCGGGGTCGTCCTCGGCTACGCGTACGAGCGCACGGGCAACGTCGTCGTACCGGCGTTAACCCACGGGCTCTACAACGGGACGCTGTTCACCGTCCAGTTCCTCTACTTCACCGGCTCCCTCTGAGGAGAAAGGTCGGGGCCGGGTGGCTACTTATAAAGACGTCTCGTCCCAGCGCACGTCGTCGTACGTGCGGAGCTGCTCGGAGCCGAACTGCTCCTCGAACTTCCGGCGGAGCGACGCCTTCTCGCCGCTGCTGATGCGCGCGAGCTCGTCGGCCTTCGCGACGGCCTCCGGCGGCCCGCGGCTGGCGGCGACGTCCGCGACGACCTGCGTCGCCAGGTCGCGGCGCAGGTCGGGGTCGCGGGTGAACGCGTACGGCGCCTCGACCTTATAAAGGACGTCCATCCGCGGGTCGTACAGCACGAAGAACGTCGTCTCGTACAGCTCGGGGTCGAGCTTCCGGTCCACGCCGAGCGCGTCGCCCGCGGCGGCCATGTGACGGTCGGCGCCGCCCCGGCTGTGGAACCAGGTGGTGAAGGTGAGCTCGTCGGAAAGCAGCTCGCCCTCCTCACGGCGCTCCAGCAGGCGGGTGAACAGCGCGGCGTCGTCGGGCCAGGGCGCCTCGATCCCCTTGCTGTTCAGCGTGCGAATGATCTCGCGGCTCGCCGGGTTCTTCACGAAGCCGACGAGAGGGATCTCGTCCGCGACGAACTGCTCCACGAGGCGGACGTAGTTCTCGATGACGGCGCGGGGTTTCGCCTCGCGCGCGAGGTCGCCGAGCTCCGGGTCGCGGTCCTCCCAGGTGAACAGCTCCTTCGGGTAGATCGGGCCGTCGAGTACGAGCAGGTCCGCGACCGTGTTCGCGTGGTCGAGCGCGTGCTTGCTCTCCGCGAGGTAGAGCGCGAGCGCGTGGACGACGCCCTCGGCGTAGCGGTTCACCGTCGGCGCGTGGAGGACGCGCTGCTGGGTGTACCCCTCGTCGCGGCGGTGCCAGTCCGTGTCGTGGTCGATCGTCGCGTCGGCGTTGTGGACCGTGGCCACGATGGACCGGGAGCGGTGGAGGTCCAGGTCCGACGGGTCCGAGGCCATCGCCGCGTGCGCGACGTCGACGACGAGGCCGTTCTTGAACGTCGTCGGGTTGATCGTCCCCGAGTCGAGCCCGTGCGTCGTCGGGAACGGGCGGTCTGTCAAGGCGATCTCGTCGACCGCGACGCGCCGCCGCTCGTGGTCGCCGACCGGTTCGATCACGACCCGGCCGTCGTGGTACAGCTCCGGGAGCCAGTCCTCCCAGGCCTGCGTCGCCAGCGAGTCGTGGTCCGTCGTGTCGACGGTGCCCGCGATGGAGGAGGCCAGCCGGGCGATGTTGTCCACGTGAATCGGGTCCAGCGTCACGCCTTGGAGGGAGTGGCCGGCGGGCAAAAAGGGGTCGGTCGGCGTGGGGTGCGGGCACCCCGGTCCCCTCGCGACCCTGGCGGAGGCCACACATGTTCGGCCTGCCTCGTAGGTGGCCGGGAGGGCAAGCCCCGGACACCGATGGTTGCCACGGATTTCGACGCCGAACGGCAGTACAGCGAGGCCAGGTTCAGCGCGCAGGAGGTGTTCCGGAGCGACCGCACGAAAGTCGTCCTCGGCTACTTCGAGCCCGGCCAGTTCATCCCGGTTCACGCCCCCGACAGCGACGTCGTCGTCGACGTGCAGCGGGGGACCGCCCTCGTCCGCGACGGTGACGAGGACCGGCGGGTCGGCCCCGGCGACGTGGTCGTCGTCGACGCCGGCACCGAGCGCGGTATCAAAGCGACCGGCGGCGACCGACTCGAGGCGCTGCTCGTCACCGCACCGCCGCCGACCGACGCGGAGCACGACCCGGTTCGGCGCGGGATCCGGGAGGGGACCTTCGAGCCGAGCGCCGAGTAGCGACATCGAGGACGGCGGCCTCGACGTCCCGCCGTCAACAGCAGAAGATGAACGGATAGACGAGCGCGACGCGGTCGCCCTCGTCGAGCTCGGTCGCGAAGCCGTCGTACAGCTCGTTGAAGCGCCCGTTGATCAGCACCCTGGCGAACGCGCGCGTGCGCTCGCCCTCTGGATTGCGCTCCCAGCGGCCCGGCGGCTCGCCCGGGTAGTCGGCCCAGCCCGGCCCGGTCTCCTCAGCTTCCGTCTCCGCGAGCAGGAGGTCCTCGCAGCCGTGCTCGTCGAAGAACTGGTCGAGGAACTCCCCGAGCGTGGAGCCCTCGAACGCGTAGTCGAACTGGTGGGCGTCGAGCGCGTCGCGGACGTGCCCGGTCGCGCGCACCTCGACGGTCGTCGTTTCGGCGGTTGCCGGCGTCGACTCCGCCGTCGACGCCGCGGACTCGGATTCGGTTGCCGGCGACTCGGGGGTCGTCGAGTCCTGACTGGACATGGACGAGAATCGGTGAGAACGAGCATAGGCTCACCTCCGAACACGTTCGGGAGTGTTGTGGGCGACTCGGCTGGTCGGTCGCGTCGACGGCGTCGGTCCTATCGATTACGTCGATCGCGCCGTCCCGGACTCGACGCCGGACTACTCGTGGCGGCGCAGCTCGTCGAGGACGGCCTCGAAGACGGGGAGGGTCCACTTCACCTGCGCGCCGTTCTCGACGAAGACCAGCGTGCGCGGCGGTCTGACCGCCTTCGGGCGGACGCGGAGGTCCTCGACCTGCGCGACGTCGGCGGCGAGTTCCGGGGCGACGACGAACTCGACGCGCGCGCGGTCCGGCTGGACGTACACCTCGGCGATCGCGTCGTCGTCGCGGACGCTCTCCACCTCGACGTCGGCCGCGCGAACGGTGTACGCGAACGCCCCGTCCGTCGTGGGCTCGACGTCGGGGTCGGCGTCGGTCACGTCGAGCGCGCGCAGGCGCCCTTTCCCGCCGGTGATCTCCGAGGAGAGTAGCTGTGCGATCCGGACGCCGTCGTTGAGTTCGTCCTGTGTCAT
The DNA here is from genome assembly GCF_050510935.1 of Halosubterraneus shenae. Classification (NCBI taxonomy): domain Archaea; kingdom Methanobacteriati; phylum Methanobacteriota; class Halobacteria; order Halobacteriales; family Haloferacaceae; genus Halosubterraneus; species Halosubterraneus shenae. Next base: position 201,310 of record NZ_JBNLVO010000001.1, on the reverse strand, counting down.
GGCTGTCTCACTGTCGGTTACTCGTCGGCCGTGAGGAGGTCGTCGCGGGCCTCGGCGGCGAGCCCGTCGACGTCGACGCCGTGTTCCTTCGCGTACAGCACCGCGGCGGCCTCGATGGTGATCTCGAGCCCGCGCTGGCGCTCGTTGATCGACGCGACCGCCTGCTGCTTGTCCACGCCCGCCGCGACGAGCGCGTCGAGGGCCTGCTCGAAGGTGGACTGCTCGCGGAGGATCGATTCGTCGGGCGTGAACTCCTCGGGCACGTCGACGTCGTCGGGGTCGAACTCCGGCACGAGGTCGCCGTCCTCCTCCGCCACCAGCCCGCGCCCCTTGGCGACGTCGACCAGGCGCTTGGCCTGGTCCGGGGAGAACCAGTCGCGGTCGAGCGAGAGCGCGACGACGAACTCCCCCTCGCCGAGCCGGCGCTTCCCCTGCTGGCGGAACGGAACCGCGACGGTGACCTCCAGACTCATCGTCAGTATTCGGACCGCCCTCGCCGGTAAACGTATCGAACCGGACGCCCTCCCACGGGGGTGCGGACGCCGTTCGGCCCGGCTCCCTCGACCCGCCGCGGTCGCCCTCGCGGACCGCCGTAGTCGCCCTCGCGACGCGGATGGCCCCAAGTCGAACGGTTCAAGTGTTCGCTGGGCGTTTGCGTGGGTATGAAAGACCAGGGACGCTCCGATCGGAAGCGTACGGGCGGCCGACTGAAGCACTCGAGCGACAAGAAGCGCCACCAGCTCGGTCGCGTGGCGACGCCGACGACCCTCGGCGAACCGCGGTTCAAGGTCATCGACTCGCGCGGCACGGGCCAGAAGGTCAACGCGCTGTCGACGAACGTCGCGCAGGTCGCGACCGACGAGGGCGAGACCGTCACGGTCGAGATCGAGGACGTCGTCGAGAACCCCGCGAACGTCAACTACGTCCGCCGAAACATCATCACGAAGGGCGCCGTCATCGAGACGGACGAGGGGCGCGCCCGCGTCACCTCCCGACCCGGCCAGACCGGCCAGGTCAACGCCGTTCTCGTCGAGTAAGCGCCGTCGCGTTCTCCCGTTTTTTACCGCCCCGTAGCCGCCGCGCCGCCGCGGATCACCCCGACTCCCCGCGGCGCCGGCGAGGAGCCGCTGTCTAAAGGTATTTCAGCGTGCATCGCCTGAGTTCGTCGTATGCGGATGGAACTCCGGGTGTGCAAGCACTGCTACGACGGATCACACGGGAACGGCCAGAAGACCGCGGTCACCCGGGACATGGTGAAATGCGCCGAACGCATTCGCGAGTACAAGGACCTCATCGGCATCGACTCGCTGTACATCACCTACGTCGAGGAAGGGGACACCGGCGGCGCCGAGGCCCTGCCGGCCATCGTCGCGTCCATCGAGGACAACCAGATCCAGCTGTCGGACACCCAGCTGGTGATGGAGGACGAGAACGACAACATGCTGGTGTACCCCGAGCCCGACGACATCCTCGAGGTCCTGACCCGGAACATCGACCAGATGTCGGAGCAGACCCGCAACGACGTCTCCATCGACCTCTCCGAGGAAACGATCGACCTGATCTCCTGACGCAGCGCTGGGGTTTTTGACGGCCGCTTTTGCTGCGGTTTCGGATACTCGCTCGATGAGAGAGGTTCTTGATCGGTCGGCAGTCTGAGAGTGCATGTTCGCTCTTTAGAAGGAGATAGTTGGACAGGTGCAGACGCTGCTGCGCTCGACAGCACCGCAAACACCCAGAAAGCCCTCGGCCTCTCGCGGTCGCTGCGCTCACGAGAGCGGCCATCGCCCTTTCAGTCCGCCAGGACAGCACCGCGACAGCACCGCAACAGCACCGCCCAGCAACCGCAAGCCTCAGCTTTCCCCAGCCTCGGCCGGGGCGCGCCGGCACTGCACCGCACCGCGCGGCGCGCCCCGCCCTCCCTAGCACGCGTTGCTCGCGCGCGCCACCGCCCCGCACCGCACGCCCGACAGCCGGCGAGCGTCGTCCGCCGAAGAACCGTCGGTCGCGACGCGCGGCCACCACTCCTGGGCGGGACTGAAAGGGGCAGCCGCTGAGCGGGACGCCCTGCGACGATAGCACCGAGCCAGCGAACGAGCGAAGCGAGTGAGCTGGCGAGGCGCGCAGCGAGCAGCGCGAGCGCTCAGCGGCTGGGGCTTTCCAGCCATGCTGAGTGGTGTCGCCGCCGACGACAGCCGATCCTATTTATAAGTAAAATGGTCTATATCTGGGGCTTTCTGGGCGTGCCGAGCGATGGCGCCAGCAACGACCACCGGTCTCGTTTATAAGATCAGTGTCGCCCGCGACGCCTATTTATAAACCTCGACGGTCAACCGAACGGATCACACATCGTTCGCAGTCCGAGAACCATCCGAAACGTGATCGGAAAAACGAGCTGCAGTCGTCAAGTAGTCGGAATCAGCGCGTCGTGAAAGGGGGCAGCAGCCAGAGGCCCCTCAGTCGTCCTGCGGCTGGCCGCCGTCGGCCGCGGCCGCGGACGACTCCTCCGCTTCGGCCTTCCGCTGGGCCTTGTACCGGGCGCGGAGGACGTTCCCGTACATCGACAGCATCAGTCCGATGAACAGGACGATGAAGCCGATGTTGATACCGATGGTCCGGAGCAGTCCACCCTCGTTGAACGCGAGGGTCTTCGGCACCGGGTAGCCACCGTAGGTGACCGAGGCCATCAGCACGCTGATGATGCCGACGACGGTCATGACGCCGAACAGGTTCGTCGCCCACCGCCAGCTCTTCTTGCGACGGAGGCGCTCGATGCCCGTGCCATCGTACTCGTCGGGGTCACCGTGGAACTCCGGCGTCATGCCCTTCGGCAGGAACGCCTTCATCTCGACGGGGTAGAACGCGGGGTGGAATCCGTGTTCAAACGTGTGGAACATGATCCCCATCAGCATGATAATGCCGAGGATGCCGTGGAACGTGACGAACGCCACCGCCACCGACGGCGAGCTGTACGCCTGAATGAGCCAGGTCTTCTGCCAGATGAGCAGGCCCGAGATCATCAGGAGCAGCAGCTCGACGGTGAAGATGACGATGACGCCCTTGCCGACGTACGACAGCAGCGGCATCTCCTCGGCCTTGTAGCCGGCGAACTGGCGGGCGCTCGGGTGCCGTTCGTCGGCCCGGCCGAGCGCGAACTTGACGTCCTGGATGAACGCCGCCGGGTCGTCTTTCAGGTCCGGCAGGAGCTCGGAGATGTCGGCGCCGTTGGTGCTACTGAGCAGCATGTACGGCACCCAGAAGCCCGTGAGGGCGATGAGCCCGAAGCCGGCCGCGCGGTGAATCGCGAGCACGCCGGCGTTGCCGCCCATCAGCTCGAGGAGCCACCACAGCTCGGCGTTGAACGCGACGGCGTACCCGGTGAAGAACAGCAGGAACACGTCGAGTCCCAGCAGCGAGTGGAACGTCGTCGTGATCCTGGAGAACTTCCCGTGGTCGAGACTCGTCATTGGCGTTCACCTCCGTCGGTCGCAGCGGCGTCGCTGCTCGCGGCCTCGGACCCCGCCGGCGGCTTCATCTGGGCGGCCAGCCGGTGGAACGACGCCCAGTGGATGAACACCATCACCAGGATGAAGAATCCGAGGACGATGTCCGCGATGTGGAGAAGTTTGATGGCCAGGTTGAGCGATTCGACGCCGATCCCGTACTCCCAGGCTGCGCCAACGCCGCCACCGCTCACCGTCGGGTGGACGCGCTGGAGCGCCTCGACGAGGACCATCTTCTGGTTGAAGAACCAGACCGAACCCGTCGCTAACGCGAGGCCGAAGACGACGCTCCCGTAGAACGCGATCCGGTCCGAGACTCCACCGTTGTCGGTACTTTCGCTCATAGTCCTTTCATCATCCCCGCTTCGTCACCGAAGATGACGTCGAGCGCGGCGTCGTTGAAGAACGAGCCGCTCTCGCGCTTTTCGAGCTCGTCTTTGATCTCGCTGGTCGTGCCGACGAGGATCGCGTCCGTCGCACACTCCTCGGCGCAGGCGGGACCCTGGCTGGCATGCTGCCGTTCGCGGCAGCCCGTACACTTGTCCATGATACCGCCCGTGCCGAAGACGTCGGACGCGACGGTGTCGCTCTGGTCCGGGAACTGCGGCGCGCCGAACGGACAGCCCGAGAGGCAGTACTGACAGCCGACACAGAGGTCGTCCGTCACTGTCACGAAGCCGTCGTCGTTCTTCTGGAGCGCGTTCGTCGGACAGACCGACACACACGGTGCGTTCTCGCAGTGGTAACACTGCATCGGCAGGTTCGTCTCGCCGGGGCTCTTGCCCTGGGCGAGCGCGTCCGTCTGGCGGCCGTTGAACCCCTCGTCGGCCTCCTGCCCTTCCAGCATCGTGGTGATCTTGATGCGCTGTTCGTCGGCCGGAATGTCCCACGTGCGTTTACACGAGACGACACACGACCCGCAGTCGATACATGCCTCGACGTCGGGGAAGATCCGCATGCCGTCGCCGGTGCTCATCACACCGTCGCTCATGCGGGACCCCTGGTTTTCTGTTGACATTGTTAGTCGTCTCCGAAGGCGTTCTCGTTCATGTCCCAGTCACGCGTGTCGTAGCTCTTCTGTTTGCCGAGACCATGCTCGTCCTGCGGATAGTCGATGAACTCCATGTCGTACTCCTCTATCGCGGCGGGAGTCGCTTTCTCCATGGTGACCATCGCCGCTTTCGTCTCCTGCATCTGCGTCTCGGCGTCGTATCCGGATGCGGTGACGATGTTCGCGGAATCGCCGATCGCGAGTGGCACGGTTCCCTCGGGGTACTGGTCCACCTGGCTCTTGCCGCCGAACACGCCGCCCCAGTGGTACGGGAGGAAGATCTCTTCGTCCTCGATCTCCCGGCCCGTTTCGGTGCGGCCGGTGACCTTCGCTTTCACGAGGATACTGCTCTTGTTCTCACCCGTCGGGTGAATGATGACGTGGTCCTCGCCGCCCTGCAGGTCCATCTCCTCGGCGACCGTCGGGCTGATCTCCGCGTACATGTGCGGCTGCAGGTCGGCGGTGAGCTCGTTGTTCCGCGTCTCGGCACCGCCACCCTGGTGTTCGACCTGTCGGCCGGAGGTGAGGATCATCGGTTTGGCGTCGCCCTCCGCCGCTTCCGCGATGGAGCGCGTCGCCTCCTCCTGCACGACGCTGTTGTTCTGGTCGAGCCGCCAGAACTGCGTCTGCTGACCGTTCGCCGGCCACTCCTCGACGAGGTCGGGCCGCGGGCTCTCGACGGGCTCGCGGTGGACCGGAACGGTGTCGAGGAAGTTCCAGGCGACACCGCGTGCGCGGCCGCGCCCGGTCGGCGCGTCCGGCTGCTTGAAGTCGTACTGCTCCCACCAGTCGAGGTCGTAGTCCCGGCCGTAGTTCTCGTTGAGTTCGACGGCCGTGTCGTACGGTGACTTGTCCGCACGGAGCGCGTATCGCTGCGGGAGCGACTTCGCGCCCGAGTTGCTCAGGTCGTCCGGCAGGACGGTGGCGTAGCCGGGGTACTGCGGCACACCCTGGATCTCGCCCTCGCCGTCCCACCAGTCGGGGTCGAAGGAGTCACGCAGCATGTCGAGCCCCTCCTCGCCCTCCTGGTCGTACGTCTCCTGCATCGGGTACTCCTTGTCGACGCCCATCGCGTCCCACTCCTCGGGAGTGGGCGCCTGGACGCCCCAGTTGGCGCGGAAGTCCTGTCCGCCCTCGCGGGGGTCCTCCTCCGACGTCCAGAGGATCGGCGTGCCGGGGTGGTCGCCACCCCAGTATGGCCACGGCAGCCCGTAGTAGTCGCCGGACACCGGGGTTCCCGGTTTCTCAGCACGGAGCGTCTCCGTGCTGAACGCCCAGTCGTACTCGACGTGCTCCTGGAGCTTCTCCGGCGGCTGCTGGTAGCCGATCGTCCGGGTACCGATGTTGATCTCGCGGACGACGTCCTCGTGCGTGGACCGACCGTTGTAGATCTCCGGGCCGGTCCCCCAGTCGAAGTGCTCGCCGAAGCCGAGCTCGTGGGCGAGCTCCTGGAAGATCTGGAGGTCGGGCTTGGAGTTGTGTCCCGGCGGCGCCACGCGCTCGGACCACTGGATCGAGCGGTGGGTGTTCGTCAGCGTGCGCGGGTGCTCGTACTGGCTCGAGGCCGGCAGCAGGAGGACGTTGTCCTCCCTCGACAGCGTCCCGGCGACCGCCGGGAACACGTCGACGACGACGAGGAGGTCCAGCGCCTCCAGCGCCTTCCGCTGTCGGTCCATCTCCGAGATCGAGTTCGCGGAGTGGCCCCAGTAGAAGGCCATCTTGACGGGGTCCGGCTGGTACACCGGCGTCTCGTTCAGCCGTTCCTCCTGCGGCAGCGCCGCGTCGAACCAGCGAGCGACCGTCAGCCCGGACCGGAACATCATGTTCCCGTCCGTGTCGGGCCAGCTCGTGTCGCGGTCCGCCGGCGGCGACTCGCCGTTTATCAGCTCGTACGTCTCGTCGTCCATCGTGGCGAAGTACTCGTCGTGGAGTTCCTCCGCCGTGATTTCGCCGGACGTCCAGGGGCTCCTGGACCAGACGTTGGTCCAGTGTTGCCAGGAGCCGGGACCGCTGACGCCGTAGTACCCCGGCAGGATGCCGGAGGAGACGCCGAGGTCCGTTGCTCCCTGGACGTTCGCGTGGCCACGCATGACCTGCATCCCACCACCTCTGCGGGCGGCGGAGCCGGTGGCCAGCGAGGAGAGCGCGTACGACCGGATGTTCTGGGTCCCGTTGTTGTGCTGGGTCCCCCCCATCGCCCACTCCACCTGAATGTGGGGCTTGCTCTCGATCATCATGTCGCCGATCTCCGCGAGGTCGTCCTCGTTGATCCAGGAGATGTCGGCGGCGGTCTCGAGGTCGTACTGGTCGAGCTCCTCCTCGACGTCGGGCCAGCCCATGACCCGCTCGTCGAGCATCTCGTCGTCGAGCTCGCCCTGCTCCTTGATGTAGTTGATGAGCCCCATCATGATCGCCACGTCGGTGCCGGGGCGCATCCGGAAGAAGTGGTCGGCGTGAGCCGACGTCTTCGTGTACCGCGGGTCGATGGAGACTACGGTGCCACCGCGCTTCTGGCCTTCGAGGATGTGCTGCATCACGACCGGGTGGGCTTCCGCCGGGTTCTGGCCGATGATGATCAGCAGGTCGAAGTTGCGGTAGTCGTTGATCGTGTTCGTCATGGCCCCGTAGCCCCACGTGTTGGCGAGGCCGGTGACCGTCGTCGAGTGGCAGATACGCGCCTGGTGGTCGATGTTGTTCGTGCCCAGGAACGCGTTGAACTTCCGGGAGACGTACGCGGACTCGTTGGAGTGGTGCGCCGAGCCCAGCATCATGACGCTCTCCGGGCTGTACTCCTCGACGATCTCGTCGTACTGGTCGGCGATCTGCTGGTAGGCGTCGTTCCAGGAGATCTTCTTCCACTCGCCGTCCTCCTTCCGCATCGGGTGCTTCAGGCGCTTCGGCGAATGCTCCGTCTCCAGGATGCCGGCACCCTTCGAACAGAGCGAGCCGTTGTTCAGCGGGTTCTCCATCCAGGGTTCCTGCCCGACGAACGCGTCGCCGTTCTTGACGGCCTTGAAGCCGCACCCGATGGAACAGTAGTTACAGACGACTTTTGCTGTCTCGGCGTCCTCCTCGACGCCGCTCGTTTCCTCTTCCGCTCCGAGGACCTGACCGGTCGTTCCTCCACCGAGTGCGACCGCGCCCGCCAGCGCGGAGGCCTTCATGAAGGACCGCCTGTCCAGGTCGATAGTTACTGGTTCTGTTTCGCTCATGGCTGCTGCCTCACGCGCTCGACCGTCCGCCGCCGTAGTCCAATGTGCTCCGCACGTCCGCCGCTTCACGGGTCGGCCGCCACCTCGCCGTGAAACAGACAACGGACCGGACGGGATCGGCGCGTTGTAGCATGCAAGCGAACCCACGAACTGGCGCTTATTAGTCTTTTGCCAATGTTTCCGGTCGGGGGTGCAACAAATCGCCATACACGACGGCGACTAGTAAAGGATCCAATACGTTGTTAACTTATGCCACGGGCTTATAAACTACGGCCGGCCGCACCCGGAAAGAGGGTAAGCCCTTTCCCGGTGCTCGCGTAATCTCACACTGATGAAAACGGGGACATTCGTCTGCTCGTGTGCAGACACTTGCGATATCGACCTCGAGGACGCCAGGGAGGGCGTCCAGGGCGTCGACGTCGCCGCCAGCTCACAGATGCTCTGTGGGGACGGGCTGGAGGGGATGGAAGCGGTGATCGAGGAACACGAGCTCGACCAGCTCGTCATTTCGTGTCCGGAACCCGGCGTCCAGGAGTCGCTCCGCGAGACCGCCGCGGACCACGGGCTCCATCCGGACGCCGTCGAGTTCGTCGACCAGCGGGAGGGCGCCGGCTGGGTCCACGAAGAGGGGCCGGCGACGGACAAGACCGCGCGCCTGCTCAACGCCGCATCCGCGGGCCTCGAACACGAGGCCTTCGGCAGCGACCACACCGAGGAGGCCGGCGACGAGGTCATGGTCGTCGGCGACCCGGAAACCGCCGTCGCGCTCGCCGAGGAGGCCGACGTCACGCTCGTCGCCGACGGCGAGGAGCTCGCGGGGGCCGCCGACCTCGACGAGGTCACCGTCGAACGCGGGCGCCCCGTCGGCGTCGACGGTCGCTTCGGGGAGTTCACGGTCGAGCTCCAGGCCGGCGTCACCGAGGACTGTATCTCCTGTATGAAGTGTCTCGAACAGGGGCCGGACGACCACATGACCGCGCGCCCGGTCGACATCGAGCCCAACGCCCCGCGCGGCGAGTGGGAGGAGTGCTGTCCGGTCGACGCCATCGAGGTCGACGGCGTCGCCCGCGAGATCGAGGTCGACCAGGTCGTCTGGCCGGCCGCGACGAACCAGACCCGCGGCGGCCGCGTCGGCTTCTACACCGGCCCGGTCGACGCCGGCACCATCTCCGCGGTCACCTCCATGCTCGGCGGCGTCTCGAAGCCCGACCACCTCGACCTCGCCATGGACGTCTGCGCCTCCGGCGCCTCCAGCAAGGTCGGCTGTAACGAGTGCGTGGAAGCCTGCCCGCACGACGCCGTCGAGCGCCCGCGCGTCGACGAGGTCGAGTTCGACAAGACCGCCTGCCAGAACTGCGGCGCCTGCACGTCGTCGTGCCCGACCGGTGCCGTCCAGCTGAGCGAGCCGTCCAACGAGCGTATCGCTCGCGAGGTCGAGGCACTCATGGAGCCGACCGTCGACGACGACGGCGGCTGGCTCTTCGGCGGCAGCAACGAGGGCATCGAGTCGCCCATCGTCGCCTTCGTCTGCTCCGAGCGCGCCGCGGAGGCCCTCTCGGAGTTCGGCCAGCGCGCGGCCGCCGGCGACGACGTGAACTACCCGCCGATCCTCCCCGTCAACGTCAACTGTACGGACACGGTCGGCGAGGGCCACGTCATGCACGCGCTCGCGGCCGGCGCCGACGGCGTCGCCATCGTCGGCTGTGGCGGCTCCTGTCTCCACTCCGGTCCCGACCCGAAGGCCGAACTCGTCGACCGCCTGAACACGGCGACGCGGGACCTCGGAATCGGCAAGCGCGTCGAGTTCTTCGCGCCGGACCGCGAGGAGCCCGCCGCCTTCGAGCAGGAGCTCGGCCGGTTCGTCGTCGAGACGCTCGACCCGTCCCCGGTCCCGGCCGGCTCCCACGAGGCGACCGGCCGGATCGACGTCGACGCCAGCGGCACGCCAGACGGCGCGGCCGTGACGGACGGCGGCGTCGCTGCCGGCTCGGTCGACGGCACGCCGCCGCGCCCGAACCCGGACTTCGACAACCACGCCTGGACGCTGGAGAGCGTCCGCTCGATCCTCGAGCACGTCGAGCCGGAGCGAAACGTGATCCGCGGCCTCGAGGGCTTCGGCAACGTCGAGGTCTCGGACGCCTGCACGCTGACGCCGACGTGTTCGAACATGTGTCCGACGGACGCCCTCGCGCGCGACGAGGAGACCGCGGACCTGCGCTTCAACCACGAGCTCTGCGTCAACTGCGGGCTCTGTGAGGAGGGCTGCGTCGAGGACGCCATCGAGGTGGAGGAAGGACTCCACCTCGACCTGCTGCCGGAGAACAACGGCGGCGACCCCTGGACGACCGTCTTCGACGGCGAAATGCGCGAGTGCACCATGTGCGGCACACCTTTCACCTCGGAGGGCTCCGCTGCAAAGGTGCAAGAGGAAGTCGGCGACCTGGTGACCGGCATGGCGCCGGACGGACGGAACATCTTCGAGTACTGTAACGACTGTCGCGCCCGGATCCTGTTCGACCAGGGCGACGGCCCCGACACCGGCCCCGGCGGCCAGGGGTCGGCGCCGGGCGAGCCCGGCCCGGGGGCGAATCCGGGTGAGCCGGGTTCGGGGTCCGGAGGTGAGGGCCAATGAGCGTCGACCAGACCGCGCTGTACGAGGCGCGCTTAGAGCTGGTGAACTTCCTCGTCGACGTGTACGCCGACTACCCGCCGATCGAGCTGCTCGAGCGCCTGCTCGAGAAGGACTTCACCATCCCGGACGGCGAGGTGTCCGACGAGCTGGACGCCGGCTTCGAGGCCCTGGAGCGGTTCGCGGAGGAGAACGCGGACCGGACGGCCGAGGAGGTTCGCGAGGACCTCGAGGTCGAGTACACGCGCGTGTTCGTCGGCCCGCGCCCGCCGGTGCAGCCGCACGAGACCTACTACCGCGAGGACACGGACTTCCGCGGCGCGGGCCTCGCGAAGGTCGAAGCCAGCTACAACGCGGCCGGCTGGACGCCGCCCGAGGACTACCCCGAGGAGGACGACCACGTCGCCGTCGAGCTCGCCTTCCTGCGCTACCTCGTCAAGCGCCAGCGGAGCGGCGACGAGGAGGCGTTCGGCTTCCAGCGCGTCTTCCACGACGAGCACCTCTCCCACTGGATCGACGACATGGCCGCGGACGTCGTCGAAACCACGGACGAGACGCTCTACGAGGCCGCCGGCCACCTGCTCGCCGGCTACGTCGGGTTCGAGGACGAGATTTCCGACCAGATGGTCTAACCGGCGCTCGCGAGGCGCTCTGTCGGTGAGGTTTTTAAAGGTGCAGTCACTCTCGGAGCGCAGCCGCCCGCGGAGCGCAGTCGCTACCGAGCGTGGAAAGCGAAAGAAACAGCCGCGTCGTCAGTCGTCGTCGATGAGGTCCGAGAGGTCGATGTCACCGTCGACCTCGTCGTCGTTGATCTCGTGGGGCGCCGTGTGGGTCCAGGTCTCGTAGCCGTCGATCTCCTGCACCGCCGCGTTGGGTTTCCATTCCGTGAAGTTGTTCATACTCGTTCAATCTGCGTCAGAGGGTATAATTCTTTCCCGCTATTCGCGATCTGTCGTCGAGTTGGCGTATTCGGCGGGTTTTGGGGCTCTGGTGGCGCAGTGACCGGGCTCTCCAACGTACATCCTGATCGGATACGTTCGCAACGTTGACAGCGACACCGCTCGGTACCCGTCGATTGGTGGTTGGGTGTCATCGCTAGCGATACTACTCGGCATGCCCAGAAAGTCCCAGTCGCTGAACGGTCGCACTTATAAATACGGTAGACGTCGCCCGCGACACCACTCAGCATGCCCAGAAAGCCTCAGTCGCTGAGTCGGTCGTGGTTATAAATGGAGTTGGCTATAGTCGTCGCCACCACTCGGTATACCCAGAAAGCCCCAGCCGCTGAGCGCTCGCGGGCTTCCGAGGTGTTCGCGGCGCCGTCAAGCCCAATAGCGACCGCAGGTTTAAATACCGCTTTAAGATAACAGAGAAGATTGCCGGGCTGAGAAGGAACCCCAGATCCAACCGAGAGTTACGCGTCGAAGTCCGGGTTGGGATCGAACTCCGCGGTCGCCCCGGTGTCGTCCTCGGGCGTCTTCGTGTCGTCCGAGAGGAACGCCCCGGCGAACAGGTCGACGTACATCGACAGGACGGTCTCGGGGTCGATGCCGGCGTCCTCGGCCTGCTCGCTCAGGAACGCGTACAGGCCGTCGCTCGGGTCGTAGACGAGGTGGCCGTCGTCGAGTTCGAACTCCACCTCCGTGGAGTTGGTAACCAGGTGCTCGATCTCCAAGAGCGCCTGCTCGGCCTTCGACTCGAGGGCGGCCTCCTCGGTCATGACGCGCTCTTCGGCCCACTCATCGGCAGCTTCGTGAAAACGGTCGGATAGGTGTACTCGCATAGTCGGAATCTGGCGCGCCGAACGTCGGACGCGCTCGGTGTAATGACGACTACGACGACGGTGACTGATAGGGGCGTCGGGTCGGTCGTCGAGTTAGTCGTCAGCTCGGTCGTCGAGTTATTCGGCGCTCTCGGGCGGCCACTCCTCGGGCGCGGGGTCGTCCTCGGCCAGCGTGCCGTAGGTCGTGAGCGCGAGCCCGAAGACGATCGCGAGCGCGATGAGTCCGACGACGCCACCGACGCCGTGCTGTCCAACCCAGTTATCCAGGGTCAACGGACCCATACTCGTGGCCACGTTGATGAACGTCAGAACCGTCCAGATGGCGAAGGCGACGACTCCGCCGAGGACGAACTTGTTGTGCTGGAACGCGTTGCGCATCGACATAACGTCCGTGTCATCGGCTACCATCCTCTAAACGCTTTGGATGCAGACCGCAGAACACCCGGGTGGGCCCGGCGTCTCACCGCGATCTCGTCCGGCGAGGTTTAAAAGCATCCCGCTCGCTGCGGTTCGCTCTGCTTCTCGCCCCATTCCTCGCTCCGCCGCTCGCGCTACTCCTCGCGCTGCCAGTCCGCCTTCTCCGCGGCGGACTCGAAGGGGATGAACTCCCAGCCGGCTTCCTCCGCGATCCACTCGTCCTCGGGCGTGCCGACGAGGACCATCCGCTCCGCGTAGAACATCGACGTCTCGCCGATGTTCGCCAGCCGCTCCGCGGGCCCGGTGCCGGTCCCGTTGAAGAAGTCGGCGTCGACGGTGTTCTCGCGCTGGAACTGGTTGATGACGGGCGCTTTTACCTCGCCGACGATGCCGATCCAGTCGGCCCACTCGCGCGCCTTCGCGACGGTGAGCTGCGGGTCCGACAGCTGCGTCATCGCGTTGTAGGAGATGGCCATCGTCATGTCGTCGACGCCGCCGCCGTGGGGGCCCTGTGCCTCGGCTTGCCCGGCTTCGACGGCCTTCCGCGCCTCGTTCGTGCCGACCTCGGGGTTTCGGCCCTCGGGCGTTCCCGGCGCGGCGTCGCCGTCGTCGGCCGCACCGCCGCCAGCCGCAGCCGACCCGCCGCCCGACTGCCTGCGCGCGGCCTCGGAGGGGCCCGCACCCGGGCCCGCACCGCCCGCGTCCGACGGCACGCCGACCGGGCTGTCGTCGTTCTCGCGCGGGACGCGCGGGATGGCACCGCGGTCGTCATCGGCCGCCGCGTGCGACGTGGTATCCTCGTCGGCGGTGGCGTCGTCCGCGGCGTCAGCGTCGGCATCGGCGGCGGCGTTGGCGGCGCCGGTATCGGAGTCAGCGTCCGCACCGGCAGCGTCGCCGGCGGCGTCGCCGGCGGCGTCGCCATCGGTCGTCCCGGTGCTATCGATCTGGTCCACGTCCGCCGCCATCCGGCGCGAAACGCCGGATTCCGCGGGGTTGTAGTCGGGTTCGTCCGGCTCCGCGTCCGGGTCGCCGTCCCCCTGCCAGAACCAGTCGCCGCGGCTGGCGTCGGGCTCGTCGTCCGCGTCGTCGCTACCGCTGAGCTCGTCGAGGTCGATCCGGTTGGTATCAGTCATGGTCGTTGGTCCGCTCCGATGTCCGGTCGAAAGCAGTACTGGCCGCGTCCCCCGCGTCGCCGACCGGCGTCGCCCCGTCGCGGAGCGCCGCCAGGTCGAGCCGGTCGAGCGTCGCCGCGGTCGGGAGCCCGTCGGCGCTCCAGCCGCGAGCGTGGTAGTAGGCGTCGAGCAGGTTCTCGAAGGCGTCGGGGTCGATCCGCTCGCCCTCGGCCGGGCCGTCCGCGATGGGCTCGCGGAGCGGCTCGGGCAGCACGTCGTCGCCGCGGTCGGCCCCCTCGCGGGCGTTGAACAGCCGGACGAGCGTCCAGATGCGCTCGCCGGTCCGGCGGAGCGCGGCCGGCTCCGTAGGGTAGTCGATGCCGGTCGACTCGGCGAGGGCCGTCATGAACGTCGCGCCGCAGTCCTGCCACATCGTCTCGCCGGCGAAGTCGTCGGCGACGAGGCTCCAGAGGACCGAGCGCGTGTCCTGGGCGGCGACGACGGCGGTCACGCGTTCGTCGCGGTCCCACGCGTCGAACACCTCGCGCTCGATCGGCCGCGCGCGGCGGTGGCAGGCGCCGCGGTCGCTCGTCGCGTACGCCAGCGCCATCCCGGCGGCGGCGCGGGGGTCGTACGCCGGCAGCTCCATCGATTTGACCGTCGGGATCGTGTCCGCGCCGAACTCCGCGGCCGCGGCGTCGACGCCCTCGCGGAGCGCGGCGGCGACGGCGGGGTCGATCGACGAGGACCCCGCGGCATTCTCCCCTTCCGCGATCGCCTTTATAAGTGCCTGCGCGGAGTCCGGGTCGCCGAATTCGACGTCGGCGTCGACGGCGCCTTGCTCGGCCGCGCGGACGGTCCACGCCACCGCGTTGCCGGCGGTAATCACGTCGACGCCGAGCCGGTCGCAGAGCTCGCCGAGGGCAGCAACCGCGTCGAAATCGTCGACGCCGAGGCCCGCACCGAGCGTCATCGGCGTCGCGCCGCGCGGCACCGTCTCGCCCTCGTCGGTCTCGATCCGGAAGCCGCCCGGAACCGCTTCGTCGGGGTTCTCGCGGCCGACCGAGGCTTCCTGTGCCGCCCCGATGCCGACGTCGTCGGCGGCGTCGAACTGCCCCTTCTGCCAGCCCTCCGTCGCCAGCGCGCCGACCTCGTTCGCGAAGTCGATCGACTCGAGCGTCTCGCCCGCGGCCTGCCAGCGCCCGGTGTCGTCGGCGGCGTAGTCCGCGGTGTACTCCTCGCGGAGCGTCGCGAGCGCCTCGGTCGGCGGTTCGGCGGGGCCGTCGTGCGCGAGGACGGCCTTCAGCCCCTTCGCGCCCATCACCGCGCCGGCGCCGCCGCGGCCCGCGTGGTGGTCGCCGGCGTCGGAGGCGATCGTCGCGTACGCGACCTCGCGCTCGCCGGCCGGGCCGACACAGGCGACGGCCGCATCCGGGTGCGCCTCGGCCGTCTCGACCGTGTCGGCGCCCCAGGTCTCGGCCGGTTCGATCGTCGCGTCGCCCTCGCTGATCTCGATCCGGACCGGCTCGTCGCTCTCGCCGGTGACGAGCAGCGCGAGGCAGTCGTCCAGCGAGCCGGCGAGTCGCGCGGCGAAGTCGCCGCCGGCGTACGAGTCCAGGAACAGGCCGGTCAGCGGCGACTTGGTGACGGCGGCGTACCGCTGTTCGCCCGGGAGCGCCCCGGACAGCGGGCCGACGCAGAACGCGAGGAGGTTCTCGGGCCCTCGCGGGTCGGTGCCGGCGTCGAGCTCGTCGTAGAGGTAGCGCGCGCCGAGGCCCTTCCCGCCGAGGACACGGCGTCGCCAGGCCTCGGGAACGGGCTCCCGCTCGACGGTGCCCGCGGATAGATCCGCCCGCAGAACGTGTGTGCGCCCTCCCATCTGATCGCTTGCTACTCGCTCGGTACATATATGCTCGTGGGGTTAGCCCGGGCAGTGCCGGCAAGAACCGAAAGATGACAGTCGGGTCGCATTGGCACGCCGACCGGTTGGCGGGGCCGCGAGCGATGGCGCGAGCGGTGGCGCAAACGATGCCGCGAGCAGCGGCGTGAGCAACGACGCGAGCAGTGGCGCGCCCCGGGCGGTCGCCTCGCTCGCGTGCGACACGTCTTTGCCTCGCCACCGCCGACTCCCGGCCATGCCTACCGGAGCCATCGTCGCCGGCGGCCGCTCGACGCGCTTCGGCGACGCGGACAAGGCCGTCGCCGAGCTGGCCGGCGTGCCGATGATCCGCCGCGTCGCGGACCGACTCGCCGGCGTGGCCCCACCCGTCGACCCCGGCGGCGCGGCCGCCAGCGACGGCGAACCGGTCGTCGACGACCTCGTCGTCAACTGCCGCCCGGACCAGCGCGAGGCCATCGGCGCGGCGATGGAGGGCTACCCCCTCGACGTGACCTACGCCGAGGACGACGAACCCGACCTCGGCCCGATGGCCGGCATCCGGAACGCCTGCCGAGCCGCCTCGGACGAGTACGTCTTCGTCGTCGCCTGCGACATGCCGTTCGTCGACCCGGGCTTCGCCGCACACCTGCTCGACCTCGCGGCGGGCCGGGACGCCGCCGTCCCGCAGCTCGAGGACGAGTGGTTCCAGACGACCCAGGCCGTCTACCGGGCGACGCCGATGGCCGACGCCTGCGACGAGGCCCTCGATGCGGGCAAGCGGAAGATCATCGAGCCGCTGTTTACGCTCGACCACGCCGTCGTCAGCGACGCGGAGATCCGCGCGGAGACGACCGAGCACACGTTCACGAACGTCAACACGCAGGACGAGCTGGACGAGGCGGAGATGGAGTACCAGCGCGTCGTCTGAGGGGTCGCACCCCTTTTAAGTGCAATAATCGCTCGACGATTCAGCGTGAGAAAACAGCGACCGCAAGCCGCGCGTTACTGCCGCCGAACGGCGGCCAGCGCCGCAGCGAGCAGGGCGACGAGCGCGAGCGCCGGCCCGAAGCCGGGCGCGCTATCGCCGGCGTCAGCCGGGCTAACGTCAGCCTCGGTCGTCTCGGCCGCCGTCGTCGCCGTCGGCTCGTCGCTCTCGGCGAACGTCAG
Organism: Halosubterraneus shenae; assembly: GCF_050510935.1. NCBI lineage: Archaea > Methanobacteriati > Methanobacteriota > Halobacteria > Halobacteriales > Haloferacaceae > Halosubterraneus > Halosubterraneus shenae. Next base: position 184,560 of record NZ_JBNLVO010000001.1, on the reverse strand, counting down.
CTCGAAGCCGGAGAGGTCGGTGCCGGCTTCCCAGATGACGGCGCCGTGGTCGGTCGCCGCTGGGTCGACCGCGGACGACGAGAGCTCGTAGCCGTCGGGCGCGACGACCACGAACTGCTGGTCGGGCTCGAAACCGCTCGCGAACGGCTCGGTCACGGTGACCTCGCCGTCAGCGACGCTCGCGAGGCCCGTCCACTCGGCCGAGAGCTCGACGATGCCCGTGTCGTCCGTCGTCGAGAGCTCGATCGAGCCGTTGGAGACGGCCATCTCGCGGCCGGTCTCGTTCTCGGCGTTCCCCGCGACGTCCGCGAGCCTGGAGACGTAGCGCTCGCGGTAGTCGGTTTGCGCCTCCTCGTCGTTCTTCAGGTCCTCGAAGGCCGCCTTCTCGTCGTCGGTCGTCAGGTCGTACGTGAGTCGGAGCGTCACCGTCGCGTCGCCCTCGGCGTCGAGGTCGACGACGAACGCCTGCCCGGTCGACTCGTGAGCCGTCGCCGTCCCCGCCCCGAACGCGGGGACCGCGACGAGACCGACGACCACGAGTGCAGCCAGCACGCCCGAAGTCAGTCGCGTCCGGTCAGTCATGTGTCCCGACTTCTACCCGGAGTGCCCTTTTCAGTGTCGGCCGCGCGTCGCGACGGGGTCCCGTGATCAGGCGCCATCCTCACCGTCGGTGCCGGAGGTGTCCGTGCCCGTCTCCGTTCCGTCGGTGTCGTCGTCGCTGGTGCCGTCATCGCTGGTGCCGTCGCCGTCGCCGCTACCGTCATCAGTACCGTCGCCACTACCGTCTCCGTCGCTCGTGCCGTCACCAGCGCCGTCGCCAGCATCGTCACCAGCACCGTCGCCGGCACCGTCACCGCTGCTGTCCTCGGCGTCCTCGGTTTCGTCGCGGTCGCCGGCCTCGCCGCGCTCGCCGACATCGTCGGGCGCGCCGCCGGCCTGCCCGGTGCGCTCGCCGGCGATGCTCTTCGCGATCTCGGCGACCTCACCGCCGCTCAGCTCGCTCGCGTTCTCCTGGAGCTGCTGGATAGCGCTCGCGTTGATGCCCTGCTCCTCGAGGACCGAGGTCGGGATCCCCTCGGTCGCGTTCGCGGACTGGTTCGTCGTCTGCTTGATCGACGCCGTCTCGGCGGCGATCTTCGCCATCTTCGCCTTGTACTGGCCCTCGCTGATGTTGCCGGCCGCGCGCTCCTCCTTCAGCTCCTGCTTCCGCTCCTGGAGCTCGGCGAGGCGCTCGCGGTTCCGCTCGAGCTGCTTGGCGACGACCTCGGCCTTCGACTCGTTGGTCGTCGCGTTCGCGACCGCGTGCCCGAACGCGCGGGACTCGATCGATCCCTCGATCTCGGACTCCTGCACGCCGACGACGGCGCTCAGCTGCGTGCCGGGCGCGACGTCGCTCTCGTTCGTCTCGTTCTGTGCGTCCACCGCGTTCGTGGTGCCGACGTCGCCAGCGCCCAGCGCTGCCGCGGGGCCGACGCCCACGGCCGCGATAAGCGTGACCAGCGCCAGCGTGATTGCCACGGTTCGCTTCATTACATCCCAACCAACGACCGAGAACGGGATATAAAGTCAAGTCAGTCAGCCCGGTTTAGCGAAATTTAAACCGGTTTAAATCGCTGTACAGCGGTGTGTTCGTCGGTTTGTATTCCCTCGTTGAAACGAACGTGTCTGGAACGGGATTGAACGGCTGGCAGACCATCAGCCGTTGCTGTTTATATATCGAGTTCAATGGTGCAGACGCTGCTGCGCTCGACAGCACCGCAAACGTCCAGAAAGCCCTCGGCCGCTCCTGTTTATAAGTCGGACGGACAGGAGCAGACGCTGCTACACTTGACAGCACCGCAAACACCCAGAAAGCCCTCGGCCGCTCGCGGTCGCTGCACGACATATCCACGGCTCTCCGCACCGCCCGCCGTGGATAGGGGTCGTTGCAGCGACTCCCCTGCGGCGCGACCGGCCATCGCCCTTTCAGTCCGCCAGGGCAGCAACCGCGACGGCAACGGCGACCGCAACGCGACCGCACAGCTACCGCATGCCTCAGCCCTCCCCAGCCTCGGCCGGCGCCGGTACCGCACCGCCGCGGCGCCGGCCTCCCTCGCACGCGTTGCTCGCGCGCGCCACCACACATGTGCGCCGCGACCGCCCGGCAACCGCCGCGAGCGGCGCCCCGGCCACCACTCCCGGGCGGGACTGAAAGGGGCAGCCACTGAGCGGGACGCCCTGCGAAGTAAGCACCGCAGCCGACGAACGAGCGACCGAAGGGAGCGAGAGAGACGGCGAGGCGCGCAGCGAGCAGCGCGGCCGCTCAGCGGCTGGGGCTTTCTGGAGGTGCCGAGTGGTGTCGCTGGCGTCGTGAGACGCCCTTATTTATAAGCGCGACCGGTTAGCGGCTGGGGCTTTCTGGGCGTGCCGAGTGGTGTCGCTCGCGACGTTAGCCGACCTTATTTATAAGCATGAGCGCTCCGCGACCGGGGCTTTCTGGGCACGCTGAGCGGTGTTGCAAGCAGCAACGGTAGCCGAACGACGGAAGAACCACGAAGGATTCGGAGAATCGCCAAACCCGACCGACTATGCTTCGACCACGTCCACGACGTCGCCCGCAGCAAGGTGGCCGAGGACGAGGTGTGGTACCTCGGGGACCTCGGCACCAGCGTCACGTCGCTCGTCGAGGCGGTCGAAGAACGCGTCGGCGACGGCGCGCGCGACGGACTCGTCGTCGGCGTCGTCGACCTTGTTGACGAGCGGGATCACCGTCGCGCCCGCGGGGATCCGCTTCAGGCCGCCGTCGTCGCTCGCGAGGACCGTCGCGACGAGTTCGGGCGTGATCTCGTCGCCGACGGCGACGTCGAGGCCGGCGTCGGCCGCGAGCTGGGCGACGAGCTCGGGCCGGTGCACCATCGCCTCGTCCAGCGGCTCGCCAACGGCGTGGGCGCTGGCGATGGGGACGACGACGTCCGTTTCGACCGGGATCTGCGGCTCCGTGTCCTTCGGCGCCTTGAAATCGCGCATCCGGGCGCCGTCCGACTTGATCAGCACCGGGCCGTCGTGGGCCGCGATGATATCGTCGACGCCAGTCGCGTCGTAGCCGTAGTACCGTTCCTCGCTCTCGCGTTCGGGCACGAGGCCGAGGGGGAAGTCCCCGGAGTCGGCCGCGGCGAGCTCGTCCAGCGGCGATTCCGTGACGGCCACACGGGCGACGTGCTGGTCGAAGATCGGGATGCGCACGGCCGCGGTGACGACGGCGCGGTCGAGCCGGTCGGCGAGCGCGTACATCGTCGTCTTCTTGCCGCCCGCGCCGACCACCGCGACGGCGGCATCCTCCGCACGGAACGCCTCGACGAGATTCATACCCGGGGTTGCGCCCGGGCTCTTAAGGCGTTATCGGGGTCGTCGCGGTCGCTCGCCCGCTCGTCGGCCTGTCTGGTCGGCCGCTCTCACGCCGCCGGCACCCACACGCCGCCGGCGTCCACAGGCTTCCGGCGCCCACACGTTTTAGGCGGGCGACGGCAAGCGTCGGGCATGGAACCCCCCGAAACCCCGCGCCGTCCCGTTACCGAGGAGCTGCACGGGACGGAGGTCACCGACCCCTATCGCTGGCTCGAGGCCGACGACGAGGAGGTCGCCGCCTGGACCGACGCGCAGAACGAGCACACCGAGTCCGTCCTCGCCGGCCAGACGCGCGACGCGCTCGAGGCCGACTTCGCCGACCTGGCGCAGTCCGCCGACTACGGGACCCCGACGCCAGCTGGCGACTACGTGCTCCAGCACGTCCGGGAGCCGGACGCGGAGCAGCCCTCGCTCGTCGTCCGCGACGACCCGGAGGGCGAGGCCCGCGTCCTTGCCGACCCCGAGGACTGGGAGGCCGACGTCGTCTCCATCGACTGGTTCGTCCCCGCGGAGGACGGCGACCTGGTCGCGTTCGGCGTCGCCGTCGGCGGCACCGAGCAGTACGACGTCCACGTCGCCGACCTCGACACCGGGGAGACGATCGAGGTCGTGTCGGACGTCGGCCGCGGCGTCGGCACCGGCGGCCTCGCCTGGACCGACGACGGCTTCTACTACGTCCGCACGGGCAGCGCCGACGTCCCGGATCACGAGGCCGGCGAGGACGGAGCATCCGACGCCGACGGCCAGCTCGACAAGTCGGTCCGGTTCCACGAGCTCGGCGCGGCCCCGAGCGAGGACCGGCTCGTCACCGACGACGTACGCGAGACGGTCTGGCCCTCGCTGGCGACGGCGGGCGACGTGCTCGTCGCGACGTTCTCCTCCGGCTGGGACCGATCGGACGTCTACGCGCTCGACGCCGACCCGACGGATCCGGACGCCGCCCTCGACCTCTCTCCGGTCCTCACCGGCTACGACGCCGTCTTCGAGCCGACCCTCCACGACGGCGTCTGCTACGTCCGAACCGACTACGGCGCGTCGCGCTCGCGCGTGCTGGCCGCACCGCTCGATGCACTCGTCAAGAACGACGACAACGACGGGTCCGACGGCGCTGCTGACCCCACCGATAGCCTCGCGATCGACGACCTCGCGGAGCCGATCCCCGAATCGGACGCCGTGCTTCGCGAGATCGCCGCGACCGGAGACCGAATCCTCGCACACTACCACCGCGACGCGCAGTCGGAGCTGGAGGTGTTCGGGATCGGCGGCGACGGTGACGACGGAGTCGACGCCAGCGTTCCGCCCGTCGACCACGAGCGGTCCGTCGACCTCGACGCCTTCAGCTCCGTCGAGGAGGTCGAAACGGACGACGGGGCGGCGTTCTTCCGCTCCCAGTCGTTCGACCGGCCCGCGAGCGCGCAGGCCGTCGACCTCTCGACCGGGGACGTGCGGACGCTCCAGTCGCCCGACGTCGCGTTCGACGTCGACGTCGAGGTCTCCCAGGTGTGGTTCGAATCGGCGGACGGGACCGAGATCCCCGCGTTCGTCGTGCGACGCGAGGACGTCGCCGCCGACGGCGACAACCCCGCGCTGTTAACGGGCTACGGGGGCTTCCGCGTCAACCGGACGCCGGTCTTCGACCGCTATCTCGCGCCGTTCCTCGACGCCGGCGGCGTGTTCGTCCTGGCGACGCTGCGCGGCGGGACGGAGTACGGCGAGGCGTGGCACGAGGCCGGGCGCCGCGAGCACAAACAGCACGTCTTCGACGACTTCCTCGCCGTCGCCGAGGGGCTCGTCGACGAGGGCTGGGCCTCGGACGACCAACTGGCGATCACCGGCGGCAGCAACGGCGGGCTCCTCGTCGGCGCCGCGCTAACCCAGCGGCCCGAGCTGTTCAGCGCCGTCCTCTGTCGGGTGCCGCTGCTCGACATGCTCCGCTTCCACCGGTTCCTGCTCGGCGCCTCGTGGACGACGGAGTACGGGGATCCGGAGGAGCCCGAGGCGTTCGAGTGGCTCCACGACTACTCGCCGTACCACCACGTCGAGGCGACTGACTACCCGGCGACGCTGCTGACGACCGCCGCGGGCGACACGCGAGTCCACCCCTGCCACGCGCGCAAGACCGCGGCGCGGCTCCAGCACCGTACGACCGACGACGACCCGATCCTCCTGCGCGTCCACGACGACACCGGCCACGGCGTCGGGAAGCCGCGCTCGATGGTCGTCGCCGAGCAGGCCGAGCAGTGGACGTTCCTCGCACGCCACCTGGACGTCGACCTCGCCTGACGCGAGTACATCCGAAGCGCCGCCCGGAATCCGCCGAACGCGTTCGGGACCGATCTCGGAGGTGGCGGCGAAATTGTCCGTCGTTCGAGTTATTAGCTCTGCTCGAAGACCCGACGAGTACGCCCTACAGGCAGTGAATACCGCCCCCTTATACCTTAACTCTGATAGTTCGCCTCGATGATTTGTTCTCGAAATTCAAGGAGGTGAAGGCGTTTTCACAGAGAGGTTAAATCCCAACCCCGCCAATGGATGAGTGCCGCGTGGGACAAATCGTGTGCCTCTGACAAGACCGATCGGATCGCCGGGCTCACCGGCGACCCCCCGCGCGCGGCTTTTCGAAGCGAGCAACCCCTCGCGGCGACCGCCACGACGAGCGGCCTGACCAACCACCGCCGCGTTCTCCCCGACCGCGTTCCCGGTACCGCTTTACCGCTCGATGCCGAGTGTCTCTACCATGAACACGGACGCCGCGACGCTCGAGGCCGAGCTCCGGAGCTACGGTATCAGCGTCGAGCAGCTCTCCGTCGACGACGGCGAGATCGACCTCGAGTACATGACGGCATTCCCCGCCGACCGGGTCCACGACGGCGAGATCGGCCGCGCGTGCAACACCCTCATCGACATGATCGAGGCGGACGAGTGCGAGCCGATGCGCGTGGACGCGACCGTCGTCCGCTCCCCGGGCGACGTGCTCGGACACTGGCACGCGGAGGCCGAGTGGTTCGAGCAGCTCACGAACTACGCCATCTCCGAAACCGAGTTCTCGACCCGCGTGCTCGAGACGGTGCGTCACGAGACGGACGGCGGCGAAGGGGCGACGAACGACGAACCGGTCGACGGCACCGAAAGCCCGTGACGCGCCGAAAACCGCGGAACCGCGCCCAGCAGCACCTCGACTGGCCGCCCCGCGAGCGCTACGCGACCCGCGACGTCGACGTCGAGAGCAACGGCGACACCTGTCGCGGAACGCTGTACCTCCCGAGCAGCACCGAGAACCCGCCCGTCGTCGTGCTGGCCCCGGAGCTCGGCGCGGACCGTAAGTTCGGGCTGCCCGCCGTCGCGGAGCGGTTGGCCGCCAACGGCTACGCCGCCTTCACCCTCGACTATCGCGGCTTCGGTGCGTCCGACGGCGACGACCAGGCGATCGCCCCCGCACGCCACCGGGACGACCTCGCGGCCGCCGTCGACCGGGTGGCGGCCGTCGAGGCCGTCGGGGACGAGACCGTCGTCTCGGGGTACGGCCTCGGCGCTTCCCACGCGGTAGCGGTCGCAGCGGAAACCGGCGGCGTCGACGCCGTGATGGCGATCACTCCCATCCTCGACGGGCGAACGTTCCTCCGGCAGCGCGGCCGGAAGCCGTTCCTGCGCGTGCTCGCCGCCGGCCTGCGCGGGGCGACGGTCGGGCGCGTCCGCGGCGACCGCGAGGTGCCAATCGCGGGCGCCGCCGCGGACCTGGCGCCGGTGACTGACAAGCGATCGTACCTCGATCTCGTCGACCGAGAGTCAGACTGGCGGAACGTGACGCCGGCGCGGTCGCTGTGGCGCCTCGCGCGCCACGACGTCACCGACGCGCTCGACGAGCTGCGCGTCCCAGCACTGGTGCTTGCGGGTACCGACGACGCGCAGGCGCCAGCCGACCGGGTCGAACGCGCGGCCGAGCGGATCGAGTCGGCGGCCTCCCACCGGGCGGCCGTGACCTTCGTCGAGATGCCCGCGGACCACTGGTCGGTGTATGGCGCGGACTTCGAGTCGGCCGTCGGCCACCAGCTCGCGTTCCTGCGGGACGCGCTCGACCGCTGAGGAGGGGCCGGGACGACGCTCGCGCTCAGTCCCGTGCCGGGATCACTTTCTCCGGGTTCATGATGCCCTCGGGGTCGATCGCTTCCTTGATCGCCCGCATCGGCTCGACGGCGGCACCGTGTTCGGCGGCCATATACTTGCGCTTCCCCGTCCCGATGCCGTGCTCGCCAGTGGCCGTGCCGCCGAGCTCGATGGCGCGGTCGACGACGCGCCCGTAGAGCTCCTCGGCGCGCGCGACCTCGTCCGGGTCGTCCCGGTCGACGAGCGTCGTGTAGTGGACGTTGCCGTCGCCGGCGTGCCCGAAGCAGGGGACGAAGAGGTCGTACTCGGCGGCCAGCTCCTTCACGTACTCGACGATAGTTCGGTACTCGCCGATGGGGACGGTCACGTCGCCTGGCTGGCCGAGACCCCGCTCGGGGTCGTAGGTGTCCAGCGCGAAGGCGAGGTCGTGACGGGCCTCCCACAGCTCGTCCATCTCGCCGGTTCCGGCGACTTCGAACCGCTCGCAGCCGTGGCTCTCGAAGATCGACCGACAGTAGTCGATCTCGGCCTCGATGGCGTGGTTCGCGTGGAACTCACAGAAGACGAGCGGCGCGTCCGGGAGCCCGGTGGCTGCGTAGTCGTTCGCGACGCGGGCGGTGTCGGCGTCGAGCAGCTCCATCGCCGCGGCGTCGACGCCGGCGGCGACGGCGTCGCTGATCGCCGCAGTCGCGTCCCCGAGCGTCGGGAAGACGGCCCGCGCGCCGCGAACCTGTTCGGGACGCCCGGCGAGCTCCAGCGTCGCGCGCGTGACGACCGCGAGCGTGCCCTCACTGCCGACGACGAGGTCCTTCAGGTTGTAGCCGCTGGACGTCTTCGCCGTCGTGCTGCCGAGTTCGACGACCGTGCCGTCGGGCAGCACCGCCTCGACCGCGAGCACCCAGTCGCTGACCTCGCCGTACTTCACCGTCCGCATCCCGGAGGCGTCGGTCGCGATCATCCCGCCGATGGTCGCCGACTCGCCCGAGGAGGGCACCGTCGGGAGGAAGAGCCCGTAGCTGGCCAGGTGGTCGTTGAGGTCGTCGCCGACGACGCCAGCGCCGACGTCGACCTGGAGGTCGTCCGGGCGGACGTCGATGACCGCGTCCAGCCGCGTCGTGTCGAGGCTGATCCCGTCGGGCAGCGGCGTCGCGCCCCCCTCGAATCCGGTCCCACCGCCGTACGGCGTCACCGGAATCCCGCGTTCGGTGGCCCCGGCGAGGACGGCCGAGACGTCCGCAGTCGACGCCGCGTAGACGACCGCCGCGGGCGTGACCGCGTCCGCGTCGGCCGTGCCGTAGTCGCCGTCGTGACTCCCCCGATCGGACGCCGCAAACGAGACCTCGCCGTCGAGCCCGAGGTCGCGCAGGAAGCCAAGCTCCGTCGTCGCGTCATCGTCATTCATGTGGTGTACGGTAGCACGGTTCGTCTTAAGTCCACGGTCCAGCGGAGTCGGCGAGCGGACCGCGGTCCCCCCATACCGCCCCGATTTAACCGGGGTCGGCCCCAAGCTGCGGACATGTCAGTCATCGCGATGTTGAGCACCGCGCCCGTGATCGAGGACAGCATGGCCGAGGAGGTCGCGAAGGCCGTCGCCGCGCTCGACGACTACGACGTGACCTACGAGACGAACCCGATGGGGACCGTCATCGAGGCCGACGACGTTGACACCTTGCTCGACGCCGTCGGCGCCGCGCACAAGGCGGTCGACGGCGACCGCGTCTCCACGTTCCTGAAGATCGACGACAAGCGCACCCGCGACCAGTCCGCGGCGGCAAAGGTCGAGGCCGTCGAGGCGGAACTCGGGCGGGAGGCGACCAGCGAGCGGTAGTCGCGAGCGACGGACGACACGGAACCTCACTCGGCGCCGGTGTTCGCCTGCCCGCCGGCGTCGGCGCTCCCGTCCGGGTTCCTGACGGCGACGTCGAACGTGGTCGTCTGCACGACGGTTTCGGATTCCCCCTGTCGGCCCTCGAGGTCGGCCCGGAGCACGACGTCCAGCGTCGTCGCCGTCGACTCGCCGGCCTGCAAGTTCGGCGCGCTGAGCCGGTCGCTCGTTACCGCGTCGCCCGTGTCGGTGGCGTCCGCACGCGCGAAGGCGACGGTAATGGCGCCGTCGACGGCGTCGAACCCCGCCGTCGACTCCCCGAGCGTCACCGTCTCGACGGTCCCCGGCGTGTCGCTCGCGGCGGTCAGCCGCTCTTTATAAACGACGTCGACGCCGGCGTCGCTTCCGACCGCGACGGTCAGCTCGATCGACGCCACGCCCGCACCGAAGTTCCGCCAGGAGACGTCGATCTCGGGGGCCAGGTAGACCGCCTCGACGCGCCCGTCGTTGCTCCGGACGGTGGGCGCGTCGCCCGCTTCGAACGCCGCCGGGTCCCCCGCGACGGCGGCTCCGGGCGTCGACCCGAGCGAGAGCAGCGCGCCGCTCGCAGTCGAGACGCCCACCAGACCGGCGAGCGCGCCGAGGACGGCGCGACGAGAGGGGGTGGACGCATTGGTGGAAGTGGAGTCGTCGGGACGGGTGGCTGCAGCGTCGGACATGCTGGGCCGAGTTGCTGCGGTATCGTATTTGAACCCTCGCCGGGGTGCGGCGCCCGTCGGTGACGGGAGGCCGAGCGAACGGAAACCGGCGAGTACAGCGAGCGCGAGCGGCCGAACTGATAAACTCCTTACGCGAGGAGCGCGCAGTGACCGTATGGAGAGCATCAATCGGACCGCGATCGAACTCGTCGACGAGGCGCTGGACTTCGCCGACGAGATGAACCTCGCGGCCCACGAGCTGGACAACGAGGCCACCGTCATCGACTTCGGCGTCGACGCCGCGGGCGGGATCGAGGCCGGCGTCCTCCTCACGGAGATCCAGACCGCCGGGCTCGCGAACGTGACGACGGCGATGGGCGAGGTCGCGGGCGCGCCGCGCCCCCACATCGAGCTGACGACGGACCACCCCGCGGTCGCCCTGCTCTGCTCGCAGAAGGCGGGCTGGGAGCTGGAGTTCGACGACTTCGCCGGGCTCGGCTCCGGGCCGGCCCGCGCGCAAGTCGGGAAGGAGACCGAGTTCGAGAAGGTCGGCTACTACGACACCTTCGAGTTCGCGACGCTGTCGATCGAGTCCCCGCAGCTGCCCGACGAGGCGGTCGCCGAGCACGTCGCCGACCTCGCCGAGGTCGAGCCCTCGGGCGTGTTCCTGCCGACGTTCGCCGCCGGCTCGACGGTCGGCTCCGTCACGATGGCGGCCCGCGCGGCCGAGCTCGCCGTCTTCCGCCTGATGGAGCTCGGCTACGACCCGACCGACGTGATCACCGCCTCCGGCTCCGCACCGATCGCCCCCGTCACGCACGACGAGGAGCTGGCGATGGGCCGGACGAACGACGCGCTCGCGTACGGCGGCGAGGTGTACCTGCAGGTCGAGAGCGACTCGGACGCCTTCGAGAACCTGCCCTCGACCGCGCGCGAGGAGTACGGCACGCCTTTCATCGACATCTTCCAGAACGCCGACTGGGACTTCTACGAAATTCCCGAAACCGTCTTCGCGCCAGCCGGGGTCACGGTCGACGTCGTCGACGGCCCGACCTATGCCCTTGGCGAGACGAACGACGACCTGCTGGCCGAGTCGTTCGGCTACGTCTAAGCACCTCCATCCTCCACCCATGCGTTTCAAACTCGTTCCCGAGCCGCCCGCCGACCTCGACCGCGTGCGCGAGGCCCAGCGAGCCGTCCCGCTCGTGCCGGGCAGCGAGGACGACTGCTGTGCCCGCCTCCAGCGCCGGCTGGGGTTCCCGAGCCGCGACGTCTCGCGCACCTGGCTCACCTTCCTCCGGGCGCTCGACCTGGCCGAGGAGACGCCCTCCGGCTTCAAGCGGCGGTCCACCGATCCCACACCGGAACACCTCCGGACGGCGTTCCTCGAGAGCGTGATGCTCGCCGAGGACACGCTCGCCGAACTGGTCGCGGCCGGCACCGGCGACGACTCCTGCTCGCTCGACGCCGACGACGTGTTCGAGCGCACGCGCGAGGGCGTCCCGCAGTACGAGCGGCACAAGAACCCGAACAAGTGGGAGCGGATCTGGCGCGACCGCGCCGCCAACCTGCTCGGCTGGCTCGCACTGCTCGACCTCGCGAAGCCCGTCAACGGCGACGGTACCGGGGCGCTCGGCGATTCGGCAACCGGGTACCTCCCGACCGATCGCGGCGTCGTGCTACTGGGCTGACGGCTTGGTCGGCGACCGCCGGACCGCCCCCGTAACAAGGCTTTTCCACGACCCCGGAGAGGGTTCTCTATGGGACGATTCGAGGAAGAGGGGTCCCCGCGGACCGTCGAGTACGAGCCCGCGAGCGTGAAGGACCTGCTCGTGGAGATGAAAGACACCGCGGAGCTGCTCATCGACCTCTCCTACTCGGCCGTGCTCCACCAGAGCAAGGACGTGGCCGAGGAGGTGCTGAAGCTGGAGGAGAAGATGGACGTCCTCCAGCTGCGCGCCAGGATGAGCCTGATGCTGGCGGCGCGCAACCCGGACGAGGTCGAACAGCTCGCCCCCGTGCTGGGCGTCGTCGGTGGCGCGGACAAGATCTCCGACGCCGCCGGCGACATCGCGAAGATCGTCCTCGAGGATATCGGCCTCCCGGACGCGATGCGCGGCGCGCTGGGCGAGGCCGTCGAGATGCTGGTCCGGGGCACCGTCGCTGCCGACTCCGACTACGCCGGCCGCACGCTCCAGGACATCGACCTCGAGTCACAGACGGGCGTCCGCCTCATCGCGATCCGCCGGGCGGACGACTGGATCCTCGATCCGGGCCCGAACACGGCCGTCCAGTCCGACGACGTCGTGATCCTCCGCGGCCCGGAGGGGGCCATCGAACGCGTCTACGAGACGCTGACGGGGGAGCGCTACGAGCCGGCCGAACCGGTCGAGTCCGAGGTCGAGGACCTCGAACGCGCCGTCGACTCCATCGTGCTGATGAAGAACCTCTCGGAGCTGGCGGTCGACCTCGCGTACGGCTCGATCCTCTTCGACAACGAGCAGCTGGCCGAGGAGGTGGCGAACCTCGAGGTCGAGGTCGACGCGCTCCAGTCCCGGTTCGAGGCGTGGACGCTCCGCGCAGCCCGGGACACCGAGGATCCGGTGACACTCCGGGGGCTCATCCACCTCGGGGTCGCCACCGAGGTCATCTCCGACGCCGCTCTCGAGCTCTCCGAGGGCGTGCTTCGCGATCTCGACGTGCACCCGGTCGTCGAACTCGCGGTCCAGGAGTCCGACGAGATCATCACTCGCACGACGATCCAGGAGGGCAGCGAGCTCGACGGGACCGAGGTCGACGAGGGGGTCCCCGAGACCGACGTCTCGACGAGCGTGCTGGCGATCCGGCGACCGGAGGGCTGGCACGTCGGCCCCGACATCGACGCGACGATCCGCGCCGGCGACGTGGTCATCACCAAGGGGACGCGCTCGTCAGCCGAGGCGTTCGAGCAGCTGGCGGCCTGAGCGGTCCGCGCACTCGTGTTCGAGCGTCCACGAGCGGGAGCAACGGCCTGGCCACGCGAAGCGTCGAGCCGGTCGTGAGCACGGAACCCGCGATCCGGGGACACAACCGCTCCTTCACTCGTTACTCCGCGGAACTGCTCGTCCACCCACGCGACACCGACCGATCGAGACGCCTGCACCCCGGCGAAGTTCAGTTCGCCGCGCAGTTATTCGGACCGAGTTCAAGCGACTCAGCGTCGCTACCGGGCTCTTCTCTCCCCCAGTTGATCTGCTTGATCTCGTTGTAGTTGGCGGGTTCGTCAGAGAGGCTCTCGACGATGGTTTCGACGAACTCCTCTTCGTCGCCGCTTTCGACGTAACTCAGGAGTTCGTTCGTCGCCTCCGTTTGCAGCTCACCGAGGTTCGTGGCAAGCGGTCGCACCTGCTCATCGCTGAAGTGGCCGGGAAGAACGACGGTGTCGTCCGGAGAGGCGGTGAGTTTCTCGAGGCTGTCGAACAGCAGTTTAGAGGCCTCCCGGACCGCGTCCTCGGAGCTATCCTCGAGGTCGGGCCGGCCGACACTTCGGAGGAAAAGCGTGTCTCCGGTAAGGAGCGCATCCCCGAAGCGGAAGGAAACACTCCCGGGCGTGTGGCCGGGGGTGTGCAGTACGTCGAGTTCCCGATTCCCGACACTGATGGTGTCACCATCCGAGAGTTCGGTGAGACCGTCGAGTTCTCCAGCGTCCTCGCTGTGAAGGTAGTAGGGAACGTCGAGTTCACGGGTCAACCGGGGAGCACCGGAGACGTGGTCTGCGTGTGCGTGGGTGTCGGCCACGCCGACGACGTCGAGATCGCGCCTGTCGGCGAGATCTAGATAGTAGTCAATGTATTGAGTAGGGTCGACGACGACCGCTTCCTCTCCATCATGCACGAGGTACGAAACACAGCCAGTACCGGGCCGAACCACCTGGACGACGCCGCCGACGTCGGAGACGTCGTACTCACGGTGGACACGTCCCCAGGCATTCATGCCGCCGTGAATCGATTTCGCGTCGAACCCGTGTTCGCGGAGGGCCTCGGCTGCGCGGGCAGACGTGACTCCACCGATACAGACGACGGCGATCTCTTCATCCTGTGGAAGTTCGTCGAGATGGGCTTCGAGTCCCGAGTAGTCGTACTCCAGCAACTCATCATACACTGGAATATTCGCGCTGCCCGGGATTTGCCACTCCTCGTACTCGTCCTCGTTGCGGATGTCCAGGACGAACAGGTCCTCGGCATCTTCGTCGGCGATCCGACGAGCGACCTCGACGGCCTCGATATCGGTATTGCTCATTACATACAATACTACACACTCAGGCATCTATAAACGCATCGGAACAGCCAGGTCATTATATGTTCCAAACGAGGTTTCGAGCCGATTTTGAAGCAAAATATGTATACTACACTCTCACGATAGACGGACTCCCTCGCTTGAGATGATCATTAGCTATTTCACGAAGAGCGCACAACTGTCGAGTCATGGGTCACCATACGTTCGATCCCTCGAAAGCTGCCAAACTCGAGGATCCTGAAAGCCGCTATCGATTCATTTCACGCGAAGAACTCCTCTGGGCGCTTAATCTAACCGGCAATGAAAACGTCGCCGATCTGGGAAGTGGAACTGGTTTTTATACTGACGTCGTCGCCCCTCACGCCGAACACATCTACGGGATCGATATCCAGGAGGCCATGCACGATTTCTATCGCGACAAGGGAGTCCCCGAGAACGTGGAACTCCTCGCCTCCGGGATCGAGGACCTCCCTTTTGCTTCCGATCACCTTGACGACGCGGTTTCGACAATGACGTACCACGAATTCGCCAGCAAAGAGGCGCTGTCCGAACTCGCACGGGTACTCACACCAGGTGGTCGACTAGTCATTGGAGACTGGTCAGCAAACGGCACCGGAGAAGCAGGTCCACCGCTCGAAGAACGATTTAGCGTCTCCGAGGCAGTCTCCGCGCTCCGCGCAGCCGGATTCGATGTCGAATTCCAGGCAGAACGCCCCGAAACGTTCCTCGTTGTCGGAGTGTGTAGTGAGTAGGTTAGCCAACGGAGTGCGTCTCAATATTGTGTGACGATGGTGTAGGCGTACTTGGTCAGCATCGAAAAGAGGCACCCAGTAGTGACAGTAGCTGGAAAAACAATTGCTTCATCTACTCCGGCAACTCCGGGAACTGAGAGATCGTTACTGCATACCTGGAGCCGCACGAATCACAAGCTGTCTGCACGTTTATTTCTGGGTCGTTCTCATTCTGCGTGAGAAGGATAGTCTGACCACACTCACACACAAATTTCGCAGTAGGCTGGTCATCAGTTATCATACTAGTCGACCTATTGAGGAGACCGCGTTAGCTTTCAGCTGCTGCGGCGGGCTGGGGCTCGTCGCTGTATTTTTCGCTGAACTCGCCGATTAGCTGGCCCATCTGGGCGTACCAGTCGTTGAGCGTGCGCTGCATTTCGTCAGCGATCTCGTCGGCGTCGCGAGGTCGGTACACGTGGTAGTAGCCGCCCTGTTCGTAGTTCACCTGCTCCTTCTGGATGAACCCGGCATTGAGGAGCCGCTGGACAGCGCGGTACGCAGTCGACCGTTCACGGTCGACCCGTTCTGCGATCTCGTCGACGGTGAGTGGCTCCTCACTCTCGTTCAGCTGTCGGAAGATGTCCTTGTCGATCTCTTTGAGACCATGGAAACACTCCAGCAGGCCCTCACACTGCATATCCTGCCGAAGCATCTCACTCATTGAATCAGGCATACGTTCTGTAGGATATGAGGACGCAAAAGTGTTTGTCTAGATGGTACAATACTGCACTACCGACCTACGAGGTGGTGAGCTGGCATAGTGTGCTAGTCCGGTCGTTACGGAGCCGACAGACGGCTGCAAGGACGACCGCGCTGCTCACGAATAGCGCAGCCCCGAAGATGAGAACGGTGCTAACCGTCGAGAGGATCTCGATCCCGTAGACGGAACCGAGTTTGTTCGCGGCGACGGCCGCGCTCCCGGCGAGCAACATCGCGGCGAAGTACCCTTTGATCTCGTCTTCGTCCACCAGATTCGTCGCCCCCGCCCCGACACGGGCACCAAACGCGCTACCCAGGAGCAGGAAGCCGACTACCGGTAGATCGACAGCCCCGGATTGTGCGTAGGTGAACGCACCGAAGGCGCCCGAGATCGTGATCTGCAGGATGTCCGTCCCGACGGCGATAGCTGCGGGGACGCCGAGCCCGTACATCATAGCGGGCATCAGCAGGAAGCCGCCGCCGACGCCGAGGAAGCCGGACAGCACGCCGATGACGAGGCCGATGGCGAAGATAATCGTCGCCGAGACGCGGACGTCGCCGCGTAACGTCACCATCGGCGGGATGTGAATGGACCGGACACGGTCGGCGAGGTCGCTCTCCCCGTCCGTTTCGTCCTCGTCGGTCCATGCGTCCCGCAGCGTGAGTAGCCCGACAGCCGCGAGGAGGCCGACGTACGCGACGTTGATGATGAGGTCGGCCATGCCGGTCGCATCGAGGAAGAAGACGACGCTCTTCCCCCCTTCGATACCGATCGTCATGGCGACGGTCATGATCAGCGCCAACTTGTAGTCGACCTGTCCGTGGTCACGGTGCCGAAGCGCGCCGATGACGCTCGTTCCAAAGACGAAGGCCAGACCGCTTCCGACGGCGACCGTCGACGGATACCCCAACACGAGCAGGGCGGGCGTCACGAGGAACGATCCACCCATCCCGAAGAACCCGAAGAGGGTCCCGATGAGCAGTCCAAAGCCGACGAATACGGCGATCATCGTGAAACTCAACCCGAGTATTGTCATTGGTGGTCCCCGACTATCGTGTCGATCACTGCCGAACCGACTGTCTGGCTGAGCGCCCCGTACCCAAGGTAGAGTATGATCGCCTCCACGAGGACGAGCCCCACTGTGGCGAACGCCCTGGTGGATCCGGTTAACGCTTCAAGTCCGAACATTGGCTTTGTGCTCCATAGTTTTGTTTTGATATTCCATTTTCTCACAATACTGCTGCTGTCGTGGTTTTCGGGTGAAATTCAAAAGCATGAATTTTAGATTTCTACCCCGTTGCCACCGATGAGTGACCGGGCGTACCCCTGGGTGTACGCGCCGAGGAACATCCCCGCTATCGCCCAGAGAATGGGGTAGTTCCCGATGCCGAAGCTGGCGTATGCGGCTCCAGGACAGATCCCGGAGATCCCCCAGCCGACGCCGAAGATCACGCCGCCAATCACGACGTTCTGATCCAGCTCTTTCACCCGGCGGGTGTACTCACGGGCTGTTAACGGGGCATCACCGAGGTACCTCGTCGCAACGGCGAAGGCGATTCCACTGACGACTGCGGCGCCGCCCATGACGAACAGGAGGCCGAAGTCCTCGAACTGGAGGAAGTCCAGAACGACCTCCGGGCGAGCCATTCCGCTGATGGCCAGGCCGAGCCCGAAGACGAGTCCCCCGAGGTAGATCACCGGAAGGAACAGCGGACTCCGCTCGCGGTCGCTCATGGTGCCACCCCCAGTGCAGCAACGAGTTGCGCCGTCCCGATCGCCACGGCCAGGAACGTCGCCACGTTCACGAGCGAGGTGTTCGACAGCGACCCGACTCCGCAAACGCCGTGCCCGGAGGTGCAGCCCTTCCCGAGGCGAGTCCCGACGCCGACGAGGAACCCGCCGCCGAGGAGGCGCCACCACTGGACGTCCGTCGTCCAGATAGTCGGGTCGGGCGCGAGGACGAGCCCCCAGATGGCTGCACCGCTGACGATCCCGGCGGTGAAGACGACCCGCCAGCCCCGGGACTGGACGTATCTGAAGCGGTTGAATCGGTCGACGTCGGAGACGTACGACAGCGTCGACTCGAGGAACGAACTCGCACCAGGGGCGATCCCGGTGGCGAGGTAGATGAGCGAGGCCCCGAGGCCGACGAGCAACCCGCCGATCAGGTACGGACGAATCCCTCGCGGGAAGAGGTCGCCGACGGCGAGCAGCGGAACGAGTACCTCCATCGTCAGTTAGTCAGCGCCTCCTCGCTCGCGGCGCAGTTGTTCGGCCCGAGTTCGAGCTCGAACGCCTGCTCGTCGGCGGGCGCTTGCTGGCCGAGGTTGGTCGCGATGATCTCCTCGTAGTTCGCCGGCTGCGGCGGCATGTCCGCGACGATGAACTCGACGAACTCACCCTCGTCCATTGTGAGCGCATCCATCCGGTCGACCAGGTCGCCGAGCGTCGCGGTGTAGGTGCCGTCGTCGTTCGGCGTCGCGGAATCGCTGAAGTGAGCCGGTGCGACGATAGTGTCGTCCGAAAGCGGCAGGACCTGTTCCTGGAGGCTCTCGTACAGCGTTCGGGCTGCCTCCTTCGCAGCTTCGGGGTCCTCGAGGTCGGGACGGGCCACGCTCTCCGTGAAGAGGCCGTCGCCCGTGAACAGGACGTCACCGACTTTGTACGCGGTCATTCCGGTCGTGTGTCCGGGCGTGGCGATGGCTTCGATCTCGACGTCGCCGACGGTGAGAGTTTCACCGTCGGAGATCGTCCGGTAAGACTGTTCGTACTCGACGCCGCGGTCGGCTGCTGCCGCCGGGAGGACCGCCGTCGCGTCAGTTTCAGCGGCGACGTCGCGGATGCCGGAGATGTGGTCGGCGTGAACGTGCGTGTCGAGCGCGTACGTGAGGTCAGAACCGAGCGTCCGCGCGTCCTGGACGTATTCGGTAGCGAAGGCTCGAAGCGGGTCGATGACCGCGGCCTCGCCCTCGGAGACGACGAGGTAGCCGAGACAGCCGCTGGATGGACGCCTGTACTGCGCGACCGTCGCGTCGGTATCCGTGGCGATCTCCTGATATTCGTAGATCCGTGCCCATCCCTTCATTCCACGGGCCAGGTGGTCCACCTCGTACCCCGCTTCCTTGAGGTGTTCAGCGACCAGTTCGCTCGAACCACCCTTTGCGCAGAGAACCGTGATTCGCTGGTCGTCGGGCAGCTCCGTGTGGAGGCTCGCTGGAATCCCATCGAGTAGATCGAAATACGGGTGGTTCACGATTTCGACGTTTTCGCCGCCAATGTGCCATTCGTCAAAGTCGCCTTCCGAGCGCGCGTCGAGAATAAACACGCTTTCGCCGCTATCGATACGCGCCTTCAGCTCGGTTGGCGTCGTCGATGCAACCGTTTCGTCCGTGTCGGGAGCATTCCCTTCGGTCATCGTCACTCCTGTCTACCGACCGCTGATAAATAAGGCTTTGTATAGTATTTCACCTACTGCACAACACTACATCACCCATAACTCAACATATCTGCCCAAAAGCCCCGTTTCCTGAATATGTGCGGGTGAGGTATTGTCCTGTGATAGAAATACTACCGACAAACTTTTCTTGGGCCATCCAATATTGGGTAATGAAGTCAATATCATGACTGACCACGAAATCAGTGAGACGCTCGACGTGAAAGGCGAAAACTGCCCAATGCCGGTCGTCAAGACGAAGCAGAACATCGACCAGCTCTCCGAAGGCGAGGTCCTCGAGGTCCTCGCGACCGACCCCGGGAGCATGAGCGACCTCAGCGGCTGGGCCGACACGACCGACGGCGTCGAGCTCGTCGACCAGCAGGAAGGAGCGGACGTCTACACGCACTACGTGCGCAAATCCGAGTAAACCGATGAAGGAGATCAACGAGCCCGTCGAACGTACTGACGCGGATTACGCTGGGGAACGATGAGTACTGACACCTCTCCACCCTCGGACGAGCAGACGCCCTCCCGGGCGGAACTTGCACAGCGTATCGACGAGCTGGAAGCCCAGCTCGCCGCAGCGACGGACGACGATGAGCAGCCGAAGATGTCGATCATCTCGACGAAAGGGACGCTCGACATGGCCTACCCGCCGCTCATCCTCGCGAGTACCGCTGCGGCGTTTGGATACGAAGTCACGGTCTTCCACACGTTCTGGGGCCTGGAGATCCTCCACGAGGAACGGTCGAAGAACCTGCAGCTGAGTTCGGTCGGCAATCCCAACATGCCCGTGCCGAACGCTATCGCTGCGCTTCCCGGTATGGACAGTGTGACGACGAAGATGATGGAAAAGAAGATCGACGACAACGACACTGCCTCTATCGAGGAGCTGATCGACACGTCGCTTGAAATGGGAGTCGAATTCCAGGCCTGCCAGATGACTATCGACCTGATGGGCTACGACGAGGACGACTTCTTTGACGGCGTTACTGTCGGTGTCGGTGCGGCGACGGCCATTCAGGACATGGCCGAGTCCGACATTCAGCTCCTGGTCTAGCTCGGCAGGTTCTCACTTGCGTTGGAAGGGACGGTGCGACCTCGAAACGCAACTGCACCAGGCGCCAACCTTATGAGTTAGTACTGTATAGTATTGTTTATATTGACCAATACTATAATAACCCCTGCTGAAGTGGAGTCACGCAACGACGTTTTCGTTCTCGACGTTAGACCTGCGTACAGTTTCGAGGAGGAACACATTGTTGGGAGCCATAACCTACCGATTTACGACCAGCTAAAGGGGAAGAATTTCATCGGCCTCGATGCTTCCACAGCAGAGCTACCGAAGGACGAGGAAATAGCGGTTGTTTGTTTTAGCGGCTCTACTGCCGGAATCGCTGCTGAAAGACTTCGAGATCAGGGCTTCGATGCCAAACGATTGGTCGGAGGTATTGCTGGTTGGGAAGCGGGCACTGCTGGAACCGTCCAGGCAGCTCAGAGTGTCTGAGAAACCGGTGAGAATCAAGTCCGTGCTTGAGTTTTGAACACTCGACCACGAGGTCTCCAGTGAAGCAACGTGGGGAACACCTTTCACGTAGCACGTTGTATTGGGTAGTATGTCCTATACTATAGACAAGCGGGTGTCGGGAGAGTTCGACGAAGTCGTCGATCAGGCGACCAAGGAACTATCGGAAGAGGGATTCGGCGTTCTTTGCGACATCGACGTTCAACAGACGTTTGAAAAGAAGCTTGAAGAAGACTTTCGGGAATACCGGATCCTCGGTGCATGCAACCCGGCACTGGCCCGACAAGCCCTGGAAGAAGAACTTCAGTTAGGGACGCTGCTTCCCTGCAACGTCGTGGTGTACGAAACGGACGACGGCGACGTCGGAGTCAGCGCAGTCGACCCGGAGGTCTTGCTTTCCGCTGTTGATAATCCCGAACTGGACCGCATCGCGGAAGACGTGCGAAAACGATTCGACCGCGTTCTGGACGAGTTGCCGGAAGCCTAGCAGTAGTTGGCAACAGGATTTCTTTATCCAGAAATAGGCTGAAACAGCTATTATAGAGGGTTTGCGTAGTGGTTAATTTCCCTGAACAGGGCCGCTGTTACAGTCTGGACAGATGCCGTCTGCAGGTAATTTATTGAACGTTTCGTAGCAGCTCTGACATTTGAATTCATCTGCATAAACATCCGTGCCTTGAACGGGCCCACTATTGCACTGGTGGCAAACACCGTCGGAAGGGAGTTTGGTCATGTATGTGTAACAGTTTTCGCATTTGAAGTAATCATCATACACAGAGGTGCCTTCGATCGGTCCGCCGTTACATTGAGGGCAGACACCGTCGGAAGGAAGTTTGGTCATGTATGTGTAACAGTTTTCGCATTTGAAGTAATCATCATACACAGAGGTGCCTTCGATCGGTCCGCCGTTACATTGAGGGCAGACACCGTCGGAAGGAAGTTTGGTCATGTATGTGTAACAGTTTTCGCATTTGAAGTAATCATCATACACAGAGGTGCCTTCGATCGGTCCGCCGTTACATTGAGGGCAGACACCGTCGGTGGGGAGTTTGGTCATGTATGTGTAGCAGTCATTGCATTTAAAGAAATCATCATAAACAGATTCACTCTGAACGTCTCCTGTACCACATTGAGCACACGTATCGATCGAGTTGCTACTCATCACAGTGTAGCAGTTTTGGCATTTCTGAGCCATACCGACGCAATATATCAAACGTGGTTAAATCTATGGGTGAGGAAACGGTGACGGCCGAACAGTCAGTATACCACATCGCCCTCTAACTCTATCACCTGCACTACCCGATTCGAGAGAATGAGTTTCGCTAATCATACGGGAGAAAGTCTATTTTCAACAGCTGTCGATTAGATAGCCTTCACCGGTACCCAACCTGGAATCTCATAACCGACTAGTCGGCGATCTGGTCGCCTCTCGCCGATCTTTCGATCTGTAACGGGTTCGATTCCGTCGTCGCCGTGACCAGTCGCAAGAACTCCCCAGCATTCGTGAGAAGTTTGTTCTCCGCCTTCCGGAGGTGTTCCTCGAAGGTCGAACGAGCAACAGCCGTCTGTTCGGCAAGGTCTCGCAGCGACGTCTTTCGAGGTTGGTTGTAATAACCGCTTTCCAGTGCTAATTGGAGTGCGGCTAACTGTCGGTCGGTGATTTCGTCGAACAACTGGCTCGCCGGGGCAAGCATGCTGTGAGGGATCTGCTTCTCCGAAATCGAGGTTTTCGAGAGCAGTTCGATCTCCCTGTCGGAGCGGAGATCGCCGAGTAACTCCTGGATATCTTCACCGTCGAACGCGACGACGGTGTAGTGTTCCCAGCCCTGGCGGTAGATCGTCGGCGACTGGTACAGACAGTTATGCTCCTCGAACCGGTCCACGATAGACTGTTCGAGCGAACATAGACAAGACTGCGTGACGACGTGATAGCCGTCGTCGCCTTCCGATTCGTGCAGCACAGTCCCGATCCGACTGATGTCGTCGAGTAGCTCGTCCGTCGGCGTCGTCTCGGACGTAATCTCGAGGACCTGGCAGTCGCTCAGGGGCCATTCGCGTATCGTCAAGTCCGGGTACCGCTCGGAAATCTTCCGGTATGGACACTCGTGTTTGACCCGAATCGAGGCCTCATACAGACTCATACGAATGATTAGGTCCAGTCAGAATTAATGGTACCGGTCATGACCGGCAGCGCCTATAACCAAATATCTCCCGTATCCAGAAGTACCGATGCAGGAGCTACCGCCGGACGCACTCAGTGAACAGTTACAGGGCGACGACGATGACCCGCTCGTCCTCGATATTCGACATCAGGAGGACTTCGAGGAGTGGCACATCCCGGGAAGTATCAACGTCGACGTCTACGACGAATTGGTCGACGATCCCAAACAGGCCAGCGAAGCCCTCTCGGAGCTTCCCCGCGACGAGCAGATCGTCACCGTCTGTACCGCAGGCGTCGTCTCACAGACTGCGACAGAACTTCTCGAGGAACAGGGCTACGACGCGGTTACCCTCGCCGACGGCATGAACGGCTGGAGCCGCGTCCATCGGTACGCAGAAGTGCCGACTGACCTCGACGGCACTATCGTTCAGGTCGCGCGTCCGGGGAAGGGCTGTCTCTCGCACGTTCTCGTCTCGGACGGCGAAGCCGCCGTCTTCGACCCGTCCCACTACCTCGACGAGTACGACGTGATCCTCGACGAGTACGAAGCCGAACTCGTCGGCGTCTTCGACACGCACGCCCACGCAGACCACATCTCGGGCGCTGCCGACCTCGCCGACCGCCACGGCGTCCCCTACTACCTCCATCCGAAGGACGCACTCGCGCTCGACGCAACGCCGCTTGAGGACGGTCGAAGTGTAACGGTCGGCCATCTCGATATCGAGGTCATCCATACGCCGGGTCACAGTGAAGGGAGCGTTTCGTTCGATGTCGAGGGCGCGGCGCTGCTCACTGGGGACACGCTGTTCCACGAGAGCGTGGGTCGGGTCGAACTCGGCGTGGAAGCCGGTATCGAGGAGTCGGACGTCGCCGGAAACGCCGCCACCCTCTACGAGAGCCTCCAGCGACTGCTGGGACGACCGGACGACGCAGTCGTACTTCCCGCACACGACCCGGGATCACCCGAACCGCCAGTTACAGCGACTCTCGCAGAGGTCAAGGAACGAAACGAGGATCTGGAGCGTGACCGCGAGGAGTTCGTCGAGGAACTCGCTTCCGACGTCCCGGATCATCCGCCGAACTTCGAGCGCGTAAAACGGACTAACGTGGGACAGGAAGCGGTTCCAGCGGACGAATTGGCTGAACTCGAACTAGGGCCGAACAACTGCGCTGCTGAGTAACCAATGAGTACGCCAACAGACATCAAACAGGGAATCCGCGAACACCTCGGGCAGTTCTCGCTGCACGTCCTGCTGGTGTTCGCGACCGGACTGACCATCGGTTCCGAACGCACCGTCGTCCCCGTGCTGGGGGAGGACGTCCTCGGCGTCGAGTCGTTCCTCGTGATCGGCTCGTTCGTCGTCTCGTTCGGGATCGTCAAGTCGCTCCTCAACCTCTACGCAGGGAAGTGGGGCGAAGAGTACGGTCGCAAACCAGTACTCATCCTCGGATGGGCGACTGCACTCCCTCTTCCGATTATCCTCATCTTCGCGCCCAGCTGGGCCTGGATCACCGTCGGGAACATCCTGTTGGGCATCAACCAGGCGCTGACCTGGAGCATGGCTATCAACGCGAAGATCGACCTCGCAGGGCCCGACCAGCGCGGGCTAGCAGTCGGAATCGACGAGGCGTTCGGCTACACCGGCGTCGCCGTCGGTGCCTGGATAACGGGCGTCATCGCCGCCCAGTGGAGCCTTCGACCAGAGCCGTTCTACTTCCTCGGCGTCGTCGTCGTGCTGGCGTTCCTCATCTCGATCTTCCTCATCAAGGAGACCGTCCAGTACGCTCGGGCCGAGGGAGATGAAGACCACCACGACGCAAATCTGCCGTTCAGTGAGGTTCTGAAGCGGGCGACGTACGGAGACAGGACATTGTTTGCGGCAGCGCAGGCCGGTCACATCGAGAACTTCGTTGACACGTTGTTCTGGATCGCTGTCCCGCTGTACCTGACGAGTCAGGGCCTCGGCATCGCAGCAGTCGGGGTCGTCGTCGGCGTCCATAGTGCCATGTACTTCCTCCAGATTGCGACTGGCGGGCTCGCGGATCGCATCGGTCGCCGTCCACCCGTTATTTGGGGAATGTTCCTCGCGGGAGGCGGCGTTCTGGGGATGGTACTCGTCGAGGGGTATCTCCCGTGGATGCTACTGGCCGGCATTTCCGGCCTGGGAATGGCGCTGCTGTATCCAAACCTGATGACCGTTCCCGGCGACGCCGCCCATCCGACGTGGCGGTCGGCGGGAATGGGTGTCTACCGGATGTGGCGCGATTCCGGCTACGCCGTCGGCGCGATCCTGATCGGGCTATCGATGGAGTTCGTGAACGCGGAGGCCGCGTTCTACATGACTGCCGGACTGATGTTCCTGTCCGGGGCAGTCGTGTATGTCTGGATGGAAGAAACCCACCCCGAATTCGGAACCCACGAACCACCAGCCCCAGCTACCCAACCTCCAGCTCAGGTAGTGTCTGAAGACTAGAACTCTTTTGGCAGGCCTCCACCGTTCAGTGGTCACGAGATGTGACCCGGGATGTGTGCCGCAGACCTGATCCCACACTTCATTCGTACTCGTCTGGATTTGAAATACAGATCCTATTATTGTTCCACGAGTAACATCTATAAAGAACAAAGACCCGAGTTACTGGGACTGGTCTATTGATTTCGGTAAATAGGGGAGATTGAAACTGCTCACCAGTGTCGGTACACTGGCCGGACAGTCGATTTTATATGACGCGGTTCTGCAGGTAGTCGAGGTGCTTCGCGTTGTACACGATGCGGACCTCGTCTGCTGCCGGGCTACCGATACAGGTCAGGCGGACGTCCTTCTCCTCGACTTCCTCGTCCGACAGGATCTGCTGCATGTCCATGTCGATCTCGCCCTCTTTGACGATGGCGGCACAGTTCGCACAGGCGCCGGCGCGACACGAGAAGGGCCAGTCGTAGCCCTGGGCCTCGGCGGCCTCGAGGATGTATTCGCTCTGGTTCACGTCCAGCGATCCGTAGTCCTCGTCACCGAGGTCCGCGTCGGCCGCCTTCTCGAAGAGGTCCTCGTCGTCCATCGACCAGCCGTGGTCGTCGAGTACTTCGTAGTTAAGGTATTCTACCGTGGGCATCATCTGGCGGTTCGATGTCCACCTCATTAGGCTTTGCTGTTCGATCCGGAGCCGAGGCCGTACCGAACCCCGACCAGCAGTAGCAAGCGGACGGACGACACCGAGTTCGCCGACTGGCGCGCCGAAGCCATCGAGGGGCCCGACGATCGCTATCAGCATTGAGAGCGTGCGGGAAAGTATAAAGTGACCCTTCCATCGAGGTAGGATCGATGGAGGAGTCCGTCGTCGCCGACTTTACTGGCCGCGTCCACACGCGGGACGTCGGCGAGAACGAGCCGGTCCCCGGACGTATCCTGCTCAGCCAGCGGCGGCTCGTGCTCGCGAGCGATTCAGCTCGTACGACGATCGGCCTGAAGCAGGTGTTCGACGTCGCCGTCGGCACGGTTCCCAGCGACCTGCGGTCGTTCTTCAGCGACACGATCACGGTCGCCTACGTCGACGGCAACGCGAAGCGGACCGCCGTCATCGAGGGGGAACCGGAGCCGATGGACCGGTTCCAGCGCATCCTGTTCAAGACGCTCCTCGAGGGCGTCTCGGTGCGCGTTCGAAGCCCGGCCAAGGTCGGCGGCCGCGTCGTCGACGGCGACGTCCAGACGGCAGCCGTGTCGCTGGGCGACGGCGAGATCGGCTTCCTCGACTGCGAGGATCCGTTCACCGTCGACCTCTCGACAGTCACGGACTTCGACCGGGGCGAACACACGATCGACGGGGCGCCGAGACCGACGCTCTCGATCACCCACACCCCGGAGACCGGCGCGGTCACGTCCCTGGTCTCGGTGCCGAGCGAGCGAACGCTGGGCGTCCTCGGGCGGTTCATCAAGCTGGAATACGCCGAGGTCATGGAGGACGTCCGCGACCTGGACCTGACCGACGAGGAGCTTGAGATCCTCGTCTCCCTCTACTCCGCGGGCGGCGAGGCCAGCATCTCCACGATCGTGACCGGCGACGCAACGCAGACCTCGATGGTGCTCGAGACGCTCCGGAACGGCGGGCTCGTCGCGGACGGCGAGACGGCGACGGCGCTCACCCCGAAGGGCCGGATGGTCGTCAACACGTACCTGGAGAAGGTCAATACGTAGCGCCAGGGCCCCACCGGTCCGCACTTTCGGCACCGCCGCTCGTCCCACGCGTATCCTTTTGCCCGATGCCGCGGCCAACGACCCCGTGGACGAGTCCATGGCCCGGGTCGGTCGAGGCGGGAGTCCGGCGCACCACCCGGGGACTGCGGCGCGCCGGCTGCTCGCTCACAACCCAGCGCCGGTCAACTCTCCGACCAGCACAACGTGTGAAGCCGGCCGGCGACCCTGATCGCCGGTCCGCGTCGACGACGAGACCAGCGACGGCGCGGTGCACCGCGTAGCAGCTCCGCTGTCGGGCGACCCCAGCAGTCTCAACCGCCTACTGGTCGTTCATCGCTTCGCTCGCGATGTTGCGACCGCGGGAGTTGAGCGACACCTCCCGGCGAACCCGCACTTCCTCGACGACGTCCAGCTCGATCAGGCGCTCGAACGTCTCCTCGACGGCGTCCACGTCCATGTCCAGGAACGACGGGATCTCGAACGGCGAAACGCCGGAGTACAGCGCCATCAACACCTCTCGGTCGCGGTCCGAGAGGTCCACGTTAGCCTGGTTTCGCTCGACGCCTTTCCGCAGCCACGACTCGACGAACCCACAGCGCCGCGGCGGACCGGCGAGGTGGGTCTCGATGGTGGTGCCCTCGTCGTTGGTGTGTGAGACCTGTAGCACCGGCTGCATCTCCCCGTCGACGGTCCGCTCGGTCGTCTCCATCCCGCTGATCTCGTCGAGGTCGAACTGGACGAACGCGCCGCCTTCCAGCGCCGCGTTCAGGCCGTTCTCGTCGACCTTGATGCGCGCCTGCTCCCACCCCACCTCCTCCTGGACGACGCCGCCGGCGATAGCAGGGTGTTTCGCGCG
The DNA here is from genome assembly GCF_050510935.1 of Halosubterraneus shenae. Lineage (NCBI taxonomy): Archaea > Methanobacteriati > Methanobacteriota > Halobacteria > Halobacteriales > Haloferacaceae > Halosubterraneus > Halosubterraneus shenae. The sequence continues at coordinate 156,618 of NZ_JBNLVO010000001.1, read as the reverse complement.
GAGCATTCGCTGGTTGAGCAGGGCCTCGTAGACGCTTCGCTCGAAGCCGTCGTGGTCGCTGGCGGTTATCAACAGCACCTGGTCGCCGAGGTCGAGGCTCACGTAGCCGGAGACCTGCGCGATCGACTGGTTCGTGTCGTGGCGGCCGCCGAGGCCCTCCAGCTCGGAGAGCGGGATCGTCCGCTTGCCGTCGTTGGCCGCCAGCACCAGCCGCCGGTTCGACAACAGGATCCGGCCCGGCGTCCACGACACGTCGTTCACCGGGCGGCCGTCCCGAACGGCGATAGCGAAGCGCCCAGTGGTGTCCGCAACCTTGACTTCGGCGTCGCTCATCGGCGCCCTCCGATCGCCGTCCGACGGCGGTCAGTCGAGCTCATGCGTTTCCACCCGCCCGGAGCTTCGAGACGGCCGCGAACGCGCGCTTTCGGACGGCCGCGCTGTCGTCGTCGGTGAGCTCCTCGAGTCGGTCGCGCGCCTGGCTCCCGCCGACCTGCCCGAGGACGAACGCGGCCTTCGCTCGCGCCGCCTCCGGTACCGACTCGTCCAGCTTGTCGAGCAACGCGGCCTCGACGGTCGGGCCGCCGACGTTCCCGAGGCTCGTCGCCGCGAACTGTGCGGTCATGTCGTCCGTATCCGCGAGCGCGTCCGCCAGTGCGGCGATCGCGTCGTCGGCGTCGCTGTCAGCGACGCGACCGAGGATCCACGCCGCGTTGCGCCGCTGGCGATCCTGCTGGCCGTCCGAGAGGATCTCGACCAGCGGCTCGATGACGGTCGCGTCGTCGGCCGCCTGCAGCTCGGAGACCACCCGGTCACGGACCTCGTGGCTCCGGTCGGTGGGGACGTTCGACAGCAGTTCGATCACCGAGTAGACGGCCGCCTTCCGCACCGCCTCGCTGTCGTCGGCGAGGACGTACACGAGCGGTTCAACCGGCCGCGCATTGCTGGCCTTGCCGAGCGCTCCCGCGGCGATCCGGCGGACCGACGGGTCGTCGTCCTCGAGCAGCTCGATGAGGGGGGCCAGCGACTGGTCCGTCCCGATCGAGCCGAGCGCGTTCGCGGCCGCGTGGCGAACGCGGGCTTGGTCGTCCAGCCGTTCCGTCAGCGCCGGGACGGCCCGCGGGTCGGCGAGTACCCCGCACGCGTGACAGACGCGGAGGCGAACCCGGGGGTCCGGGTCCTCCATCGCGTCGACGAGCTTCGGGACCGCGTTCGGCTCCCCGAGCCGGGCCAGGGAGTTGGCCGCGGCCATACGGAGCTCCGGCCGGTCGGCGAATAGCGCCGCGGCGAACTTCCGCGCGGTCACCCACCCGGCGTCCCCGGTGTCGCTGCCAGTGAGCGTCTCGAGTAGCTGCTCGACCGCAGCCTGCCCGATGCCGTCGAGGGCGTCGATGGCGGCGCCGCGAACACGGTCGTCGTCGTCCCGCGTCGCGGCGCGGAGCAGCGCGTCGATCGCCGGCTGGTCGTCCTCGTCGGCCAGGTCGCCGAGGACGGTCGCCGCGCGGCGGCGGACCGCGGCGCTGTCGCTGTGAAGTGCGTCGCGGACGGCCTCGACGTCGCCGTTCCGTGCGAGTTCGTACAGCGACATTACTGCCTCCTGAACACCCGCCGCCGCTTGTCTATCGGCTCGTACCGGTCGCGCCGGTCCGGCGGGACGCTCTCCGTCATCCCCACGACGAGAACGCTCCCGGGCGACAGCGACGCTTCCAGGGTGTCGAACACGGCGCCCTTGTGCTCGCTGTCGATGTAGATCAGCAGGTTCCGGCAGAGAACGACGTCGAACGCCTCGCGCGCGCCGTCCTGGACCATGTCGTGGCGGTCGAACGAGACCAGATCCTGTACCCGGTCGGTGACGCTGAAGGTGTCGCCGTCGCGGTCGACCCAGTCGGCCGGCGTCGAGAGCGGCTCGAGCTCCGCCGCGATGTCGGTCGTGCGAGTCGTGTGGTAGACGCCCTCGCGAGCCGCGTCGAGCGCCTCGTCGCTGATGTCGGTGCCGAGGACCTCGACCCGGCGCTCGTCGATCTCGGGGTCGTCACAGGCGAGCATCGCGACGGAGTACGGCTCCCGCCCGTCGGCACATGGGGCGGACCACACGCGAACGCGGCGCTGGTCAGCAGTCCGGCGCCGGAGTACGTCGCGGAAGACCTCCCACATCTCCGGGTTGCGGAAAAAGCCCGTGACGTTGATCGTCAGCGCCGCCATGAGCGCCTCGCGCTCCGCCGGGTCCTCGCGGAGGCGACGCTCGTACGCCTCGTGGTCGTCGATGTCGCAGCGGCGCATGCGCGCGGAGATCCGGCGGTCGAGGTACGACTCGTTGTAGTAGCCGGGTTTGAACGCGACGCTGTCGGCGATCTGGCGGAGCACTCCGGCGAACGCGAACTCCTCGTCACTCGACCGACTCATAGGCTCACCACGTCGAGCACGGCGACCACGTCGCCGTCGCCTAACACGGCGGTGCCACTGAGCCCCGGCGTCCCGGATAGCGGGCCGTCGAGCGGTTTGACCACGACCTCCTCCTGGTCGAGGACGGCGTCGCACCGGAGCGCAACCTGTCGCGTCTCCTCACGGATCCGAACGACCATCCCGTCGTCCCGCTCGGCGTCGGCGGCTGCTGCTCGGTGGTTCGGGACCTCGCCGCCATCCGGGATCTCGCCGCCGGCCGTCGCGGTGGCGTCGGAAGTTGCGCCCTCGGCCGCCGACGATTCCCCGAGCCGCTCCGCGAGTCGGATCACGGGATACAGATCGCCCTCGTGACGGAGGATCTCGTCGCCGTTGACCGCCTCGACGTCGTCGGCGCGGCCGACCTCGGCGATGCTCTTGATCGGGATGCCGTACTCGGTGCCGCCGACGTCGACGAACATCACCTTCACGATGGCGACGGTGACCGGGAGCCGGAAGCGAACGGTCGACCCCTCACCGGGCTCGCTTTCGACCTCGACGCTGCCGTCGAGGCTCCGTGCCGTCGTGCGGACCACGTCCATGCCGACGCCGCGACCGGAAACGTCGGTGACCTCCTCGGCCGTGGAGAGTCCGGGATGGAAGACGAGGTCGTAGATCTCGGACTCGTCCATCGCGTCGAGTTCCGCGGGTGTATGGACACCCTCCTCGACGGCCTTCTCCCGGAGCCGGTCCGGGTCGAGGCCGGCGCCGTCGTCCGTGGCCTCGATGACGACGTGGTCACGGTCACGGGTCGCGGTGAGCTCGACGGTCCCCGTCGGGTCCTTGCCGGCCGCTTCCCGTTCCTCGGGTGACTCGATGCCGTGGTCGACGGCGTTCCGGAGGACGTGGACGAGCGGGTCCCGCATCTCCGTGAGGATCGTCCGGTCGAGCTCGACGTCGCCGCCCGTCACGTCGAACCGGACGTCCTTGCCGACCTCGCGGGCCACGTCGCGGACGAGCCGCGGGAACGAGTCCGCGACCTGCGAGAACGGGATGAGCCGCATGTCCATCGCGGTGTCCTGCAGGCTGCTCGCGAGCTTGTCCAGCTCGCCGAGGGTGTCGGATTCGATGCCGGCCTCCTCCAGCTCGCGGCGGAGCTTGATCCGGCTCGTCACGAGCTGCTCGACGAGCCCGTACAGCTCGTCGACCTGGTCGACGTCGACCCGGATCGAGGAGATCTCGTCCGCGTCGTCCGCGTCGTCCGCGTCGTCCGCGTCGGTTGCGTCTCCGCTCTCGGTCGTCTCGCCGGAGGATTCCGAGTCGTCGGCTGCGGTTGCCGCCACCTCGGAATCGACGTCGGCAGTATCGGCAGCGCTATCGCCGTCGGCGCGGGCAACCTCGACCGCCTCCACCTGCGCGAGCGCGTCGAGGCTGGTAGCGACGACGTCGGGAGCCTCGGCGACGACGTACGCGTCGAACCCCGTCTCGAACTCGCCGGCCTCCAGCGCGTCGGGTTCCGGGTCGGTCGCGAACGCGTCGAAGCCGTCGGCGATCGCCTCCGTGACGAACGTCGCGTCGACGCCGGGCAGTTCCGTCTCGCCGATGGTCACGTCCGCGTGAACGAGGCGGTCGTCGCCGACGTCGAGCGCCGCGGCGGCCGGCGGCAGGTCGACCGGTGCGTCGGCCGCGTCGGCCGGGTCGGCCGCGTCGTCCAGCCCCTTATCCCCCGCGTCGTCGCTCGCTCCGGTAGCATCGGCCTCCGCATCCGCCGACTGGGTGCCCTGCTCCAGTCCCCGGATCCGGGCTTCGAGTTCGGCCGGGTCGGTCGAGACCTCGCCGTCCTCGGCGATCTCCGCCACCATCGCCTCCACGGCGTCGACGCCCTCGAACAGCAGGTCCATCAGCTCGGGCGTCACCGCCCGGTCGCCGGTGCGGACGTCGTCGAGGAGGTCCTCGAGCGCATGGCCGAACTCCGAGACCCGGTCGTACCCCATCGCCGCGGCGTTCCCCTTCAGGGTGTGGGCGACGCGGAACACGTCGTCCATCGCCTCGCTATCCTCGGGGTCCGCCTCCAGCGCGAGCAGGGCGTTGTTGAGGTCGGTGATACCGTCCTCCGCCTCCGCGACGAAGGCGGCGCGGTGGGAGTCCATCAGGCGACACCCCCGACGATGGCGTCGGCGACGCCGGAGAGGTCGTGGACCTCGTCGACGGCCCCGGTCGCGACGGCGCGTTTCGGCATCCCGTAGATGACGCAGCTCTCCTCGCTCTGGACGAGCGTCCGGCCGCCCGCCTCGGCAACCGCCCGGATCCCGTCGGCACCGTCGGAGCCCATCCCCGTCAGGACGACGCCGACGAGCGGGTCGTCGACCGCTTCGGCGGCGGACTCCATCGTCACATCGACCGCGGGCATCACCTGCCGGGAGTCGTCCTCGTCGAGTTTGATCCGGAGCCGCCCGGCCCGGTAGCTGTCGACGAGGGTGTGGCTGCCGCCGCGAGCGACGACGGCCTCGCCGGCACCGATGCGGGCGCCGTCCGCCGCCTCCCGCACGTCGTACGCGGACACCTCGTCGAGCCGGTCGGCGAACCGCTCGGTGAACGCTTCCGGCATGTGCTGGACGATGACCACGCGGCAATCGACCGCCGGGAGCGCCGCCATGACGCGCTCGACGGCGTTGGGACCGCCCGTCGACGCCCCGATGATGACCGTCAGCGGGTCGTCGAGGTCGGCGTCGGCCTCGCCGTCGGCACTGGCGTCCGTCGCTTCGCCGACGCCGGCAGTCGATTCACCGGTTTCGGTCGGCGAGTCGCTCGGCGATTCGCCCGCCGATCCGTTCGCCGACCCGGCCGCGTTCCCGGTCGATGCACCTCGTCGAGCCGTCCCGGTTCCTCCGGCGTCCGGAGTTGGGCTCTCCCGCATCGCGACGTCGAGGTCGGCGTCGGCGACGGAGTGGACCGCCTGCGCTAACCGTTCCCCTTCGCGGGAGACGCCGGTCGTCACCTCGCCGCCGGGCTTGGCGAAGAAGTCGACGGCGCCGCGCTCCAGCGCGTCGAAGGTCACCTCGGCGCCGGCGTCGGTGTGGGCCGACAGCATCAGGACCGGCGTCGGGGTTTCGTCCATGATCCGCTCGACGGCCTCGAGCCCGTTCATCCCGGGCATCTCGACGTCCATCGTCACGACGTCGGGCGACTGCTCGGCGACGACGTCGATCGCCTCCGCGCCGTCGCCGGCCGTGCCCACGATGGAGATCCCGGCGTCCGACAACACGTCGGAGATGAGCCGCCGCATGAACGGGGAGTCGTCCACGACGACCACGCGTGGCGCGTCGCTCCCGCGACCGCGTCTCTCGGGCGTCCCTGACATACACGAAGGCGGACAAAGCCGAACGATAAACCCACCGCCCTGCCTATCGGACGTGATAATTCGAGGGGTACGGTTATGGGCAGGCGGACGGAGACCCAGGTATGGGAGCGACGGAGACGGACACGGAGACCGAGGCGGAACCAGCGACCGAGCCCACGAAGGTCCTGGAGTTCGGTCTCGGCGAGGACACGTACTGCCTGGGTATCGGCGTGATCGACGAGATCGTCGACGCCGGGGAACTGACGCGGATCCCGAACTCGCCGGGACACGTCGAGGGCGTCATGGACCTGCGCGGTCGGACGACGACCATCATCGACCCCAAGACGCTGTTCGACGTCGACGGCGAGGGCGCTCGCGACCGGATCGTCGTGTTCGACGACGACGCGCTCGACGAGGGCGGTGCCGTCGGCTGGATGGTCGACGAGGTGTACCAGGTCCGCGACGTCGACCCGGCCACCGTCGACGACAGCACGACCGTGGAGGACGACGGCGTTCGCGGCATCGTGAAAGCGGACGACCGCTTCGTCGTCTGGGTCGAACCCGACGTGACGACGGAGTAGCCCGCTCCAGTTGGGGGATCCGACTGTCGCCTTCGGAACGAGTCGTGAATCCGACTGCCCTCCTCCGGATCGAGTCCGAATCCGAACCGGATCCGACCGCATCGCCGGAGCCGTTTCCGCCAGTAGGCCCGCCAGTTCCCGCCGTTCTCACCCGTGAAAATCGGGGAGGAACACTTATCGTGGGCCTCGTTCGGCTTCGGGTATGCGCATCTCCAGTGGTGTCTCAGGGTTCGACGATCTCGTCGACGGCGGTTTCCCCGAGGGGCGACTCTACGTCGTCAGCGGGCCGCCGGGCAGCGGGAAAACCACGTTCTGCTCGCAGTTCGCGGCCCAGGGCGCCCGCGACGGCGACAAGACGCTGTACGTCAGCATGCACGAAACGAAAGAGGGGATCAAACAGGACATGGAGGGGTACGAGTTCGGCTTCGACCGGGCGGTCGCGAGCGATCGGATCACGTTCCTCGACGCCCTCTCCTCGGACGGCCGGCGCTTCTTCGGGAAGCCGAACGACCGACGGGACCGGAACAGTGTCGCCAACCGGCTGACCGGGTTCATCGAGTCCCGTGACATCGACCGCATCATCCTCGACTCGACGATGCTGCTCAGCTACCTCCTGGACGACACCGAGGACACCGCAGTGCAGCTGTTGACCGCGCTGAAGCGAACGGACGCGACGACGCTGCTCATCTCCGAGATGACGGACCCGAGCGCCTACTCCGAGGAGCACTATCTCGCGCACGGCGTCGTGTTCATGCACAACTACCTCGAGGACGACGGCATGCAGCGCGGGCTCCAGGTGCTGAAGATGCGCGGAACCGACATCGACACGGACATCCACGACCTGGAGTTCGGGCCGAAAGGGCTCCGCGTCGGCGCCGGAAAGCCGGTCAAACACTGATGTACGAGCGCTCGTTCGGAACGGACTGGTCGACGCTGGACAGGGAATCGGCGATCGAGCGCGCGTTCGCACTCGGCGTCGCGAAGGCCTGCGGGGAGAGCCACCCCGACGAGTACACTCGCGTTCGCCAGGCCCTGCCGGGGGCGTACGATCAGAGCATCGTCGAACTGGCGTACGAGGAGGGGCGAACCAAGGCACTCACGCTGGAGCAGCAGGGCGAGGAGGACGTCTGGGAGGCCCTCGTCGACGAAGAGACGAAGACGGCAGCCGACTCCCCGCTCCCCGAAGCGATGCCCGGCGCGCTCGACAGCCGCGAGTTCCTGTCGCGCTCGACGGGGCCGCCCGAATCGCTCAACCGTCCCGAATTCCTTCGAAAGTAACGCTCGGAAAGCATTTACGTCGGCGGGATGGACCAACGGATAATGAGTATCCTTCCCGCTTCCGTCCTCGAGGCGGAAAGCGTCCTGCTGGTTGGGCCACCCATGAGCGGGAAGTACGACCTCTTTCACCGTATCCTCGGGGAGTGGACGACGGAACCGATCGTGATCTCCACGGGGCAAACGGCCGAGAAGGTCCGAAACGACCACGAAGAGCTAACCGACGCCGACGGCGAGAACGCCATCGTCGTCGACTGTGCCTCCCGCGAGCAGGGCGAGACGGTCGAGGACACCCCCCGGACGAAGTACGTCGACTCGGCCGGCGACCTCACCGACATCGGCGTCAAGTTCACCAACGTCGTCGAGGACCTCGCCGACGAGGAGGACCACGCAGTCGGGTTGTTCTCGATCTCCGAGCTGCTGATGTACTGGGATCCGGAACGGATCTACCAGTTCATCCGCGTCCTCTCCTCGCAGGCGACCGGCCAGGACTGGCCCTTCGTCAGCGCCGTCGGGTCGACCGCGCACGAGGAAGCCACCCTTCACACGCTGTACGAACCGTTCGATCGAGTCGTCGAGACCCGCGTCGACGACGAGCGGGAGTTCCGCGTCCGCGATCGCGTCGGCTCGCCCACCGACTGGCAGTCCTTCTGACCGCTCCCGTAGTCCGTCAAATGGAGTCCGATTCTTTCAGCACACTCGCTCCGTAGCGGAAGCGTCGCCTCCGACCGTGCATCAATCATCGATTCGACATTCAGAACAATTCGATATAGCGGCATCCGATTTACCCACCGACGATCCCGTTATTTGAGGGAAAAACCGGGATCCGAGGACAGCGGCTAAAGACAGTGGCACGGTCGTGTTCGGTTGCTTCGAGGATTCAACCACCTTGCAGTCGTCCTTCGCGGTCCGTCCGGGTAAATTCGGGAAGTCAGGCTGTCGGTCGATCGGTTAATCAGGGTTCGGGATAACTGCCGGTTGATAGCCAGGATGCAAACCCGCGGCGTCACCCTGAGCAATCACCTCCCGGAGGACTCGGGAAAGTAGTCGTCGATACCCACCTGAGGCAGCTTCCGAAGGCGGTTACGGGGTACCGAGAAACGGTCGCCAGTTTGTCCGGGATGTTCGGTGAGGTAGCAGCTGCACCTGGCGGGCGCATGGAAAATCCCGAGGAAGCTCGCGCCTTGCCCCCGAGGCGACTCCCGAACGCTCGATTCAGCACTTTTCGGACCGCGGTCTTCGCCTCGACGCATATCCCGGGGCACTCCGTAGAGGTGAGTGTGAAATCCTCGAAAGCAGAAGACGACCGTCGAACCGGACGATGAAACTGAACTCGGCCAGACCTTCCATAGAGAGGGGCAGGTGACGCAAAACCGCCATAGACCACCGGCTACGGCAGGATACTCGAGGATTAGTTCCAACTGCTGTCGGACTCCAGAGATCCTATAAATTGTATTCCGCGATATCAAAGTTCCCAAGCGCGGGAGACCGGCCGACTTTTGCCCGGCGATGCCGGAGCGTTCGACATGGCCGACTTCGACCCGGAGGAATTCGAGGACAAGTACGCGAACTACTTCCAGGAGCTCCAGCGCGCGTACAAGAACGCCTTCAACCAGATGAACGAGCGCTACGACTCGGACCTGATCCACGGGATCGACCAGATGATCCTCAACGAGTCCGAGCCGTTCTACGAGGACGGCGAGTTCCGCGTCGAGATCCCGGAGAACCCGCAGGAGCGCCTGCAGGGCGTCCTCGTCACCGACGAGAAGTTCGAGGAGACGCTGGAGACCTACGTCGAAACGATCGAATCGGAGCTACATCGCGTGTTCGGCGTCGAGAAGCCCTGAGACAGCCATAATAGCCGTCTCACCACCGCGGAGAAACGAGACCGAACCAAAGGCATAAGCCGGTTCGCCGTTAAGTCACGTCCATGAGTACTGAATCAGCGGACGGGGACGGCGATCTCCGCGACCGGATCACGAACTTCCTGCGGCGTAACTTCCCGCAGATTCAGATGCACGGCGGCGACGCAGCTATCAGCCATCTCGACCGCGAGAACGGTGAAGTCCACATCCAGCTCGGCGGTGCCTGTTCCGGCTGTGGCATCTCCCCGATGACGATCCAGGCGATCAAGTCCCGGATGGTCAAGGAGATCCCGGAGATCGACACGGTCCACGCCGACACCGGCATGGATTCCGGCGCCGACGGCGACCTCGGCGGCACCGGCGGTACGACGCCCTCCTTCCCCGGCGACGGCGGCGAGGAAGCCGAGGACGACGAAGGCCCGCAGGCTCCGTTCTAACGGTTCTTTTCCCCATTTTCACGAGATCCAGTAGCGACAGCGTTAGTGATTCCAGCGTTTCTATTTATAAGGATCGGACGATTCGCAGTGAATCTCGGAGCGGGAACTCTCGTCCGGTAAGGATTCACAGAATCAAAATCCACCGTTCGACGGGAGAAAATCGCGTGTCGCTATACGAAATGTCCCGGTTCAGTACCCTCCAGTAGAATAGGGCACTCACGGAGTGTAGAAGTTGAGCGTGGTAGTCGATTCCCGACGCCACGGCCGGACCGCCCTTCACAGCCGTCGATCGGACTCGTCGGCGGCGACGCGATCCCAATTCGAGGACAGGGACCGAACGGGGGTTCCCGGAACTAGCGAATCTACGCCAGTTGATTGGTTCTGCAGCGTCGAGTGTCCGAGAAGGGGTATGAATAGAATTCTCCGATCCCACCGAAAGTAGTCAGTGCATTCAGACCCCGGATGCAATCGTCGAAAAGGCCTGGATCAGCCGAAGAAGCCCGCTCGCTGGCGTTTTCAGGCAGCCAGTGGAAGGAGCGAGATCACCGAGAGAGCGTGATTTGATATAGCGAAATACAATATATAATTTGGAGAAGCCACTACACAGGGTCTCCGAAAGAGGCGCTAAAACAGCGAAAGTACGCCTCAAGGCCCGATATCGGGGTAGAACTTCGATCAGCGGCGAAAAGACCGTGCTCAGTACCAAAGCTGAGCAGCTCCTGCTCGGGGAAGGTCCCGATCGCGTCCTTGGAAAACAGATCGAACGGCGTTGGATTCCCTCGATGGATGGATCCCACCGCTGAACCCACGGGTCACGTCGTCGAGAACCGCTTTCGCTGTCTCGATAAAACCCGCGTCCTCATGGAACCGGGTTATTCCAATGTATTGAACCGGAAACCCTGACGACCGGAGGATCACCATCCATCGTAGTGTCCCGCCTTCTCCCAGGTCTCTCGCTCGACCAGTTCAGAGAGCGGTTCCGCGGGCTCACCTCCGTCTTCAGGGAATACCCAACCAGGATATCTCGATCCGAATGAGCCCGTCCAGCCTACACCAGCCGCACGCGGGCGCAAGAAACGATAGAGCCACGGTTGGTTGGCATTTCGAGTGGCGAGATGGCCTCCGCGGGAACATCGATCTACTGTCGTGCTCGACCAGGTGTGAGTCATGGCTGCGAGACGGGTTACGACGGTGAGAGGTCGGCGGGAACCCAGCTGGGGAGATATGACTTATAAACCCCGACAGATATCCGTAGGTGCAGCTCTTCACAACGGATCTTTCTATGGGCGCGCCCAGCACACCCGGGATAGATAATAAACCGTATGCCGCGATATCAAATGGGCAGTGAGAGCTCCAACCCGCTCGCTCTCTCCGGGGGGCCGAGGGAGGAGGAACGTAACCAATAATCGGAGACGGCGATATCACCGGGTATGAGCTACGAACTCCGCGAAACGACCCCCGAGCCCGAGCGGTTTGTCGCGCTCAGGGAGGCCGCCGACATGTCGTCGCGTTCGGTCGACGCGGCCCGACGAGGACTCGCGAACACGCTGTACGGCGTCAGCGTCGTCGACACGGACGCCGACGAGACGGTCGGCATGGCACGAATCGTCGGCGACGGCGCCTGCGTCTTCCACATCAGCGACATGGTCGTCCACCCTGCCCACCAGGGACAGGGGCTCGGATCCCGGATCATGGACGCCCTGATGGCGTACCTCGAGGAGCACGCACCGGAATCGGCGTACGTCAACCTCATGGCCGACGTCGACGGGTTCTACGAGCAGTGGGGCTTCGAGCGAACGGCGCCGGCGTCGAAGGGGATGTACCTCCCCGACTGGTAGCGGTCGCGGTCGACGCCGCGGCGACGGGCCCCGAAAGCTCGCCCCGTCGGCACCAGTTATCCCTGTGGAGTGCGAGGGTCCGAACGATCATGGCATTCGACGCCGACCAGGTAACCACCGTCACGTTCGACTCCTACAGCACGCTCGTCGACGTCGACGCCGCGGAGAAGGCGCTCGCGGACCGCGTCGACGACCCGGAGCCCGTCTCGAAGCTCTGGCGGGCCCGGTCGCTGGAGTACACGTTCGTCGGGAACCACGTCGACGGCTATCAGCCCTTCTACGAGATGAACCGGGACGCGCTCCAGTACGCGCTGGACGCGCACGGCGTCGACCTCCCCGAGGAGGAACGGGACGCGATCCTCGCCGTCTATCACGAGCTAGACGTCTTCGACGACGTGCGCGACGGCATCGAGCGCCTCCGCGACGGCGGCTACGACTGTTACGTCGTCTCCAACGGGAACCCCGAGATGCTGGACTCGATGGTCGAGCACGCGGAGATCGGTGACCTCCTCGAGGACACCATCAGCGCCCACGAGGTGGAGACGTTCAAACCTGACGCGGAGATCTACCGCCACGCCGCGGGGCGCACCGGCACCCCGATCGACGAGATCGTCCACGTCACGGCCGGCTGGTTCGACATCATGGGGGCCCAACACGCCGGGATGCAGGGAGCCTGGGTCGACCGGAAGGACACGCCCTGGGAGCCGTTCGGCGAGGAGCCGGACCTGACGATCGACACGTTCTACGACCTCGCCGAGGATCTCGGCGTCTGAGGGGCGTTCCGGTCGGTCGCAGCTGGTATCGGCGAGGGGTCGGCCGCCGAACTCAACTTTTTTGCCCACACCACGCATGGGGACGTGCATGGACTACCGGGAAGTCGAGTCGAGCGCGGAGTATCTCGCCCGACTCGAAACGGGAGCTGACTGGCGCCAGGAGATCGAGGACCTCGCACGGGCCGAGGACGTCGAGGCTGGCTGGTTCAACGCCATGGGCGCCGTCCAGGACGCCGAGGTCTGGTTCTACGACCAGGACGACCAGGAGTACCAGTCGGTGACGTTCGACGAGCCGCTGGAGGTCGCCGCCTGCGTCGGCAACATCGCGGACCTCGAGGGCGACATCTTCGCGCACACGCACGCGGTGCTCTCGCGAAAGAGCGGCCAGGCGCTGGCCGGGCATCTGGATGCCGGCACCGTCTTCGCGGGCGAGGTGTACCTGCGCGCGTTCGAGGAGCCGCTCGTCCGCGAACACGACCCCGAGACCGACCTGGACCTCTGGCTCTGATGGGCGGAGGGCGTCGATGAGACCCGACGACGAACGCTACTTCGCGCGCATCGAGGAGGAGCTCGACGAGGCGTTCGAGGTCGCGGAGGCCGCGAAGGGGCAGGGGAAGGACCCCGAGACGGAGATCGAGATCCCCGTCGCCCGCGACATGGCCGACCGCGTCGAGAACATCCTCGGCATCGACGGCGTCGCGGAGCGCGTCCGCGAGCTCGAGGGGGAGATGTCCCGCGAGGAGGCGGCCCTGGAGCTCGTCACCGACTTCGTCGAGGGCACCGTTGGCGACTACGACTCCAAGGCCGGCAAGATCGAGGGCGCGGTCCGGACCGCCGTCGCGCTCCTGACCGAGGGCGTCGTCGCCGCCCCGATCGAGGGGATCGACCGCGTCGAGCTGCTGGAGAACGACGACGGCTCGCAGTTCGTCAACGTCTACTACGCCGGCCCGATCCGCTCGGCAGGCGGCACGGCGCAGGCGCTCTCCGTGCTCGTCGCCGACTACGCGCGGAGCCTGCTCGACATCGCGGAGTTCCGCCCGCGCACCGAGGAGGTCGAGCGCTACGCCGAGGAGGTCGCGCTGTACGACAAGGAGACCGGCCTCCAGTACACGCCGAAGGACAAGGAGACGACGTTCATCGCCGAGCACATGCCGATCATGCTCGACGGCGAGGCGACGGGCGACGAGGAGGTCTCCGGCTTCCGCGACCTCGAGCGCGTCGACACCAACTCCGCCCGCGGCGGGATGTGTCTCGTCCTCGCGGAGGGGATCGCGCTGAAGGCCCCGAAGATCCAACGGTACACGCGCAACCTCGACGAGGTCGAGTGGCCGTGGCTCCAGGACCTCATCGACGGTACCATCGGCAAGGACGAGGGCGGCGACGCCGGCGACGATGCGGAGGAGGAGGGCGACGACGGCGACGAGGAAGGCGACGCGGACGGCGACGGAGACGGCGATGACGAGGCCGCTCCCGACGGCCCGCCGCGCCCGGATCCCTCGACGAAGTTCCTGCGAGACCTCATCGCCGGGCGTCCCGTCTTCTCGCACCCGAGCGAGTCGGGCGGCTTTCGCCTGCGCTACGGGCGCGCCCGGAACCACGGCTTCGCGACCGCGGGCGTCCACCCGGCGACGATGCACCTCGTCGACGACTTCCTCGCGACGGGCACCCAGATCAAGACGGAGCGGCCGGGGAAGGCGGCCGGCGTCGTCCCCGTCGACAGCATCGAGGGCCCGACCGTCAAGCTCGCGAACGGCGACGTGCGCCGCATCGACGACCCGGAGGAGGCGAAGGAAGTACGCAACGGCGTCGAGAAGGTGCTCGACCTCGGCGAGTACCTCGTCAACTACGGCGAGTTCGTCGAGAACAACCACCCGCTCGCGCCCGCCTCCTACACGTACGAGTGGTGGGTCAAGGAGTTCGCGACGACCGCGGCCGACGTGCAAGCGCTCCAGGACGACCCCCGCGTCGACCTCGAGGAGCCGCCCGTCGACACGGCCCTGGAGTGGGCGACGGAGTACGACTGCCCGCTCCACCCGAAGTACACCTACCTCTGGCACGACGTGGCGGTCGACACCCTCCTCGCGCTCGCCGACGCGGTCGACGAGGGCGAGGTCGTCGAGGGCGTGCTCACCATCGAGAACACGGAGACGACGCGCGTCGGCGTCGAGTCGCTGCTGCTCGACCACAGCCAGACGCCGGACGCGCTCCGGATCCCCGAGTGGCGCCCGTTCGTCCGCTCGCTCGGCTTCGACGACGGCCTTCGGCGGGAGTGGGCGGCCGCGGACCTCTCGGCGGCGGCCCGCGAGTACGCCGACGGCGACAACGCGATCCGCGCGGTCAACGAGGTCGCGCCGTTCGCGCTCCGGGAACGCGCGCCGACGCGCATCGGCAACCGGATGGGGCGCCCGGAGAAGTCCGAGAGCCGGGACCTCTCGCCGGCCGTCCACACGCTGTTCCCGATCAACGAGGCCGGGGGCTCCCAGCGCAACCTCGCCGACGCCTCCCGCCAGATGGACGACAAGGGGCGGCGGGGAGTCCTCGAGGTCGAGGTCGCTGAACGAGAGTGTCCCGACTGCGGCGAGCACACCTTCCACAACCAGTGTCCCGACTGCGGCGCGCACACGGAGCCGTACTACGAGTGCGGCGACTGCGGCACGGTCTGTGAGCCGGACGAGGCCGGTCGCGTCGAGTGCCCGCACTGCGAGTGGGAGGTGACCGCCGCGACCGAACAGGAGGTCGACGTCAACACGGCCTACCGGGACGCCCTCGACAACGTCGGCGAGCGCGAATCCGCCTTCGAGATCGTGAAGGGCGTCCAGGGGCTCTCCTCGACGAACAAGCCGCCGGAGGCGATCGAGAAGGGGATCCTCCGGGCGAAGAACGGCGTCACGTCGTTCAAGGACGGCACCGTCCGCTACGACATGACGGACCTGCCCGTCACGTCGGTCCGGCCCGAGGAGCTCGACGTCTCCGCCGGCCACCTTCGCGAGCTCGGCTACGAGGAGGACATCGACGGCGACCCCCTGCGCCACGACGACCAGCTCGTCGAGCTGAAGGTGCAGGACATCGTCCTCTCGGAGGGCGCCGCCGAGCACATGATGAAGACGGCGGCGTTCGTCGACGACCTCCTCGAGCAGTTCTACGACCTGCCCGCCTTCTACGAGCTCAACGAGCGCGACGATCTCGTCGGCGAGCTCGTCTTCGGGATGGCGCCGCACACGAGCGCGGCAACTGTCGGGAGGGTGGTCGGTTTCACCTCGGCGGCGGTCGGATACGCTCATCCGTACTTTCACGCCGCGAAGCGCCGGAATTGCTTCCATCCGGAGACGAAGCTCTGGTTCGAGGACGATGGGTGGCACTACGAGTCGATAGAGACGTTCGTCGAGGAGAGGCTGAACGATCCGAAGCAGGACGACTTTGGAACGCTCGTCGAGGAGCTTGACGGGGATATCCGAGTTCCGTCGCTTGACTCGGAGGGGAATCGAACAATTCAGCCAGTAGAGGCAGTCTCGAAGCATCCCAGTCCTGACCACCTGTTAAATATCGAAACAGAAGATGGACGATCGATCCGCGTGACGTCCGACCACACGATGCTTCGGTGGGTGGACAACCACGTTAAACGGGTTTCCGCGTCCGAACTCGAAGTAGGGGATCAGCTCCCGCCACACGAAGAGGATATGCAGATGCCGCCGAACGGGCAACGAGCACGCACTGACGGCGGCACTCAGGGAGACGGCAGTATCATCACTAGTATCGAAGTCACTACGTCCGACGTCGACAACGTCTACTGTCTCACGGTCGAGGAGACGCACAGCCTCATCGCCAACGGCATGCCGGTCGGTCAGTGCGATGGCGACGAGGATTGCGTAATGCTCCTCATGGACGGACTCCTCAACTTCTCGAAAGAATTTCTGCCGAACCAGCGTGGCGGTCGGATGGACGCACCCCTCGTCATGTCCTCTCGGATCGACCCTTCGGAGATCGACGACGAGGCGCACAACATGGACATCGTCCGGGAGTACCCCCTCGAGTTCTACGAGGCAACCCGGGAGATGGCGGACCCGAGCGACGTCGAGGACCTCGTCCAGATCGGCGAGGACACGCTCGGCACGGACGACGAGTACCACGGTTTCAACCACACCCACGACGTCACCGACATCGCGATGGGGCCGGACCTGTCGGCGTACAAGACGCTCGGCTCGATGATGGACAAGATGGACGCCCAGCTCGAGCTCTCGCGGACGCTGCGCGCCGTCGACGAGACCGACGTCGCGGAGCGCGTCATCGAGTACCACTTCCTCCCGGACCTGATCGGTAACCTCCGCGCGTTCGCGCGCCAGGAGACGCGGTGTCTCGACTGCGGCGAGAAGTACCGCCGGATGCCCCTCACCGAGGAGTGCCGCGAGTGCGGCGGGCGCGTCAACCTCACCGTCCACCAGGGCTCCGTCAACAAGTACATGGACACGGCCATCGAGGTCGCGGAGCGGTTCGACTGCCGGCCCTACACGAAACAGCGGCTGGAAGTGCTGGAGAAGTCGCTGGAGTCCGTCTTCGAGGACGACACCAACAAGCAGAGCGGGATTGCGGACTTCATGTGAGTCGCGGGCTGCAGCCGCGGTCCCGCCGGGTCCCGGTTCAGCCGCCTGCTCACGCGAGCCGCCGAACCAGGGACGACTCCAGCAGCAGCAACACGTTGTACGCAACGGTCGCGAGGCAGCCGACCGCGGCGAAGGCGAGCGTCACGTGGGCTTCGCCCACGAGCAGGAGGAAGCCGTGGACGCCCGCGAGGGTGCCGCCTGTGGCGACGATGTGGATGGTGGAGGCGACGAGCGAGGACGGTGATTCCGACACCGTCGCCGTCGCCGTGACGCCACGGAACGCGACGACGGCGAGCACGCCGAAGCCGAGGAGCGCGCCGGCGACGTACGCCAGCGTGCGCGTGACCCCGGGGACCCCGAACGCGTCGACCAGCAGCGCGCCCGCCCCCCAGATACAGAGCGTGTAGCCGTACGCCTCCGACTCGGAGCTGAGGTTCGCCTCCAGCTGCGTGCGCGCGTCCATCGTCGCCAGCGACGGCGCGAGCGCTGATAAAAGCGTAGCCCGCGACGCGGTCGACGGGCATCCGCCGAACGACGATCGGGCGGCCCACACGTGCCGTGTGCCCAACTCACACACTTAAGGCGGCGGCGCCCCAAGATCCGAACAATGTCCACAGACGAACCGGAGTTCGCGAACGTCACGATCGGACAGTCCGTCTACGACGAGGATGGCGAACAGCTCGGGAAAGTCCGCGGCGTCGACGACGACGGCTTCTACGTCCTCGCGCCGGAGAGCAACGGCTCCCTCGGGCTCACGGAGGCGCGCGACGTCTTCGGAACGGCCTACGTGATGTGGCGCTGCTGGGAGTGCGGCGAGATGGGCGAGATCGCCGACGACCTCCCGGCCAACTGTCCGAACTGCGACGCACCGAAGGAGGACCTCTACTACTGGGCCGAGGACTGACCGGCCGGCGGAACGGTTCCCGGTGGCCGGCTTCCCCGGCCCGTCGCCGGACCGTATCCTTTTGCAGGAGCCCGACGAACTCCGGCCATGGACGTGCTCGTCTACGGTGCCGGGAGCCTCGGCAGCCTCGTGGGCGGGTTGCTCGCGCGCGCTCACGACGTGACGCTCGTCGGTCGCGACCCGCACATGCAGCGCGTTCGCGAGGCCGGGCTCGCGGTCGACGGGGAGATCGAGGCGCACACGCACCCGCGGGCGGTGACGAACGGGCGGGACCGCGAGGCCGAGCTCGCGCTGGTGACGACGAAGGCGTACGACACGGACGCGGCCGCGAGCGCGCTCGCGACGGGCGAGTTCGAGGCAGTGCTCTCGCTCCAGAACGGCCTCACCGAGGAACGGCTGGTCGCCGCCCTCGACGCACAGGTGCTGAGCGGGACGGCGACGTACGGCGCGCGGCTGCGCGGGCCCGGCCGCGTCGAGTGTACGGGCGTCGGCGAGGTGACCCTGGGCGCGCTCGGCGGCGGTCGCGACCCGCTGGCAGACCGGATCGGGGCGGCCTTCCGGGACGCCGGCATCAACGTGACCGTCGCCGACGATATGCCGCGTCGGCGGTGGGAGAAGCTCGCGGTCAACGCGGGGATCAACGCCCCGACAGCGCTCGCGGCGCTGGAGAACGGCGACGTCGCGACCGGCCCGGCCGCCGCCGTCGCCTGCGACGCCGCCACCGAGGTCGCCACCGTGGCCCGGGCCGAGGGGATCGACCTCTCGGACCGGGACGCCATCGAGGCGGTCGAGCGCGTCGCGGCGGCGACGGCGGCGAACCACTCCTCGATGCGCCAGGACGTCGACGCCGACCACCGCACGGAGGTCGAGGCCGTCTACGGCGAGCTCCTCGAGCGCGCTGGCGAGCACGGGCTCGACGCGCCGGTCTGCCGCACGCTCGCGGAGCTAATCCGGGCCTGGGAGGTCAACGCCGGGGTCCGTGACGACGAGACGGCGGTGTGAACGAGGCCGTCGCTGGCGGGACTGACTGTGAAAAAATCGGGACCGGGATTATCCGGCTCGCGCTAACACCACTCCTCGAGCACCGTGGCATCGGACTCGTCGACCGACACCCAGGCGTCCTCGCGGGAGACGTCCGCGATGACGAACTCCGGCTGGGATCGTGCCGAGTCGACGGACGACATAATGTCCGGCGACTCCGATGGCTGGAATACCTCCGCGGCGTCCGGCAGCGCGGGGGTATGCTGATCGGTGTCCGGCTCGTCCCAGGGAGTGGAACTCCGTGACATGGTTGTCACCAATTCTCACTCACATATAAGCTTTCTGAACCGGGTCACTGTCCCGCTAATCGATCCACGTTCGTGGTGAAGATTCGGCGGTGATCCCCGTTCCTGACCGGAGATCCATCGGACGTGTCGGTCACGCTACCCGGGGTTGGCGGTGATTTCAGCCGGATCGGGACTGACACGCGGTTGAAATGGTGACCCGGCGGCTGAATCGAAGGCGCCGACCCTGCTACGCGATCGACCTGCCCTGAGCCCGACGACCTCGGGTTTCAGGCGGGTCACGGCGATCGCGTACCGCCTTTCGACACCGGTTTAAAAATAGCCCTCCGAAGGGGATCCATGTCGCTTCGCGTGACGTTCCTGGGCACCGGCGGCGCCATTCCGACGACCGAGCGCGCGCCGAGCGCCCTGCTCGTCAACCGCGAGGGTGACCGGCTCCTCTTCGACTGCGGCGAGGGCACCCAGCGCCAGATGATGCGGTTCGGGACCGGGTTCGACGTCTCCCACATCTTCGTCTCGCACCTCCACGGCGACCACGTCCTCGGCATCCCGGGACTGGTCCAGACGCTGGACTTCAACGGGCGCACGGCCCCGTTGACGATCCACTGTCCGCCGAACACCAAGCCGGAGCTCGAGGACCTCGTCCACGCCGCGGGCCACGACCCGGCGTTCCCGGTCCGGATCACCGAGGTCCGCCCCGGAACCGTCGCGCTCGAGGGGGAGGAGTACGAGGTCCGCGCGTTCGAGACGGACCACCGCACGCGCTCGCAGGGGTACGTCCTTGCGGAGGACGACCGCCCCGGCCGGTTCGACCGCCCGAAGGCCGAGGAGCTCGGCGTCCCCGTCGGCCCGAAGTTCGGCAAGCTCCACGCCGGCGAGCCGGTCGAGCTGGAGGGCGGCACCGTCGTCCGCCCGGAGCAGGTCGTCGGCCCCCCGCGCCCCGGCCGGAAGTTCGTCTACACCGCCGACACGCGGCCCCAGGACCGCACCATCGACGTCGCCGAGGACGCCGACCTGCTGGTCCACGACGCGACCTTCGACGACTCGATGGCCGACCGCGCCAGCAGCACAGCGCACTCGACCGGCCGCGAGGCCGCCGAGATCGCCGCCGAGGCGAACGCGCGTCGGCTCGCGCTCACCCACATCTCCTCCCGCTACGCCGGCGACCCATCCGCTATTGAGAAGGAGGCGCGCTCGGTCTTCGACGGCGAGTGCTTCGTCCCCGACGACGGGAAGAAGGTCGACGTTCCGTTCCCCGACAGCGACTGATTCTTGCGAGTCGGCGGAGTCGTTGGTTCGGTTGGTTCGGCCACCTGCTATCAAAACGACCGGAGTGCCCTCGACCGCTGCTTATAAACGCGTGATTGGGCAGGAGCAGATGCTGCTGTGCTCGACAGCACCGCAGACACCCAGAAAGCCCTCGACCGCTGTTTATAAGCAGGTTTAGACAGGTGATACGGGCTTGTTTTTCACAGCAACGCAAACACCCAGAAAGCCCTCGGCCGCTCTTTATAAACAGATTTAGACAGGTGAGACGGTCTTGCTCTTCACAGCAACGCAAACGCCCAGAAAGCCCTCGGCCGCTCGCGGTCGCTCCGCGACATATCCGCGCTCTACGCACAGCCCGCGCGGATAGGGGTCGTCGGAGCGACTCCCCTTCGGCGCGACCGGCCGCGCCCTTTCAGTCCGCCAGGACCGCGACCGCGACCGCACTGCAACCGCGACAGCACCGCAACGGAACCGCAAGCCTCGATCCTCCCCAGCCTCGGCCGGGGCGCGCCGGCACTGCACCGCGCGGCGCGCCACCGGCCTCCCTCGCACGCGTTGCTCGCGCGCGCCGACCGCCCCGCACCACACGCCGGCCAGCCGGCGAGCGTCGCCCGCCGACGAACCGCCGCGAGCGACGCCCCGGCCACCACTCCGGGGCGGGACTGAAAGGGGCAGCCGCTGAGCGGGACGCCCTGCGACGCTAGCACCGCAACCCGGTGAGCGACCGAACGAAGTGAGGGAGCGAGCCGGGTGAGGAGCGCAGCGAGCAGCGCGACCGCCTCAGCGGCTGGGGCTTTCTGGGTGTGCTGAGTGGTGTCGCCGGCGACGAAGATCAAATTTGTTTATAAGCGAGAGCGATCGCCGGCGGGGGCTTTCTGGGCATGCTGAGTGGTGTTGCAAACGCCGATAGCCGACTCTGTTTATAAGGGTGAATGCTCGACGACCGGAGGTATATCCGGGCTGACGGATTTGCTCTCCCCAATCCACCAGCATGTGTCGACGAAAACGAATCAGGCGGACTCGACGCCAGTAATTTCGAACTGCGCACCGCCGGAGTCGCTGTCCGTGACGTCGACGGACCAGCCGTGAGCCCTGGCGACCTCGCGGACGATGCTCAGGCCGAAGCCGGTCCCTTCCTCGGCCGTCGAGTAGCCGGCCTCGAACACCTGATCACGGTCGGCCTCCGGGACCCCCGGGCCGTCGTCGGCGACGTAGAAGCCCGATCCATCCGGAAGCGGCCCGATTCGGACGGCGACGTCCGGGCCGGCGTGCTCGACGGCGTTGCGGAGCAGGTTCTCGATGAGCTGGCGGACGCGGTCCGGGTCGGCCTGAAACTGCAGGGTGCCCTCGATCTCCACGGTCGCGTTCTCCACGTCGGTCATCTCGAGACAGCGCTCGACGAGCGTCTCGAGGTCGACGGGCTCGACCTCGCCGATCGCCTCCCCCTCGCGAGCGAGCGTGAGCAGGTCGTCGATCAGGGTTTCCATCCGCTCGATCGCGGCCTCACACCGGTCGAAGTGCTCGGGCTCCCCGGTCTCGCGGGCCAGTTCGAGGTGGCCCGTCAGCACGTTCAGGGGGTTTCGCAGGTCGTGGGAGACGACGTCCGCGAACTCGGCCAGTCGCTTGTTCTGTCGCTCGAGCTTGCGGCTCCGCTCGCGGATCTCCGCGGCGTGCTCGATGCGGTCGAGTGCCGCCTCGCAGTGCGCGACCAGCAGCTCTGCGAGCTCGCGGTCCGTCTCGGTAAACGCGCCCGTCTCGTTCGAGACGGTCTGGAACACGCCGTGTTTGCCGATCGGAACCGTCAGCGCGGACTGGTACGGCCCCTGCGGGGTTGCCGCCTCGTGCTGCTCCAGGTCGTCGACGATGATCGACTCGCCGGTGCGATACGCGAGCCCGACGAGTCCCTCCTCGACCGTCATCGGGGAGGTCCCGTCCGGCGGGGTCGCCGACGAGATCGCGGTGATCGGGAGATGGCCGTCCTCCTCCAGGTTGATCACGCAGATATCGAACTCCAGGATCGACTCCGCCGCCTCGATCGTCCGCTCGCAGACCGCTTCGCGGCTCTCGTACGCCTTCAGCTCCGTCGCGATCGTATTGAGCGCTTTGAGAGCGCGTTCACGGTCGATAGCCACACACAGTCACCTGTGTAAGGATTTATCCTGATCCAATAAAGGTCTGTGCGTCTCGCGGAGGGCTTCGTGACGTTTCGTTTAAATTTCCAGAGAGGAGGCGGTCGCGAGGTCGGGTAAACCAGACGCCAGGCAAGGCAAGCCGAAGCGTCACTGGCTGAACGGGTCGAGTCGATCTCGGCTGGTCGGTCCCGGCTGGTCGGTCTCGGCTGATCGGACCCAGATGGTCAGACCCAGCTGGTCGGTTCGGAGATCGGTCAGCAGAGAGTGCGTCCGGGTGCTGCGCGGACGCCAGCGCGGACGTCGTTGACGATCGTGCGAGGATCGATCACTGAGCCCGCGAATTACGCCGGTACAGATGGGAGAGCGGCGAGGATAGATCCGGCGTTTTACACTTTATGCTTCGGTTCTGTGGGGGTCCAGTGGGTAAAGCTTTTATCCGACATTCCGCATCACCCAGTGTGACTGGCAGTAGCCAGGTCGACACGAATTCGGAGAGCGGTGCTGGCACGACTCAATCAACGTCGAACCGGCGCGCCTTCCTCGGTGCCGTCGGGACAGCGTCGGCCACTGCGCTCGCCGGCTGCTCGTCCATCATGGGCGGTGATGGCGGTCCGCCGACACTCCGGGTGACGGCCTGGAGTGGGAACTACGGCGAACGGTTCGAGAAGGCCATCCGGCCGATCTTCGAGGAGCGCTTCGACGCCGAGCTCCAGATCAACTTCGGCTGGTCGGAGATCCTCTCGAAGATCAAGTCCGCGCCGAAGGACGACCCGCCGTTCGACGTGACGATCACGGCCGAGCCGCTCTACTTCAACGGGCGGAATCAGAACCTCTTCGAGGAGATCCGGTACGAGGAGAACGTCCCGAACTACGAGGAGGTCATGCCCTTCTTCAAGGACGTTCGCCCGCCGAAGTACGGCGCCCCGGTCGACGGCGCGCCGCTGGCGACGCTCTACCGGGACGACCTCGCCGAGCCCGTCGACGAGTGGACCGACTTCACGAGCGAGTTCGTGCAGAACTCGAACGGCGTCGGCGTCGACTCCGGCTTCTGGATCTTCCCGCTCATGGCTGCTGCCGTGGGCACTGACGCGGCCCCGGGTGCGGGGGAGCTGTACAACGAGGACCAGCACGAGGCCGTCATCGACACGCTCGAGGAGTGGCCGATCGAGGGATGGGCCGCCTCGGGGACGGACATCTGGCAGCAGTTCGACGACGAGACCATCGACGCCGCCCAGTGGTACGTCGACCAGGTCTGGTACGACGTCGACAGCCACGAGGGGATCTCGATGGGCGTGCCGGAAAACAACCCGGGCTACCTGGACAACTGGGCCGTCGTCCGCGGGACGGACAACCGGCAGCTCGGCGAGGAGTTCATCAACATGCTGCTGGACGCGGAGGTCCAGTCGAAGTGGTCCGAGGAGAGCGCGTTGTTCTTCACAAACAAGAACACGGAGTACGCTGGCGACCTTGGCGACGTGATGCCCACGAACAACGAGGAGGCGTCGAAGCTCACCCTCCCGCAGTGGGACGAGCTCGCCGACCACGCCAGCAAGTTCAGCGACCAGTTCAAGGAGATGAAGACGCAGGGCTAACGCCGGGTTTCAGCTATGGCAACAGTTACTCTCGACGACCTTACCAAGGAGTACGGCGAGCTAACGGCAGTGAACGGCCTCGACCTCGAGGTGCAGGACGGCGAACTCCTGTGTCTCCTCGGGCCGTCGGGCTGTGGGAAATCGACGACGCTCAGGATGCTGGGCGGGCTCGAAACGCCCACCAGCGGCGACGTCTACATCGACGACGACCGCGTCACGGACCAGCCCCCCTACACCCGGGACACCGCGATGGTGTTCCAGTCGTGGGCGCTGTTCCCGTCGAAGACGGTCCTCGAGAACGTCGAGTTCGGCCTGAAGATGGCCGGGATGGACGCGGACGAGCGTGAGGCGAAGGCTCGTCGCGTGCTCGACATCGTCGAGATGGGCGAGTTCGCCGAGGCCGACCCGACCGGGCTCTCCGGCGGCCAGAAGCAGCGCGTCGCGCTCGCGCGCTCGCTCGCCATCGAACCCGAGGTGCTGCTCCTCGACGAGCCGCTCTCGAACCTCGACAAGCGGCTCCGCGAGCAGCTCCAGCTCGAGCTGGCCGACATCCACGACGAGGTCGACACGACGTTCGTCTACGTCACGCACGACCAGAACGAGGCGTTCACCCTCGCCGACCGGATCGGCATCCTCAACGACGGCGAGGTCGAGCAGATCGGCGAGCCGCGCGAGGTGTACAGCGACCCCGAGAGCCTCTTCATCGAGGAGTTCCTCGGCGACACGAACCTCGTCGACGCGGAGGCTGTCGAGGTGACTGACGAGAGCGTCGTCGCCGACACGGAGTTCGGCGTGGAGGTCGAGCTCCCGATCCGGGACGGGCTCTCCGCCGGCGACCCACTGACGATCTCGTTCCGCCCCGAGGAGCTCGACGTCGAGCGGGTCGAAACCGACGGCGGGATGGACGAAGACGACGCCATCGAAGCCGAGGTGACGGCCACCGACGGCGGCACCGACGTCGCCACCGAATCGGCCGACGAGGAGCCGTTCACGACCGCGCTCACCGGGGAGATCACGGACATCCTCTACCGCGGCTCCTCGGTGCGCTTCTACGCGCAGATCGGGGAACGCGACGTGTTCTTCGAGCAGAGCGTCGCCGGCAACACCGACTTCGAGACGGGCGACACGGTCCGCGTCTCGTGGGACCCGAGCGACCTCCTGCTGTTCTCCGAGGGCGACCGCATCGGCGGTGGTGAGGCCGGATGAGCGTCGCCGACAACGGGGATGCGGACGGCGGCCGAGCTGGCGGCAGCCCGCCGAACGACGACGGCCCGCTGTCCGGCGATTCGGTGTTCACCTGGTTCGGCGACCGCATCCGCAGTCGCAACGCCAGCAACGTCTTCCTGCTGGTGCCCATCGTCGCCTTCGAGCTGGTGTTCTTCCTCGTGCCGTTCCTCATCCTGCTGCGGATGAGCGTCAACGCCCAGTCCTCGCAGGCGTTCTTCGAGCCGGCGTGGACGCTGAACTCGTACTTCGCCGTGATCCAGTCCGACGTAACGATGGGGATCGTCCTCTTCTCGTTCAAGCTCGGCGTCATCGCGACGACCCTCTCGGTGCTCGTCGGGCTGTTTTACGCCTACGCGATCTACCGGACCGACGGACTCACGCAGGCGTCGCTGCTGTTCGCGGTCATCCTGACCCTGTTGACGACGCTGGTCGTCAAGACGTACGCGTGGCGGCCGATCCTCACGCCGGACGGGCTCGTCAACAAGGCGTTACTCGCCGCCGGCGTCATCGGCGATCCGATCCAGTTGGCGCCCGGGATCGTCGGGACCGTTATCGGGCAGGTGTACGTCGTGCTGCCGTACAGCATCCTGGCGATCTACAGCGTCTTCTCGACGCTGGACTGGGAGATCGTCGAGGCCGCTCGCGACCTCGGCGCGTCGCGACCGCGGTCGTTCTTCGAGGTCGTCCTGCCGGAGGTGCTGCCCGGCGTCGCCGTCGCGACCGTCGTCTCCTTCGCCTGGAGCGTGGGCGCGTACGCCGCGCCGTCCCAGCTCGGGACGGGCACCCAGACGACGTTCGCGATGGAGGTCGGGAATCTAATGTTGAGTAACTTCAACTGGCCGATGGCGTCCGCGCTCGCCGTCCTGATGCTCGCGGCGATGCTGGTCGTCTCGGTGGTGCTGTTCCGGCTGCTCAACCGCGCCGGAGGGGGACTCCAGAATGTCTAGCGCTGCACAGACCCGCGAACGGATCGAGGACGCACTGTTCACGGCCGGCTACTGGGCGGTCTTCGGGCTGCTGCTCCTGCCCATCGTCGTGGTCATCGCCACGTCGTTCCAGGCGTCGCAGTACCTCCAGTTCCCGCCGACGAGCTTCAGCCTCAAGTGGTACGTGCAGTTCTTCGAGAGCCCGCGCTGGCTGAAGGCGGTCTTCTACAGCGTCACCATCGGGATCGGGACCGCGATCTGTTCGTCGATCCTCGGCGTCACCGGGTCGCTGGCCGTCCAGCGTTCCGACTCGCGGTGGGTGCAGGTGCTGCCCGCGGTAATCTTGATGCCGTTGCTCATCCCGCCGGTCGTGCTCGGGCTGACGCTGCTCATCTACTTCAACAACGTCGGCATCGACAACAACGTGCTGCGCGTCGTGATGGCGCACACGCTGTGGGCGACGCCGCTGGTGTTCTTCATCATGCAGTCGGTGTTCGCCCGGTTCGACTGGAACCTGCGGGACGCCGGCGCGGACCTCGGGGCGCGTCCGCACGAGGTGTTCTACCACGTCATCCTGCCGAACGTGCGGAGCGGGCTCGTCATCTCCGCGATGGTCGCGTTCATCGTCAGCCTGCAGGAGTTCGTGATGGCGCTGTTCCTCACGAGCTTCGGCACGCGGACCATCCCCGTGCTCGCGTGGACCGAGCTCCAGCAGTCGCTGACGCCGATGGTGAGCGTCGTCTCGACGTTCCTCGTCGTCTCGTCCGCGATCGCCGTGCTGGTCTCGGCCGCCCTGATGAACCTGGAGTGGCTGGCGAAGCAGCTGTAGAAGGAAGATCCGTCACCGGTATTTCGAAATCTCCCGATACGGGACGTAGTACCCGATTTCGTCGATCCACGTCGAGATCCACGCGTCGGCAGTTTGCTCATCGATCTTCCCTGCATGGATCGCGGCCAACAGTACACCGACCGACCCGACGACTGGAACACCCTGTTCTTTCGCGAATGCTCGGGCATCGCCGTGGTCCGTCAGTAATCGGCCGTCGCGTGCGTCCGGCAGGGAGAACGCCTCCGCTTCGCCCGCGTCGGGGTGCCCACTGACGGCTGCTTATCGGTTTGTAACCCCACAATTTGCAGGTTTGTTCCCATAGGTAGTTCAGACAATGCGATCTGAATATAACTCCAGAAGAGACCGGTCGGTACAGGGGAAGAATTAATCGATAGGTTGGCTCACTCCCGCTATGAAGATTCGGCAAGCACGCAGCGACGATGCAGTATCAATTGTCGATGAACTCTGGATAGCGTTTGCCAGAGAAATGGCGAAGGCCGATCAGTACAACGCCTTAGCCTCTGACTTCAGGACCAACGCTATCGAACACAGAAAGGAAAAACTCTCTCAAGAGAACTACTGCGCCCATCTCGCCGTCGAAGATTCTGTGCTAGTTGGGTTCGTCGCAGGAGAGGTGCAACCTTCACCACCGGTATTCGAACGAGGGGCGACCCTCCGAATCAACGAAGTATACGTTCGACCAGATTGGCGTCGACAAGGGATCGCATCAGAACTCTTGGAGGCGCTCGAGGCGTGGGCCGACAAACGAGAGTATGATACGGTCTCTCTGTCAGTGAACGCGGACAATCACGCCGCGAAAGCTCTCTATGAGAATTTTGGGTTCGAAACCAAACGCCTCCAGATGGTGAAGCCCCGCGACTGATAGATTTGCAGGCTCGTTCTCGCAGGTGATTCGGTAAGATTGGATTGAAAATAGTTCCACTCGGAATCGGTCAGTACAGGTAAGGGGTTTAACAGAGAAGGGGAGCTTCCGTAGAACACCGCAAATGCCCACAGTCGCGCCAGAAGCCCCCCGCGTACAGCAGACTCTTCGACTCCCGGTGTCGAGGCTGAAATCATTTCGTGAGTGGGCTGTCGACGGTAGCGGTTTGACGGCTTCAGCACGCGTGAAGGACTCCGATGGGCGAATCGCACTCATCCGGAACAGCTGGACGGATGGATGGTTCCTGCCGGGCGGTGCTGTTGAAACCGATGAATCCCCTGAAGGGGCCGCTCACCGCGAAGTTCGGGAGGAAACCGGATTGGACGCCACGATAGAATCGCCGTTGGTCGTTCTTGAGCAAACGTATGTCTCTGAAATTGACGGTGAAGACTGGTTCTCCGCACTGTTCGTCGTGTACGCTGCTTCCGCGGAGGGCGAGATACCGGATGCCTCGCAGTTGGGTGTGGCCGACGACGAAATTCAGTCCGCCCGATGGTTCGACACACTTCCCGACGATCTCCAAGACGGAGAACTCCTTCGACCGTATCTGTAGACGGTCGCCAGCTTCACAGTTTCCGACAATAGCTGAACGCGAGTAACTTCCCCAACGCTATTTCCCACCCTTGTCGACGTGCACCCGTCGCTGGTGAGGTCCCCCTGCATCGCACTCTCACCGCCGACACCCCCCGCGGCGTGGGGTATTTACCGCCCAGCACCCTAGCTGACGGTGTGACAACGCGGAGAACCAGGGCGCTCGAGGACCCCGTGTTCGGCGTCGACGTGCAGAGCGGCGACGTTCGCGGGGACGCCCCCCAGTACGCCCTCGTCGTCCTCTCGCCGGTCGACGACGACGAGGCGGACGCGCCCGACGCCGAAGGACCGGTCGCGCGCATCGAGCGCGACGTGGTCTCCTACCGGAAGCTCCTCCGGCTCGTCGACGAGCGCGAGCCCTCGCTCATCGCCACCGACAACGCCTACGAGCTCGCGGCCGACAAGGACTCGCTGATCGGCCTGCTCCGGTCGCTCCCGGACGGCACCCGCCTCGTGCAGGTGACCGGCGCGGAGCGCCCCGAGCCGCTCTCCCGGGTCGCCTCCCGGCACGGGATTCCGTACGGGAAGGACCCGATGGACGAGGCCGAGGCGTCGGCCCGGCTCGCCGCTGCCAACGTCGGCCACGAGGTGACTGCCTTCGACGACACGACGACGGTGAAGGTGTCGCGCGGGCGATCGACCGGCTCCGGCGGCTGGAGCCAGGACCGCTACACGCGCCGGATCCACGGCAACGTCAAAAAGCGGAGCCGCGAGGTCGAGTCCGAGCTCCGCTCGGCGAACCTCGAGTACGAGCGCGACGTGACCCAGAAGTACGGCGGCTACTCGAACGCCGTCTTCACGGTCGAGGCCCGCCCCGAGGACATCCCGGTGTCGAGCTCCCGGGCGGGCGACGTGCGCGTCGACCTCGAACGCGAGCAGCGCGACGGCATCGAGTACGAGCCGCTCGTCCAGCGGCGCGACCGCGTCATCGTCGGGATGGACCCCGGGACGACGACCGCCGTCGCCGTCGTCGGCCTCGACGGCACTGTCCACGAGCTGCACTCCTCGCGGACGACCGACACCGGCGACGTGACGCAGTGGATCGTCGAGCGCGGCCGCCCGGTCATCGTCGCCGCCGACGTCGAACCGATGCCGGAGACGGTCGAGAAGATCCGGCGATCCTTCGACGCGAAGGGCTGGGCCCCGGCCTCGGACCTCCCGGTCGACGAGAAGCTCCATCGCACGCGCGACCACGAGTACGAGAACGACCACGAGCGCGACGCGCTGGCAGCCGCGCTGTACGCGTTCGACAACCACGAGGACCAGTTCGAGCGGATCACGGAGAAGACGCCGCCGCGCCACGACCGCGAGGCCGTCATCGACCGCGTCGTTGCCGGTGGCGCCAGCGTCGAGGCCGTCATCGCCGACCTCGAGGGCGACGACGGCGACGGCGCCGACGACGAGAACGCCGGCAAGAGCGACCAGCAGCCCGAGCTGAGCGAGGAGGAGCAGGAGATCCGGCGCCTCCGCGAGCGCGTCGACCGGCTGACGAGCCACGTCGACGAGCTGGAGGGGCAGCTCGCCGAGAAGGACGACCGCATCGAGGAGCTGGAGACGGAGCTGTCCGACGCCAGGCGCGAGGAGCGTATCGAGGCCCGGACGCGCCGCTCCGTCTCGCGGCTGGAGCGCGAGAACGAGCGGCTCGAACGCGAACGCGACGAGGCCCGCGAGCGCGCCGACGACCTCGCGGGGAAGCTCGAGCGGCTGAAGAAGCTGTGGAAGCTGGACCACTCGAACGTCACCGACGTCGCGGAGGGCCGTGACCTCGTCTCGGTGAAACCGGTCGAGCAGTTCATCGTCGACGAGATCGAGGCGACGGACGCGGAGTACGGCCTCGCGAAGGGCGACGTGGTCTACCTGCGCGACGCCTCAGGCGCCGGCCGGGAAGCGGCCGAGCGGCTCGCCGAGACGGAGCCCCGGGTCGTGCTCCGGAGCGGCACCCTCCCGGACGTCGCCGACCGGACGCTGTTCGAGCACGGCGTCCCGGTCGCGCCCGCCGACGACGTGGAGATCCGAGAGATCGACGAGCTCGCCATCGCCCGCGAGAGCGACGTCGTTGCGGCCGTCAACGACTGGCGCCGGCGCGCGCAACAGCGGAAGAAGGCCCGGAACGCGGAGATGGTCGACCAGATCATCTCCGAGCACCGGGCCGACCGGTCCTGAGCTCCCAGGGAGCTGTTCGCCGTCGCAATAATTGCGGCATATCTCCGTTCTGTCGCTATATTACCAGGCAGATCCTGCGTTAAAATTATAAGCATTCACGCACACGCCAACGTCGCGGGGAATTCAGAGGCACCCCTTTCCCCGATACGTTGGACCCTGTGGGCGGCCGGTCCGCGGCGGGACCGAACACCCCCGGTTGCCGCCGTGGACCGGCCGACTCCGTCTACTTCCCGAAGATCGCTCACACGGTTCCAGAACGCATATCACCGCGCTCCGCGCACTGTCGCGTATGGATACCTACGAGTTGATCACCCGGAACGCCGCCGAGGTGGTCACCGAGGAGGAGATCGAAGCACTCGCGGAGGATCCTAGCGGGAAACGGGCCTACGTCGGCTACGAGCCCTCCGGCGTCCTCCACATCGGGCACATGCTCGGCGCGAACAAGCTGATCGATCTCCAGGAGGCCGGCTTCGAGGTGACCGTGCTGCTCGCGGACGTGCACGCCTACCTCAACGACAAGGGCTCCTTCGAGGAGATCCGCCAGACGGCGGAGGTCATGCGCGACCAGTTCATTGCCTACGGGCTCGACGAGGAGCGGACGCAGTTCGTCCTCGGCTCCGACTTCCAGCTCGACGACGACTACACGCTGGACCTCCACGCGCTTGAACTGGAGACGACGCTCGCCCGCGCCGAGCGCGCGATGGCGGAGATCAAGTCCGGCGACTCGGTGAAGGTCTCGCAGGCGGTGTACCCCCTGATGCAGGCGCTCGACATTCCGTACCTCGGCGTCGACCTCGCGGTCGGCGGGATGGAGCAGCGCAAGGTCCACATGCTCGCCCGCGACGTGCTCCCGAGCATCGACCGCAAGCCGCCGACGAGCCTCCACACGCCGCTCATCGCGGACCTCGCGAGCGGCGCGGGGAAGATGTCCTCCAGCGAGGGCGTCACCATCTCGATGCAGGACTCCCGGGAGGACATCGAGGAGAAGGTCGAGAAGGCCTACTGCCCGCCGACGGCCGACCCCGAGCCGACCGACGACGGCGAGGAGCGCGAGAATCCCGTCCTCCAGATCTTCGAGTACCACGTCTTCCCGCGCTTCGACGAGGTCGTCGTCGAGCGCCCCGAGGAGTACGGCGGCGACCTCGTCTACGACGACTACGAGACGCTCGAGGCCGAGCTCGAGTCCGGCGAGCTTCACCCGCAGGACGCGAAGGGCGCGCTCGCGGAGTACCTCGACCGCCTCATCGCGCCGGGTCGTGAGCAGCTCGCGGAGGAGTAGGCCGCCCGGAATCGGTTCGCTGGGTGTCTTTGTCGTCCGTTTCTACATCCCGAACATGCCCATCATCGAGGAGATGAATCCCTTCGCGATGAGCGCGAGCCCCGCGAGCAGGATCATCACGGCAGCCCCGACGAGGGGGTCGTGGTAGGTTAACAGCGCGACCGAGACGACGACGAGCAGGACACCGGCGATGCCCTGGAGTCCGAGCTTCTTGCGCATGTGCCACCGGTCGCCTCCCGCGAAATAAAAAGAAGTGGTTCGATCGGCCCCGACCGCCGAACAGCGCCGGAGCACGGCGCCGGCCACCGCAGCGTTGCGTTCACGCGCTGTCGGCGGGTTTAAACCGTCGCGGATCGAACCGCCCCCCATGAGCGACGACGGAGAGGGGCGACGTGACCTGCGGATGCCCGACGAGGACGAGGTGTTCGCGGAGGTCACCAACATGCTCGGCGCCAATCGCGTGAAAGTCCGCTGTGCTGACGGCAAGGAGCGAACCGCCAGGATCCCGGGCCGCATGCAGAAGCGCGTCTGGATCCGCGAGGACGACATCGTCCTCGTGGAACCGTGGGACTGGCAGGACGAGAAGGCCGACATCACCTGGCGCTACGAGAAGAGCGAAGCCGACCAGCTTCGCGAGGAAGGCCACATTCAGTAGTCCGATTTGGCTTTCTCGACGACGAATTCTGCTTATAAATAGCGACCGCTGGACTGCTCTGTAGATCGTTCGATTTGGATTCTGGAGTGGTCGTCGACGTCGACGCTATCCGACCTACTCGGGAGATTGGATTCGTTGAGTAGCTACACTTATAAACAGAATCGGCAGCCGTCGCGAGCGACACCACTCGGCACACGCAGAAAGCCCCAGCCAGTGCGTGCTCGCGCTTATAAATACGGTTGGCTCACGTCGCTGTTGAGACCACTCGGCACGCCCAGAAAGCCCCAGCCGCTGAGCGCTCGCGCTGCTCGCTGCGCGCCTCACCCGACTCCCTCGCTCCCTTCGGTCGCTCGGTCGTCGGGTTGCGGTGCTAGCGTCGCAGGGCGTCCCGCTCAGCGGCTGCCCCTTTCAGTCCCACCCCGGAGTGGTGGCTGGGGCGTCGCTCGCGGCGGTTCTTTGGCGGTCGTCGCTCGCCGGCTGTTCGGCGGCGGTACGGGGCGGTCGGCGCGCGCGAGCAACGCGTGCGAGGGAGGGCGGGGCGCGCCGCGCGGTGCGTTGCGGTGCCGGCGCGCCCCGGCCGAGGCTGGGGAGGGTTGAGGTATTGCGGTTGCTGTGCAGTCGCGGTGCCGTTGCCGTCGCGGTTGCGGTCCTGGTGGACTGAAAGGGCGACGGCCGGTCGCGGTGTAACGGAGTCGCTGAGCCGACCCCTATCTGAACCGGGCGGTGTCTTCGTGAGCGGAGCGAACGAAGACCAGAAAGTCGCAGCCCGGCAGCCCGCTACTGCAGGCAGCCCGGACCGTCTTTCGAGGCTGAGAGGTTCAGATATGTCGCTCAGCGACCGCGAGCGGCCGAGGGCTTTCTGGGTGTTTGCGGTGCTGTCGACAGCAAGAACGCATCACCTGTTCTAACCTGCATATAAAGAGCGGACGTGCGCTTTCTGGATGTTGCGACCACGTGTAGCAGTGCCTCTACTCGGGCAGCCTATTTATAAACGAAAACAGCCGAGAACGATTTCGGCTTCTCCGCTCGCCCCAACATAGCCACCACCTCCCTATTCCACCACGTAAACGGAGGATATACCACGCCCAAACCGAAACCCCGCCCATGGAGACGCTTGCTATCACGGGCGGTCGGGTGCTCCAGCCCGACAGTCGCGTGACGGAGGCGGACGTGCTCGTCGACCGCGCGAGCGGCACGATCGAGGCCGTCGGGCCGGACCTCGACGGCGACGAAACGCTCGACGCGACCGGCGGGCTCGTCATGCCCGGGCTCGTGAACGCGCACACGCACGTCGCGATGTCGCTGCTACGCGGCTACGCCGACGACAAGGAGCTCGACGCCTGGCTGCAGGAGGACATCTGGCCGATCGAGGGCGAGCTCACGCCCGAGGACGTGGAAGTCGGCGCCGAGCTGGGGGTGCTGGAGATGATCAAGTCGGGCACGACGACGTTCGCGGACATGTACTTCCACGTCGACCGGATCGCGGACGTCGTCGACCGCGCGGGCGTCCGGGCCCGGCTCGGCCACG
The DNA here is from genome assembly GCF_050510935.1 of Halosubterraneus shenae. Classification (NCBI taxonomy): domain Archaea; kingdom Methanobacteriati; phylum Methanobacteriota; class Halobacteria; order Halobacteriales; family Haloferacaceae; genus Halosubterraneus; species Halosubterraneus shenae. Next base: position 122,211 of record NZ_JBNLVO010000001.1, on the reverse strand, counting down.
GGATCGTCACGGTCGGCAAGGACGAGGCGGACGCCCGCGCCGACGTCGAGGAGGGGATCGAGGTCGCGACGGCGCTCGACGGCGCGGCCGACGGCCGGGTCCGGACGGCGTTCATGCCCCACTCGCTGACGACGGTGAGCGAGGAGCTGCTGGCGGAGGGGCTCGAACTCGCCGCCGCGCACGACGTGCCGGTCCACCTGCACGCGAACGAGACGGAAGACGAGGTCGAGCCGATCGTCGACGAGCGCGACGAGCGCCCGATCGAGTACGCCGCGGAGCTGGGCGCGCTCGGCGACGGCAACTTCTTCGCGCACGGCGTCCACCTCGACGACGCCGAGATCGGCCTGCTCGCGGAGACGGACACCGCCGTCGTCCACTGCCCGGCCTCGAACATGAAGCTCGCGAGCGGGATCGCGCCGGTCCAGCGCCTCCGCGACGCCGGCGTGACCGTCGCGCTGGGGACGGACGGGCCGGCCTCGAACAACGACCTCGACCTCTTCGACGAGATGCGCGACGCCGCGATGGTCGGGAAGCTCGGCGCGGACGACGCCTCGGCAGTTCCGGCGGGCGACGTCGTCGAGATGGCGACCGCGGGTGGCGCCGAGGCCGTCGGGCTGCCCGGGGGGCGCGTCGAGCCGGGCGCCGCGGCCGACCTCGCCGTCGTCGACCTCGACGCGCCGCACCTCACGCCGGTCCACAACGTCGTCTCCCACCTCGCGTACGCGGCCCGCGGGAGCGACGTGCGCCACACGGTCTGTGACGGCGAGGTCCTGATGCGTGACCGGGAGGTGACGACGCTCGACGCCGAGGCCGTCAAGGCCCGGGCCGCCGAGCACGCGGCCGACCTCGTGGACCGCGTCGACGAGTAACCCCCCGTCGTCGGAGCCGAAGGCTCCGGCAGGGCGGGATTTCAGGGCGGAACCCCCGCCGGCTTCTGCGCGGGGCACTATCAACTTCGATAGCGGGCACGAGTTTCACGCGAGTGACCGTTTACGCTCGCGAACGGTCCCGAACGAATAGAACGGACTGCCCCTTTTACCGGGTGTTCCGCCGTTGGTCCGTGTATGCGAAAGGCAACACTGGTAATTGCGGTGTTCGTGCTAGTAGCCGGCGCAGCGGGCGTCGCTGCCGCGGACGCCGAATCGGTTAGCGTGAGTCAGACGTCGACCGGGGAGGTCGTCGTCACCGTCACGGACAACGGTACCGCCGTCGAGAACGCCTCGGTCAGCATCGAGGCAGCTGCGGGGGAGAACTCGACGTACAGCGACTCGGGCACGACCGGACCCAACGGGACGGTCACGCTCGCGGCGCCCTCGGAGAACGTCACCGCGAACGTGACCGCGACGCACAACGGCACCAGCGTGACCGAGACGGTCGAGCTGGTCGCGGGGAGCACCGACGACACCACGAACGAGACGAACACGACGAACACGACGAACGAAACCGAGTCGTTCGGCTCACAGGTCAGCTCGTTCGTCCTCTCGATCAACCAGAACAACGACACCAACACCAGCACAGGCCTCCAGGTCGCGTCGTTCGTGACCGCGAACAACCCGGGCAACGCGCCGGACCACGCGGGACCGAAGGACGTTGACGAGTTCCTCAACGAGACGGCCGACGAGGACGACGACGACCGCGGCCCGCCCGAGGGCGCCGGCGAGGGCAACGGGAACGGCGGCGGCCCGCCGGACGACGCTGGCAACGGGAACGGCGGCGGTGCGGGTAACGGCAACGGCGGCGGCCCGCCCGAGGGCGCCGGCGAGGGCAACGGGAACGGCGGCGGTCCGCCGGACGACGTCGGTAACTGATCGAGCGGCCACAGTATCTTTTCGAAGGCCCGAGATAGCGGCTCTCAGGTCTGAGAAACGTTGATAAACAGTTTAAACGGTCGTGGACGGTTCCGAACGGCAAGGGGGTTTTATTCTCATCCTCCCCGTTTGCCGAGATACGGGAGACCGAGCGAAGAGGCACACGGACGCCTACTCGGGATCGTCACCCACATCACCCACACCACCCACACCCACCACCCACCACCCACGCCCCGTTGGACCGGGGCACCCGATCCCGCGGCGTCGCCGGGCAGTCGGTGCGGGCCGGCTTCCGGCCCGTTTTCTTCTCCCGTATTCCACGTTCCCTACTGGCAAGTAGGGGGCGAGCGCCGTACTACTGCGGGCGACCGGTCGTTGGCCAGCCACGACGGGGAGCGCGATCGACGCGTCCCGATTCCGTGCCGATTCGGGGCGGCGTGTCGGTACCGTTTTGAAGACGCTCCGGTAACTTCCTGCCATGAGTGCGAGCTATCCGCCGGTTACCGAACACCTGGCGGGCGTCGACGCGAAGCGCGAGGAGGGTCGCCGGAAGATGGACTGGGCGCTCCAGCACATGCCCATCCTCCAGCACCTGCGGGAGTCGTTCACGGCCGAGCAGCCGCTGGCGGGCCAGACGATCGCGATGGCGATGCACGTCGAGGCGAAGACCGCGAACCTGGTCGAGCTGCTGGCCGACGGCGGCGCCGAGGTCGCGATCACCGGGTGTAACCCGCTGTCGACCCACGACGACGTTTCCGCCGCGCTGGACGCCCACGAGAACATCACCTCCTACGCCGTCCGCGGCGTCGACGACGAGGACTACTACGCCGCCATCGACTCCGTCATCGCCCACGACCCGACGATCACGGTCGACGACGGGATGGACATGATCAAGGTCGTCCACGAGGAGTACCCCGAACTCATCGACTCGATCATCGGGGGCTGCGAGGAGACGACGACCGGGGTCCACCGTCTCCGCGCGATGGACGCCGACGGCGAGCTGGAGTACCCCGTCTTCGCCGTCAACGACACGCCGATGAAGCGCCTGTTCGACAACGTTCACGGCACCGGCGAGTCGTCGCTGGCGACCATCGCCATGACGACGAACCTCTCCTTTGCGGGCAAGGACGTCGTCGTCGGCGGCTACGGCTACTGCGGCAAGGGCGTCGCGAAGAAGGCGTCCGGCCAGAACGCGAACGTCATCGTCACCGAGGTCGAGCCCCGGCGCGCGCTCGAGGCCCACATGGAGGGCTACGACGTGATGCCGATGGACGAAGCGGCCAAGCAAGGCGACGTCTTCATCACGACGACGGGTAACCGGGACGTCATCACGAAGGAGCACTTCGAGGTCATGAAGGACGGCGCGCTGCTGGCGAACGCGGGCCACTTCGACGTCGAGATCAACAAGGAGGACCTCTCGGAGCTCGCCGTGAAGGAGTTCGAGGCCCGCGACGGCGTCCGGGCGTACGAACTCGCCGACGGGCGCAAGCTCAACGTCCTCGCGGAGGGTCGCCTCGTCAACCTCGCGGCACCTATCGCGCTCGGCCACCCGGTCGAAGTGATGGACCAGAGCTTCGGCATCCAGGCGGTCGGCGTCCGCGAGCTCGTGGAGAACGGCGACGAGTACGCCGCCGGCGTCCACGACGTGCCGGACGACCTCGACCGCGAGGTCGCCGAGATCAAGCTCGCCGCCGAGGGCGTCGAACACGACACCCTCACCGAGGACCAGCGCGAGTACCTCGAAAGCTGGCAGCACGGGACCTGATACCGGCGATTCGTGCCTGTTTCCCGCCGGTCCACCTCGCGGGCAGCCCGCGAGAACCGGTCACACCCCCCGTGAAAAGGTAGTTTGAAAACCCCGCACGTACACCCCGTAGCCATGCGCTCCGAGATTTACCTCTTCGCGGCCGGCATCGCGAGCTTCGGCTTCGCCGCGGCGAACTTCCTGTTCAACGACGGGACGATTCTCCTCGGCTGGATCCTCCTCGGCCTCATCTTCGTCCTCATCGGGGCGGGGACGCTCGTCTTCGGCCCGAACGACGACGACGGCAACGGCGCCGGGGCCTGAGCAGCCCGACCCATCCCCGGTTGCCGCTCTCGGGTGCCTCCCCCGTCGCCAGGTGTGAAAATCGACCACAGGCGAGGGGCTTTTGTGCGCGTGTCCGGAACCAGCAGCTATGCACGAGGGCGACGATGTCCGCTAACCGCAAGGGCGACCGCCGCGAGCGCGAGCTGGTGAACGAGCTCGACGAGGCGGGGTTCGCCGTGATGCGGGCCCCCGCCAGCGGGAGCGCGACCGAGCGGGAGCTGCCGGACGTGCTCGCCGGCGACGGCGAGCGGTTCTACGCGATCGAGGCGAAGTCGAGCTCGGGCGACCCGATCTACCTCTCGGGCGAGGAGGTCGAGGCGCTGCTGTTCTTCGCGCAGAACTTCGGCGCCAAGGCTCGCATCGGCGTCCGCTTCGACCGCGAGGACTGGTACTTCTTCCACCCCGGAGACCTCTACACGACGGACGCGGGCTCCTATCGCGTTAAAAAGGAGAAAGCGCTCGCGGAGGGGACTGACTTCGCGGAGTTCGTCGGGGAGAGCAGCCGCACGACGCTCGACGACTTATAAACCGTCGCGGCCGAATTCGACGCTACGCTTCCTCATCGACAGCGACGCCCTCAGGCGAGTCCGCCGTTGCTTCCGGATCGACCTCGCGAAGCCGCGAAGCCGGGAAGCCGTATCGCTTCGCGTCGGCCAGGTCCCGACTCGGGCTGAGCGAGTCGACGTAGACGGCCTCGACGACGGGCTCGTGGGCGCCGTAGTCGGCGTTCGTCGCGTACTCGTCGACCGCGCGCCCCTCGCCGGTGTCGTACGCGTCGGCGCGGACGCTCGTCACCTCGGTCACGACGACGAGCTGTCCGGTCTCGCGGTCGCGGACGACGGTACCGACCTCCGGCTGGTGGGTCGCACAGAGCTGCGACCCGGACTGCTCGACGGGGACGAACGTCTCCGAGCCGCAGACGGCGCAGATGCCGACGCGCTCGTCAGGGGCGGGCAGCTCCCCCTCGGTTACGTCGATGGCGACGCGGCGCAGGTGCTTGCAGCGAGCGCCGCGGATCGCGTGGTCCGGGCAGGTACAGGTGCCGGCCGCAAGCGCAACGACGTAGGTGCCGCCGTCGGTCTCGACGACGTAGCGCCGGTCGCGCAGCGGGCGGACGGTCATCTCCTCGGTACGGGCGCGGTCACCGCGCGTCTCCGGCGACTCTCCAGCTGAACCGGACGGGGTCGGACGAGATGCGGCGGATGACGCGGCTGTGTTACTGGTATGCGTCATATACGGGTCGAGGGGGCACACCCTCGTTTCATGTGGAAAGAGGAGCCAGAGATATTTAAATACCGGGTCGGAGACGGAAGGTGGAGTCGTCGATTCCGGCCGCGAGCGACGGTGGCAGCGGGGATCCGGCGATGCGGAGGGGCGGTCGGGGTTTCGAAGTCCTTTTTTAGCGGGATGCCGGACTTCGACGACATGGACATCGACGCGGAGCTTCGTCGGCAGATACTCGTCTCACTTCTCGCGGCCGCGGTGTTTCTCGCCGGACTGGTGGTCATCGGCGTCAAGTACGGAACGGGAACGGCGCTGCCGGCGGCCGGCGGCCTCGCGCTCGTCGGCCTGCTCGCCGGGTTCGTGGTCCTGATGGCGCTCGTCGGCGCGTATCTGGTGCAGGCGGGCGAGGAGTAGAACGACCGAGACGCGGACGTCGACGCTTTCTGCGTTCGTCCCGAAGCGGCGTTATTCAGCCGCGCGTTCGCGCCACCCGACGACGTCGTCGCCGGCGTCCTCCAGCCGGGTTTCGTAGTACGCGAGGGGGTCCGCGGCCACCTTCCAGTGCTCCTCCTCGTTGTGGCAGATGCCGTAGGCAGACAGCGTCTCACAGGTCGGCGGCGGGTACTGTGTCCCGCGGTCGTCGCGGAGGTACTCCGTCTGGTAGCGGATCCCCTCGGCGTCGAGGCTCGTGTCCGCGCAGAAGGCGACGACCTCGTCCGGCTCCATGCCGATACCGGTGAGGAACGCCATCAGCGCGAAGCTCTCCGGATGCGACAGCGCCGTCCCGCGCTCGGCCTTCTCGATGAGGTTCACCATGCAGGGCGGGAACAGCTCGGGGACGACGACGTCGATCTGGCCGACGCGGGTCCGCTCCGAGAGGAGCCGCTTCAGGTCAGCGACCTGCGACTCCAGCTCGGCGGCGAGTCCCTCGTCCTCCTCGAGCTCGAAGGGGAGCCCCTCCAGCACGCGCGACCGGACGGCGGCCTCCAGAATTCGGAAGAGGTCCGCCCGCGGGATCCGGACCTCCCCGGCCGCGAGTTCGCGGTTGACCAGCCGCCAGCGCTCGCCCCAGTCCGCCGAGGCGAGCTCGAGGTACGGGCCAACGCGGAGCCAGTACCAGTCCGGTTCGCGGGCGCCGGAGACGTCCTCCGCGCGCACGGCGTCCGCGAGGTCGAACTCGGCGAGCACGTCCTCGAAGTCGACGCTGGGCGTCGATACGGACTGGAGTTCGTCGTCGCGTTCGAAGTCCTCGGCGAAGCGTTCGGCGGCGGTGGCGGCCTCCGCAGTCGCGTACTTCTCGACGGCCGCCGTCGAGTCGAGCAGGGAGACGAGGATGCGGGCGATGGGGTACGAGAGCAGCTCCGCGCTCGCGTCGTACTCCTCGGGCGACTCGGAGGCGACGGTCCCCTCCATCAGCGCGCGCTCGACACGCTCGCGGCCGCGCTCGACGGCCGGCGCGTCGGCCGCGACGAGGGCCGGCAGGGAGACGTCGGCCTCCGCGACGGCCTCGCGGGCGTCCTGGAAGAACGGGTAGCGCGCGTGCAGCGGGTCCATCTCGACGCGTGTTTATCGAGGTGGGTGAATAAGCGGTGCGGTTGTTTGGAGTGAGCTGTGGTGTTCGACGTGAGGACGCCGCGAACGTGGGCCGCTGGCTTGGGTGGTTTATAAGAGGCCTCGGCTACCGTCGCCGGCGACGCCACTTCGCGATCGTGAAAGCCCCGGTCGCTGAGGCGGTCACACTTATAAACAAACCCGGTTAGCGGCGCGAATGACACCACTCAGCATGCCCAGAAAGCGCCAGACGCTGAATACTCGCACTTATAAGCAAGATTGGCCATCGTGGCTACAAATACCACTCGGCACACCCAGAAAGCCCCAGCCGCTGAGCGCTCGCGCTGCTCGCTGCGCTCCTCACCCGGCTCGCTCCCTTCGGTCGCTCGCCGGGATTGCGGTGCTAACTTCGCAGGGCGTCCCGCTCAGCGGCTGCCCCTTTCAGTCCCACCCACAGAGTGGTTGACGGGCGTCGCGGCCGGCGGTTGCCGGGCTGTCGCGGCGGGGTTGCGGTGGCGCGCGCGCGAGCAACGCGTGCGAGGGAGGGCGGGGCGCGCCGAGCTGTGCAGTCCCGGCGCGCCCCGGCCGAGGCTGGGGAGGGCTGAGGTATTGCGGTCGCTGTTGGGGTCGCTGTTGGGGTCGCGGTCGTGGTCGCGGTCGCGGTGGCTGTCCCTGTCGCGGACCTGGGGGACTGAAAGGGCGACGGCCGGTCGCGGTGTAACGGAGTCGCTCCGACGACCCCTATCTGAACCGGGCGGTGCTGAGAGGTTCAGATATGTCGCGGAGCGACCGCGAGCGGCCGAGGGCTTTCTGGGCGTTTGCGGTGCTGTAAAGAGCAAGACCGTATCCTCTACCCAAACCCGCTTATAAAGAGCGGCCGAGGGCTTTCCAAACGTCCGCGGAGTGGTCGAAGGCAGCAGCGCCTACGAATCCGGTTTTTAAGCAGAGTATGGCATCCACCGATCTCACGCCAAAGCCCAGCTATTCGCCGTCGACGTCACTCGGCGGCTCGGTGGCCGGCAACGTGATCGTCACCTCGGCGCCGTTGTCGTGGTTCCGAATGTCGATCTCGCCGCCGGCATCGCGGGCGATCCAGGCGACCAGCCAGAGGCCGAGGCCGCTCGTGTGCTCCAGTTGCGTCTCCCGCTCGCGTCTGAGGACGTCGATCTCCGTCTCGGGGATCCCGGGACCGTTGTCGTAGACGCGGAGGGTGGGCGGGTCGTCGGGCTCGACCGACACCCCGGCTCTCGGGTCCTCGCCGCCGTGGGACGCCGCGTTCTCGAGCAGGTTGTCGACGGCGACGCCGAGGAGGTCGTTCGCGCTGGCCCAGACGGGGTCGTCCGGCAGCGCCGGGTCGACGTCCAGTTCGGGGTGCCGCTTCCGGGCCCGTTCGATCCGTCGAGCCACGAGTTCCGTCAGGTCGACCGGGCGGTCGTGGCTCGCGTCGGCGTCGAGGACGCGCTCGACGATCCGGGCCTTCCGGCTCTTCTCGAGCAGCTCCTCGGCGCGAGCCCGGATCGCGTCGGCGGCCGTCTCCGGGTCCTCGTCGCCGGCCGCGAGGGTGTCGGCGTGGCCGACGACGACGTTCATCGCGTTCCGGAGGTCGTGCCGGAGGACGCGGTTGAGGACGCTCAGGCGCTGTTCCCGGCGTTTCTGCTCGGTGAGGTCGACGTAGGTGGCGAACCCGCGGTGCTCCTCGGCGGAGAGCGGGACGGTGTACAGCAGGAAATCGCCCCGCCCGTCGACGGTCGAGCGGGTCACCTCGACCTGAAGGTCCTCCACGCCGACTCGCTCGTTCAGCTCGTCGGCCTCCTCGCGCAGGTCGGGCGGGACGATCAGGTCGTCGACGGACTCGCCGACGATGGCGTCCGCGTCGTAGCCGAACTTCGACTCGAACGCCGGGTTGGCCTCGACGACGACCGGGTCGCCGTCGACGAGCTCGTAGTAGACGGTCGGGCTCGGCACGTTCTCGAACAGCGTCGCGAACCGGTTCCGCTCGCGCTGGAGCCGGTGGCTCGCGGTCTCGTAGGCCTCGGTCCGCCGGTCGCCCTCGACGTCGTAGGCGCCAAGCACCAGCCCGACGATGGCGCCGGCGGTGACGTTGTCGGCGACGAGGTACCAGAAGTGCTCGACCGGCTGGTCCGACGTTATCCCGTGCGCGAGCGACCAGGTCATGGTGACGAGCAAGCCGAGGCAGCCGACGGCGATCCACAGGAGGACGCGGGCCGTCTCGCGCCGCGTGAAGTTCTCGCGGGTGAGCCAGGCCGACCCCGCGATGAGGCCGATTGCGAGCGCCAGCGGGAGCACGGCCTCGAGGAGCCAGAAGGAGGCGGCGTCGAACGCTAGCAGGTGGTGGAGGTGGATCAGTCCGAGGACCGTTCCGAGAGCCGCGATCGAGAGCAGTCCAAGGTCACTGGCCCAATCCCCCATTGCGTACGAGCGAGAACGCTTCGGTTGAAGTTTCTTTCCCTCGAATGGTTGCTCAACTGAGTGGTATTCGCCGGTACCGGCCGAGAGCCGTCGAATCGGCAAACTGGTGTCCTTTTGAGTGCGGGCGTCCACGATTCGAGTATGACAGAGACGCTCCGGCTCGCCACGCGCGGCTCCGACCTGGCCCTTCGGCAGGCCGCGACCGTGCGCGAGGCGCTTTCCGGCCGCCGCCGCGACGTGGAGGTTCGGGAAGTCGAGACGCGAGGCGACCAGATCCCAGACGAGCTGATCCACCGGCTCGGGAAAACGGGCGCGTTCGTGCGCGCGCTCGACGAGGAGGTCATGGACGGCGACGCCGACCTCGCCGTCCACTCGCTGAAGGACGTCCCGACCGAGGACGCCGACGACCTCGTCGTCGCCGCCGTCCCCGAGCGAGCCGCCGCGGGCGACGTGCTCGTGACGCCCGACGGTACGGCCCTGGAGGACCTCCCGCCGGGCTCGACCGTGGGCACCGCGTCGCTCCGCCGCACGGCCCAGATCCTCGCCGCGCGCCCGGACCTCGAGGTCGAACCGGTCCGCGGCAACGTCGACACCCGCATCGAGAAGCTGCTCGCCCCGGGGCTCCAGGCGGAACACGAGGAGCGGCTGATCGCCTCCGACGACGACCGCGTCGTTGAGGAGGGGACGGACGAGGAGGAGGGCGACGACGAGGATGCCGAGGACGAGTTCGAGCTGAGCGTCGACGAGTGGTTCGACTCGCTGTCGGACCTCGAACGCAGCGCGATGGAGCGCGAGGTCGACGTCGAGTACGACGCCCTCGTGCTCGCGGAGGCCGGCCTCCGGCGCTCGGACCTCTTCTACGACCTCGAGACCCAGCAGCTCCCCCGCGAGGAGTTCGTCCCCGCGGCGGGCCAGGGCGCCATCGCGGTCACCGCGAGCGACCCGGACGTCGTCGAGACGGTCCGGCGCGCGCTGGACCACCCCCGGACCCGCGTCGAGACGACCGTCGAGCGCACCATTCTCTCGGAGCTGGGCGGCGGCTGCGTCGCCCCTATCGGCATCCACGCGATGGTGCAGGGCCAGTACGTCCACACGAGCGTGCGCGTGCTCTCCCAGGACGGCACGGAAGAGGTCGCGGACACCCGCGACCTCGATGCCGAACGCTACGCCAGCGAGGCGAAGGCGTTCGCCGCCGACCTCGCCGACCGCGGCGCGAAGGAGCTGATCCAGGAGGCCCGACGCGAGGAGGACGAAGAGATCGAGGACGTCGCGGTCGCCACCGACGACGATGAGTAACGACGCACCCGCGGCCGACGACACCGCCTCCGCAGACGACGCCGCCTCCGCAGACGACACCGCCTCCACGGACGACACCGCCTCCACGGACGACACCGCCTCCACGACTGACGACGAGGCCGACCTCGCCGAGGGGAAGGTCTACCTCGTCGGCTCCGGCCCGGGCGACCCCGACCTCCTGACCGTCAAGGCCCAGGACCTGATCGAATCGGCCGACGTGGTCCTCCACGACAAGCTCCCCGGTCCGGAGATCCTCGGCCGGATCCCCGAGGAGAAGCGGGAGGACGTGGGCAAGCGCGCCGGTGGCGAGCGCACGCCGCAGTCGGAGACGAACGCCCGGCTCGTCGAGCTCGCCCGCGAGGGCAACACCGTCGTCCGGCTGAAGGGCGGCGACCCCTTCGTCTTCGGCCGCGGCGGCGAGGAGGCCGAGTACCTCGCCGCCCACGACGTGCCCTTCGAGGTCGTCCCGGGCGTCACGAGCGCAATCGGTGGCCCCGGTGTCGTCGGCATCCCGGTCACGCACCGCGACCACGCCTCCTCCGTCTCGTTCGTCACGGGCCACGAGGACCCGACCAAGGCGGACAGCGCGGTCGACTGGGAGGCGCTGGCCGCGACCGGCGGCACCATCGTCGTCCTGATGGGCGTCGGGAGGCTCCCGGACTACACGACGGCCCTCCGCGAGGCCGGCAAGCCCGGCGACACGCCCGTCGCCCTCGTCGAGCGCGCGACCTGGCCCGACATGCAGGTCGCGACCGGCACGCTCGAGACCATCGTCGACGTGCGCGACGAGCAGGAGATCAGCCCGCCCGCGATCACCGTCATCGGCGAGGTGGCGGCGACGCGGGACGCCGTCGTCGACGTGCTGGAGAACTCGGGGGCGGTGCCCGCTGACGGATCCGCCAGTCCGGAGGCCGACGAATGAGCCGCGAGGTGCGCGTCGCCGTCTTCCGCCCCGACGACGAACGCCTCGAGTCGGCGGTCGAGCTGCTGGAGTCGCTCGGCGCGGAGCCGGTGCCGGACCCGATGCTCGCCGTCGAGCCGACGGGAGCGACGCCCGAATCGGGGTCCGACTACGTGATCCTCACGAGCAAAACCGGCGTCGAGCTCGCCGCCGAGGCCGGCTGGACGCCCGGCGACGCGACGCTGGCGACCATCGGCCCGGCGACCGCCGAGGTCGCCCGCGAGGTTGGCTGGACGGTCGACGTGGTACCCGAGGAGTACACCTCCGCGGGGCTGGTCGAGACTCTGCGCGAGGCGGTCGGCGGCGCGACTGTCGAGGTCGCGCGCTCGGACCACGGCAGCGACGTGCTGCTCGACGGGCTCCGCGAGGCCGGCGCCGAGGTCAACGAGACGGTGCTGTACGAGCTCGTCACGCCCCCGGAGGCCGGCGAGTCCGTCGACCGCGCCGTCGCCGGCGAGCTGGAGGCCGCGGCGTTCACCTCCTCGCTCACGGTCGAGAACTTCCTCGACCTCGCGGCGGAGCGCGGCGAGCGCGAGGCGGCGATTGCCGGGCTGAACGACGCCGTCGTCGGCGTCATCGGCGATCCGACGCGGGAGACGGCCGAGTCCCACGGCATCGACGTCGACGTCGTCCCCGACGAGGCGACGTTCGACGCGCTGGCGACGGCGGTCGTCGAGGCCGCGGCGCCGACGTATCACGACTGACGGCGGGCGATCGCTGCGGGTCCACGGCTTTCCCCCGTCACCGTCACGTCCGGCAGGTTTTACCCGACTGGGCGGCTACGGACGTCCATGCAATGGAGCACGGACTGGGGACTCCGTGGGCGCATGGCGTTCACGATGTTCCTGCTATTCGGCCTCTACCTGGCGTTCGTCGGCGCGCTGGTCAGCTTCTACGACGCCGGCATGCTCACCGTGCTCGTCCTGATGGGCGGGTTCTCGCTGGTCCAGTACTTCTTCAGCGACAAGCTCGCGCTGCGGAGCATGGGCGCCAGGAAGGTGGCCCCGGACGAGGAGCCGGAGCTGCACCGGAAGATCGAGCGCCTGAGCCAGCAGGCCGACCTGCCGAAGCCGACCGTCGCGGTCGCCGACTCGCAGGTGCCCAACGCCTTCGCGACCGGGCGCAACCAAAAGAACGCGACTGTCTGCGTGACCAGCGGCCTCCAGCGCACGCTCTCCGACGAGGAGCTCGAGGGCGTCCTCGCCCACGAGCTCGCGCACGTGAAGAACCGGGACGTGATGGTGATGACCATCGCCTCGTTCCTCTCGACCATCGCGTTCTTCGTCGTGCGCTGGGGCTGGCTCTTCGCCGGCGACGACCGCAACTCCCCGCCCGTCTGGGTCGCCATCGTCGTCTCGCTGGTCGTCTGGGTGGTCTCGTTCCTGCTGATCCGCGCCCTCTCGCGCTACCGGGAGTACGCCGCCGACCGCGGCGCCGCGTCGATCACCGGCAACCCGAGCGCGCTCGCCTCCGCGCTGATGCGCATCGACCGCCGAATGGACAACGTGCCGAAGGAGGACCTGCGCGACCAGGCCGAGATGAACGCGTTCTTCATCATCCCGATCCGCTCCGGCCTCATCGGCAAGCTCGCTTCCACGCACCCGCCGATGGACAAGCGCATCGAGAAGCTGCGCGAGCTGGAAGCGGAGATGGAAACGGTCTGATTTGTCGGTCTCGTTTTTAACAGGGTACCCGGGCGTCGTCGCTGGTTTCGGAACGGGACAGAGTCCTCAATAGTGATAGGTGGATTTTGTTTATAAATGGGCCATGCAGGTGAGGACGAAGCTGGTCTCGATTACGACACCGAGAAAGTCCTCGACCGCTCGTTATGCCCAGGTTTGGGCAGGTGATACGGTCTTGCTCTCGGCAGCACCGCAGACTCCTCGAAAGCCCTCGGCCGCTCGCTATGCGCAGGTTTGGGCAGGTGATACGTGCTTGCTCTCGACAGCACCGCAAACACCCAGAAAGCCCTCGGCCGCTCGCGGTCGCTGAGCAGGATATCCGCGGCTCTCCGCACCGCCCGCCGCGGATAGTGCCTGTCTCAGCGACTCCCCTCCGGCGCGACCGGCCATCGCCCTTTCAGTCCACCAGGACAGCACGGCCCAGCAACCGCCACCGCAACAGCACCGCACAGCAACCGCAAGCCTCGCCCCTCCCCAGCCTCGGCCGGGGCGCGCCGGGACAACACCGCTCGGCGCGCCCCGCCCTCCCTCGCACGCGTTGCTCGCGCGCGCCACCGCAACCCCGCCGCGACAGCCCGGCAACCGCCGGCCGCGACGCCCGTCAACCACTCTGTGGGTGGGACTGAAAGGGGCAGCCGCTGAGCGGGAAGCCCTGCGAAGCTAGCACCACAACCCGGTGAGCGACCGAAGGGAGCGAGCCGGGTGAGGAGCGCAGCGAGCAGCGCGACCGCTCAGTGGCTGGGGCTTTCTACGTGTGCCGAGTGGTGTCGCAAGTAGCGACAATCAGATCCATTTATAAAAGCGACCGCTCGCCGGCTGGAGCTTTCTGGACGTGCTGAGTGGTGACGTGAGCGACGATATCCGAACTCGTTTATAAGCGCGGCCGGTGTGCGGCTGCGGCTTATCGAACGCATCGAGTGGAGGCGGCCGCGACGTCCACGAAACCGAGCCTGACTACGGAACCAGCGTCGACACCCGAAACAACGATCAAAAATAATCGCTGCCGGCACCGAACGGTTAACCCATCCCCCGGCCGCACGTCCCCGTATGGACGTCGGTGACTTCGAGCCGGTTCGCGGCGCGTCGGACCTGTACGTACACGACACAGGGATGTACGACACGCAGGGATACGGGGCGGTGTACATCTACGACACGCCGAATCCGGCCGTGATCGATACGGGAATCGGGACGAACCGGGAGGCGATCTTCGAGAGCATCGCGGAGATCGGCATCGACGAGGACGAGCTCGACTGGCTCCTGCCGACGCACGCTCATCTCGACCACGCGGGCGGCGCGGGCTACTTCGCCGAGAAGTACCCGAACGCCGAGGTGCGCATCCACGACCGCGGCGTGCGCCACCTCGTCTCCCCGGACCGGCTCGTCGAGGGAACGAAGAACGCCGTCGGCGACCAGTGGCGCCACTACGTCGAGCCAAAGCCGGTGCCGGAAGAGCGCATCGAGGGCCTCTCCGGCGGCGAGACGCTCGATCTCGGCGACCGCGAGCTGGACGTCATCGAGGCCCCGGGCCACGCCCCGCACCAGACGGTCTTCCACGAGGCCGACGAAGGCGTGGTGTTCGTCGCGGACGCCGCCGGGATCTACGTCCCCGAGATCGACAGCGTGCGCCCGACCTCGCCGCCGCCGCAGTTCGACCTCGACCAGTGCCTCGACGACGCCTCGACCATCGCTGCCCTCGATCCCGAGGTGCTCTGTTACCCGCACTTCGGCCCGCGCGAGTTCGAGCCGTCGCTCATCGAGGAGATGAAGCGCGGCTACGTCGAGTGGGTCGAGGCGGTCCGCCAGAAGCGCGCTGAGCTCGCGGACGACGACGCCGTCATCGAGCACTTCGTCGAGACGACCGAGGCCGCCGAGTTCTGGAACCGGGAACGCGCCCGCGCCGACGCCCGTCTCAACACGCGCGGCGTCCTGCGCTATCTCGACGAGAAAGCCGAATAGCGCGCGGCGCTCCCTCGGGCGGCAGTTCGACGCTCGTGTTCCGTGCTCCGTGAACTTCCAGCGACCCCATAGTTTATTTGCTGGCGCGGAAACTGGAGCGTCATGAACTGGCAGGCGGCCGAGCGCGACCTCGACGACGAACTGACGACGAGCGAGCCGATCCCGCGAACGTTCGAGCGGAGCGCCGAGCGCAACGCCGCCGAGGTGGCCCAGCAGTACAAGGGCGGGATATACGGCCGCTCGCTGGTCGCGGCCGACGTGGTCCCCGCCGCGCCCGACGGCGACTACGCCGACCTTACGTACGCCGAGATGCGGTCGATCGTCCGCAACCTCGCGGCCGGCTTCCGGGAGCTGGGCGTCGAGCGCGGGACCCGGGTCGCCATCTTCGCGCACACCCGGATGGAGTGGGCGCAGGTCGACTTCGCGGCGCTGGCGGCGGGCGCGACCGTCACCACGATTTATCCGTCGTCCTCCGACGACCAGCTCGAGTACCTCCTGACGGACCCGGAGGCGACGGTCGTCGTCGCCGAGAACCAGGACCTCCTCGATCAGCTGGACGACGTTCGGGGCGACCTCCCCCACGACCTCGAGGCCGTCGTCACCTTCGACGAGGTCGCCGGCGACGCGGTCGACGAGACGGTCCACGAGCTGGGGGCGGTCCACGAGCTGGGCGCCGACGCGTTCGATCCCGACGCCTACGAGGAGTGGATCGACGGCACCGCGATGGACGACCTCGCGAGCCTCATCTACACCTCCGGCACGACGGGCCGCCCGAAGGGGGTGCAGCTCACCCACCACAACTTCCGGTCGAACCTCACCCAGTGTTACCGGCGGCTCGGGCCGCGACCGGACAAGGGCCCGGACGTGCCGGCGACGACGAGCGAGTCGACGACGCTGTCGTTCCTCCCGCTCTCGCACGTCTTCGAGCGGCTCGCCGGCCACTTCCTCATGTTCGCGGTCGGCGCGACCGTCGCATACGCCGAGAGCCCCGAGACACTGAAGGAGGACTTCGGCCTCGTCGAGCCGACGACGGCGACGAGCGTCCCGCGCGTCTACGAGAAGCTGTACGACGGCATCCGCGAGCAGGCCAGCGCCTCGCCGGTCAAACAGCGGATATTCCAGTGGGCCGTCGACGTCGGCCGCGCGCACTACGAGACGGACGACCCGGGCGCGGTACTCGACCTCAAGCGGTCGATCGCCGACACACTCGTGTTCTCGAACGTGCGCGACGCGCTCGGCGGCAACGTCGACTACTTCGTCTCGGGGGGCGGCTCGCTCTCGGCGGAGCTGTGCGCGCTCTATCACGCGATGGACCTCCCGATCTTGGAGGGCTACGGGCTCACCGAGACGTCACCGGTCGTTGCCGTGAACCCCGGCGAGGCACCGAAGGTCGGCACCATCGGCCCCCCGGTCGTGGAGACGGACCTCGCGCTCGAGAAGAGCGCCGCGGACGACGGTCTGCGGGAGCGCGCCGA
Source organism: Halosubterraneus shenae (assembly GCF_050510935.1). Lineage (NCBI taxonomy): Archaea > Methanobacteriati > Methanobacteriota > Halobacteria > Halobacteriales > Haloferacaceae > Halosubterraneus > Halosubterraneus shenae. The sequence continues at coordinate 105,739 of NZ_JBNLVO010000001.1, read as the reverse complement.
CGGCGAGGTCGGCGAGCTGCTGGTTCGCGGGCCGCAGGTCACCGACGGCTACTGGAACCGGGCGGAGGCGACGGCGGACGCGTTCACCGAAGCCGTCGACGACGCCGTCGTCCGCGACACCGGCGCGAACGCGGGCGATCCGTGGTTCCGCACCGGGGACGTCGTCGAGGTCGACGCCGACGGCTACCTCGTCTTCCACGAGCGGACCAAGCAGCTCCTCGTGCTCTCGACCGGCAAGAACGTCGCGCCCGGCCCCATCGAGGACCGGTTCGCCGCCAACGAGTTCGTCGAGCAGTGTCTCGTCCTCGGCGACGGGCGCAAGTTCGTCTCCGCGCTCATCGTCCCGAACTTCGACCGGATCCGCGCGTGGGCCGCGGAGGAGGGGGTCGAGCTCCCGCCGGAGCCCCGGGCTGTCTGCCGCCACGACGCCGTCCGCGAGCGCATCGAGCGCGAGGTCGAGGCCGTGAACGAAGCCTTCGAGGAGTACGAGCGGATCAAGCAGTTCCGCCTCGTCCCGGAGGAGTTCACGACGGAAAACGACCTGCTGACCCCGACGATGAAGAAGAAGCGCCGCAACATCCTCGAGCGCTTCGCCGACGACGTGGAGCTCATCTACGAGTCCGCGGAGTAAGGGTCGGCTGCGGTCCGACCCGGCGCCCGGCCGCTCCCGTCCCGACGTTTTATACCGCATCGTCCGATCGTTCAGCCACGATACACGCACAGGGGGCCGCTCCTCACGGTCGACGTCGCCGAGCGCACTGCCGAGACGGAGAGCGTCGACGATGTCCTGCGGGAGCTCCCCGGCGGCCGCGGGCTCAACACCGGGCTGGCGGACGAGCGTGAGCCGTTCGACGTCGACCCCCTCGGGCCGGCGAACCGCGTCTACTTCACGACCGGCCCGATGCAGTAGTCGACGACCTCCGAGACGGGCCGGATGGCGGCGACGGCGCGACGCCGGCCAACGACTGAGTCGTCGTCCGTCCCGCGAGCGGCAGTCAGTCGGCTACCGATCGGGAGTCGGCCGTCGGGTCGTCGACTGCCTCGAACTGGAGGCGGACGACGCTCCCTTTCGGGTCGTTGTCCTCGAACCGGACGTGCCCGTCTGAGGCGGTGACGAGCCAGTGAACGAGCCAGAGCCCGAGGCCGCTCCCGTGTTCCAGCGACGTCTCGAAGCCGCGCTCCAGCACCGTCACCTGCTCGTCCGGGATGCCGGGGCCGTTGTCGGCGACGCGGAGTTCGACGAACCGCGTTCCGTCCCGTTCGACGGCGTCGGCGTCGACGGCGACTCGCGGCGTCGGCTCGTCACAGTGGTCGACCGCGTTCTCGACGACGTTCCGGACGGCCGAGGAAACCAGCGGGTGTGCCCGGATGCGAAGTCGGTCCGGGAGGGAGACGGAAAACTCGACGTCCGACTCCGCGGTCCGGACCTGCTCGATCGCCGCGTCGACGATGGCGACGAGGTCGACGACCTCGCGGTCGGTCTCGTCGCTGCGGAGGACGGCCTCGATCTCGCGAGCCTGTTCGCCGAGTTCGACGAGCCGCTGGGCCTCCGCCTCGATCTTCTCGGCACGGTCGGCGACCGCCGGCTCGTTCTCGGCGATCAGGTTCGCGTGCCCCTGAACGAGGTTCACGCCGTTCCGGAGGTCGTGACGAAGCACCCGGTTCAGGACCGTGAGCTGGTCGCTCAGTCGCTCGGCGCGCTCGCCGGCTGCCGCCGCTTTCCGGCGGGCGACGCGCTGTCGGCTATCGTAGACGCCGACGACGAACCCGCCGAGCAGCCCGCCGGTAGCGGCGTTGGCGATGATATACCGCCAGTCGCTCATCATCACGCCCTCCGCCTGCTGGTACAGCACGGTGAGCAGCCCGCCCGTTGCCAGCACCGCGGCACCGAACGCACACCAGCTGCCGACGCGACCGACTTCCGTCCCGGTGAGGTCGCTCCGCCAGAGCCAGACGCCGCCGGCGAGGCCCGCCGTCGCCTGCGCTATCGGGAACAGGATACCGAGGACTAGCGACCGGTGCCCCTCGCCGGGTTCGGCGGCGTGGAGCAGATGGACCGAGAGCAATCCCGCACTCAGCCCGCAGATGAGCACCAGGCCGCCGAGGCTCTGCGTCCGTTCGGTGACCATCACAGGAGTCATCGAAGCATGCCAACGCCGAGGGAAAACACTTCCCCACGTGACAAACCTGGTGAGAAACTGGCGGTTCCAGCCCTGTGGCTGGGCGTATCGGCGTGGTCAGTCCTCGACCGGCTCGTGGACGTGGCCGCATTCCGGACACTGGACCTCCTCGCCGCGGAGCTCCTGGCTCGACTCGCGGACCTCGCGCATCACGCTGGAGATGCGCTCCTCCGCCTCGAGCTCGTCCTCGACGTCGAGGTCGACACCCTCGACCTCGAGGAGGAACTTCGCGATCTCCGTGACCTCGTACATCGTCTCGTCGAGGTCCTCGGCGGTGAAGAACCCGCACATCGCGCCGTAGAGGAAGGTCGCGCCCGCCTTCGTCACCTTCTCCTCGAAGGAGTGGCGCGCCTGGTTGACCGCCTGCGGCGAGTAGGTGTCCGTCATGAACGGGATGAGTTCGGGGAGGTTCTCGCCGATCTTCGTCATCTCCACGCCGGTTTCCGTCCGGAAGTCGGCACAGAGCCGCGCGATGGCCCACTCGCGGGCCGTGACGTACGTCCGGTCGCGGAGGAACTCGTTGACGCGGTCGTACTGGGCCCCGTCCATCTTCTGGAACCGCTCGTACTTCCGGACGTCTCGGGGGACGTCGCTCTCGGCGGATTGGTCGGGGGCCTCGTCGGTGGGGGCCTCGTCGACGGCGTCGTCGCCGGCCGCGTCGTTGCCGGCCGCGTCGTCGATGGGGGACTCGTCAGCGGCAGGTTCCTCGCCCGGGTCGTCGCTCGCGGCGGAGGGATCCGTGCCCGTCTCGGTTCCCTCGTCGGTGGAATCCCGTGCCGCGGCTCGCTCCTCGGTCATACACGGTGTATCCCGTCCGGCACGCAAAAGGGTTGCCCGTACGACCGCCAGCGGGCGAGTCGCCGGCCGGCGATAGCTCGTCGAAGACGTGACAGTACAAGCCCCTCAGGTTACCGCCGGTAGTGTTCAGAGAAGCAATATTCGATAGAGGAGTAGTCGGAAACAGCTGAAAGCCCTCGGCAGTCTCGGCTCCTGCGACTCGCTGCGCTTTCGCTCCTGTTCCTGGTTCCGTGTTACTTTGTCGGGGTTCGGTGAGATGCTTCGCTCTTTTCGCCGGGGGCAGCTACGGATGCGGGCGTCGCTCATTTCTAGGAACCCTTATCTAAACATCACCTTTTCACCGTCACCGAAACTTTACCAAGGCGCCGGGCTACGGACACGATATGGCCACAACCGAACCTGACGAGCGGGTCCATTACGTACGTGACATCGAGATCTACGACGATGCCGAGGACGTGAAGACGGTACGCTTCATTGGAGACTCGAAGACCGTCGATGTCGGTATCACCGACGACACGATAGTCGAGTTCGTTGAGGCAGCCGAAGAGGTGTTCAAGAGGATCCACACCCACATGGGCGATCTGCATGATATACTCAACGACCCATCAGAAGATGACGAAGAGGATGACTGACGTCTACAACACGTTCTTGATATCGTCGCAGAGAACCCCGACCTCAATGCGGACGAAATCAAAGAGTTCGCGGCCGACTAAGGGGTCGATGTCGTCCGTGTCGAAGAACTGCTCGTGGTTGTGATAGAACTCTTGGATATTATCGGCGCGGACGATCGCTGTTGGATGATGCGGAAGGGTCGGTTCGCGTTCACCGAATACGACTACTCGGAGATATAGCAGTTCGACAACTGTCCTTATCGGTTTACTCTCTGTGCCAGGTTCTGTCGTGTGGCGCCCATATCGAACTTATAAAGATCTCCTTCATCAAGTAGACTAGAGCTTTCAGACGCAGTGCGGACGATCTCCAGAGCGGACAGATTATTCCACGATGTTGGTAGATCGCTCAAGGCAGTGGCAAGTAAGCCCGTAACGATCGGCGTTGAAAAGCTCGTACCGAGTTGGAGGGAGACCTCACTAGCGCCGTTCTCTTTGAGGTGTATTGGTGGGGCGGTTACGTCTGGGACCGAATTGTGCCAAGAGACGTTTCCTCCCCACGGCTTTTCAACTCGATGCGTCATACAGTCCGCTCCGCTACAACACCCGCTCTGGCCGCAGAAGATGCCAGTCGGAGTTTCTCCGTTTTTTGACTCGAGCCACCACTGCCCGGACTCCTCCCCCCGGACGATTTCGTGACCGCAGTAGGGCATATACCCAGCAACACTGAGGACCTCGTCACAAATTGCTGGGCAGTGAACGCCCAGCCTTTTTGCACGTTCACGGTTCCCCGTCGCGACGACCGGACAGACATCGTCTTCTTTGGCCAGATACCGTGTCTCCCGAGAAAGCGAGCATCGCCCACCACATTCATGAGGGATTCCAAGGGACATATTTAGGAGGTCGATATCAGTATCCGCAACGTCATTAAGTGCGGATATCACCGCTCCTCGACGGCTGCCCTGATTTGACTCCGAGGGGTTTGTCGGCGTGACCTGAAACGTACTAAAGGTTGCACGCGGTGCCATCGCGGCTGCTAGGTCAAGCACATCTGTCCCATGGCCTATCAGATCGTCTGCCTCTATCGAGAGATAGCCGTCGTGGGCTTCCTCGAATTTAATCCCCGATTTGAGTTCCTCTGGTGGGTTGCCAACCGAGTCGAGGATCCCTATATGGACTCCCTCACCTTCCTTATCCGACCCAGGCACATTGAGGGATTGAATGAATGAATCGTAGACGTATCCAATAAAATCGTCTACATCATCGAACCGGTCTGGGATTGAAAATCTTGACTTTCCAGTGTGTAGACATCGTTATTGTCCAGTTCCACTGAGATCACACCATCAGTTTCGCAAAGCTGGTCGACATCGGCTTCAGGCAGCGTGACACGGAAGGTAGTTCTACCAACCGTTTCGAAGTCTTCAATATCAAGCTCCGAAACCGCATCTACGAATTCATCGATGTCCTCGGAGTAACCGACGAGGAGGGTTATCTGGCTGTGGCTATCGCTGCCACGGACTTCGCGGACCCCCGGCTCGATGAACTCAGACATGCCTATCAATAGCGACCGCTGCTGTGTTAAATCTGGTTATTAGAAGAATGATTACATGCCTCACTATCATTTTGCCCTGCAACTCTTCTCGTCGATCTCTATTGATGTCGAAGTGCTCCGAAACCAGACACCTCCCATGAAAGGACATATTCCGTGGCTAATTGTTCAAAGACATTTTCAATGCCGCTAAAAGAGTCATCGGGCGCGTGACGAAGCCGCGGGCGTCGGCGTCAATCAGCTGGGCGTTACACCTACCTAGCCTAAGCCGACTCGGAGCCCCTCGAGGAAAAGAGCGGGGAGATAGTTCCACTCGTGATAGCGTCGCTGACCTGGACGACAAGCTCGGCGGCGCCCAGACGGAACGCGACGAACTCGCCGACCCCGACGAACTCCCAGAGAGCGCTGCCGCTGCTGGTGAAGTCTTCAAGGCGGAGGGGAAGTACTGGGTTGTAGGAAAAGGCGAGTATGCGTTCGACCCGAATTCACCCACGTGAGAACTCAGACTCTCAGTACGGTCTTACTTTTAAAACAAGTGGTCGCTATCCGCGCCGCCACCACGCAACACTTGCCAGTAGCGCGGCCAGTGCGATCTCGATGCCGAACCCGGGCGTTTTGGCGTTGGTCGCGGTCGCTGTCTCCGTGGGAGAGGTATCAGTTGCAGTTATCGACTCGGTCGCGGTTGAGGACTGGGTCACAGTAGTCTCAGGGGTTTCAGTCTCTGTCTCGGTCGGTGTTGCCGTTTCAGGTTCGGCAATCGTGAACGACGATGTCGCAGTCACGGGCGCGTCGTCTACCGTGACGTGGACCGTGTACTCACCAGGCGCCAATACCGAGAGATTCAGTTGCAGCACGGCACTCTCGGAGGCATTTAAAGTCATCCAGTCGCCCTCCGACTTGGGAACTGCCCTCGCGGTGACGTTCCCGGAGTCGTTCGCGATGCGGACAGTGGCGGTGTATTCTTTCCGATCACTCTCGACGCGGATGGTTTCCTCTTCAACGTCGACTGTCGCTTCAAGAGTCTGCTGTTTAACTCTGAATCGAGTGACCTCGTTACCGGATTTGTTCTCGAGGACACGATAGATCCCCGGTTCGACGTCAGTGGTGTTGACGTACAGCCGACCGTCAGTCGCGGCCTGTTTCGTCATGATATGCTCGCCGTCGAGCTGTTCGAGGCCGTACCGGTCGTGGGCTGTCACGTTGACTGCGACGGTCTCTCCTTGCCAGACGGTTTCGCCGCGCCCGACGATTCCGTCATAACTGTCTGGTGGATGGGTGATCTGCGGAATGTCGAAGATATCGATTCCACCCGTTCCGCTTTCAGGGTCTCTTGCACGGATCGCCTCCTCGCCGCCCGCGAGGTCATCGAGTGCAATTGTGATTTCACCATTAGTGCCTTCGACTGCTACCGTGCTCCCGTTGATCACATTCCCGTTCTCTCCCACCAGCCGATCAGCGAGGTTATCGGTCCCGTATATGTATATCGCCGGAGTCCCACCTCGGTTCGTCGACACGGTAACTGTGGCTGTCAGGTACGGAGGATCCTCCGTCGAGCGCGTCACAGAAACACTGACACCGATCGTCTGGATAGCCACTTCGAAGGAAATTTGCTCTCGATCTGGCGTCGTCACGTAGTACTGCCCCTTAAGTTCGCTTGTGTCGATTTCGAGGTCGCCGTTTTCGAGCGTAATGTTGCGAACATGTGACCCGCTCTCAGTATACAGAGCGGCCTCGTCGGCGCTGGAGAAATTGCTCGCGACGATCGTCTGACCCTGCCAGTAAAATTCTCCGTCCGTGAGTGGCTGTTCATCACTCCACGCAACAGCGACGCCGGCACCGGCAGCGACCAGGAGGCTGGCCGCGAGGATAGCGATTACGAATCGAGTGAGTCCGCGCATACACCACCATTTTTCGAGGAATGAAATGAGTGTTGTCCCAGTGATACGATCTGGCAGACCGCTCGATGGCTGTTTTCTCAGTGCCTACAGAGAAGGCATCGTGAACTCAGAAATTTATGCCCTTTTAGAAACGATATCAAAGAAATCTACTCGTCGTCGACGACCGCCTTTATTTGGACGACCGCCACGCCCAACCCTTTTTACCGCGCCGGGCAACCTCCGCCCATGAAACTGCTACTCGGGATCGGGGGCACCGACGACTCGCTGGCGGCGTTAGACCAGACGGTCGAGCGCGCGGTCGCCGCGGGCGACGACCTGACGGTCGCCGTCCTCGAGAACCCCGACTCGCCACGCACCCCGGAGGAGGTCGTCGACCACGTCGAGAAGCACCTCGCCGAGGCTAACCTCGACGCGTCCATCTGCCGCGTGGAGGGCGATCCGGGAAGCCGCCTCGTCGAGCTCGCGGAGAGCGAGGACTTCGACGGCATCGTCCTCGGCGGCGGCGAGCGGAGCCCGATGGGGAAGATCAACCTCGGCAGCATCGCGGAGTTCGTCATCCTGAACGCCACAACCTCGGTCACGCTCGTCAGATGACACCGGAGCGCTTCCCGGACGCCGTCGCCGGCACGTTCGAACCGCCGCCCGTCGAGTTCGAGGACAGGGAGGGCCGACCCATCGAGGTTCGTGCGTACGACGGCACCGACGCCGAGCACGACGCGCTGGCGCGGATGTACGACGACTTCGACCCCGCCGACCGCGCGCAAGGGATCCCCCCGAGCCGGCCCGAGAAGGTCCGCGAGTGGCTCGAGAGCATCCTCGGCGGCGACTGCTTCAACGTCATCGCGTGGCACGGCGACGAGGTCGCGGGCCACGCGACCCTCGTCCCCGACGAGGACGCTTACGAGCTGGCGATCTTCGTCCACCAGGAGTACCAGGAGGCCGGTATCGGCACCCGCCTTATCAAGGCGCTGCTCGGCTACGGGCAGCAGGAGGACATCGAGAAGGTGTGGCTCACCGTCGAGCGCTGGAACCGCGCCGCCGTGGCGCTGTACAAGAAGATCGGCTTCGAGACGACGAACGCCGAGAGCTTCGAACTGGAGATGGCGTTGCGACTGAACGAGGACGGGGAGTAGGTCTGAGGCGGTTTTCCCGGAGTTCGTTTATACGGGGGACGGCGTGAGGGCGTCGTGTTCGTCGATGGCGTTGGAGTCTTCGGGCGCTCTTTATAAGCGGATGGTTGGACGGGCGCAGGCGCTGTTGCGCTCGACGGTGCCGCAAACACCCAGAAAGCCCTCGGCCGCTCGTGCTTATAAACCGGAAGCACAGGTGCAGACGTTGCTGCACTCGACAGCAACGCAAACACCCAGAAAGCCCTCGGCCGCTCGTGCTTATAAACCGGAAGCACAGGTGCAGACGTTGCTGCACTCGACAGCAACGCAAACACCCAGAAAGTCCTCGGCCGCTCGTGCTTATAAACTGGATAACTGGGTGCAGACCCTGCTGTGCTCGACAGCACCGCAAACACCCAGAAAGCCCTCGGCCGCTCGCGGTCGCTGAGCAGGATATCTGGACCTCTCCGCACCGCCCGGTCCAGATAGGGCCTGACTCAGCGACTCCCCTCCGGCGCGACCGGCCGTCGCCCTTTCAGTCCGCCAGGACCGCATCGCAACCGCGACCGCGACGGCACCGCGACAGCAACCGCGACCGCGACGGCACCGCGACAGCAACCGCGACCGCGACGGCACCGCGACAGCAACCGCGACCGCGACGGCACCGCAACCGCAATTCCTCAGCCCTCCCCAGCCTCGGCCGGGGCGCGCCGGCACCGCACCGCGCGGCGCGCCCGGCCTCCCTCGCACGCGTTGCTCGCGCGCGCCGACCGCTCCGCACCGCACGCCGGAAAGCCGGCGCGCGACGACAGCCATCCAACCGCCGCGAGCGACGCCTCGCCACCACTCCGGGGTGGGACTGAAAGGGGCAGCCGCTGCGCGGGACGCCCTGCGACGTAAGCACAGAGCCAGCGAACGAGCGAAGCGAGTGAGCTGGCGAGGCGCGCAGCGAGCAGCGCGACCGCCTCAGCGGCTGGGGCTTTCTGGGCATGCTGAGTGGTGTCGTCGGCGACGATCGTTTCTTCTATTTATAAGTGCGACCGCTCGCCGATTGGGGCCTTCTACGTGTACCGAGTGGTATCGCCGGCGACGATAGCCCCTCTCGTTTATAAATGCAAACGCTCCGCGGCCAGAACCTACTCGGCACGATTGGCGGCGTCGCCGTCAACTACCAACTAATAGACCACTAATCGAAAGCGGGCTCCGAACTGGATCAATTCAACAGATCGCCCGCTATCTGAAACGTTTTCACGGCCGCCCGTGAAGCGCCGGACGAGTTGGTCCCCAATCCCTTCCGCCAAGCGTTGCTGCTCGTCGGCACCGGCCTCGCGAGGCTCGGCCTCATCGACCGCGAGCACGTCGAGCGGGCGACGGAGCTCTCGTGGCCGCGGATCGTCACCGGGATCGCCCGGATGTCGAAGGCCGCAGCCGACGTGGCGATGGTCGGGCTGGCGGTCGGCCCGGCGGCGATCGCCGGCGTCGGCTTCGCCTCGCCGTTCTGGGGGCTCGCGTTCGCGCTCGGCGGCGGCATCGCCGGCGGCACGATCTCGATGGTCTCCCAGCGCTTCGGCGCGGAGGCCTGGGAGGAGCTCGCGCTCGCGGTCAAGGCGGGCGCGTTCGTCGCGTTCGCGATCACCCTCCCCCTGACCGTCGGCTACTTCCTGTTCTCCGAGTTCCTCATCGAACTGATCGGCTCCGGCGAGGCGGCGACGGGCTACGGGGCGGAGTACCTCCGGATCGTGGGCTTCGGCGTCCCCTTCGCGGCGCTGAACCTCATCGGGAGCCGGACGCTCGTCGGCGCCGACGACGCCTGGACCGCGATGGTACTGCGGGCTGGCGGCGCGGTCATCAACGTCGCGGTCAACGGCGTCCTCATCTTCGGGCTCGACATGGGCGTCGTCGGTGCCGCCATCGGCACCGTCGCGAGCAACGTCGTCGTCACCGCGGCGTTCGGGATCGGCCTCGCCGCGGGGCGCCTGCCGGGGATCGGCGCGTTCCCCGTCCGCGTCCCGCTCTCGGGGCCGCACCTCGATCTCGGACTCGTCGGCGACCTGCTCCGGATCGGCACGCCGCTCGTCGGGACGAACCTCGCCCGGACCGGCGCGCAGTTCCCGCAGATCTACCTCGTCGGCCTGTTCGGCCCGAAGGTCGTCGCGGCCTACGTCGTCGCGCTCCGCGTCCGCGGATTGATGGGGACGCCGGGGTGGGGGTTCAGCCTCGCCTCCTCGAGTCTGGTCGGGCAGGCGCTCGGCGAGGCCGACGAGAGCGCGGCCGACGCGTGGGCGAAGGACGTGATCCGCTTCTCGGTGGCCGTCTACCTGCTCGTCGCCGGCGCCGTCGCCGTGTTCGCGGAGCAGGTCGGCCGGCTGTTCGTCGAGGACCCCTCGATCCTCGGGCTCGTGGTCACGTTCATCTACGTCGCCTGCCTCTCCATCACGTTCAAGGGCGTCGACGGGGGCGCAACGGGCCCCCTCCGCGCGAGCGGCGACACGCGCTGGCCGCTCTACTCGCAGCTCGTCGGGATGTACGTCGTCGCACTCCCGGCCGCCTACCTCGGGACGGTCGTCCCCGCGATCGGCATCTACGGCGTCTTCGCGATGATGATCCTGCAGACGTCGGTCCCGGCGGCGATCACCTACTATCGCTACCGGACGGGCGTCTGGAAGGCCATCAGTCGCGAGTATCGCCCGGATTCCGCCTCCGTCGATTGAGGGGAACGGGGTAGACCGAGCTCGACGGGGACCGAGCCCAAAAGGAACGAACGCGAAGCGGACCGAGCAGCTGACCGGATCAGTCGGCCCGTACTCCGTACTCCGGCGTCACGTCGAGATCGGCGTCGACCCGGAGGGCGATGGCGCCGTCGGGCGACGTGAACCGGACCGGCGGCGCTGCCGGCGTTTCGACGGTCTCGGCCTCCCAGTTGCAGATCCAGCCAAGTCGCTCCCAGGCGGTGGTAGCGTCGCCCTGCCGCATGGCCTCGGCGACGGCCGGGTGGTCCATACGGGCGAACAGCGGCTGGCAGACGGAGCCCCGCCCGCAGACGTCGCATTCGAGGTCGACGGCGAGCCCGGACCAGCGGTCGCAGTGCGGGCAGACGCCGTCGTCGCCGAGATCGTGGGAGCCACAGATCCGGAGGTTCTTCGACACCGACCCGCGGCACTCCGGGCAGATGTCGTCCGCCATCGACTCCGAGACCCGCTGGAAGGACTCGTGGACGATCCGGTGCAGTTCGTTCGGCTCGCGCCGTTTGACCGCCCGCGGCGACGCGGAGACGGCGGTGAGCGTGCCGCGCGGGAGCGCGTCGAGCGAGACGCTCCCCGGACATTCGTCACAGATCGTGAGCACTCGGGTCCCGTTGTACGAAACCGTCAGGTCGGCACCACAGCGGTAACACGCCGCGTCGACGGGCCGCCGGTCGAGCTGGAGGTCGTCGGTGAGCGTGCCGCGTCGAAGGATGCGGACGATCTCCTTGCCCGGGTCCCGAAGGCGGTAGCCGCCGTCGACCGATTTGACGAAGAGGCCGGTGAGCTTCGTAAGGTGGTAGTTGAACCGCCCGCTGTCCTCGACGTTGACGGCTTCCTGAAGGTCCGTGTAGCTGATAACCCGCGGCTGCGGGTCCGGAAACGACGACGCGTCGTACAACGTCGATAAGATTCCCAGCCGAATCGGGTCACCAACGAACGACAGCACCTCCGCCGCCTGGGAAAGTTCGTCGCTGTCGTCCATGCGTGTTCACGACGGTGGACAGTCTAAACTATTATTGTTTGGGCTTTTTCGCTCCCTCCCCCGGAGCCACAGAGATAATGGTGTGGCCGCCCAACGTCGCTCTATGGGAGCACGCACGGCCACGGACGACAGGGGAGGTGAGCGGACCGCGTGAGCAACGACTCGCTTGCGATCGAGTACGGGGACCACCGTCCGGTCCAGCACCTGATCGACTGCCTCCAGTTCGGACTGGAGGGGATCAGCGCAGCCTTCGAGAAGTACGACGAGCAGTTCGTGAAAGGCCCGGGGCTCTACTTCGCCGTCGTCTCCGGGTGTTCCGTCGACGAGTACGCCGACCCGATGGGTGACAACCGCTGGCCGGTGGAGAACTACCGCGAGGTGACGGCGGACCTGGACACGTTCACCGACGTTGCGTACGACGTCGCGACGTCGTGTGACGGCGCCGTCGTCGTCAGTGTCGACGGCGTCATCTCCGACCAGATGGTCCGGTTCAAGGACGTCGGCGTCGAGGGCGCGCCGGACTACGCCGACTGGATGGGCTCCCGGCACATGAGCGCGTACGACATCTCGACGCGGCAGGACGTCGTCGCGACGATCACGCTCAGCGAGGAGACGGGCCGCGTCACGCGGTTCCAGTCCGGATCGTACACGTCGCTCGAGCGCGACGAACTCGGAACGCCCTGGCGCGGCAAGGGATAGCCTCGGGCGGGGCCTTCGTCAGCCGCCCTGTCCAGCGGAGATTACTGTGAGTCCCCGGCGTCGTCCAGCAGGCCGAGGTCCTCCGCGACGAGGTCCTGCACGCGCTCCGCGATGGCGGGGTCGATCTCGGCGACCTCCTCGCCGTCGTGGAGTCGCTCGTTGTGCGACTCGACCGTCTCGCCGACCGACGAGAGCGGCACCTGCGACTCCGTGTCACACTCCGGACACACTACCGGCACTGTCGGGTCGTCCTCGTTCGCCATACGCTCGACTTCGCTCGGGGATCGATATAATACGCTCGATGGGAGCAGGGATGCCGGGAGGGACCGCTGAAATCGTCAGCAGACCACTGGATCGCCCCCCGGCACGGGGAGCCGTCGAGGGACCGTGCCGGCAAGCAGGAACCGTCATCCAGGTGGATCAGGGCGCTCGATAGCGCTCGGGGACGTACTGGGACAACCGGTCCGGTACGTAGCCGAAGACGACCGGCGCGAGGTCGGCGAGTCGCCGGCGGAGTGCCGCGTACGTGCCGGCGACGAGGAGTGCGACGGCGACGACCCAGCGGAAGGGGCCCTCGAGGAGGACGAACAGCGGCACGCCGACCGACGCGGCGAGCAGGAAGTCCTCCCTGGCGCCGTCGTACGGGATCCACCGTTTCGGCGTGCGCCACTCGTTCCGGACGTGGTCGTACACCGCCTTCTCGGAGGTTCCCTCCCAGGGGCGAAGCTCGAGGCCGCCACCCCACCGATCCATCCGACAGTGGGCCGCCGCGCCGATGGCGAAGAACGCGAGGGCGACGGTAACCGGAACCGCCGTCGCTATCGCGAGCATCGCCGCCGGGACCGCAAGCACCGTGTAGATCGTCGGGAAGTGGAGAGTCCGCCGATGGCCCGCGTAGAGGTCCACGTCCGGGAACACGCTCCCGAGGAACGCCCCGGCCAGCGCCGCCGAGGCGAGTTCGGGATGCGTCGCGGTCAGCGGCGCCGCGAGCGCCAGGCCGACCACGGCGTGCGTCGGCAGCATCATACGTGGATAGAGGGACTGTCGAGAGATAAGCACGTCGCTGATCGGGGTGGGGCTTCGCAGCCGGACCTGGCGATGTAGCTAGTTCAGGGGCATTTGAGCGTCTACAGTTGGTCTTGTATTTGAGATGTGAGGAACGACTGAAAGCCCTGGGCCGCTCTTGCTTATAAACTGTAAGAACAGGTTCAGACGCTGCTATGCTTGACAACACCGCAAACACCCAGAAAGCCCTCGGCCGCTCGCGGTCGCTCCGCGACATATTCGCGGCTCTCCGCACCGCCCGCCGCGAATAGAGGTCGTCGGAGCGACTCCCCTGCGGCGCGACCACTGGAAGACGGTCCGGGCTGCCTGCAGTAGCGGGCTGCCGGGCTACGACTTCCATGGTCTCGTTCGCTCCGCTCACGAGAGCGGCCGTCGCCCTTTCAGTCCGCCAGGACCGCGACAACGACAGCAACCACAACAGCACCGCAACAGCACTGCGCAGCTACCGCACAGCTACCGTATGCCTCAGTCCTCCCCAGCCTCGGCCGGCGCCGGAACCGCAACGCCTCGGCGCCGGCCTCCCTCGCACGCGTTACTCGCGCGCGCCAACCGCTTCGCACCGCACGCCAGCCAGCCGGCGCACGTTGTCGGCGACGCAACCGCCCCGAGCGACGCCCGGCAACCACTCGATGGGCGGGACTGAAAGGGGCAGCCACCGAGCGGGACGCCCTGCGAAGCTAGCACCGAGCCGGCGAACGAGCGAAGCGAGTGAGCCGGCGAGGCGCGTAGCGAGCAGCGCGTCCCGCTCAGTGGCCGGGGCTTTCTGGGCGTGCTGAGTACTCTCACCAGCGACGACTCGTTAGAACAGTCACCGAACGACGCGAGCATTTATATACGATTCCGCGTCAGACACCCTGTGACGTAGCCAGCGCCACGGGGTGAACACGACGGGAGCGCGGCGCACCGTCCCGTGGATACTCGGCGACCCGGCCGACCGCGCGCCGCCTGCTCATCTCGCAAGCACGGACAGGGGAACATTCACAATCGCGTCCCCCGTCGAAAGGGGTATGGACACCGATCGGTCGAACTCGAATACGGCGGACTCCGGTCAGGACCCGGGGCCGGATACCGCCGTGTCCGAGTTCGACCTCGAATCCGACGAGGCGATTGACGGGGACCCCGACACCGAGGACGTGCTCGAGCGGCTGTTCCGCAGCGGGCGAACCAACGCGTTGGTCTCGTGGGCGCTCGTCGTGGTCCTCGCGGGCGTGTTCCTCGACGCCGCCCTCTCGGTCGACCTGCTCTGGGTGGTGTTCGTCGCCGCAACGGGGGCGGTCGTCCTCATTCCACCGGTCGCGTACCGCGACTGGCGGGTCATGCTTCCCTGGGAGCTGCTCGTCGTCGCGCTCGGGCCGATCCTCGTCCGGGGGCTCTTCGGCGGCGAGCTCGGCACGTTCGCGACGTACCTAGCCATCGCCGCGCTCGCGCTGCTCGTCACCGTCGAGCTCCACATGTTCTCGGAGCTGCAGGTCACCCACTGGTTCGCCATCGTGTTCGTCACCATGACCACGATGGCGTCCGCCGGCGCATGGACGGCCGTTCGCTGGATGATGGACCGAACCCTCGACACGAGCTTCCTGACGACGAACGAGGCACTGATGTACGAGTGGATCTCCGTCACGCTGGCCGGCTTCGCGGCCGGGGTCCTCTTCGACGCGTACTTCAAACGTCGCGGGCGACGGCTCCGCCGCCGGATCGTGCGGGTGGTTCGCCGATGATGCTGCTCCCGACGCCGAGCGTCCGGACGCAACGACGCCTCACCCGGCTGATGCAGGCGCTCCTGCTCGTGATCGTCGGCTACGGCGTGGTCGGCGGGCACCCGAAAGCGATCTCGAACGGCGGGATCGCGCTGCTCATCACGTTCCTGCCCGCGCTGCTCGAACGCAACTACGAGATCCCGCTCGACCCGTGGCTGGCGCTGTGGATCACGGGGGCGGTGTTCCTGCACACGCTTGGGTCCGCGGGCCTGTACGCGCTGGTTCCCTGGTGGGACCACGTCACGCACGCCCTCTCGGCGTCACTGGTCGCCGGTGTCGGTTACACCGCAGCTCGCGCCATCGACCTCCACAGCGACGACATCGTCATCCCGCGCCGCTTCGCGTTCGTCTACCTGTTCGTCGTCGTGCTCGCCTTCGGCGTCGTCTGGGAGCTATTCGAGTTCGGCCTGGACGTCTTCGCGAACGCGACGGGGATCCAGATGCCGCTCGCTCAGCACGGTCTCGACGACACCGTCCGTGACCTCCTGTTCAACTCCCTCGGGGCGCTCCTCGTCGCCGTCTTCGGACAGATCCACCTGCTGGAAGTTGCGGAAACGGTTCGGAACCAACTCCTGGCCGAGCATTAGCGGGCGGGGAGGTGCGGAGTAGTGGGACGCTGCGGGTCGGCCCGCAGGGGAGTACCAGCGGCTACGAGTCGGAACCGACGTCCTCGTCGCCGACGAGCCCGCCGAACACCTTGTTCTCCGCTGCCCGGAGGTGCTCCGAGAACGTCGCCGCCGAGATCCCGAGCGACTCCGCCACGTCCTCGCCGCTCGTCGAGCGCGGCCACTCGAAGTAGCCGGAGTAGTAGGCGGTTTCCAGCACCGTTCGCTGGCGGTCCGTCAGCTCCGCCGTCCAGATCCGCTTGAGCCGGTGGGTGTGGTCGTCCGGGTCCGTGATCTGCCGGCGAGCGAGCGGTTCCGCCTGCGGGAAGTGGTTCTGGACCGCGTCGATGACCCGCCTGACCTCGATCTCCTGGGGGAGGTGGACGGTCATCCGGAGGTCGCCGTTCTCGATGATGACGGACTCCACGGACCCGCCGAGCGAGGCCACTCGCGACATCACCGTCGCGTCCGTCATCCGGACCTCGAACCGGACCTCGTCGACGTCCTCGTCGAGGATGGTGATCGATTCCCAGGTCGGGTTCCCCTCGGCGATCCGCTCGACGGCGTCGACCGAGTCCTCGGGAACGCTGCCGTACATGAGGAACTCGTCGTCGCTGACGGGGACCACCTGGCTGAGCGTCACGGTATCCTCGGGCATCGCCTCGATGCCGTAGGTTTCGTAGGCGTTCTGGATCCGGAACTCGAGCTCGACCACGCTCTCGCTCATCAGTGCGCGCTTGCGGTCGACCGCCGCGATCGCGTGGCCGATGATCTCGCCGAGATACTCGACGACGGCCCGCTCCTCGTCGCGGAACGCCTCCGGGCGGTCCGCGTAGACGTTGAGGACGCCGTAGAGGGTCCCTTCGTACATGATCGGGATCGCGGCGGACGACCGATAGCCGTACTCGTCCGCGACGTCCTGCCAGGGTTCGTGGCGCGGGTCCGAGTGGATGTTCTGGGTCGTCTGGATCTCCGCCTCGCGAATCGCGCGGCCGGTCGGGCCCTGGCCGGCCTCCTCATTGGAGTCCATGGATATCGTGACGTCGTCGAGGTACCCTTCGACGCCCGCCTCCGCCGTGACGTCGATGGTCTGGGTTTTCGGGTCCGGACGGCCGACCCACGCGAACTCGTAGGAGCTCGAATCCGCGAGTCGCTCACAGGCGATGCGTTCGATCTCCTCGCGCGTCGACTGCTCGATGACCGCCTCCGTCACGCCGTGGACGACGCCGTTCAGCTGGTTCAGCGCCGCCAGTCGCTCGCGCTGGGATTCCAGCTGTCGCTCGCGCTCCTTCCGCTCGGTGACGTCGTGCGTGTAAACCACGATCCCCTCGATCGCCGGGTCGTCGAGCAGGTTGCGGCCGCGGGCGCTGAGGTCGACCCACGTTCCGTCGGCGTGTTCGAACCGGAACTCGACGTTCGCCCGGTCGTCCGGTGACTCGATTAGCGCCGCGAACTCCCGCTTGGTGGGTTCGTGGTCGTCCGGGTGGAGGTAGTCAAACACGCGCTCACCGACGAGTTCGTCCGCCTCGTAGCCAAGGACGTGCTCGACGGAGGGGGTGAGGTACTGGAAGGTGCCGTCCGGGTCCAAGATCGCGTTGACGTCGGTCGATTCCTCGATGAGCGTCGCGTACCGGCGCTGTTCGCGACGGTGGGCCTGCCGCTCGATCGCGTGATACACCGACCGTATCAGCAGGTCCGGGGAGATCTCGTCCTTGACGAGGTACTCGTCGGCGCCCTGCCGGAGGGCTTTCGTCCCCACCTCCCGGTCGCTGAGCCCGGTCAGGACGACGACGGGCTCCATCGGGAACTCCTCGACCAGAGTCGTGAGCGTGTTCATCCCCTTGCTGTCGGGCAGCCCCAGGTCGAGAAGGACGACGTCGAAGTCGGTCGATTCGAGTCTGTCGAGGCCCGCCGACAGTCGTTGCTCGTGGACGAGCGAAGAGCCGTCCTCCGTGCTGAGGACGCGTTCGTCGGCGTTGCCGTCGCCGCGGTCGACGGTTCGCTCCGAGAGCTCCATCGCCTCCTCCAACATCGTCCGGATGTATCTGGCGTCGCCCGGGTTGTCCTCGACGAGCAGTATCCGGGCTTCCTCCCCGGTCATTGGCCGGCTGTCGGTGGGAGCTCCACGAGCTGGAACCAGAAGTTCTCGAACGACCTGACGAGGTCGACGAACTCGTCCGGCTCGATCGGCTTGGTGAGGTACGCGTTGACGTAGTTCTCGTAGCTCTCGACGACGTCCTCCTCGGCGTCGGAGCCGGTGAGGACGACGACCGGAATACGGCGGAGCTCCGGTTCCGCCTTGATCGTTTCGAGCACGTCCATTCCGCCGACTTTCGGGAGGTTGAGGTCGAGCAGGATCAGGCTGGGCACGGGCGCGTCCTCGTACTCGCCGCGCTGGTAGAGATAGTCGAGCGCCGCCTCGCCGTCGCGGACGACGTCGAGGTCGTTGGCGAGGCTCGCCTGGCGGAACGCTTCCTGGGTGAGTCGGACGTCGCCGGGGTTGTCCTCGACGAGGAGAATATCGATAGGATCCCCGTTGCGACGGTCAGTCATGTGTCTCCTTAGTGACTGGGAGGCTAAAGTAAAACGTTGATCCCTCGCCCGGCTCGGAGTCGACCCAGATCTCGCCGCCGTGGCGCTCGATGATCCGCTGGCTAATCGCAAGACCGACCCCAGTTCCGGCGTGCTCGTCCTGAGTGTGGAGTCGCTGGAACACCTCGAAGACGCGGTCGGTGTGCTCCGGGTCGATTCCGATCCCGTCGTCCTCGACGGCGATGATCCACTCGTCGCCGTCGCGCTCGGACTCGACCTCGATCGACGGCGGGTCCTCGCCGCCGTACTCGATCGCGTTGCCGAGGAGGTTCATGAACACCTCACGGAGCTGGCTCTCGTCGCCCTCGACGGTCGGGAGCGACCCTACCGAGACCGTCGCATTCGCCTCCTCGATCTGCATCTGGAGGTCCGTACACACGTCCTCGACGACGCGCTCGAGGTCGACCGGCTCGAAGGGGTCGCCGCGCGTCTCGACCCGCGAGTACTCCAGTAACGCCTCGATCATCTCCCGCATTCGTTCGGCGCCGTCGATGGCGTACTCGATGAACTCCTCGGCCTCCTCGTCAAGGTCGTCGCGGTACCGTTCGTCGATGAGCGAGAGATAGCTCGACACCATCCGGAGCGGCTCCTGCAGGTCGTGGGAGGCAGCGTAGGCGAACTGCTCGAGACGCTCGTTCGACTCCTCCAGCTCCCGCTTGCGCTCGAGGCGCTCGGTCACGTCGAGCGCGAACGCCTGGCCGGTCGTCACCTCGCCGGTCGCGTCGCGGAGCGGCGTTGCCCAGACTCGATAGGTCCGCCCCTCGAGCGTGGTCGTCACGTCGTCGGTTTCGCCGTCGAGGGCGCGGTCGAACAGGGGCTCGAGGTCGGCGGCGGTGTCGGCCGGGAGCGCATCCGCGAGGACGGCCCCCTCGAGGTCGTCGGAGTCGATCTCGAGGTCGTCCCACATCATCCCCTCGACCAGCGAGAAGCGGTGGTCCTCGTCGAAGATGCCGACCCCACCTTCCGGGAAGTTCTCGGCCAGGGTCCGATAGCGCCGCTCGGACTCCTCGAGCCGCTCCACGATGGAGCGGAGCCGCTTCGCGTAGCGTTTCCGGTCGGTGACGTCGCGGGTGTAGACGACGAGCCCGTCGATAACGGGGTCCTCGAGCAGGTTCTTTCCCCGGGATTCGAGCCACACCCACGAGCCGTCGGCGTGCTGGATCCGGAACTCGACCGCCTCCCGGGACGTCGATTCGTCCGCGATCGCCGCGATCTCGTCCTGCATGCCCTCGAAGTCGTCCGGGTGGAGGTAGTCGGCCACGTTCTCCCCGATCAGTGTGTCCGGATCGTAGCCGAGGACGTACTCGACCGATGGCGTAACGTAGTCGATCGTCCCGTCGGGGTCTAAGATCGCGTTGACGTCGGTCGACTCCTCGATGAGCGTCTCGTAGCGCTCCAGCCGGTCGATGTAGTGTTTGCGCTCCAGCTCGTAGCTCACCCAGTTGGAGAGCAGCTCGACGAACGTCACCTCCCAGTCGGAGAACGCCTCGTCGCGGGCCTCCATGTCGTAGAAGCAGAAGGTGCCGTACACGTCGCCGTCGACGATCGCCGGCGCGCCGAGGTAGCAGCTGATTCCCCAGTCCGCGTTGCCCGCGCGGTCCGCCATCTCCGGGGCCTCCTCCTGGACGTTCCGGAGTGCCAGCGTCTCCTCGGTGGCGACGACGCGCTCGCAGTTCGTATCCCCGAGCTGGACCGAGTCGCCCGCCTCGATCTCGGCATCCGGTGGTGCGGCGACGGCCTCGAAGACGTACTCGCCGTCGTCGTGGACGTGCGAGAGCGTTCCGTAGTCGGTGCCGACGACGTCGCGGACGATCTCCAGCAGCTCGTCGAGCTGATCCTCGAAGGCCATGTCGGGGTCGGCGATCACCTCGTACGCGCGGGTGAGTGCTTGCTCGCGGCTTTCGAGCTGTTGCTCACGCTGGACCTGGTCGGTCACGTCCCGGACGACGAGCATACCCGCGAAGATGTCCCCCTCGTCGTCTTCGACCGGAAGCGTGGTCAGGTCCAGATGATGCCCGGCGAACTCCAGATCGAAGTTCCGTTCCTCGCCCCGGAGGGCCGCACGGAACTTCGGTTCGAGCAGGTCGGCGAGGTGGTCGGGGTAGCGTTCGTGGACCGTCTTCCCGACCATATCGTCCGATAGCTCGTCGAAGGAGTCGATCAGCTCGCCGCCGCCGATGGTGTACCGCAGGTCCTCGTCGAAGAGACCGACGGCGCCGTTCGGGAAGTTGTCGACGAGCGTTCGATAGCGCTCCTCGGACTGCCTGAGCCGTCGCTCCTGCTCGACCCGCTCCGTCACGTCACGGAAGTAGACCGACACGCCGGTTTCGGAGGGATAAACGGCCGCCTCGATCCAGAAGTCGAGCGGCTGGAAGTACAGCTCGTAGCTCTGGGGCTCCTGCGTCTCCATCGCCTCGTGGAAGCTGTCCCAGATCTCCGCCTGCTCGGCAGCCGCCGGGTACAGCTCCCACAGGGATTCCCCGAGCAGCTCCCCCTCGGATCGCTGCAGCAGCTCCTCCGCCCGCTCGTTGACGTGGGTGAACCGGTACTCCTCGTCGAGGGCGAAGAACGCGTCGGAGATCCGGCCGAGGATCGAGGAGAGCTTCGCTTCGAGGTCCTCCTCGATGCGTTTGTGCTCCGTCACGTCGAAGTACAGCTCGATGCGGCCTCCCTCGTAGGCGCCGGACTCGATTGGCCGGCTCCGGTGCTCGAGCCATCGCGACTCCGTCCGGTCGGTCTCGAGGATCCGGCACTCGAACCGCTCGGGCGGCGCCCCCGGCTCGTACGTGGACGCCACCCGCTCGGTGAAGGTCTCCGGGTCGTCGACGACGTCGCTTATGGTCTCGTCGATGACGGCCATCTTGTCGCGGCCGACGACCGCGTCGCGGTCGAGGCCGAAGTACTCCTCCGTCCGGTCGTTTATCCGGACCACGTCGAACTCGTCGTCGAGCACGAAGACGCTCACGTCCGACTGCTCGAGGACGGAGTCGACGCTCGACGAGGTCGACGTGGCGCCGGCGTCCTCGGATGAACCGGCGGGCGGGTCCCCGGGTGAACCAGCCGGCGGGTCCTCGGACGAACCGGCTGGCGAGTCGTCAGGTGGTTCGTCTCGCCGGTCGTTCGTCGTGGAGCTGTCGGCTCCGGGCGTCGTGCGGACGGTGCCGACGGTTCCCTGGAACGTCCCGTCCTCTTCTGCCGTTTCGAGGCGAACCCTGGCCGGGATCCGGTCGCCGTCCGCGGCCCGGAGCGTGACGGCGACCGTTTCGCCCGCCGCGGCGTCGGCCGCTCGGCGTGACCGGATAGCTCGCACCAGACGCTCGACGTCCGTCGGCTCCGCGAGTATCGTCGAAACGTGGGCGTCGACCAGCGTTTCCTGCGAGTAGCCGGTCGTCTCCGTGAGCCCGGCGCCGACCCCGTCGAAGACGGCGTCGGCGTCGAGCCGGAACAACCCGTCACCGACCGCGGCGGCGAGCGCGCGCCCGCGGGCGTCCTCGTCGGCCGCGGCAGCCGACCACAACGCCGAATCGATCGATGACAGCCTCTCGCTCATAGACTGCCTAAGCGGAATCAGAAATAAAAGCCTGTCCGCCGTGTCGACAGATCGGCTGACGGTCACGAACGGGCGGGCATAGCGTTTTGGTGTGTCATCTCGTCTACGTTCTCATGGGGGTCGGAACGTCCGACGACGTGTCGCGCTATCTCGCCGGTAGCGGTATCTCCGCTCTCGGTCTGTTGCTGTTAGTCGCCCCCTTGTACGACATTTACGACGACGTTACGAACCTCTCGTGGGCGATCGGCTGGACGCTGCTCGAGAACAGCGTCATCCTCCTGCTCGCGGGCGGGCTCGTCGTCGCCGGGGGGTGGCTGGTCCGCTCCGACTGGGAGACGACGTACGTCGTCACGGTCGCGGAGTGGACGATCGTCATCTCCGGCATCGTCGCCGCGCTGTTCGGCTGGGTCGTCGCGATCCAGCTGTCGATCATGGAGCACGCGAAGCCGTACGTCCTCGCGCTCAACGGGATCCTCTTCGGGAGCGTCACGGCCCTTGGCGTCGGCCTGTACAGCGCCCGCCAGCGCATGTCCACCGACGAGCTGGAGGCGCGCGAGCGGCACCTCAGACAGGTGTACACCGTCATCGGCGATAGCTCCCGGTCGTTCGAGGAGCAGGTCGAGGCGATCCTCGACCACACCCGCGACCTGTTCGACGCCGAGGACGCCGTTTTCGGACGGGTCGACGACGCCGACGACGACGTGCTCGAACTCGCGGTCGTCGCCAGCGACCGGGCGAATCTGACATCGGGCGACCGAGTCCCCGTGGAGGAGACCCACCTCCCGACGCTGCTCGACGGCGACTCACGCTCCCAGCCGACAGCGGGCGACGCCGACTCCGGGGGTGGCACGTTCGACCTCGGCACCCTGCTGGGGGAGCTCGAAATCGACCTCGGCACTGACGGCGACGGCGGCGGCTCCGACGGTGGCGGCTCACGCGACGGCGTCGGCTCCGACGGCGGCGGCTCCGACGGCGGCGGCTCCGACGGCAGCGACTCACACGACAGCCCCGGTTCGCGCGATAGCATCGAGAGCGACGCCGGGGGCGTTGCCGGAGCGGCAACCCACGACGTCGACGTCTACCAGGGTCGTCACGTCGACACCGATCCGAAGACGTACGGCAGCGGTGAGCCACTCGGGCTTCGGATCGGGACGCCGCTGTACGTGAACGACCGGGTTCACGGGGCGATCGTGCTTGTCGGGACGTCGGCAAACGAACCGGCGGACGGCTGGCGGGCGGCCATGGTCGCGCTGCTGAGCGACTGGCTGACCTACGAGCTCCATCGGCAGCACCTCGTCGGGAAACTCGAGGATCGGCTCGCGGAGCGCGAAGAGCAGTTCGCGTCGGTCGTCGACGCCGTCGACGAGTACGCCATCTTCACGCTCGACGCGGACGGGGTAGTGACCACCTGGAACCACGGCGCGGAGGGGATCCTCGGGTACGACGACGACGAGGCCATCGGTGACCACGTCGGCCGCTTCTTCGGCGAGGATCGCCTGGGAGCCGTGAATGGTGCCGAAAGCGGGGGCGACGACGTCGATGACGTCGACGACGTCGACGACAACTTCGACGACGAGTTCGGCGAATCGGCGACCATTCGCGGGGAGCGGATCACGCCGCTGCCGAGCGACGAACTGCTGGAGCGCGCGGCGACGAAGGAGCAGGTCACGGAGGTGGGCTGGTGTCTCCGCGCGGATGGGAGCCGGTTCCCGGCGAGCGTGACGGTCGCGGCCAGGTACGACGCCGGCGACCTCGTCGGGTTCACGACGATCACCCGGGAGCTGACCAAGCAGTATCGCTTCGAGCGCACGATCGAGCAGGAGCGGGCGCGCCTCGAGTTCGTCAACCGGTTCATCCGGCACAACATCCTCAACGGCCTCAACATCGTCAACGCGCGGGCGGAGCACCTGGAGACGTCCCTGTCGGACGCGACGGCGATCGAGCACGTCGACGTCATCCGGGACCGCGTCGACGACATGGCCGAACTGATCGACACGATGCGGACCATGATGGACGTGATCGTCTCGGAGGCGGACCACGATCCGGTTCCCCTCCCGCTCCGGACGGTGCTCGAGCGGGAGATCGAGCTGGCTCGCGACGGCTACCCCGACGCCCGGTTCGACGTGCACGACCTGCCGGACGAGTCCGCGACCGTCGTCGCCGACGAGATTCTCGGCGAGCTGTTCGAGAACGTGCTCTCGAACGCGGTCGTCCACAACGACAAGTCGACCCCCGAGATCGAGGTCTGGACCACGGAAACAACCCGCGAGCTGCCGGTCGACCCGGAGACGGACACGGTCCCGCTGGACGAGAGCGGTCCCGTCGTGGCTTCGGATCCCACCGCGTCGCCGGCGAGCGAAACGGAGACGGCCACGGCGCCGACGGTCGACTATCCGGCTATCACCGTCCACGTGGCGGACAACGGTCCCGGGATCCCCGTCGACGAGCGCACGTCCGTTCTCGAGCGCGGCGTCTCGAACCTCGAGGACCCCAGAACCGGATTCGGCCTGTACCTCGTGAAGGAGATGATGCGCGCGTACGGCGGGACCGTCGCGATCCGGGACAACGAGCCGGAAGGGACCGTCCTGGACCTGACGCTCCTCCGTGCCGACGTCCCCGAGGCGGATCGTCTCGACGACCTCGACGACGGAGGACCCACCCAGCTGCAGCCGAACCAGTAGGCGGGCGCCGGGAGGGCCCACACGTTCCGATGAGCCACCCAGCAACCTGATTGGCAACTAACGTTATACGCGCGCTCGCTGTAGTTCCCTAACACGCCAATGAACCGCCGGGAAAACACCGCTAGTCGGGGATCCGGCCAGTCTCCGGATGGTGGGACAGTCACCGGGGCCGACGACGCCGAGAGCAGCGGTCGCGTCGTGCTCGTCGTCGACGACGAGGCCCAGTTCGCCGAATCGGTCGCGCTCTGGCTGGAACCGGGCTGGGACGTGATCGTCGCCAACGACGGCGACGAGGCCGTCGAGAAGTTCGGGCCCCACGTCGACGTCGTCCTGCTGGATCGGCGGATGCCGTCGATGTCCGGCGACGAGGCGCTCGAGCGGATCCGGGCCCAGGACGGGGACGCACGAGTCGCGATGATGACCGCCGTCACCCCGGACTGGGACATCGTCGACATGGACTTCGACTGCTACCTCGAGAAGCCGGTCTCTCGGGAGGAGGTCGTCGAAACGGCCGACGAGCTGGTCGCCCGGACGGAGTACGCCCGCGAGCTCCAGGCGCTGTTCTCGCTCGCGTCGAAGATCGGGCTCCTCCGGTCCCGCTACCCGGAGTCGGAGCTCCGCGAGGACGAGCGGTTTCAGCGGCTCGAGGCGGAGTTCCAGCGCGTACAGGAGCAGTCGGAGTCCATGCTCGCGGACGTCGACGGCGAGCAGTTCGCCGAGCTGCTGCAGGTCGTGACGGACGTCGAAGGGACGGGACCGCCGGAGTCGTCGAACGACTCACCCGCGTTCGGGGAATCGAAACCGAAATCGGAGTAGGCGACCGGGGATAGCCTCAGCGACGGTCACGGACATGGGCGCGCTGATCGTGAGCCTCCAGCTGCCGGTCCTCGCGCTGTGGGCGACGCTGCTGCTCTCGATCCCGCCGACCTACCTGCTATACGGGCAGACGCTCCGGCGACTCGGATCGTTCACCATCGCCGTCCGCCGGATCCAGTTGACGATGGGCGCCCGGAGGTGTGCTGGACGTCGTCGTAGAGCCGCCGTTTCCAGCCCGTCGCCTCCGTCCCGTACAGCTGTTTCGTCGTCTCCATGGCTATTCGCTCGGGGTCGTCCGTGAATGGGGTTGACGCGGTCGAAAGCCGTGCGGTCGCGGGGGAGGGGCGTTCCGCGTCGGCAACGATGCCAGTCGTGCCCGCTTCGGTATCGGCAGCAGCGACCGCGACGGCGAGGGGACAGCGACCGCGACGGGACAGCGACCGTAAGGGGACAGCGACCGCGACGGGACCGCGACCGCGACAGCAACAGCAAGTCACGGGCAGCGACGCAACCGGAGGCTTATATCCCGACCTGTCGTAGTCAGGGCGACTGGATAGCATGACCGACACACAGCCAGACGAGGGGTCCGCGGCGGACCGAGCGGCGTCGAGATCTTCCGGGACCAGTGGGGGGCCGGCGGATCCGGACGAGGACCCCGTCGCCGACGCGGAGGAGCTCGTCGGCGACCTGGCGGAGCTGCACGAGGACGTCGACTCGGCGGCAGCCCGCGAGGAGATCCGGGAGCTCACCGGCCTGATCAACGAGGCGCGGTGGCGGGGGCTCGTCGGGTCCGGCGTGCGGCGGTTCGGGGCGCGGGACGCCATCGAGGCGTTCATCGGCAGCGTTATCTTCGGATCCCCGCTGCTCATCGAGGACGGCGTCTTCGACATCGCCGATTACCTCTTCGGGTTCACGGTGTCCGGGATCCCGATCTTCCTCGTCGCGAACACCCTGTTCGTCGTGCTGATGACCTACGCGCTGGTCGAGTGGACCGGGCGCGACCGCGACGACACGCACTTCCTCCTCGGCGTGGTGCCGGTCCGGGTCGTGATGATCCTCGTCGTCTCCTTCGTCGTCGCCGCGGGCATGATGACCGTCTGGGGTCGTATCGAGGGGTGGGCACAGCCCACCGACGCGGTCGCGAGGGTCAACGTCATCTGGACGGTCGCCTCGCTCGGCGCGGCGCTGGGGGACATCGTCTCCGATACGGGGTCGGGACCGCCCAGGGGAACCCCGATCGAGCCCGACACGGCCGAGGAGAGCGCGCTGGCGGCGGTCGACGCCGGGGAGGTGCCGGAGCGAGCCGCGGACCTGACCGACGGCGACCTCGTCGACGCGATCCTCGACGGGTTCAACGACCTCGAGCCGCTCGTCGTGGACCACGAGGAGCGGCGCGAGGTCCAGCGGATCCGCGAGCGCACGAGCGAGGCGGCGCTGGACACGGTGTTCGGCGACCGGATCCGGAAGTACACCTCCCGGGACGTCGCGGAGTCGTTCGTCGGGAGCATCTTCTTCGCCATCCCGTTCCTCGTCGAGGACGGCGTCTTCGACGTCGCCGCGTTCCTGTTAGCCTTCGAGGTCGGCGGCTTTCCGGTGTTCTTCCTGCTCAACACCGCCTTCATCCTGTTCATGGTCGTCGCGCTCGTCTACTGGGCGGGGCCGCAGGACGTGGACGTCTCGCGGCCGATCCTCGGGTTCATCCCACGCCGGATGGTCGGCATCGCGGTCGTCTCGTTCCTCACCGCCGCCGCGCTCATGACGATGTGGGGCCGGGTCGCGAACTGGCAGGAGCCCGTCGTCGCGGTCGCCCGGATCAGCGTCGTGTGGACGGTGGCGTCGTTCGGGGCAGCGCTGGGCGACATCCTGCCCGGGGAGAGCTCCGGGGACGATATTAATGATGATCTGGCTGATCTGGGGGAGATGATGGAGGAGTACATGGAGTAGTCGCAATTGCGTTGAACACCATGTCGGCGACCTCACGGAAGCGAGCGAAGCTGGGCGTGACGGGTCAGTGGTGAAACGCCCGGGCCTGAGAAAAGCCTACAGAAGCAGCTCGCTGAGATCAGTTTGGAGAGTACTCCGCTACCGGAAAATTAAGGACTGGATCGTTTGAGGGAGTACCGTCGTGGTTTTGATCGGATTGAGTCCTATCCTCGTGGTTAAGTTAAAGTATATCGGATAATAACGGATACGTAACATATTCGATTACATGATTTAGTTGATAGAAGCTGGAACAGTTACGAGCGGAAACGCTTCATCAAAGACGATACGAAAACCAAAACAGACGAGTTCGACCCGGAAGCCTTCAAGCACGACGGATTCAGCGACCGTGAAGCGTTTCTGGAGACATACGCCCCAGCGCTCGCCGCGGAAGAACGGCTTATTCAGGAACTCAACAACTTCACACCCCCGAGACTCAACGCGATCAATAGCTCACCCTATCAGGCGCTCGTCATTCGATACGGGATTCTCCGTCAGCTAATCGAGCAACCCGATTATAACATGGAAAAGGCGGAACTGAAGGACGCTGTCCAGAACTGGCAGCGCGATCTCATCGAATCCTACGATGGGGACACGTTCCCCGAATCGGACGATCTTCTCCATCTTGCCGAAGCCGCCGTCGACTATAAAAACCAGATCGACGACTCCGAGCTTCACATGGTCTACAGCTACTTCGAACTCCGTAACCGCGCCAACGACAGCAAACACGACTACTACACCTGGCGAGATTTCTTTCAGCGGCTCTCCGCTCTGGACCGGTTCCCGAAGATCTCTCGGTCGGATAGTCCCGAACACGCCCATGACACCATCGAGAAAGGTATTTGGTCGCTTCAGGAGCAAGCGCTCATCTACGAGGTCGACGATCCTGATTACGACGAACTCGTTGGTATCCCCGAGGACTACATCGACGTGGTTCGGGACTGGCTCTATTACGAGATGTCCGCCGAGAACTACCGACAGATGCTCGAAACCCTCGACGTCTTCGACCGGCAGTCAGTCCTGATCGAAGCCCGGGAGCAGTTCGACGTTACCGGGAAGAACTACGGGAAAAACGAGAACCGCCGGGAGAACATCGTCAAGGCGGGCGTCTACCCCAGTGAGTTATTGAAGGAAGTCGTGTCGAAAGACGAACTCAAGGGGATCGTCGACGAGTACGGACTGGATGCCCACAAGCTGAAAACCGAGGATATGGTGTCGGCAATTATCGAGTACTTCGAGCAGTCCCAGAAGTCGGTGGAGGAGGGAGAATCGGCGGCTGAACTATATCTGGACGCCTACGAGGACATCGCGGATGGTGCTGTTACGGACGTACCACCACAGCTACAGAACCTCGTCGAGGCGGACAACCCTTCGGAAAGGCTAGACGTACTTTTCGAGGACGCGACTGGGGAGATCTTCCGGGAAGTGTTCAATCTGGAAGGGACGAATCAGCTCGGTCAGCAGGCAAGTGGCGTAGTTGCAGATGGCGAAGTCGAACAGGACGGCCAGTGGCTCCTCTGGGACAACAAGCGTCGCCGACAGGAGTTCCGTCTTGGAAGTGACGCCCGCAGCAAAATAAAGAACTACATCGACACGAAGAGTGGCCAGCACGACGTCGAGTGGTTTCTCATTATTGCGCCCGACTTTACCGAACAGGCGGCGTCGAACGCGTTACAGTTGGAGAGGCAGACGAGAACGGATATTCGGTTAGTGCGAGCGGAGCAATTGAAGGAGCTAGCTGGATTGTGGCAGGAGAACTACGCGGCGGCGGATCGCGAATTGCCGCTGTCGGTCTTCACTGGATCGGAGATACTGTCGGTTGATGACGCGGCTGGCTGGCTTGAAACCCAGTTCTCGTAGTCGTATTCTATACCCGACTACGCTCGTTCATTGGGACTCCGATTTTTTATACAAGGCCTTTCGGTTCCGATCGGATCGGCCTGCGGCGAGAGGACCCACGGAGTAAATCCGACACGATCCCCCCGGCGAGATGCTCGAAGAGACACCAGGATCGCTTTAACGAGACACGAAACGTAGGCACTACGATCGCCAAAATCAACGTGAAAAGATCGGGGCAGCAGAAATATCTCGACCACATCTGGACTGGTTCGGTGTAGAGGACCTATAAAAGATCACGGCCAGATAGTTATAAACTATAAGTGGATATAGGTAGATAACCTCCTCAATGGGAACTCAAACTTCGGATAAAGAAGGGAAGACTCCACGGGTAAGTATAGATATTCCGCCACGGGACACTCGATTATTCGGAAGCGAGGCTCTCACGAGCGTCCTCACATTTTTAAGTAGGCATCACGAGCAAAGCTTCTCAGTAAGCGAACTTGCAGAAGCGGTCGAATATTCGCGCAAGAGCGTGTCAAACGCGGTTGACGTCCTCGCATCAAACGATCTGGTCGTCGACAAGCAAGCCAACCGACGGCGAGCGATCCGTATTCAACCGGACCGTCTCTTCCTCCCCGACGATCCCTTTTTTCAGATTCCCCAGCCGAAGTTCCGGAAACCAGCAAGGGAAGCAACCGACAAGATCGTTACTCAGTTAGAAAATGTCCTGGCAGTCGTCGTATACGGCAGCGTCGCTCGGGGAGAAGCCGATCGACGGAGCGACATCGATCTGTGGGTTCTTGTAGAAAACGATCGAATGGCACAACAGCGGGAGGCCAATCAAATTCGGAAGGGGATCGAAGATGAGAGATTTGGCGAGCAAGCGGAACGCTACAATTTTGACATCGACGTCGAGGTTCTGTCCGCAATTCCGAACTATACTGAGTCGATTTGCGACATCTTGAGCGAAGGTATAACAGTATATCAGGAAGACGAATTTGAAACGGTCGAGAATATCGTCTTTCACGGAGGTTCGAATGAGTGATCCAGCGCCACTTGTTGATGGTTTAGAGGAGGCTCAAGACGCATTCGATGTTGCTTATCACCGGGGTAGCCCGTCGTTTGAAGAGGGGATCGGTAACGAGAAGGACTGGATAACGCAGATTACGAAGGGGTGTCGCCTATTGGATGCCGCAGATGAATTGAAAGACACCCATTACACCGCGGCGATCGAGCTGAGTTTTGGCGTTATCGAACGGTCCTTACAGACGTTCGCCCTAGCGGAAGGTGGTGACGAGATGGAGGATTTTGACGATCACACATACTGTTACGAACGTGCATCTACCCATGGGCTTCTTAGCCGCGATCTCTGCGACGAGCTCAGCAGCTTCTATTCGTTAAATAGAGTGGAAAGCTATTACGGAGGCGAGCGTCCCACGGACCACCAGGCGGAAGCGATGTTCGACCTTGCAGACGAGATCCATCGACATGCTGTGAATCAAATCCGTAGTGGTAGGGCCTGTATTTGTGAATAACCTCGTGAAGTTGAATCGTTGCCCACACGGGGAACCACGCGTGGATCGTCGACGTCATTTATAAAGAAATACCGCTGGCTGTTGGATGTGGGTCGTTACGAAACCTAACGGGCGCGACGGGATTTGAACCGGAACCAGCGGTTCCTGCTCGCTCCGCTGCGCGGGCTGCCGCTGGTAGGGTTCAAATCCTGCGTGCCGGTTCGCTCCTCACAGAAGTTCGTCGCTGCACGGGCGCGACGGGATTTGAACCCGCGGCATCTTGGTCCGGAACCAAGTGCTCTGTCCGCTGAGCTACGCGCCCTCGGTGTCGTATTTCCCCGCAGCCGGTTTAACGCTTCTGACGTCGGCCGAGCGTAGGCGAACCCGGTACCGTCACTCGATCGGCCCGACGACCGACAGGGGCCGAACGCGACGCCGAGCGCTGCAGGACGTTTTATACGCCCGGATTCGCAACCGGAGGTATGGAGTCGCTACGCGACCTCGGCCTCTCCAGCTACGAGGCGCGGGCCTATCGCGCCCTGCTGTCGCTCGGGACGGGGACCGCGACGGCCGTCGCCGAGGAGAGCGAGGTGCCGAAGGGCCGGATCTACGACGCGCTCGGCGGACTGGTATCCCGCGGGATCGCTCGCGAGCAGACCGCCAGCGAGCCGAAGCGGTACGTCGCCGTCGAGCCCGCCGTCGCCGTCGACAGGCTGGTCGAAGCGCGCACGCGCGAGCTCTCCGAGCGGATCGAGGCCTACGAGGCCGGCCGCGACGAGCTCGTCGAGCAGCTCTCGGGGGCCGAACGCCCCGCAGAGGAGTTCTGGACCGCGGCCGTCGGCGCCGAGGAGTCGATCGACCTCCTCTTCGAGCGCATCGACGCCGCGGAGGAATCCATCGTCGTCGCCGCCGACACCGTCTCCGGGCAGTACGACCTCCACCAGGAGGGACCGGCGATGATGGACCACCTCCTGTCGGCGATGGACCGGGACGTCGAGGTGTCGGTGCTGCTCTCCCCGCGCGTGTTCGACGACGCGCTGGAGGCGATCGCGGACGACCGTGCGGCCGCGACCATCGCGCAGTCGCCGTTCGAGCTCCGGATCACCGAGCAGGTGTACGGCAACTTCCACCTGATGGACGAACGGGAGGTCTGCCTTGAGGTGTCGGACCCGTTCGCTCCGGACCGGCTGTTCGGGTTGCTCGACCTGCGGGAACCCTCGTTCGCGACGCAGGTCGCCGAGGGGTTCGCGGAGGTCTGGGCCGAGGCCGAACCGGTCGAGGACGTGTAGCGGCGGCCCGTCGACGAGACTCGCAGGGAAAGGCCCGAAGCAAACGACGAGCAGCTGTTGCTACTCGCGGGTGAAGAGCAGACCGTCGTGAAAACCGGTAGGAGGTAAAAAGCGAACGGCGCTAGCACGGTGGACGAAAGCGCCTGCGGCCGGGGTTACGGCGCTTCGCCGGTTTCGATGGTGAAGGAGTCGCGCGGGTAGGCGACGCAGGTGAGCGTGTAGCCGTCCTCGAGCTCGTTGTCGGAGAGCATCTCCTGATTGTCGTGCTCGACGAAGTCCTCGGAGGCGCCCTCCTGGATCTGCCCGGCACAGGAGACGCACTGGCCCTGGCGGCACGCGTACGGGAGGTCCCAGCCCTCCTCTTCGCCCTGGTCGAGGATGGTCTCGTTGTTCGCGAGCTCGACGGTCTCGCCCTGCTTGACGAACTCGACCTCGTAGTACTCGACCTCGTCTTCGGGGATGTCACCGGGACCGGCTTCCTCCTCGGCGCCCCCTTCGAGTTCCGCGCCCTCGCCTTCGGCACCGCCGCCGGCGCCCGCGGGAATCGCCCCGCCGCCACCGCCGATCGAGCGGTTCATCGGTTCGGGGAACTCCGTCTCGGGGACCGTGGCCGCGCGCCGTTCGAGGACCTCCTCGGAGATGTCCTGGGCCGGCTCCCAGCCGGACCCCTGGATCGAGGAGACAAAGGCGACGACCAGCACCATGGCCGTCGCGAGGACGAAAGCCAGTGGTTGTACCATGTGGGCCGCTACGAAAGCGGAGTTTAAGGGGATTGTGATTCCTGCGAGTCGTCCCCGTCCGTGGATGTATTTCGAGGTTGGTCGCCAGTTTCCCGGGAGTGCCGCTCGGTCGGTCGCGGTCGCGACGATATCAAGTCCGCGGTCGTTCAAGCGACGAAGCCGAGTTTGTTTATAAGCGCGACTCTCCCGCAACGGCAACCAAACACGCAGAAAGCGACCGCCAACTGATACTGCTACTCCTCGACGTGCAGTTCGTCGACGCGGGCCACGAGCTCGTCGATGACCTGCTCCTGCTGGTCGGTCGCCGCGACGATGCGGTCGGTGGCCTCCTCGGTCTGGTTCGACCGGTCGCGGACGGTTTCGAGCGTCGCGGTCAGCTCCTCGACGGTCGCGGCCTGGTCGTCGGTCGCCCGGGCGACTTCCGCGACGCCGTCGGCGGCCTCGTCGACGGCCTCCGCGATGTCCTCGAGGGAGGTGAGGACGGTGTCGATGCGGTCGCCCGCGTGCTCGATCCGCTCGTGGGACCGCTCGACCTTCGTCGTCGTCTCCTCGGACTGGGCCTGCAGTTCGGCGAGGCTCTCGGTGATCTCTTCGGTGTGGCCGCGCGTCTCGTCGGCCAGCTTCTTCACCTCCTCCGCGACGACGGCGAACCCGTCGCCGCCCTCGCCGGCACGGGCGGCCTCGATGTTGGCGTTGAGCGCGAGGAGGTTCGTCTGCTCGGCGACGTCGGAGATGACCTCGATGACCTCCTCGATGTCGTCCATGCGCTCGCCGAGCGCGCCGACGCTCTCGACCAGCTCGTCGCCGATCTCGACGACGTCCTCGGTCGCCTCGCGGGCGTCCTCGCTGGCGTCGAGCCCGTTGCTCGCGGCCTCGCTGGCGGCTTCGGCGGCGGCGTCGACCTGGTCCGCGGTGGCGGCGACCTCCTCCATGCCGGCCGAGAACGACTGCATCTCGCCGACGCCCTCCTCCAGCAGCGCGTTCTGCTCGTCGACGTTCTGGGCGATGGCGGTCGCGGCGTCGCTCGCCTCCTCCACGGCCTCGTCGAGCTGCCGGGTCTGCTCGGTGACGCGGCCGGTAAGGCCCTCCAGGCTCTCGGCCATCTCGTTGACGACGTCGATGACGTGGAGCAGGTCGTCGTCGAGCGTGTCGTACTGCTGCCGGTAGCGAGCGCGGGTACTCAACTCCCCGCCGCCGATGGCCTCGGCTGCCTCCCGGACCTCGGTGATCAGCGCCTGCGTCGCCTCGCGTTCGCGGACGTTCTCCGTGCGGTCGATGACGGTCTCCGTGACGCCGACCAGTTCGCCGTCCTCGTACAGCGGCGTGGCGGTGAAGTCGATGTGCTTCTCGTTGCCGTGTCGGTCGACCATCGTGCTCGTGTCGCTGTATCGCTGGGCCTCGGGGTCGCGAAGCTCGACGTCGAACTCCTCGTGGGCTCGCTGCGGCGCTTCCAGAACCTTGTCGGCGAGCGTCTTCGCTCGGCGGCCGTCGGGATAGAACAGCTCGGAGACGTGGGTGGCGCCGAGCGCTTCGCCGCGGTCAGTGCCGGTGAGCTCCGCGATGGGAGCGTTCCACTCGGCGACGACGCCCTCGTCGGTGAGAACGAACGTCGGAACGCCGAGCCCATCGAGCAGGAGCTGGTCGTCGAAATCGATCCTGTCTGCGTCAGTTCCCTCAGCACCGGCCTGGTCGGTGCCGGGTTCTCCGGCTCCAGTCACGGGCTGGGTTTCATCAGAGGCCGGATCGGCGGTCGTCCCACTCTCGGAGTCGATAGCGACGCCACCGTCGGACCGCGTCCGACCGCCACCGTGGTCGAGGATGGCCCGCACACGCTCGCGTAGCCCTTTCATCATGGCGCAGGGTGGTCGAACGACCTATAAAAAATCCCGTCCGCGAAAATCAATCGTGATAAGCCGCGACGCCAGCCCGTAGGGTTCAAAGCCGCGTAGCGGCTACCGTGGATCGATGGACACCGCCGACGTTCGCGAGCGCGCCGGCGACCTTCCGCGCGAGCCCGGGGTCTACCAGTTCCAGGCCGGGGACACGACGCTGTACGTCGGCAAGGCGATCGACCTCCGGGACCGCGTCCGGTCGTACACGGACCCGCGGTCCGCCCGGATCCGCGGCATGGTCGACCGCGCCGACGCGATCGACTTCGCGGTGACGGACACGGAGACGCAGGCGCTCCTGCTGGAGGCGAACCTGATCAAACGCCTCCAGCCGCGGTTCAACGTCCGCCTGACGGACGACAAGTCGTATCCGCTGGTCCAGCTCACGGACCACGCGTTGCCTCGGATCGAGATCACGCGCGATCCGGACGAAGGCGCGACGGCGTACGGCCCCTACACGAACAAGGGGCACGTCGAAACCGTCGTGAAGGCGCTGCGCGAGACGTACGGCCTCCGGGGCTGCTCCGACCACAAGTACCGCAACCGCGACCGCCCCTGCCTCGATTACGAGATGGGCATCTGCTCGGCACCCTGTACCGGCGAGATCGACGAAGCGGACTACGCGGCCGACGTGACCGCAGCCGAGCGATTCTTCGAGGGGGAAACCGGCGTCCTCGCCGACCCGATACGACGATCGATGGAGGCGGCCGCCGAGAACGAGAACTTCGAGCGCGCGGCGAACCTCCGCGACAAGCTGAACTCGGTCGAGGCGTTCCACGGCGAGGGCGAGGAGGCCGTCGCTAGCCAGTCCGACGAGCGGTCGACGGACGTGCTCGCCGCGACCGTCGAGGGCGACACGGCACGCGTCGCGCGGCTCCACAGCGAGCGTGGCCAGCTCGTCGACCGGAGTCGCCATCGGCTGGACGCACCGGAGATGGACGCCGCCGTCGACGACCACGAGGGCGACGGCGCTACCGATGCCGGCGGCGACACGGCCGTCGCTGGCGACCCCCCCGACTCGCCGGCGACGGTCCTCTCGGCGTTTCTCACCCAGTACTACGCGGAGCGTGAGCTTCCGGAGACGATCCTGCTCGCGGAGCGGCCGGCCGATCCGGACGTGATCGACTGGCTCGAGGCCGAAGGCGTCGACGTCCGGGTCCCCGGCGCGGGCCGCGAGGCGAAGCTCGTCGACCTCGCCTTAAAGAACGCCCAGCGCCGGAGCGGCCGGGACGACGAGGTGGCGGCGCTGGCCGACCGGCTCGGCATCGCCCGGCCGGACCGGATCGAGGGCTTCGACGTAAGCCACGCGCAGGGCAGCGACGTCGTCGGGTCGAACGTCCGGTTCGAGGACGGCAGCCCGGCGAAGGCCGACTACCGCCGGAAGAAGCTCTCCGAACGCAACGACGATTACGCCAACATGCGCGAGCTGGTCCGGTGGCGCGCGAGCCGGGCGGTCGAGGGCCGCGACGACCGATCGGACCCGGACCTGCTGCTCATCGACGGCGGCGAGGGGCAGCTCGGGGCCGCACAGGACGCGCTCGCCGAGGTCGGCTGGGACGTTCCCGTTATTGCACTCGCGAAGGACGAGGAGCTGGTGATCACGCCGGGCGGCCCGCGGAACTGGCCGGATGACTCCGAGGCGCTGCACCTCCTGCAGCGCGTGCGCGACGAGGCGCACCGCTTCGCGGTCCAGTACCACCAGACGGTCCGCGACGAGGTGTCGACGGTCCTCGACGAGGTGCCGGGCGTCGGCCCGGAGACGCGGAAGCGACTGCTCCGGCGGTTCGGCTCCGTCGAGAACGTCCGCGAGGCCTCCACCGAGGATCTCACCGACGTCGACGGCGTCGGGGCGAAGACGGCCGAGACGCTTCAGGCTCGGCTGTAGATGGGCGAACAGGCGGCGATGGCATCTCGCGGGACGACTGCCGCGCTCCCGCCTCCCGTCCCGCGGCGGCCCTCAGGTCACGCGCGGGGTTGCCCGCGGTTTCCTATTTAAAAGTCGGGAGTGGCGGAATCGGTCCGAGCACCGAACCGTCCCGCTTAACCCCCGACGGCGACGTACCTCAGCCATGACCCACTTTCCCGAGTTCGAGGTGATCCCCGCCGTCGACGTGCAGGACGGGGAGGTCGTGCAGCTCGTGCAGGGCGAACGCGGCACCGGGAAGCGGTACGGCGACCCGGTCGAGGCGGCCGAGCGCTGGCTCGAGGCGGGTGCGGAGACGCTCCACCTCGTCGACCTCGACGGCGCGTTCGAGGGCGACCGCGTCAACGAGGCCGCCTTCGAGGCGGTCGTCGACGCCGTCGGCGAGGAGGCGGCCGTCCAGCTCGGCGGCGGGATCCGCACCGCCGACGACGCGGTCGGCCTGCTGGATCTGGGCGTCGACCGCGTGATCCTCGGCACGGCGGCGGTCGAAAACCCCGAAATCGTCGGGGCGATCAGCGCCGAGCGCCCGGACTCCGTGATGGTGAGCCTGGACGCAAAGGAGGGGGAAGTGGTCGTCTCCGGGTGGACGGAGGGGACCGGCCTGGACCCGGCCGAGGCGGCCGAGCGCTACGAGGACCTGGGCGCGGCCGCGATCCTGTTCACGAACGTCGACGTCGAGGGGCAGCTGGAGGGGATCGACCGCGAGGCCGTCGAACGCGTCGTCGACGCCGTGGACATTCCCGTCGTCGCGTCCGGCGGCGTCGCCGCCGTCGACGACGTCGTGGCGCTGCGGGACGCCGGCGCCGCGGCCGTCGTCGTCGGCACGGCGCTGTACGAGGGCGAGTTCACGCTCCGGGAAGCACAGCAGGCGGTCGAGAACGAGCGGCGTTAGCCCGAGTCGTCGTCCGAGCTCCCGTCCGAGCTCTCGGCGGCCTCCGCCGGTCCGGCCGAGACGACCCTCGCCGTGGCAGCGACGCCGAGGACCGTGCCGAGCGCGAAGAGGGCCACGCCGACGACGGAGGCCCCCTTCGAGGGGCCCAGCACGCTGATGACCCCGCCGGCGAGCGCAACGACTGCCGACAGCTCGGTGTGCATACCCGCGGATTCTCCACGGAGCGGCTTCAAACTACGGCAGACGACCGTCTGACGGCTGTGCGCCGAACGGACACAACGGCGGCGTGCCGAGCGCAACCACCTTAAGAGCGGCTCCCGAGGGGACTGGTATGAGCGACCGCACGGCGGCCGTCTCCCGGGAGACGGCGGAGACGGAGATCGACCTCACGCTCGCGATCGACGGCGACGGCGACGCGGACGTCGACACCGGCGTCGGCTTCTTCGACCACATGCTGGCGTCGTTCGCGACGCACGGCCTGTTCGACCTGACGGTCCACTGCGACGGCGACACGGAGATCGACGACCACCACACGGTCGAGGACGTCGCCATCTGCCTCGGCGAGGCGTTCGCGGAGGCGCTCGGCGACAAGCGCGGGATCCGGCGCTACGCCGACCGGCGCGTCCCGCTCGACGAGGCGGTCGCGTCCGTCGTCGTCGACGTCGCGGGGCGCCCCTACTACGAGTTCGGCGGCGAGTTCTCCCAGGAGTCGGTCGGCGAGTTCACCAGCGTCATGGCGGACCACTTCGCGCTCTCGCTGGCACAGAACGCCGACCTGACGCTGCACGCGGCGATCGTAAAGGGGGAGAACGCGCACCACGAGGTCGAGGCACTGTTCAAGGCGCTCGCGCGCGCGCTCGACGACGCCACGCGGATCGACGAGCGGCGCTCGGCGGCGCCGAGCACGAAGGGCCAGCTGTAGCGCGGCGGCGTCGACGCAGGTCGACCCCGCGACCGGCGACGATCGACACGGGGTTTTAATTAGTGGTATCGGCCTCGATAGGTCGTAATGAAGCGAGGCGTACTCGGACTGATGCGGCAGGACCTCCCGCCGCTGCAGTCACATCGCGAGACTCGAACGGTCGACGGCGTGGAGCTGCGGGACCAGATCTCCGTCGCAGGGGTCCAGCGCACGGC
The DNA here is from genome assembly GCF_050510935.1 of Halosubterraneus shenae. Lineage (NCBI taxonomy): Archaea > Methanobacteriati > Methanobacteriota > Halobacteria > Halobacteriales > Haloferacaceae > Halosubterraneus > Halosubterraneus shenae. The sequence goes on along the minus strand of NZ_JBNLVO010000001.1, from coordinate 66,902 downwards.
GAACGGGACCGACATCACCGAGGGGCGCGCCGCGACCCAGTCGCTGGGCGAGCGCGAGTCCGTCCAGCTCACGGCCGACGACGTCGTCGTCGACGGCACCGACGACGTGCGCACGCGCCACACCCAGTTCGCCTCGGTCCCGGGCGAGTTCGTCGTCGTGGACAACGGGACCGGCACCTTCCTCTTCGACCTGATCGAGTCCCAGACCGGCGGCGCCGTCGAGCGCGCGACGCTCGACCTCGACGCCTTCCTCGACGCGCTCCCGGACCCGCAGCTCTGGAAGGTCGGCTTCTACGACCGCGACGGCGGCGCGGAGAGCGGCGTGGTTCACGGCGACGACGTCCTCGACGACGGCGCGTTCGGGTCGGCCCTCGAGTCGCTGCCGAAGAACCAGGTCGGCATCGACACGACCTTCGATGACACGGAGTACAAGCTTAACGTCGCGCGCTCGGGCTACGTCGAGGTGTATCGCCCGAGCGACGTCGACACCGCGGAGTACGTCGAGTTCCTGCGCGAGGTCGTCGTGCCGCACGCCAACTAGCGGGCGGCGCCGTCAGGGTCGGCGCCGACGCTCGCCTGCGCTTCACGGCAACGGCCCGACCACCCCTTTTAAGCGCGAGCGCGGTCCAGGGTCGGCAACGGATGTTCGACGAGATCATGGAGAAGTTCGAGGGGTCGCCAAGCCAGCAGGCGGTGATCCGGCTCCTGCTCGAGCGCGGGTTCTCGGTCAACGAGGAGGGTCGCGTCGTCTCCGGCGGGATCGAGATCCCGTACACCGGCATCGCCCGGGAGCTCGACGTCGACCGCCGCGTCGTCGACTCCACGACGGACGCGATCCTCGAGGACCCCGAGCTGCGTCGCATCTTCCGGAACATCTCCGCCATCCCGAGCCTGATGGACCTCGCGCCCGTGCTCGACCTCACCGTCCTCACGGTCGAGGTCGCCGAGGCCGACGAGTCCGGCATCGTCGCCGAGGTGACCGGCCTCATCGCCGACCACGACATCTCCATCCGGCAGGTCATCAGCGAGGATCCGGAGTTCACCGACGACCCGAAGCTGTACGTGATCACCGACGAGGACGTGCCGGGCGACCTCCTCGTCGAGATCCGCGCCCTCTCGTACGTGCGCCGCGTCGAGTTCTGAGCCCGCTCCGGCCGACGTTCGGCGTCGCTGGCGACAGTGGCCAGCCGGAGGTTTATCACCGAAAACGCAGGATGTGGGCACGACCCACGCCGCCATTTTCACTTCCACTACGGTGTTAACGGGGGTTTATATGCGAGAGCGAACAACGGAGTGAATACATGCCCGAAGACGAACTCGAGGACCTCCCAGGCGTCGGCCCGGCGACGGGTGACAAGCTCGTTGAGGCCGGTTTCGAAAGCTACCAGTCGATCGCGGTCGCCAGCCCCGGCGAGCTGTCGAACACGGCCGACATCGGCGAATCGTCCGCCAGCGACATCATCAACGCCGCCCGCGACGCCGCCGACGTCGGCGGCTTCGAGACGGGTGCGTCCGTGCTCGAACGACGCGAGCAGATCGGCAAGCTCTCCTGGCAGATCGACGAGGTCGACGACCTCCTCGGCGGCGGGATGGAGACCCAGTCGATCACGGAAGTGTACGGCGAGTTCGGCGCCGGCAAGTCGCAGGTGACCCACCAGATGGCCGTCAACGTCCAGCTCCCGCAGGAGCACGGCGGCCTCGACGGCGGCTGCATCTTCGTCGACTCCGAGGACACCTTCCGCCCGGAGCGTATCGACGACATGGTCCGCGGGCTCGACGACGAGATCCTCGCCAACGAGATGGAGCGCCGCGAGATCGAGGGGACGCCGAACGACGACGAGGCGCTCGAGGAGCTCACGGAGGCGTTCCTCGACCAGATCCACGTCGCGAAGGCGTTCAACTCCAACCACCAGATCCTGCTGGCCGAGAAGGCGAAGGAACTGGCCGGCGAACACGAGGAGACCGAGTGGCCGATCCGCATCGTCTGCGTCGACTCGCTGACCGCCCACTTCCGCGCGGAGTACGTCGGTCGTGGCGAGCTCGCCGAGCGCCAGCAGAAGCTCAACAAGCACCTCCACGACCTGATGCGCCTCGGCGACCTCTACAACACGGCCATCCTCGTGACGAACCAGGTCGCCTCCAACCCCGACTCCTACTTCGGCGACCCGACGCAGGCCATCGGTGGCAACATCCTCGGGCACGCCTCCACGTTCCGCATCTACCTCCGCAAGTCGAAGAACGACAAGCGGATCGTCCGCCTCGTCGACGCGCCGAACCTCGCCGACGGCGAGGCTGTGATGCGCGTCCAGGGCGAGGGGCTCAAGCCCGAGTAAGCGCGCCGACGCGCTCCGACGTTCCCCCTTTCCCCGGTTTCCCCCTTCTGCGGTCCCCGCGTCTGCGGTCCCCGCTTTTCCGGTCGACCCTCGCACCCGCAGCCGCTCGTGTCCGTTCGGTTCCGAAGCGGAACGTTTTGGCCTTGAACAACTACAGACCACCAGTTATCGTCCGACCAACCTGAACTCGGGACGGCTGCTGTCGCACGCGACGACGAGCGATCAGTCCGAGATGCGCGCGACGTTCAGCGGCCGTTCTGACAGTTTCACGACAAAACGAACGTTGGGTTCCCTGGCAACAATTGTGGTGGTTCTGCGGACATTACACCCTTATATTAATTTGAGACGTCCTAATATCGTCCGTTTAGTCTTTTCTGCCGAAGAAATATTGTGAATGTCAACCTGTGGCTTTATACGGGTGGTTTCCCCAACTCCTGGCGTGAATCGGAACACGGATCACAACGGATTCGCGGAAGTACTGGACGAACAGCCAAAGAAGTCCCGCACTGATGGAGGAACCGCATGAGCGGCGCAGTCGCCGGCCTCGCGCAGGTCGACCCCTCAGTGATCGCGCAGGGCGTGAACCTCATGTGGGTCGCGTTAGCCTGCTTCCTCATCTTCTTCATGCACGCCGGCTTCGCGATGCTGGAGGCCGGGCAGGTGCGGGCGAAGAACGTCGCGAACCAGCTGACGAAGAACCTGCTGACCTGGAGCGTCGGCGTCATGGCGTACTTCTTCGGCGGCTTCGGCGTCGAGGCGATCACCGGCGGCCTCACCGGCGGCGGGACCTACGGCCTCGGTGACCTCACGGCCGTGATGACCGCGGCCGACGGCGCCTGGGTCAACAGCTGGCTGTTCGGCGCCGTCTTCGCGATGACGGCGGCGACGATCGTCTCCGGCGCCGTGGCTGGCCGCGTGAAGCTCCGCGCGTACGTCGCCTACACGGTCGCGCTCTCGGCGGTCATCTACCCCGTCGTCGTCGGGTTCACGTGGGCCGGCGGCTTCCTGAGCGCGCTCGGGTTCCACGACTTCGCGGGCGGGATGATCGTCCACGGCATGGGCGGCATCGCCGGCCTCACGGCCGCGTACGTGCTCGGCCCGCGTCTCGACCGCTACGCGCCCGACGGCTCCACGAACGTCATCCCCGGCCACTCGATCACGTTCGCGGTGCTGGGAACGCTCGTCCTGGCGTTCGGCTGGTTCGGCTTCAACGTCGGCACGACGGCGACCGTCTTCGCGGTCGAAAGCGGGGAGCTCGTCCTCGGCGGCTTCGAGGTCGTCGGCCGCGTCGCGCTCGCGACGACGGTCGGAATGGCCTGCGGCGCCATCGGCGCGGCGATCGCCTCGCTCGCGGTCAACGGCAAGGTCGACACGCTGTACGTCGCCAACGGACTCCTCGCGGGACTCGTCGGGGTCACCGGCATCGCCGACGCGGTCACCTGGTGGGGCGCCATGGCGGTCGGCGGGCTCTGCGGCGCGCAGCTCCCGTTCGTCTTCGAGTTCGTCTCCGACCGCCTCAAGATCGACGATGTCTGCGCGGTGTTCCCGGTCCACGGCTCCGCCGGCGTGCTCGGCGTGCTCGCGCTGCCGTTCGTCGGCGTCGCGGGCTTCTCGGTCGACCTGCTCGTCGCGCAGGTCGTCGGGGTTGCCGTGATCACGGGCTGGACCGTCGCCGCAACCGGCGCGGTGTTCGGCGCGTTCAAGCTGCTCGGCCAGGCACGCGTCACGCCCGAACACGAGCGTGAGGGCCTCGACGCCGCCGAACACGGCGTCGACACCTACCCCGAGTTCGGCAAGCCGATGGCGGTCGAGAGCGGGGTCACCGCCAGCGGCGCCGACTCCGGCGCCAGCGTTCGCGCTGACGGCGGCGAGGAGGCCGGCTCCGAGATCAAGATGGTCACGGCCGTCCTCCGCCCGGAGAAGCTGGGCGACGTGAAGACCGCCCTCGCGAAAGTGGGCGCGCCCTCGCTGACGGTGACGAACGTCTCCGGTCGCGGCTCCCAGCCCCCGAAGAAGGGCCAGTGGCGCGGCGAGGAGTACGTCGTCGACCTCCACCAGAAGATCAAAGTCGAGTGCGTCGTTGCCGACATCCCGGCCGACGAGGTCGCGGACGCGATCCGCGAGGCTGCCTCGACGGGCGACCCCGGCGACGGCAAGGTGTTCATCATGCCGGTCGAACAGGCGCTCCAGGTGCGTACCGGAGAACGGGGGCCGGAAGCAGTGTAGGGACCGTTCGCGGCGGGCCGACTGGCTCGCCACCGACCGCACACCCTCGACTGGTGCTCAGCGGTGTGCGGTGTGCGGCTCGTGGTTGCTGTCGCGGTTCGCGTCGGCGACGCCGGCGCAGTGCGGTTGTGGATGCGATGCTGTTGCGGATGCGGTGCTGTTGCGAATGCGGTGCGGTCGCCAGCGCGGTGCGGTTGCCGGCGCGGTCTTTTTTACCAGCCGACGGCTGGCGCTCTCCGGAGGAGAAGACATATAATACGTCTTGCCGAGGATCCGACACAATCCCGATGGAGCAGATCGCTATCCTCCGCTGGCTTCTCGCGATCGCCGTCCTCTACGTCGCCGGCCTCCCGCTCGCGGCGCTCGTGTGGCCGCGCCTCCCGCAACGAGGCGCGGCGTTCGCCCTCCCGCTCTCGATCGCGGCGGTCGGGCTGACCGCCGTCTGGGTCGGACAGCTTCGCTACGGCCCCGGCGTGGCGCTGGGCGTGGTGCTGCTACCGGTTGTCGCTGGCGGGGTCGCCGTTCGGCGGGGCGTCTCGCTCGACGCGCGGCAGGCAATCGAGCCGTTCGTCGTCTTCCTCGTCGGTTTCGCGCTGATGCTCGGCCTCCGGTCGCTGTCGCCGACGATCACGGCCGCGGGCGGCGAGCAGTTCCTCCACTTCGGCCTGTTGAACGCGGTCAAGCGGGCCGCGTCGCTGCCGCCCGAGGACATGTGGTTCGCGGGCGAGGCCGTGCGCTACTACTACGGCGGCCACACCACGACGGCGACCATCGCGAGCGTCGCCGGCGTCGGCATGCGCTACGCGTACAACCTCGCACTGGCGACCTACTTCGGCGTCCTCGTCGTGGGCGCCTACGGACTCGCGGGCGCCGTGTCGAGCGAGCGCGACGTCTCCCGGACGCTCGGCGGGGGCCTCGGGGCCTTCTTCGTCGCGTTCGCGGGCGCGCTGACGACGCCGGTCCGGCTCGCCTACGGGCTCCTCCCGACGGAAACGGCAGTCCGGTACGGCGAGCCGGTCTTCGGCGCGATCCGGCACGAGTACCCCGAGATCGTCCGCCTGCAGTCGGATCCGTCCACGTGGTCGTGGTGGCACACGCGGTACGTCGTGCCCGGGACGCTCCAGGAGGTCCCCCTGTACTCGTACGTCAAGGGCGACCACCACGGGCACACGATCACGACCGGCTTCGTCCTGTTCGGCGCGGCGCTCGCGTACGCCTACTACCGGGCGCCGGCCGAGGCCCGTCGCCGGCGCTGGCTCGTGCTCTTCGGGGCGATGCCAGCGCTCGGCGGCTTCCTCGGGCTGACGAACACCTGGGCGCTCCCCTCGGTCCCGGGCGTCGCCTGGCTCGCGCTGCTCACAGCCGACGCCGCGCCGGCGACGCTGCTGCCGCTCCGACTCCGCGGGAAGGTGCCGTGGCTCGATCCCGCCATGGACGGGTCGGCCGAGTACCCGCGGCTGCTCGCGGAGCTCCGGCGCGTCGCGCTGTCGACCGTCCTCGCGGTCGGCGTCGGCGCGCTGTCGGTGCTCTGGGCCGCGCCGTTCCTGTTCGGCGGGACGCCGACGAACGAGGGGATCGGCTTCCTCCCGCCGCGCTCGAACCTGATCGGCCTCCTCATGCTGTACGGCGGCCCGTTCCTCCTGTTCGCGCTCTACCTCGGCACGCGGCACGCGGCGGTGCAACCGCTGCTCGACGCACTCTCGACGCGGGCCCAGGTCGGCGGCGGGCTGGCAGCGCTGGGACTCGCCGCGCTCCTGCTCGGCCCCGCCGACTTCCCCGCGCTGGCGGTCTGCGGCGCGTTGCTGGCGGCGGGCTACGCGGTCGTGCGCCTCGACGACGACGCCGGTTACGAGGTGACACTGCTGCTCGCGGGCGTCGGGCTCGTGCTGTCGATGGAGCTCGTCCACGCCAGGGTCTGGCCGCCGGAGCTGGAGCGCTGGAACACGACGCTGAAGGTCGCGATCCAGGCGTGGACCCTGTCGGCCGCCGCGGCCGGTATCGTCGCGGCGGCGCTCGTCGAGCGCGGCGTCGAGGGTATTCGGGGGGCGGCGTCCGAGTTGCCGAGCGGCGCGAGCGGGTCCCGCGCCCGCGCCGCGGGCCTCGTCGCCGTCGTCGCCGCCGTCCTGCTCGCGAGCGCGGTGTTCCCCGCGATGGTCGCCGTGGTCGAGCTCGACAACGCCCCCGCGGAGCCCACCATCGACGGGTTCTCGGGCCACGAGCGCTGGCACCCCGACCAGCTCGCGGCGATCCAGTGGCTCGACGAGCGCGAGGGCTCGCCCACCATCGTCGAGGCGCCGACGCGGGACGCGTACGGCTGGGGGTCGCCGGCGTCGACGCTCACCGGCCTCCCGACCATCGCCGGGTGGAGCCACCAGGAGGGGTACCGCGGCGTCGAGGCCTTCGAGCGCCGCGCCAGCCACGCCGACCGGGTTTATACCGGCGAGCGGGCGGTCGTGATCGCGCTGCTCGAAAAGTACGACGTCGAGTACGTCTGGGTCGGCCCGATCGAGCGCGAGCGCTACGGCGACGTGACGGCGTTCGGGGAGATCGAGGGCGTCGACGTCGCCTACGAGAACGAGGCGGTGACGATCTACGAGGTCGACCAGGGGCGGCTCCCGGACTCCGAGTTCACCTTCGGCAACGACTCCGCGGACGGGCCGGGGCTGGCGATCGCCGAGTGGTCGACCGCCGAGGGCGACGACGGCGACCTCGTCGTCGAGCTCACCGTCGAGAACCGGGCCAGCGAGGAGCGAACCGGCATCGCCGTCGCCGAGGCCGCCGCCGGCAACGAGTCCGACAGCGCGAGCGCGGCAGTCACCGTCGAGGGCGGCGACAGAGTGACGGTGCAACTCGAGCTGGCGGTCAGCTACGATGCGTTCAGCTCGGGCGGCGAGCTCTCGCTGGATCTGCTGACCTGAGTGGTCGTGGAAACGGGGACCGACGCGACCCCGGCAGCCGCCGCCCTCTCGCAAACTACTTTCCATCCACGGTCCAAGGGGCGAGCATGAACCACGAGCGCTCGCGGGCCCTGTACGACCGCGCGCTGTCAGTCACCCCCGGCGGAGTCAACTCCTCCGTCCGGGCGACGATGCCGCACCCCTTCTTCATCGAGCGCGGCGACGGCGGGCACGTGATCGACGCCGACGGGAACCGCTACGTCGACTGGGCGATGGGCTACGGCCCCCTGCTGTACGGCCACGACGTCCCGGAGCCGGTCGAGGCCGCGATCCAGTCGACCGTCTCGGAGGGGCCGATGTACGGCGCACCGACCGAGATCGAGGTCGAGCACGCCGAGTTCGTCGCCCGGCACGTGCCGAGCGTCGAGCAGATCCGGTTCGTCAACAGCGGGACGGAAGCGACCGTCTCCGCGGTCCGCCTCGCCCGCGGCTACACCGGTCGCGACAAGATCGTCGTCATGCAGGGTGGCTACCACGGCGCCCAGGAGTCGACGCTCGTCGAGGGCGCGGCCGGCGACGCATCGCCCTCGACCGCCGGCATCCCCGAGGAATTCGCCCAGCACACGCTCCCGATCCCCTTCAACGACCCCGAGGCCGCCCACGAGGTGTTCGAGGAGCACGGCGACGACATCGCGGGCGTCCTCGTCGAGCCCATCCTCGCGAACAAGGGTATCGTCGAACCGGTCGACGGCTACCACGAGACGCTGCGGGACCTCTGTGACGACCACGGGAGCCTGCTCGTCTTCGACGAGGTCATCACCGGCTTCCGCGTCGGCGGCCTCCAGTGCGCGCAGGGGAAGTTCGGCGTCACGCCCGACGTGACGACGTTCGGCAAGATCGTCGGCGGCGGGTTCCCCGTCGGCGCCATCGGCGGGAAAGCCGAGATCATCGAGCAGTTCACGCCCTCCGGGAACGTGTTCCAATCCGGCACCTTCTCCGGGCATCCGGTGACGATGGCCGCGGGCCACGAGTACCTGAAGTACGCTGCGAAACACGACGTCTACGAGCACGTCAACGACCTCGGCCAGCGCCTCCGCGACGGCATCCGCGACATCTGCGAGGACCAGGCGCCCGAGTACACCGTCGTCGGCACCGACTCGCTGTTCAAGACGGTCTTCACCCGCGACGGCGAGCGCCCGAAGAATGGCGCGGACGTCGCCCGCGCGGACACCGAGCGCTGGGAGCGCGTCTTCTGGCAGGAGATGAAGGACCGCGGGATCTTCCTGACGGCGAACCAGTTCGAGAGCCAGTTCGTCTCCTACGCGCACACCGAGGAGGACGTCGAGGAGACGCTGGACGCCTACGCGGAATCGATCTGACGCGATTATTTTTAAGCGACATCTTCCTCGCTGGGTTTTATTTATAAGTCGTCGCTAGCGACGGCACTCGATCCTACCTCGGAAATTCCGGCTGATGAGCGCTCGCGCTTATAAACTAGGTCTGTCACCGTCGCTGATGACACCACTCAGCATGCCCAGAAAGCCCCAGCCGCTGAGACGGTCGCGCTGCTCGCTGCGCGCCTCGCCAGCTCACTCGCTTCGCTCGTTCGCTGGCTCGGTGCTTACTTCGCAGGGCGTCCCGCTCAGCGGCTGCCCCTTTCAGTCCCACCCGGGAGTGGTGGCTGAGGCGTCGCGAGCGGCGGCTCTTCGGCGGTCGTCGCTCGCCGGCTGGCCGCCGTGCGGTGCGGGGCGGTTGGCGCGCGCGAGCAACGCGTGCGAGGGAGGACGGTGGCGCGCCGAGGCGGTGTCTCCGTGAGCAGCGAGAGACCGGAGGTCTCTCGGGCAGCCGGCGCGCCGATGGCGCGCCGGCGACGAAGCGAACGGAGGGCCGGAAGTCGCAGCCCGGCAGCCCGCTACTGCAGGCAGCCCGGACCGTCTTTCGAGGCTGAGAGGTTCAGATATGTCGCTCAGCGACCGCGAGCGGCCGAGGGCTTTCTGGGAGTTTGCGGTGGTGTCGAGAGCAAGACCGTATCACCTATCCAAACCCACACCTAGCGAGCGGCCGAGGGCTTTCCCATTGTTGGAGTTCAATATAACAGCGTCAGTACCTCCAAACACCGTTTATAAGCAGAAGACTGCGAACAACGCTTAACCCCGTCCCGCCGTTACGAATTCGCATGCGCGCACGCCCGCCCGGCCCGCGTGGCTCGCCGCTCGTCGGCAACGCCCGCCGGTACGCTGAGGATCCGTTCACCTTCATGCGCGATTGCGCCGACGCGTACGGCGACGTGGTCCGGTTCGACCTCGGCCCCCGGGAGACGTACATGCTCACGAACCCGGCCGACGTCCAGCGCGTCCTCGTCAGCGAGGCCGACGCCTACCGCAAGGCCGACTTCGGCGACCGCGCCATCGACGACCTCCTCGGCGACGGCCTGCTGATGAGCGAGGGCGACACCTGGAAGCGCCAGCGCCAGCTCGCGAACCCCGCGTTCAACATGCGCCGGATCAGCGCGCTCGCGGACACGATGGTCGACCACACGGCGGACGCGCTCGGGGGCTGGGCGGACGGCAAGGTCGTCGACCTCCAGCTCGAGATCGCCCGGCTCACCGTCCGGATCATCGTCTCGGCCATGTTCGGCGCGGAGCTCAGCGACGAGCGGATCCGGGCGGTCCAGGACAGCCTCGAACCCCTCGGCGCCCGCTTCGAGCCCGACCCGCGGCGGTTCCTCCTGCCGGACTGGATCCCGACCCGGGAGAACCGCGAGTTCGACGACGCCATCGCGACGCTTGAGGGCGTCATCGAGGACGTCCTCGCGGCGCAGACGGGCACCCAGCGCGACCCCGCCGTCGACCCGGCGGGCGAGGCCGGGACGAGCGTTCACGGTCCCGGCCCGGACGGCGACGCGGAACTCCCGAACGACCTGCTCTCGATCCTCCTCCGGGCGCGCGACCGCGGGGAGCAGACGGAGCGGAACCTCCGCGACGAGCTGATGACGATGCTGCTCGCGGGCCACGACACCACCGCGCTCACGCTGACGTACACGACCTACCTGCTCTCGGAGCATCCCGAGGTCCAGCGCCAGGTGCAGGCGGAGGTCGACGAAGTGCTCGCGGCGACCGGCGAGCCGACGACCGGAGAGCCGACGACCGGCGCCGACGGCGCGGATTCGGCCCCGCCGCGACCGACGCTGGAGACGGCCCGGCAGCTCGACCTGACCGAGCGCGTGATCGACGAGGCGATGCGGCTGTATCCACCCGTCTACGCCCTCTTCCGGCAGGCGAAACGGGACGTGGAACACGGCGGCTACCGGGTGCCGAAGGACGCGACGCTGCTCATCCCCCAGTGGGTCGTCCATCGCTCGGATCGGTGGTACGACGACCCCGAGACGTTCGACCCGGACCGCTGGCTCCCCGAGCGGCGCGCCGAGCGCCCGCGGTTCGCCTTCTTCCCGTTCGGCGGCGGCCCGCGCCACTGCATCGGCAAGCAGTTCTCGCTGCTCGAGGCGAAGCTCATCCTCACGTGGGTGTACTCCCGGTACGACCTCACCTACGAGGGCCCGGAGCTGTCGCTGCGGGGGTCGCTGACGATGCATCCGGACCACCCCGTGCCGATGCGGGTGGAAGAACGGTCGTAGCGCGAGGCCCTTTTCGGCAGTCCGCGACGGCTACAGCACCAGCCACGTCGCCGGCGACGCTTACTGCACCAGCCACGTCGACAGCGACGCCTACAGCTTCAGCGTCGCCGCCGGCTCCCGGAAGTCCGGGTCGAAGATGTCGAGCGCGTGGACGCGCCACTCGATCGGGTCGATCTCCGTCGCCGCGAGCGCCTCGGCGTCCGCGAGGTCGCCGCCGCGAGCGAGGGTCACGTGGGGCGTGTAGTCGTCGCCCTCGAGCCCTTCGATAGGGTCGAAGGCGGCACACAGGCGGCGGTGGAGTCGCAGGAGCACGTCGCTCTCGACGGCGAGGTAGACGACCGGCGCCGTTCCCGTCGTCGGGTTCTCGAAGTAGTCGATCTCGGACAGTCGCACGTCGAAGGGGTCGGTGCCCGCGAGGAGGGGGCGGAGCCGCTCGCGGAGCTCCGCGAGGGCGCGCTCCTTCTCGGGGGTCGGCCCGCCCGGGCCGTTCACGTCGTCGGCGCCAAAGCGCTTGAGACACAGCGAGTGGCGGTCGCGGATCCGGTCGAACGCCGCCAGCTGCGGGTGGAGCTCGTTCGAGAGCCGGTCGACCTCCCGCGGGATCGGGACGTTGAGGCTGAACATCAGAGGTTGTCGGTCAGGTACAGGACGATGAGCACGACGATGGCGATCCCGAGCAGCTGGGGGAGCATGCGGAACACCATCCCGGTGATCGACAGCAGGGCACCGAGCACTTCCAGGACGAGCCAGACGATGACCAGTCCCAACACGATCTTCAGCAGAGTGTCGACGTCGACGGACGCACGAGTCATGTCCGCAGGTGCGCCCGGCCGGCGCAAAAGTACTCCGGCCTGCCCCAGCTATTATCTCACCCTTCAGCCAGGGGTAACGGGACCGGGTGAAGGGGATATCGACGACGAGAGCAGTGATCGAGCGTTCATCGGGACCGGCAGGGCACGCGGGAATCTGGTTGTTTTTAAATAGCCGCAGTGAGGAATGCGTGTATGTCGCGGCCGGGCAGCAGTCGACTCTCGCAGCACGCGTGGACGCCGAGCACCGTCGTCGCGCTCGCGCTCGTTGCGCTTCTGGCCACCGGTGGGATCGCGGTCGTCGCGGGCACCGGCGCGGGGGCTGCCACCGGAGCCGGGAGCGGCGGCGGGAGCTTCGCCGCACAGGCGGTCGACGCCGACCAGGTGACGCTCCGGGCCGACGTCAACGAGTCCGGCGACGCCCACTGGCGGATCGAGTATCGCGTCCGCCTCGATACCGACGAGCGGAAGGCGGCGTTCTCGGACCTCGAGCAGGACGTCGAGCAGAACGAATCCGACTACGTCGCGCGGTTCCGGGAGCGGATGAACGCCACCGTCACGAACGCCGAGGAGACGACCGGGCGGGAGATGGCCGTCGGGAACGTCCGCGTCGACACGAGCCGACAGACGATCACCGAGGAGTACGGCGTGTTGACCTACGAGTTCCGCTGGACCAACTTCGCCGTCGTCGACGGCGACCGCCTGCTCTTCGGCGACGCGCTCGCCGGGTTCTTCCTCAGCGAGGGCCACAGCCTCACGCTCACCTGGCCCGAGAGCTACGAGCTGGAGAGCGTTCAGCCGAGCCCCGACGATACCGGGGCGGACCGCGTTCGCTGGTCGGGCAAGGTCGACTTCGCGGGCGACGAGCCCCGCGTCGTCGTCACGAAAGCGGGCGTCGGTATCTCGGGCCTCCTCGTCGCCGGCGTGCTGGCCGCGCTGATCGTCCTGCTCCTGGTCGGGTGGCAGCGCGAGGCCGTCGCGGCCGTCCTCGGCCTCGGCGGCGCCGGCGAACGCGAACCGTCGGCGCCGGCGGGCGAAGCGGCGGGTGAGGGCGCCGGAGCGGCCGGCGAAGCAGCCGGCGGCACGGGCGCCGGCGCAGCTGCCGGCGGCGAGGCTGCCGGGGCAGCTGGCGACGCCGGCGACGCGGCAACCGGCGGGGAAGGATCCGAGGAAGGCGGCGAGGAGACCGGAGAGACCGGGCCGAGCGAGCCGCCCGAGGAGCTCCTGAGTAACGAGGAGCGCGTGCTCCGCCTGCTCGAGCAACACGGCGGTCGCATGAAACAGCAGGACGTCGTCCAGGAGCTGGGCTGGACCGACGCCCGGACGAGTCAGGTCGTCTCCGGCCTCCGCGACGAGGGGAAGATCGAGGGCTTCCGCCTCGGCCGCGAGAACGTCCTCCGGCTTCCGGAGGCCGACGAGGTCGCCCCCGGCGAGGGCGACGCCGCGAACGGAGGCGGCGAGGAGTCCGACGAGAACGACGCCGGAGTCGACGGCGACGACGAGAGCTACGGCTACCAGGGCTAAGGCGGCGGCAGCAGTTTGTTCGTTCCAGGCCGAACGCGTCGCCAGCGACGGCGCTATCGCTCTGCGGGGAACGGCGGTGAAAGAAGGGTAGTGCCCGTCGAGGCGCGTCCGATCACACTCGCGACGCTACTCCTCGTTCAGCTGCTGGAACTGGTCGAGGAGCTCCTCGGCGGACTCACCGGAGTCGTAGGTGACCGACCCCCGGTAGTTCGTCCGCTCGTCGTCGAAATCCGCGTCGACGCTCGACGCTTTCTCCTCACGCCGCTCGTGTTCGTCCTCGTCATAGGCACCCATTGACATGGTACGCTCTCGCTTAGTGGTTTTCTTACATATATGTAACGGTCATCAATGTCGCCTCATTTATACGATCGACGAGGGTCCCGTTATCGGCGGGCGGTTTCCCGATTGCGGCGCCGGGGCCGACGGTGGGCGGTTTCCCGATCGCGGCGCCGGGGCCGACGGCGGGCGGACGGGTCCCCTCGTCCTGCCGAAACCAGTGCACCGGAACCCATTAGCGTCCCGCGAGCCTTCGTCCCAACGTGGCTCAACCGCTTCGGTTCAGGCGCTCGGCCGGCTCGTGGACCGCCGACCAGGTTCGCGACAAGATCGAGCGCCCGCTCGACGACAATCTCGGGGCCGACGCCATGGCGCCGTGGTTCAAGGCGCCCAATGGCTACTCGGCGCGCCGCTTCGAGATGGACGACGGCTCGATGGCGCTGTTCTGCTGGACCGATCACGACGACGACCCGCCGGCGGGCGCGACCGCCGGCCCGGCGGGGTACTGGCTCGGCAACACGGAAACACCGAGCGCGCTCTGGCGCACGGAGAAGTTCGGCTTCGAGAAGGTACCCTACCCGGTCAGTCGCTGGGCGACGCGGGAGCTGACCGCGGGCCTCCTCGACGAGGAGCCGTGGCTGGAGCCGTACCCCCACGTCACCTGGTTCTTCCTCCCCGTCTTCTGCTCGAAGGACGGCGCGGCGTCGACGCGCGCGTTCTTCCGCGACCACGCGGCGGGCTTCCCCGACGCCGACCGCGACGAGGCGCTCGCATACCTCGAATCGGTGCTCCACCCGGGCACGCTCGACCCGTACCGCGCGGTGATGGCCGGCAAGCTCGGGACCTCGGAGTCGGTCGACCTCGTTCGCATGAGTGCGGCCATCGCGGAGTTCACGGCCGCGAAGCTGCTGACGGACGCGGGCTACGATATCACCCCGGAGATCGAGGTGACGACCGGCCACTCGCTCGACTATCGCGCGGAGCGGCCCGACAGCGACGGCGCGACCCTCGTGGAGGTGACGCGCCCGCAGCCGGCGTCGAACCGTGCCGCCAGCGGGCCCGTGGCCGCCGTCCGCGACACGGCCCAGACGAAGACGGACGGGCAGCTGGAGGCCCACGCCGGCGGCGTCACGCTGTTCGTCGACTGCTCGTCGTTCCCCGAGGGGGACTGGGAGCGCGTCGCCGCCGAGCAGCCGGCCGTCCGGCATAAACCGGCCGTCGTCTACCGGGCCCGACCCGCCGGGCGGATCGAGGCCTACCGGAAGGGGTCGGTGCCGCTGGAGCTCGGCGACGCTGTCGAGTGGATCTGATTATAAAAACCGCAGCGAGGGAGTTGCCCACGGACCCGGGGATCGCGCCGGAAAACGGCGGCCCGAGAGAACCGTGCCCGGTCGCTAGAACGACACCGGCTCGGGACCGTTCTCGCCGACCGTGCCGGGGTCGCGGTCCGAGTAGAACCGGCGACCCACGCCTCGATGGCAGACGCCGGATCGGATCGCTGTGCACACCTCGTCGGCGGAGCGGAACGTCTCGTCGCCGAGGCGGGAGAGTACGTCGCCGAGCCGTTCGGACCCCTCCGCGAGCTCCACGCGAGCGTTCCCGTGGGCCGCGATGATGTCAGCGGTCGTCGCCGGATACTCCTGCCGTTCGAGTCGGTCGTCGATGCCGTTCAAGCGCATCACCAGATGGGAATCGGTCGATAACCTTAATGATTGTCCATGGAGGTCCTAAGTCGGTGTGTAGACCTTAATGATCATTAATTGGTTGTGCGTGTCGCGATTTTGCGGCGTCGCCGCGAGGACGCTCGGGCCGGATCGGCCCTCCTTATATCCCCCAGGTCGTGACTGCCCCTATGACCGAGAACCGCCGCCTCGTCGCGGACCTCCACGCTCACACGACCGTGTCGGACGGGACGATGGAGCTGGGGGAGGTACCGAGCGTCGCGCGCGACGCCGAGCTCTCGTGGGTCGCGCTCACCGACCACGACCGCGTGCACCCCGACCTCGACGCGCCGGTCGTCGAGCGCGACGGGGTCCGGCTGATCCGCGGCATCGAGCTCCGCGTCGACGCCGGCTTCGACCGGCTCGACCTCCTCGGGTTCGGCGTCGAGCACACCGAGGCGCTGGACGCGGAGATCGAGCGCCTGCAGCGGAACCGGGTCGAGCGCGGACGGCGGATCGTCGAGCGGGTCGAGGACCGGCTCGGCGTCGACCTCGACGTCGACCCCCGGCCCGGGCTCGGACGGCCGCACATCGCGCGGGCCATCGAGCGCTCGGACGCCCCGCACGACTACCGCGAGGCGTTCGACGAGCTGATCGGCGACGACGGTCCCTGCTACGTCCCGCGCGACGTCACCGACCTGGACCGCGGCGTCGACCTCCTTCAAAAGGCGTGTCCGGTCGTCGGCCTCGCGCATCCCTTCCGCTACGCCGACGTGGACGCCGCGCTCGACGTCGCGCGCAACCTCGACGCCGTCGAGCGCTGGTACCCGTACGACGACGGCGTCGACGCCGACCCGGCGCGGGTCGACCGCGTCGCCGACGAGGCCGACCTGCTCCGGATCGGCGGCACCGACGCCCACGAGCGCGACCTCGGGGTTGCCGGACTCACGGCAGCCGAGTTCGAGCCGGTCCGCGAGCTGTTGCCGCCGGCCGTCGAGGAGTGAGGGGAGCAGTCCCGTCGCCGCTGCCCTTCTGACACCGGCAGACACCCCCAACGACGGCTACGCTTAAACCGCGGCGGTGACTACGTTCGGGTATGCAGTGCCACTACTGCGACCGGGAAGCCGCCTACGAGGCCGAGTCGGACGGCGTGACCGTCGGGCTCTGCGACGAGCACTTCCAGGAGCGCGTGGAGGAGCTCGCCGAGTCCGACGAGCTGGCGGCCCTCCGAGAGCAGGTCGACGTCGAAGGCCCCGAGTAGCGGCGTCG
Organism: Halosubterraneus shenae; assembly: GCF_050510935.1. Classification (NCBI taxonomy): domain Archaea; kingdom Methanobacteriati; phylum Methanobacteriota; class Halobacteria; order Halobacteriales; family Haloferacaceae; genus Halosubterraneus; species Halosubterraneus shenae. Next base: position 50,273 of record NZ_JBNLVO010000001.1, on the reverse strand, counting down.
TCCCTCGCGGCCGTCGCCGACGCTGGAGCGACCCTTCTATCGAACGAATCTTAAAAAGGCACGCACCGCCAATGGCGGGTATGCACCTCACGGACCGACCCCGTCGCCTGCGAACCGACGGCGTCCGGCCGCTCGTCAGCGAGACCTCGCTGTCGGCGTCGGACCTCATCGCCCCCGTCTTCGTCGACGCGACGACGGACGAGCGCGTGCCCATCGAGTCGATCCCGGGTCACGAGCGCGTCCCCGTCGACGAGGCCGTCGCGCGCGTCAAGGAGATCCGCGAGACGGGCGTCGAGGCAGTCATCCTGTTCGGCATCCCCGAGTCGAAGGACCCCGAGGGCTCCCGCGCGTACGCTGCGGACGGCGTCGTGCAGGAGGCCACCCGCCGGATCACCGCCGAGACGGACGCGTACGTGATCGGCGACGTCTGCCTCTGTGAGTACACCGACCACGGCCACTGCGGCGTCGTCGAGGAGTCGGCGGAGACGGCGCCGACCTGGACCGTCAAGAACGACGAGACGCTGGACCTGCTCGGGCGGACCGCCGTCTCGCAGGCCGAGGCCGGCGCCGACATGGTTGCGCCGTCGGCGATGACGGACGGGCAGGTCGGCACCATCCGCGAGGCGCTCGACGACGCGGGCCACGAGGACGTCGCGATCATGGCCTACTCGGCAAAGTACGAGTCCGCCTTCTACGGCCCCTTCCGCGACGCCGCCGACGGCGCGCCCGCGTTCGGCGACCGCCGGCACTATCAGATGGACCCCGCCAACCGTCGCGAGGCGATCCGCGAGGCCGAGCTCGACGCCGACCAGGGCGCCGACGTGCTGATGGTGAAGCCGGCGCTGCCGTACCTCGACGTCGTCTCGGACCTCCGCCGTGAGTTCGACCAGCCGATCGCCGCCTACAACGTCTCCGGCGAGTACGCCATGCTGCACGCCGCCGCCGACAACGGCTGGCTCGACCTCGAGGCCGTCGCCCACGAGTCGCTGCTCTCGATCAAGCGCGCCGGCGCCGACCTCATCCTGACGTACTTCGCCGAGGACGTGGCGGAGCGGATTTAAAAGGACCCGCGCTCAGACCACCTGCTCGCCGTCCTCGTACACCTCGATGGCGTCGACGGGGCAGACGCGGGCCGCGAACTTCGCGTCGAACTCCTCGTCCTCGGGAACCTCGACGACGTAGCGGTCCTCCTCGGTCTCCTCGGCGCCGACGAGGTCCGCCTTCCCGTCGTCGACGTCCTTCTCGAACCCGTCCCACTCGTCGACGCACTGGAACATGCCGATGCAGGTGTCGCGGTCGAAGCGAACTTCCATACCGGTCCTTCGCTCGTCCGGTACAAAGCGGTGACGACGGGCGGCGCCGGCGTCGGAACCGGGTGGCCCGGATCCAGGGAAGTCAGTCGTCGGAGCGGTCGGACTCGTCCTCGACCGTCTCGTCCGGGACGTACGACCGGCCGGCCCGGCTGCCGAGGGTCCACTCGGGGAGGCTGAGCTGTTTCACGTCCCGCCCCGGGCGGATCTCCTTCCGCCGGTACTCGGACGTCTGGAAGTAGTTGACGACGGTGACGAGCAGGACGCCGCCGATCGTGTTCCCCAGCGCGACCGGGAGGATGAACGTCGCGAGCCCGGGCAGCAGTGCGGCCTGCCCGAGGAAGACGAGGTACATGAGCTCCGTGAAGGAGACGACGACGTGGAACAGGTTCCCGAGCGGGACCGCGAGGAACGCGAAGTAGACGAGGACGACGCGGGAGATGGTGTCACGGGCGGAGAAGTCCATCCAGACCACGCCGGCGACGATCAGACCCGCGAAGATCGCTTTCCAGAACAGGGTCCAGAACGGCGTGTCGAGCCCCTTCTGGCTGAGGCTCACGGCGGCTTCGGCCGCCGCCGGCGAGAGGACGCCGGTGTGCGCGAGGACGAGTGCGCCGAACGTGGCGCCGACGAAGTTCCCGACCAGCACGAGCAGCCAGACGCGCAACAGCGTCGGGACGCTTGCCAGCCGCTCCAGGACCAGCGCGACCGGCGGGAGCGTGTTCTCGGTGTACAGCTGGTAGCCGCCGATGATGATGTAGACGAACCCCAGCGGGTACATGAGCGCCTTCAGCACGGGGTGGCCGTCGGTGGCGCCGTACATCGAGGCGTACAGCATGAACGTCAGCGTGATCGCGAAGCCGGCGGCGAGCGCGCTGAAGAACAGCTCCCGCGTCGGGCGGTCGATCTCCTCGTCGGCGGCGGCGACGATCCGCTCGAACACCTCGTCCGTCTCGAACCGGTCGCGAACGACGGCGCCGACCGCGGGGGCACCGTGGCGTGACGCCTCGACCGCCTCGCGGACGCTCTCGTCCCCGTTCTCCCCGGGTGCGGACTGTTCGTCCTCCTGGTCCAGATCACTCATCGTGGACGGCTACTGAGCGAACCGTGAAAATGCCTGCTACTGCTCCCCGTCCGCCGTCGATCGGGTGCCGGCTGGGCGACGACGGCGCCCCTTTTAAGCGTCCGAGGAGTCGAGCCGTACACATGCCCCGACTCTGGCTCGTCGACCGCGAGTTCGACTCGAAAGGGCTCGTCCGCCTCACCTACGCGACGGAGGACGGCGAACAGGTGTTCGTGAAGGAGATCGCCGAGGCGCAGCTGTTCCAGCGGGGCGTCACCGCCGCCGTCGACGTCGACGGGGGGAAGCTCAAGTCGCCCGACCCGGAGGACGTCGACCGGTTCGCCACGGAGGCGTCGCGGATGGCCGCCGAGCACGACCCCGACGACGAGATCTGAGGATCGTTTTCTCGGGCGGCGGTCGCCGCCACCCCCACTCCGATGATTTAAACCGGATCGCAAGCCAAGAGCTGGTAATGCAACCGACATCGCTCTCCGGGCTCCCCGAGGGGGTCGGCGAGGCCCTCGAGGCGGAGGGCGTCGCGGAACTCTACCCTCCACAGGAGCAGGCGGTGGAGGCCGGCCTGCTCGACGGCGAGAACCTCGTCGCCGCCGTGCCGACCGCCTCCGGGAAGACGCTGATCGCCGAGCTTGCCATGCTGTCGGCGATCGAGCGTGGCGGGACCGCCCTCTACATCGTCCCGCTGCGCGCGCTCGCGTCCGAGAAGAAGACCGAGTTCGAGCGCTGGGAGGAGTTCGGCATCGACGTCGGCGTCACGACCGGGAACTACGAGGCCGACGGCGAGTGGCTCGCGACCCAGGACGTCATCGTCGCCACCTCCGAGAAGGTCGACTCGCTCATCCGGAACGGCGCCCCGTGGATCGACGACCTCTCCTGTGTCGTCTCCGACGAGGTCCACCTCGTCGACGACAGCCACCGCGGACCGACGCTCGAGGTCACCCTCGCGAAGCTCCGGCGCGTCAACCCCGGCCTGCAGACCGTCGCGCTCTCCGCGACCGTCGGCAACGCCGCGGAGATCGCCGACTGGCTCGACGCGAACCTCGTCGAGTCCGACTGGCGCCCGATCGACCTCCGGATGGGGGTCCACTACGGCAACGCGATCAACTTCGACGACGGCTCGCAGGTCGAGGTCCCCGTCGAGAGCGGCGAGAAGCAGACCCCCGCGCTCGTCGGCGACGCACTCGACACCGAGGAGGACGGGCAGGGCGGCTCCTCGCTCGTCTTCGTCAACTCCCGCCGGAACGCGGAGTCCGCCGCGCGCAAGCTCGGCGACGTGACGCGACCGCGGCTCACGAGCGAGGAGCGCACGAAGCTCCGCGACCTGGCCGCCGAGATCCGGGACGTCTCCGACACCGACACCTCCGAGGACCTCGCGGACGCCGTCGCCGACGGCGCCGCCTTCCACCACGCCGGGCTCGCGGCTGAGCACCGGAGCCTCGTCGAGGACGCCTTTCGCGACCGGCTGATCAAGTGCGTCTGCGCGACGCCGACGCTCGCGGCCGGGGTCAACACCCCCGCCCGCCGGGTCATCGTCCGCGACTGGCGCCGGTACGACGGCGAGTTCGGCGGGATGAAGCCGCTCGACACGCTCGAGATCCACCAGATGTGCGGCCGCGCGGGGCGCCCCGGCCTCGACCCGTACGGCGAGGCCGTCCTCCTCGCGAAGGACTCCGAGACGATGGACGAGCTCTTCGAGCGGTACGTCTGGGCCGACGCGGAGCCGGTCCGCTCGAAGCTCGCCGCCGAGCCCGCGCTCCGGACCCACGTGCTCGCGACGATCGCCTCCGGCTTCGCCTCGTCCCGGGAGGGCCTGCTGGAGTTCCTCGACAACACGCTGTACGCGACCCAGACCGACGACGAGCGCCGGCTCGCGGACGTGACGGATACCGTCCTCGACTACCTGGAGGCGAACGACTTCCTCGAACGCGACGGCGACTCGCTGGTCGCGACCGGCATCGGCCACACCGTCTCGCGACTCTACCTCGACCCCATGAGCGCCGCGGAGATGATCGACGGGCTGCGGGCGGCCGGGGGGGCCGACGCTGCTGGCGCGGCCGACCCCAACGCGGACGACGCGAACAGCGAGTTCGCCCCGAGCGACGAGCCCGCAGCCAGCGACGACGAGGCGGCGTTCGTGAACTACACGCGGGAGGAAGACGAGGGGGCCGAAGCTAGTGACGACAGCGCCGACGAGGAGACCGACTCGGCCACCCCCGAAACCACCGATCCCGACCTCTCCCCGCTCGGCCTCTATCACCTCGTCTGCCGGACGCCGGACATGTACGATCTCTACCTGAAATCGGGGGACAAGGAGCAGTATACGGAGCTTTGCTACGAGCGCGAGGGCGAGTTCCTCGGGAAGGTCCCCTCGGAGTACGAGGACGTCCGCTTCGAGAGCTGGCTCTCCGCGCTGAAGACCGCCCGCCTCCTCGAGGACTGGGCCAGCGAGACGGACGAGGCGGACATGGCCGAGGAATACGGCGTCGGCCCCGGCGACATCCGCGGGAAGGTGGAGACCGCCGAGTGGCTGCTCCGGGCGATGGAGACGCTCGCGTCGGAGATCGGCCTCGACGGTGTCGTCCAGATCCGCGAGGCGCGCAAGCGCGTCGAGTACGGCGTCCGCGAGGAGCTGCTCGACCTCGCCGGCGTCCGGAACGTCGGGCGCAAGCGCGCGCGCCGACTGTACGAGGCCGGCATCGAATCCCGCGCGGACCTCCGCGAGGTGGACAAGTCCGTCGTCCTCGGCGCGTTGCGCGGGCGGGAGAAGACCGCCGAGACGATCCTGGAGAACGCCGGCCGCGAGGACCCCTCGCTGGACGACGTGCGCGCGGACTCGTCGGCCTCGGCCGCCGCGACCGCCGGCGCGGCCTCGGGCGACGACGGTGACGGGCAAGCGAGCCTGGGTGATTTCCAGTGATCGGCGTCGACTCGCCCACGGCCACGCCCGACGTGGACGTCCGGATCGTCGAGGGGGTCGCCCACGTCGACGACCTCGACGAATTCCTGGCGACGGTTGACGAGATCCGGGCGGAAACCGGCGCCGTCGTGCAGCTGTTCGACGCGCGCTACGTCGTCTCCCGAGAACACCTGACTCGGGCCGTTGGCCTCGCGGAGCGGGCCGCCGCCCGCGACGAGGCCGTCGCTCGCGACCGCGCCGTCGAGGTGCTACTGTACGCCGCCGGGCGTCGGCAGATCGACCGCGCGCTGGAGATGGGCGTCAGCGAGGGCAAAGTGCCGACCGTCGCCGTCGCGTACGCGGCCGGTAGCGACGCCGACGCGACTGGCGACGCGGTTGCCGACGTCGATGCGGCTGACGTCGATGCGGCTGACGTCGATGCGGCTGACGTCGATGCGGCCGACGTCGATGCGGCTGACGTCGACGTGGCTGACGTCGATGCGGCCGACGTCGATGCGGCTGACGTCGACGTGGCTGACGTCGATGCGGCCGTCGACCGGCTTCGGGACCTGCTCGAACCCGCCGACACGCTCGGCGAGGTCGATCGGGAGCGCGTAATGGACTTCTTCGACGTCACGGACGCGGAACTGACGGCGACGACGGGAACGCTGACGGACGTCGTCCTCGAGCGCGTCGCGCTCCTGGACGTGGAGAAGTAGCGGTCGGAGGTCGCCAGGAACGGATCGATACGGGTCCGGCTACAGCATGTGACGCGCCACCGATACCCCCTTGTTTCGAGTGGAAGACGGTGTACTCCATCGTGATAGCGCTGGAGTCGAAACTGTCGGTGCAGGCGAAATAGGGGCCGATAGCGAATTACCGACACGTCTCGGAGGGTGAGAATCGAGAGAATAGTTCCGGGAGGATTCGAACCTCCGTCGTTGCCCCCAGAAGGCAACAGGATTGGCCACTACCCCACGGAACTTCGCATCCATCCGTAAGCCGGTTGGATACTTATGGCTGTCGTATCCGACCCGACAGTCGAGGGATGAACGGCGGCCCGTCCCGCGTTTTGGGAGCGAGTGGCACGGGAAATGCCGGCGAAAGGAAGACGCCGCGTGAGGAACGCGATCCGGTACCACATCCATGCGTAAACCATCACCTATTAGCCGCCGGGATGACCAAGTTCGTGTATGTACATCGGTCGCTTCGTCGTCGTCGGCCCTGGAATCGGTGCGTATCGCGTGTCCTCCCGCTCGTTCCCGAACCGGCAGGTCGTCGACCGCGACGGCACACTGACGGTGCTGCCGACGCCGGGTGCGCCGGAAACGGACAACCCGTACATCTCCTACAACTGCGTGCGCGAGGTGACGACGCCCGCGGGCGAGTCGCTGGCGGTCGTCGGCAACGGCTCGCACGTCGACCCGATCGCGGAGAAGCTGGAGCTGGGCTACCCCGCTCGCGACGCGCTGGCGACGCCGTTGCTCGCGCTCGACTTCGAGAAGGACGACTACGACACCCCCCGGATCGCGGGCGTCGTCGGCGCCGAGACGGCGACCATCGGGACGGTCCGCCGTGACGCGCTGGTCGTCGAGGAGGTGTCGGAGCCGACGCTCGTCGCGACCTACGAGAAGGACAGCCCCGAATCCTACTCGCTGGGTGCCGACTCGGCGACCGGGGCGGCGAGCGAGGTGCTCGGTGCGGCGTTCGAACATCCGGTCTGTGCAGCTGGCGTGACCGTCACCGAGGACGCCGTGTCCGTCGCCGTCGACAACGGCGAGTAGCGCGGCCGCCCGTCGTCGGGGCTGGCAACGGCGCACGTGCGGTCGGCCGAAGGTCTTTGTCCACGGCTCCGCTGGCCTCGCGTATGCAGGTCGGAGTGATCTCGGACGTTCACGGCAACCGGGTCGCCTTCGACGCCGTCCTCGACGACATGCCGAACGTCGACCAGGTCGTCCACGCCGGCGACGTCGTCGGCTACAACCCCTGGCCGGGCGAGTGCGTCGACCGGATCCGCTCGGCGTCGATCCCGTCGGTCCAGGGGAACCACGACCGGGCCGTCGCCGACGGAGACACGTTCCGGTTCAACAGCCTCGCGGGCGCCGGCGTGAAGCACGCGAAGTCGACGCTGGACGACGAGCGGATCGAGTGGCTCGGTGGCCTGCCGGCGGAGCGGTTCGTCGCCGACGGGCGCGTCCGGATCGTCCACGGTCACCCCATGGACCCCGACCGCTACACCTACCCCGAGGAGTTCCGCCCGGAGCTGCTTACGCGGGGGCTCGACGCGGAGGAGAGTATGGAAGTCGATCGGGATCCCGACGTCCTCGTCATGGGGCACACCCACGTCCAGGGGCACGCCGTGTACGACGAGGGGATCGTCCTGAATCCGGGGAGCGTCGGCCAGCCACGCGACGGCGACCCCCGAGCGGCGTACGCCGTCGTCGACCTGGACGCGATGACGGTCGACGAGCGGCGGGTCGAGTACGGCGTCGACCGCGTCGTCGAGGCCGTCGAGAACGCTGACCTGCCGCGGCGCATCGGGACGCGACTGCGGGAAGGAAAGTAAAAACGGCGCTGCAGGTTACTCCTGGACCTGGTTCTGGATGATGTCGAGGGCGTCCTCGCGGTCGTCCCAGGCGACGAAGAGGGCGACGGAGGTCGCGCTCGTGATGATGTCGATGACGTTGATGTCGGCGTCGGCCAGCGGGGAGACGATCCCCTGAATGACGCCCGGCTGGTTCGGCAGTTCACCGCCCGTGACGCGGATCACGGCGATTTCGTCGTTGACCGTGACCGACGAGAGCGTGTCCTCGGTGACGACCTCGTCGTGGAGGAGGGTCTCGGCCTCCTCGGCGCGCGTGGAGTCGACGTAGAACGTCACCGAGTCCATGCCGGACGCGACGGCGTCGATGTTGATCTCGGCGTCGCGGAGCGACGTCGACAGGTCCGCGAGGATCCCGGGTCGGTTCCGGATCGCGCGCCCGGCGACCGTGAGACAGGAGAGCGGCTCCTCGCGCATGTCGACCAGGTTCTCGAACTGGCCCTCGATGCGCGTGCCGCCCGTCAGCAGGTCGCCGTGCTGGTAGTGAGTAACGCGGACGTCGAGGTCCCCGTCCTTGTAGGAGAGCGCGCTCGGGGCGATGACCTCCGCGCCGCGGAACGAGAGGTTTCGGAGCTCGTCGACCGTGATGCGGCCGACGTTGCGCGCGCCCTCGACGACCCGGGGGTCGCCGGTCATGATCCCCTCGACGTCGGTGACGATGACGACCTCGTCGGAGTCCATGTAGTTGCCGAGCATGACCGCCGTCGTGTCGGACCCGCCGCGGCCCAGCGTCGCGACGTTGCCCTCGGGGTCCTCCGCGAGGAAGCCCGTGATGACCGGCACGGTGTCGTCGAGCTCCGCGGCGAGTTTCTGGGCGCGTGCGCGCGTGGTCTCGACGTCGACCTCGCCGAGCTCGTTGGTGACCACGGGCCACTCCTCGTCGCCCGGTTCGAGGAACGTCGCGTTGACGCCACGGGCGGCGAGGGCGGCCTTCAGCATGCGGACGCTGGTTCGCTCGCCCATCGAGATGATCTCCGCCCGGTCGGCCTCGTCGGCCTCGAACGTGATGTCCTCGATGAGGTCGTCCGTCGTCGAGCCCATCGCGCTGGCGACGACGGCGATCTCGTTGCCCTCCTCGACCGCCTTCGCGATCGAGTCGGCCGCGCGATTGATTCGGTCCCCGCTTCCGAGGCTCGTGCCGCCGAACTTGGCGACAACCCTCATACGTACCCCTCAGAGCAGATTGCGTGGTGCGTAAACATATCGCCGGCTAGCGGAGGGAGCCGCATAACTGTGTCTTCTTGTCCAACCGTTGCCGGTGTGTACCCCCGATTCCTGATGAACGTTTAAAAGGGATTCCGGAGACACGGGCGTTTCTCGGAGAACGATGGGATTCGTCGAGCGCGGTGTCATCGCCGGAGCAACCGATGCAGGCGGTCGGCCGAAATGCTGTTGAGAAGCGAAGGGTGAGCGAACGGTGCGCGTCTCGACGAAATTCGAAGGCCCCTGGTTTCCGGTAGTCGAAGCCCCCTGGTTTCCGGTAGTCGAAGCCCCCTGGTTTCCGGTAGTCGAAGCCCCCTGGTTTCCGATGGAACGCTACTCGCCGCGGTCCTCGATGGAGTTCGGCATCTCGATGACGTATCGACCGTCCTCCTGCAGGGAGATGATGTACTCCTGGCGGTCGTACAGCTCCATCAGGTTCAGCTCGTACTTCCCCGGGCTCACGATGCGGATGCTCTCGAACTGGTCGTTCAGCTCCTCACGGAGGTCGTCGAGCTCGGGGCGCTCGTGGTCGGCTGGAGGGTGGTCTGTGTCCGACGGCTGGTCCGTGTCGGATGGGCCGGGTCCATCCGCGTCGCGCGTCGTTTCGGGTGGAGCGGCGTCGCGCTCGTCGGTCGACTGACCGGCATCGCGGTTGGCGACCGAGAGCTCGTCGGGACTGACGACGTCGGAGCGCGCGCTCGCCTGCGCGCTGTCCTCGGTGCCGGCAGTGTCGGACTCGACGAACTCGGTGGTCTCGCGGTCGTCTGCCGGTTCGGTCGCCTGATCGGGGGATCCGTTGGGGGAGGCACCAGTGGACGCATCCGCCTCGGTCGGTTCCGGCGTCGCCGAGGAGCGCCGATAGTCGTCCGCTTCTGTTGGGGAGACGGGTTTCGACCGCTGGGCGGCCTCGGGCTCGTCGCCGTGGGTGGGCCAGTCCGTTCGGCCGTCGTCCGCGTCGGCGCGGGAGTTCGGTTGGGTGGAGCTAGCTGTCGACTGGGTGGAGCTAGCTGTCGACTGGGTGGAGCTGGCTGTCGACTGGGTGGTGGACGGACCGGTGTCGCCCCCGCGCGACGTGTCGTCGACGTCGCTCGCGGGCGTGAACTGGAACTTGTTGCCGCCGCAGTCGGGGCAGCCCGAGAGCATCTCCTTCGAGCCGTCCGCGAACGTGCGCCCGCACTCGGTACACTGGTGGGGCATCTACTTGCGGGAGACGAGCGTGCTAATGAGGTTCTCGTCCTTGTGGAGCGTCTCGATCTGGTTGGCCGGGCCGATCACCGTGAGCGTCTGGGTCGATTCACGTCCCATGAGCTTGTCCAGGAAGCTCTGGTCGGTCGCCTCGGCCTTCGGGTAGGTCTCGATCTCGATGCCGGAGAAGTCGTCGGGGCTGATCTCCGTCATGGTAACCTCGATCAGCTTGGACTCCTCGTCCGGCGAGAGCCCCTCCTCGAGGATGACGATGTTGCCGTCGCGGACGCCGTCCAGGATGAGACGGATCTTCTCCATCCCGGTGAGCCCCTCCATGCGAGCGCCGCTGATGAGGTCGATCCGCACGCCGTCGTCGTCGGGGTCACCGACGTCTGGGGTTGCTTCCGGCATTATCCGAAGTACTCCGCGATCTTGTCGTACACTTCGTCCATGTTCTCACCCTCCAGCGCCGAGAGGGGGATCGTTTCGTGCTGCGGGAACGCGTTCGCGACCCGCTGGATGTTCGACTCCGGCAGGTCCGTCTTGTTCGCGAGAATGAGGACCGGCAGGTCCTGCGACTCGATGATGCCGATGAGCATCGTGTTCACCTGCGTGAACGGGTCCGTGGTGGAGTCGAGGACGTAGATGACGCCGTCGACGTCCTCGCGGAGCCAGTGCATCGCCTCCGCGACGCCCTCCGTGGCCTCGCGGGAGCGGCGGACGGCGTCGTCCTTCTCCATCTCGTGGTCGAGGAACTCCTTGTAGTCGACCTTCGTCGTCACGCCCGGGGTGTCGACGATGTCGATCGTCACCTGTCGGCCGTTTCGCTCGATCTCGACCCCCTCCTTGCGTCGCGCTCGACGCGTCTCGTGAGGGATGTGGCTCTCCGGCCCGACGGCGTCGCCGGTCCAGTCTCGTGCTATCCGATTCGCGAGGGTCGTCTTCCCGGCGTTCGGCGGTCCGTAGATGCCGATCCGCTTCGGCTCGTCGGCCGTGAACAGCCGGTCGGTGACCCGTGAAACGCTGTCCTTAAGATTCGTGAGCAGTCCCATCCTGACCTCCGATTCCCTGCGACCGCGCGGGGATTCTACTGACGTTCGTCACCCCTCTTACTTAAGAACTGCGTCAGACAAAAATCAAAAATCCGACGGAGACGGCCGGAATCGGCCGGTCGTCGGTGTTCTAGTCCATTTCACGAAACCGATTCGAGATCGGGGGCTGGAAGTGGAACGGCCATGGACGACGGATGGATATTGTTTGCGTGTTCAATCCGTCGTTAATGGTGTTTGTGACAATCCAGCTACAGAACCCGGGTACTCCGGATGGCAGGATCGGGGGAGAGACGTCCTGCAGAAGTTGACAGTCGTGAACGGCGGAGAGTATCGGGTAATTGTAAAATAGTTTGTTAGTTGGTATGAATTAAGCCTGTATTCTATCGGATCCGTTCGTTTCGGGTCGAATCACCCGGCTTCATTTAAGTAGCCACGAGCTGCAACCGGTTCGTCGTGTCCCGTCTATCTGTCGAAATCCCCTGCCACCAACTGTTGGTGGGCGTGATCGATGGCGGATAGAAGTAGGATGCCGATGGTGGACGGAAGTGAGGTGCTAATCGCGAACAGAGACTTGCAGTTTTGGATGGGAGCAGTTGGCGACGGTGGAGACGCTGAAGGGGAGGAAGCTGCATTGGCGTGAGGGTCGTTTGCCCACCCCTCGTTGCCCCCCACCCCTTCGTTTCGTGTGGAACGTGGCGGGAGGCCGGAGGTGGTCGGTTAAGCTGGAGCTGTTCGACGGTTCTCGAATAAACTCACAAACAAATTCTCCACTCAACTAAGCGACGATAGTGGTATACGGGTACTGTTTTACAGTGTGTATAATAAAACCCCGTGTTTCCAGTAACACCCCCTCCCCCACCCACCCAAACAACCGTTCCACACGAAACGAAGGGGTGGGGGGCACCCGTCTATTTCGAGTCGAACGGAACGCCGAAAGGACAGACCCGAAACGAGGGGGTTCCCCGGTAAAAGAGGAACCTCTCGACAATAAACCATGGTAGCAACACACGCTACAACGATACCGAGGCGTTTTCGCCGATGAACAGAGGCGAGATCCCCACGACAGCTTCGGTGCCAACTCCGTCGACACCTCTTCTCGACTTCGTATAGCCGATCATTTTAGTCGGCGATCCAGCTGCGGAAGACTCACGAGTCGTGGGAGCAACCACGACAGCGGCTCCGGAAACGGATGGTTTCGAGTCGACGCCGCTCCGATGAATTCACCACCACGATGGTGTACATTCCCGTCGCTTCGACGGCAACCGCCCGAATTTTGTCGCGCTATCGACCGATCAATCATCCCCCCGCTTCCATTGGAGAGGGCAACACTTTTGATGCACCTCTTCTTCTGGTTCGTCTGCATCACCTGGACGTGCCCACCACTCCGGACCGAAAGAAATCCACGGTAGAGGCCTTATATACGCCACATCTGTCGTCTGCGGGCGCGTTCTCCACTCGAAATAAGGGGGTAACATATGGGACAAAACGACACGACATCGAACGACGAAACGGGGGAATCGGGGGCGAACAGTTCGACTCGAAACGAAGAGGCGGACACGCAGCGTTCCGAGCCGACGGCCGACGCGAACGACTCCGCAGAATCACGGTCGATCCCCGACACGGCCGACGAGACGGTTTCGAGCACGAACGACTCGTCGGAAGCCGACGTCGACGTCGAGACCGATACAGGCGCAGATTCAGCGACCAGTAGTGGCAGCGTCGAAGACGCCCCCATCGACAGTACCGAGGACGCCCCCGTCGGTACCACCGCCGACCGCGCCGCCAACGGCGCTACGAACGGCGGCGTCGACGAGTCGGTTACCGCTGACGTCGACGACACGGTCGGTCGCGACGTCGATACTGCGGTCTCCGACACGGCCGATCGTCTCGCGACCGGCGACGACGGCAGCGCTGTCGAAAGCAAACCCTCGGAGAGCACCCCGGAAATCCCTGGTAACGGCCCGAGCGACACCGATCTGGACGACATCGACCTCGAGGACGTCGACGTCAACACGTCGTCCAGCCGTGACCGCTCGTCGCCGGACGTGGACCTCGTCGGTGACGTCCTCGACGACGAGGCGGACGACGGCGACAACCAGGGGCTGTTCGACGACCTGCTGTCCGGCGAACCGATCTTCGAGAACAAGGAGATCCTCCGTCCCTCCTACACCCCGCGCGAACTCCCCCATCGCAACGACCAGATCAACCAGATGGCGACGGTCCTCGTTTCCGCGCTGCGCGGGGACACGCCGTCGAACATCCTCATCTACGGGAAGACGGGGACCGGCAAGACCGCGTCCGCGAAGTTCGTCTCCAACGAGCTGGAGTCGACGTCCCAGAAGTACGACGTCCCCTGTGAGGTCGAGTACATCAACTGCGAGGTGACGGACACCCAGTACCGCGTCCTCGCACAGCTCGCGAACAAGTTTATCGAGAAGAACCAGGCCGTCATCGCGGACGAACTCGACCGCCTCCGCGACCTGCGCTCGCGAGCGACGGAGGACTCGTCCGTCCTCGAGGGCGAAACGTCCACCGACGGCACGCCGATCGAGACGCTCGACGCGGTCGACGAGCGCATCGCGGCGCTCGAGGACGACGCGGACGAGATGGAGGAGGTGCCGATGACCGGGTGGCCGACGGACCGCGTCTACTCCACGTTCTTCGACGCCGTCGACTACCACGAGCGCGTGGTCGTTATCATGCTCGACGAGATCGACAAGCTCGTCGAGAAGAGCGGCGACGACACCCTCTATAACCTCTCACGGATGAACTCCGAGCTGGAGAACTCCCGCGTCTCCATCATGGGGATCTCGAACGACCTGAAGTTCACCGACTTCCTCGACCCCCGCGTCAAGTCCAGCCTCGGCGAGGAGGAGATCGTCTTCCCGCCGTACGACGCCAACCAGCTCCGGGACATCCTCCAGCACCGCGCGGAGGACGCGTTCAAGGTCGACGCGCTCACCGACGACGTCATCCCGCTCTGTGCGGCCTTCGCCGCCCAGGAGCACGGCGACGCGCGACGCGCGCTCGACCTCCTCCGGACGGCCGGCGAACTCGCGGAGCGCAGCCAGGCCGAGATCGTCGCGGAAAAGCACGTCCGCCAGGCCCAGGACAAGATCGAGCTCGACCGCGTCGTCGAGGTCGTCCGCACCCTCCCGACCCAGAGCAAGATCGTCTTATTCTCCATCATCCTCCTCGAGAAGAACGGCGTCCACAACATCAACACCGGCGAGGTGTTCAACATCTACAAGCGCCTCTGTGAGGAGATCGACGCCGACGTCCTCACGCAGCGCCGCGTCACCGACCTCATCAGCGAGCTCGACATGCTCGGCATCGTCAACGCCGTCGTCGTCTCGAAGGGCCGCTACGGGCGGACGAAGGAGATGAGCCTCTCCGTCCCGATCGACGAAACCGAGGCCGTCCTCCTCTCGGACTCCCGGCTCGGGAACATCGAGGATGCCCAGCCGTTCGTGCAGGCCAGGTTCGACAACTGAGCGCGACGTACCGCCTCGATTCTTCCGTACTCTCGACACCGTCAACACGTCCGTTTCTTCAACGCCGCCAACGTGGCCGTTTGTTCCGCGCCGCTAACCCATCCGTTTCGACTGGAGATACACCCGCCGATAGGGATAAGTATCCCATCTATCCCCGATCTATCCCCAATCTATCCGCGAGTGTGGAACTCCAATCGAAACGGTGGGGCCGATCGGACGGTGACGCTGGAACCCGACTCAACCGTCGAACGACCCTACTTTTCGCAGGGTCTCGGAGACGAGCAGTCAGGCGGCACCGCGGGACCGCCGACCCACGGCGACCGCGCTCGCGCCGGCGGCGAACAGCGTCGAGACCGGCGAGATGCCCAGCGGGCTCGCCTGCCCCGTCGCGATCAGCCGGACCCAGCCGAGGTACGGGATCCGAACGCGCGCGACCCCTGTCACCCACTCGGCCTTTACTGGCGGCGCGATGCCGTTCGCCTGGTCGTACTGCCCGTTGGCGTCTCCCTTCGTGATGAAGCCGGCGTGCGGGGCGGGACAGTTCGTCAGCTCCTGACAGTCGTCCGCGCGAATGTGGTCCTTGTTGGCCCGGTCGTACCAGTTCTCCCCGGCCTCGACGTGGAACCGGGCCCGATGAATGATCGGTGATCCCACTCGCCCGGGTTGTTGATAGACGACGACCGATCCGGGGTTGCCGAAGGTGCTGTAGTCGGCCTCCTGGCCCTGCTGGTAGGTGACGACGCCGGCCTGGTTGGTGGCGGCGTCGGGCGCAAACCGGCCGGGCTCGGTGACGAAGATGAGGTCGCCCTTCTCCATGTTCGGCTCCATGCTCCCGGACTCGACGGCGACCATCGGCGGCCAGACGCCGCTCACCGCGAACAGCACCAGCCCGATCGCGAGGACGACCGCGGCACTCGAGAGCATCTCCCGGATCCACATCAGCGGTCCGCGCTTGGCCGTCAGAAACCGTCGAACCGGTCCCTTCCGGGTCTCGTCGGCCGCGGCCGTCCCCGGTTCGGGATCTGGCGCCCGGGCCGCGGCGGAGGGTTCCGACGTCGTCGACGCTGCGTCGCCGGACGCCGCCGTCGCGTCCTCGGTCGCGGGCATCGCACCGTTGGCTGCGGACGTCGCGTCGTCGGCCGCAGTTTGCTGCTCGTCCTCAACGACAGGATCCGAGTCGCCGACATCCTCGGTGATGTCGTCGCCCAGGTCCTCGGTACCATCGTAGCTCTGCTCTTCAATTACGTCGTTGCTCGGCTCCTCGGGTTCGTCGTGGCCCGGTTCCTCCATGGTGGCGTCGTCGCCGTCCCCGTCGCCGTCGTCCGCGTCGGCAGCTGACGGACGGTCCCCGGAATCCATTGCAACGACGTTGACCGCGTTCAGCTTTCAAGCTTCTGGGTTCGGCATTCTTTTGACCGCTTCCCGCCTTTCGACGTGTGTGCCACTGGAGACGCCCTCCCGCATCGTCAGCGAACTCGCGAGCCGCGGCTACAACGCCGAGCGGGAGGCGGTGACGCTGCTCGCCGGCGCGCCAGAGCCCGCCCTCGCGCTCGAGGCCGCCATCGAGCACGCGCCCGACGATGCGCTCCGCATCACGACCGAACACGTCCGCGCCGTCCTCGACGCCGACGGCGCCCCCGACGCCCCGACCGCCCCGGGCGCGGATGCCGCGACGGCGACGGGGTCGGCCCGAAAGGGCGCCGGCGCGAGCCTGCAGGACGACGCGGAGTCGGCGAACGAACACCCCTCCGTTTCCACTGGAACGGCCGGTTCCCGGTCGGGCGGATCCGAGGGCGACGCTCCAGTTGAAACGAAGGAGTCGAACGACGATTTGACGGCCGCGGGAACGACGGCCGCGGAATCGACGGCCGCGCAGTCCCCGAGCTCGGCCCACGATCGCGATCCCTCGCTCCGCTCGCTCGAGATCGCGAACGACATGACCGGACAGAGCACGGGCACGGGCGAGTACAAGCACTTCGTCCGGACGTTCCGGGACCGCTACGAGCGGCTCTCGGGACTGCTGCGCGGTCGCGTCAACCACCGTCCCGCGGAGTCGATCCAGCACATGGCCGGCGGCGAGGACGCGTCAATGATCGGCCTGGTGAACGACGTGCGGTCGACGGCGTCCGGCCACTGGCTCATCGAGCTGGAGGACACCACCGGTACGTTTCCCGCCCTGGTGATGAAGGACAAGGGGATCGCCGACATGGTCGAGGAGATCATGATGGACGAGTGCATTGCCATCGACGGTACGCTCGCGGACGACTCCGGGATCCTCTTTGCCGACTCCATCCACTTCCCGGACATTCCCCGGACGCACAAGCCCTCGACGGCTGACCGCCACGTGCAGGCGGCGCTCATCTCCGACGTCCACGTCGGCTCCGACGAGTTCATGGCCGACGCCTGGCACCGGTTCGCCGAGTGGCTCCACACCGACGAGGCCGAACACGTCGAGTACCTGCTCATCTGTGGCGACATGGTCGAGGGGGTCGGCGTCTACCCGGACCAGGACGAGGAGCTCGACATCGTCGACATCTACGAGCAGTACGAGACGTTCGCGGAACACCTCAAGGAGGTCCCGGGCGACATGGAGATCGTCATGATCCCGGGGAACCACGACGCGGTCCGGCTCGCGGAGCCCCAGCCCGGCTTCGACGAGGAGCTCCGGGAGATCATGGCCGCCCACGACGCCCGCATCGTGAGCAACCCCGCGACGGTCACCGTCGAGGGCGTCTCCATCCTGATGTACCACGGCGTCTCGCTCGACGAGGTCATCGCCGAGCTGCCGGAGGAGAAAGCGAGCTACGACGAGCCCCACAAGGCGATGTACCAGCTTCTCAAGAAACGCCACGTCGCCCCGCAGTACGGCGGCCACGTCCGGATGGCCCCCGAGGAGAAGGACTACCTCACCATCGACGAGGTGCCGGACGTGTTCCACACCGGCCACGTCCACAAGCTCGGCTGGGGGAAGTACCACAACGTGCTCGCGGTCAACTCCGGCTGCTGGCAGGCCCAGACCGACTTCCAGAAGTCCGTCAACATCGACCCGGACGCGGGCTACGCACCTATCCTCGACCTCGATACGCTGGAGATGACCGTCAGGAAGTTCTCGTAGGCCTCGCGCTCTCCGCGACTACTCCTCGTCGACCCCGCCGACGGCGTCGACCGAGTCCGGATCCAGCTGGTAGCGCCGCGTGGGCGACCCGTCGAACTGGGGACCCGCGCCGACGTCCTCGAACCCGGCTCCCTCGATGGCCGAGCGCCGGTCCGTCTCGTCGGCCTCCACGAGCGCTTCCACCACCATGCCCTCGCGAGCCGCGAACCGGATCGGCTCCCCGAGCAGCTCCTCGACCGCAGCCTGCGTGCCGCCGAACCCGGTGACGTGAACGGCGTCCGGCTCCGCGTCGAAGGCGACGAAGCCGAGCAGATCCTCCGACTCCACCGGTGGGCTCGGAGTCGGTTCCGGGTCCAAATCGGGTACCGGCTCCGGGTCCGGATCCGGATCGTCGACCGCCTCCGCGACGCCGACGCGCACCGACCGGTCGTGGACGAGGTTCCGGGCCGCGGCAGTGGGCTGGTCCGCGAGGGACGCGATCGCGGCCGCGTCCGCCTCCACTGCATCACGAACGTGCATAGCCCACCGTATCGGAGTCGGATACTTAAGTCGTCCCCACGGCGAGGCCGGCCGGACCGACTCCGCACAGCAGTCGGAGCTCCCCTGTGACGCGTACCCATTATGTCGGGGGGAGTGCAACAGAGATATGTCGGTCGCGTTCCTGTAGACCGGTATGATACGCCGGTACCTGCAGTCCATGGGCACTCGCGTGCGCGGTGCCGCCGAGCGGATCGGCGTCGTCGGCGGCGCCTTCGGACTGCTGGCTATCGGATTCTGGCAGGGGCTCCAGGTCACCACCGTCACGGTGGTGCTGTGGGTCGTGAGCCTCAAGCTGCTCTACTTAAAGGCTGTCAGCTCGTTCGTCGTGTTCACCACTTTCCTCCTCTGTTCGAGCGCCCTCCTCCTCTGGGAGGTGTCGCGCTCGCGCGACCCGGAGACGTACCGCCACGACGGCCCGCCGGTCGACGCGTTGATCCCGGTGTACCGGGACGGCGCCGTCGTCGATCGGAGTGTGGAGAGCCTGCTCGACAGCGACTACGAGAACCTCCGGATCCGGGTCATCACCGAGCCGGGCGACACCGAGACGATCCGGGCGGCCGAGTCGCTCGCGGCCGACGAGCCCACGGTCGAGGTGTGGGAGAACGACTGCCCGGGGTCGAAGTCCGGGGCTATCAATTCCGCGGTCGCGCGCTCCGAGGCCGACCACTTCGTCGTCTTCGACGCCGACGAGGTGGTCACGCCCTCGTTCGTCCCGGCCGCGATGGGACGGCTCACCGACGGCGTCGACGTTTTCCAGGGCCGTCGCGTCCCGGAGCCGACGGGGCTCGTGGAGACGCTGGCGTACTGCGAGCGCGCGCTGTTCCACGCCAGCTACCAGCTCGTCGAGCTAACGGGCTTCACCAACTGCCGGAGCTCGTCGACGGCGTTCACGCGAGACGCACTCGAATCGGTCGGGGGGTATCAGGACTGTCTCACGGAGGACCTCGCGTTCGCGCACGCGACCTACCGCCACGGGCTCGACGTCGAGCAGCACCGGAACCACGTCAACACGATGGAGGCGCCACACACCTTGCGGGACCTGTGGGGCCAGCGCAAGCGCTGGCGCACCGGCCAGGTCGAGTACCTCCATCGCGTCCTCTCGGGCAAGGCTACCGGCGGCGACCCGAAGCGGCGGCTCCTCTCGTTCGGCAGGATCGCCACGAGCCTCCTCGGGAGCCTCCTGACGCTCACCCTCGTCTCGAAGTTCCTCGTCCTCCTCCTGGCCGACGTGGAGGTTCTGTACTTCACCCCCCTGGCCCTGCTGGGGCTGCTGGTCGGCGGCCTGCTATGGGTCGACGTGGCCGACGGCGTCGCCGACAGCTCCGTAACGACGTGGGTCGGCGCCATCGCCGCGGCCCCGGTCGTCATCCCCCTGTTCGGCCTGCTCACGCTGTCGGCGCTGTTCGGCTACACGCTGACCTGGGACGGCGAGTGGTTCCGCGTCGCGAAGACGTCGGGGTGAGGGCCCCGGGCGGCGTCGACCTTGCGGCAACGATCTCGCGGCAATGACTCCCCCGGCTCTCCGACCCGATCTGGGAGGATTTAAGCGGCCACCCTCCCGACGTGCGAGTATGAACCAAGCGACGAAGATCGTGGTCGGAACGGTCGGTGTCTCGGCGGTCCTGGCCATACTGCTCGTGCTGACGTACGCGTTCGCCTGAATGTTCTCGGTCCGTGACCTCGACGCCGACGTCGAATCGGTCCGCGAGGCGCACGCGCCGGAGAGCCCCGTACTCGACACGGAGGCCGACTTCGAGACGATCCCGCCGGAGGCTGCGGAGGACCTCGGCCTGTTCGTCGACGGTCTCGACCCGGCGACGTACCCGCCAGAATGGCTCCCGGACGAGGTGCCGACGCTGCTCCGCCGGTACGCCGGCACGGACTTCACCGTCGGGATGCCCGGCGCGGGCACCGTCACCTGGACGGCCCAGACGGTACCGGAGACCGTCCTTGTCAAGCGCCGCGCGGAGACGACGCCGGACGATTTCCTGGCGTTCCTCGTCGCGGAGGCGCTCGTCGAGGTCGGCGCCGAAACCGAACCGCCGGTCGGCGACTCGGCAGCCGACCAGCCCGCGCCGTCGCGAGCGACGGTACCGCCGGGCGCCGTCGAGGCCGACGTCGACGGCATCCCCGAGCACTTCCTCCCCTTCTTCGGCGAGCGCTACCACGACCTCGACGCGGCGATTCGCGACCCGGAGGACCCGATCGGGCCGGGCCCGACCGACGTCTACCAGGTCGCGAACGCGCTGTTCGACGCCTGGATCGGCCTGTGCACCCGCGAGGTGTTCGCCGACTGGGAGGGCGAGCACGACCGCCTCTTCGCGGCGTGGCAGGACGCCGGCGGGCGGCTGGAGGGGCGCCTCGAGCAGCTCCCCGAGCGCGTCGCGCGCGGCGACACCGACTTCGCGGACGCGACGGAGTACGCTTGCTCGGCGGTCCGACACGGGCTCGAGCTCCCGGCGCCGTTCGCGGCGCTGGACACGAGCGCGTACCGCGAGCACGGCGCCGCCTACGCGGTCCAGTGGGCGGAGAAGACGTTCGACGCGCTGGCGGAGGCGGGGGGCGACGCCGACGGCGATGGCGACGGTGGCGAATAGCGGTCGAGAACCGGGGAGCCCTTTTGAAAAGCCGGTGTGAGCGCGATGTCCCTTATAAATCGGATTCGACGACGACGTTCCCGTCCTCGTCGAGGTCGAGCACGACGTCGAACAGCTCGCGGAAGCGGTCGATGGTCGCGCTCTCGTGGACCTCCTTCGAGAGGTGGAACAGGCCGACAGCGTCGTGGTTAGCGAGGTGGTCGAGCATCGCCGCGGTCGCGTCGTAGGTCGCGTCGTCGTCGGCGTAGTAGGCCATCTCCGTGAGCGAGTCGACGGAGATCCGCCGTTTCCCCTCGCTCTCGTCGAGGAACCGCCCGACGCGGTCGACGACGCCGTCGAGGTCGTCCGGGGCGGCGACGTAGTAGACGTTCTCGGCGGAGCGGCGCGAGTAGCCGCGCTCGACGGAGAGCGTGTCGAGGATCGTCGCTTTCGACTCGTCGACGTCGTAGTACTCGAGCTTCTGCTCGACCTCCCGCGCCGTCGTGCGCGTGGAGACGACGAGGAAGGCGTCCGTGTCCTCTTTTAAAAAGTCCGTGTCGATACGGTCCGTCTCGCCGATGCTCGGGTGGAGCAGGAGAATCCCGGTGCCGCCGGGGATCGTGTCGGGCCCGTTCTCAATGGCGAGCGAGTAGTCCATACAGGCGGCAACCGCCGGATGACCTTAAGTTGTGAGGCCGGATCACACGCCGGCGACTTCCCTTTTTGGTCCTCCCGCACCGCGTCCAAACCGGTTTTACGCGCCCCCGCCGATAGCCCGGACATGAGCGTACGCGAGGAGTTCGACGAGTGGGCGACCGCGGGGAAGGACCGCGGCATGGAGGAGCGTCACTGGCACACCGCGAAGCACGCGCTCGCGCGGATGCCGGTCGAGGCGGGCGACACGGTCCTCGACCTCGGCACCGGTTCGGGCTACGCGCTCCGGGCGCTCCGCGAGCGCGACGTCGGCCGCGCCTACGGCCTCGACGGCGCCCCCGAGATGGCCAGCAACGCCCGCGAGTACACCGACGACGACCAGGTCGGCTTCGTCGTCGGCGACTTCGACAGCCTCCCCTTTGCGGACGACTCCATCGACCACGTCTGGAGCATGGAGGCCTTCTACTACGCGAACGACCCCCACAGCACGCTCCGCGAGGTCCGGCGCGTGCTCAAGCCGGGCGGCACTTTCTACTGTGCCGTCAACTACTACGAGGAGAACCGGGCCTCCCACGCCTGGCAGGAGAACATCTCCATCGAGATGACGCGCTGGAGCCGCGAGCAGTACCGCGAGGCGTTCCGCGACGCCGGGCTTTACGTCGCTGAACAGGATAACGTGCCGGACCGCGAGATCGACGTCCCGGACGAAAGCGAGTTCCCGACCGAGAACTGGGACACCCGCGAGGCGATGGTCGACCGCTATCGCACCTGGGGCACGCTGTTGACCGTCGGCGTCGCGCCGTAGCGCCGCCGTTCTTCGCTCATTTCACGCCGATCACGTGCGCGTCTGCGGGGTCGAAGCCGACCGTCACCTCGCCCTCGAGCGGGTCGAGCGTGCGCACGAGCAGGTCGCGTCCCTGCCAGTCGAGGTGGACGCGCGTCGTCTCCCCGAGGAACTCCGCGCTCTCGACGGTCGCGGTCAGCGTGTTGTCGGTGGCGTCGACCGCGAGGTGTTCCGGTCGCACACAGAACGTGACCGCGTCGCCGACGGCGTGGTCCCAACCGGTCGCGTCGACCCGGAGCGTCTCCTCGCCCACGCGAACGGTGGCCACCTGTGAGCCGTTGCCAACCCCCTTCGTTTCAGGTGGAGATTCGCCAGCTGGCTCGGCCTCGGTCGGTTCGACGACCTCGCCAGCGAAGACGTTGTTGTCGCCGACGAACTCGGCGGCGAATCGGGAGGCGGGCTGCCGGTACAGCTCCCGCGGCGGGCTCACCTGTTCGGTCGTCCCGTCGCGCATGACGGCGACGCGGTCGGAGATAGCCAGCGCCTCCTCCTGGTCGTGGGTGACGTAGATGGTCGTGATCCCCAGCTCCGACTGGATGCGCTTCACCTGAACCCGCAGACGCTCCCGGAGCTGCGCGTCGAGCGCGCTCATCGGCTCGTCGAGCAGGAGCACGTCCGGCCCCGGCGCCAGCGCGCGAGCCATCGCGACGCGCTGGGCCTGCCCGCCGGAGAGCTCGTCGGGGTCGCGGTCGCCCATGCCGCCGAGGTCGACGAGCTCGAGCAGCTCGGCGACGCGCTCGTCGGCAGTGACGCCGCCGGGCGGGTCCGCGAAGTTGAGCCCGTAGGCGACGTTCTCGTGGACGGTCATGTGCGGGAACAGCGCGTAGTTCTGGAAGACGACGCCGACGTCGCGGTCCTCCGGCGGGACGCCGACCACGTCCGCCCCGCCGAACCGGACCGTTCCCGCGGTGGGCTCCTCGAAGCCCGCGACGAGCCGGAGGGTCGTCGTCTTCCCGCAGCCCGAAGGCCCGACGAGGGTGAAGAACTCGCCCTCGCGCACCCGGAGGCTCACGTCGTCGACGGCGGTCGTCGTCGCGAAGCGCTTCGTGACGCCGTCGAGTTCGACGGCGACGTTGCGGTCGTCGGCGACGGCGGCGTTGCTGGCGTCGTCGCTGGTGTCGGTGCTGGCTGTTGAAGTCGGGTCCCTAGAGTCCATAGCTATCCCCTCCGAGTCGGTCGATGACGACGAAACTCACGCTGGTGACGACCAGCAGCACGACCCCCATCGCGGTCGCGGGGCCGAGCCGGCGCCCGATGAAGCGCTCGATGGCGATGGGCATCGTGTACTGGTTCGTGCCCGTCGCGAGCACGATCGTCGCGGAGAACTCGCCGATCGAGATGGCGAACGCGAAGGCGGCGCCGGCGACGACGCCCGGCCAGACCAGCGGGAGTTCCACGTCGACGAGCGCCCGGACCCGCGACGCGCCGAGCGCCCGCGCGGACTCGACGAGGCTCGGGTCGAGCCCCTCCAGTCCGGGCGCGACGGTCCGGACGACGAACGGGTAGCCGGCGACGGCGTGGGCGGCAACGATGGCGAGGGCCCCGCTGACGGCGAACCGCCAGCCGGCGACTTCGACGCCGAAGACGAGCCCGCGGAGCAGCCCGAGCCCGACGACGATGCCGGAGACCGACAGGGGCGCCATCCCGACGGCATCCACGATCTTCCGGCCGCGGTACTCCCGCGTCGTCAGCACGGCGACGACGACGCCCATCGGCAGCGCCACGAGCAGCGACGCGACGCCGAACGCCAGCGAGTTGCGGACGGCGGGCCAGGGTTGCACCTGGAACGCCGCCCCGGTCGTCTGGCGCTCGAGCAGGAAGCGGTAGTGGGCGAGCGTGAGCCCGTCCGGCCCCGCCACACTCGCGTACAGCATGCTCGCGATCGGCGCGACGAACAGCACCAGCGCGACGACGGCGTAGGCCGCGAGGCCGACCCGCGGCAACAGCTCGCGAACCGAGAGCGCCGGCGGGCGCAACGGACGCCGCGGCAGCGGTCGGACGCCCCGTGCCCGAACCGAGTGCCGCGCCTCGTAGCGCAGGTACCCGTACAGCACGCCCAGCGAGATGCCGAGCTCGACGATCGCCAGCGCCGCCGCCTGCGCGTAGTTGAGGTCGCGGATCAGCCGATAGACGAACACCTCGACGGTCGCGAGCTGGAACCCGCCGAGCGCGAGCACGATGGGGAAGGTCCCGAACGTGAACACGAAGGTGAGCGTCGCGCCCATCAGCACGGCGGGGACGATCTGTGGCGCGACGACGTCCCGGAACGCGCGGAGCGGGCTCGCGCCGAGGCTCCGGGCCGTCTCGACGGCGCTGGCGTCGACCGACTCCCAGGCTGCGGTCGTCACGCGGGCCACCAGCGGCGCGTTGTAGAAGGCGTGCGCGATGACGACGGCCTCGAGCGTGAACAGCAGGTCGACCGGCCCGAGGCCGACGGCGCCGAGCACAGCGTTGAGGGTCCCGCGGTCGCCGAACGTGGCGACGAAGCCGACCGCGACCATGATCGACGGGAGCACGAACGGGAGGATCGTCAGCGACCGGAGCATCCGGCGGCCGGGGAACTCGTAGCGCGCGAGCAGGTACGCCGCCGGGAGCCCGAGGGCGACGCTGGCGACGGTCGACAGCAGCGCCTGGTAGACGGTGAAGCCGACGATGCCGAGCCGGGGGTCCGACGACAGCAGCGATGCGAGCACCGTCGCCGGCGGCACCCCCGAGAGCAATCGGGCGAGCTCGCCGAAGTAGAAGGGATCCCGGAAAATGTCGGCGAAAACGCGCAGCGTTACCCGTCCGTCGACGACGACGGCGTCGATAAAGACGGTCGCGACGGGGTAGTAGAAGACGACGAGCAGGAGCCCCACCGTCGCGACGGCCAGTGCCGTCAGCGCGCGGCGTTCGACGCGGTCGCGGACGCGCCGGCGTGCAACCGCGCGGTCCGGGCTGTCTCGGGCTCCTCGGGCGGGGTCGTCACCGCCGACGGCGTCGCTCACGTCGTCAGTTGCTGGCGAACTGCCGCTCCCAGTCGTCGATCCAGCCACTAACGGAGCCCTTGAGCTCCTCGTACGTGAAGGTCACCGGTTCAGGCGGCTCCTTGGCGAGCTCCGCGTAGTCCGCCGGTAGCTCGGCGTTCGTCGTTGCCGGGAAGGCGACGTTTCGCTGGGCGATGCCGCCCTGGATCTCGGGCTGGAGCAGGAAGCCCATAAAGTCGCGCGCCAGGCCCGCGTTGGAGGCGCCGTCGAAGACGGCCATCCCCTCGGGGTTGGCGTATCCCTGGTCGTTGAGGAAGCGGATCTGGTGTTTCTCGAGGTCCGCGCCAGACTGGTCGGCGAACACCTGGTCCGTGGAGTAGGAGACGACCATGGGTGCCTCGCCGCCGGACCAGGCGCTGTACGCGTCCGACCAGGAGCCGAGCACACGGACGTCGTTGGCCTGCAGGTCGCTCCAGTAGTCGAGGTACCGCTCCTCGCCGTACTCGTGGATCGTGTGCAGGAGGAACGCGCGCCCGGTCGCGGAGCTGGCGGGGTTCTGCGCGATGAGGTCGCCCGCGAACTCCTCCTTCAGGAGGCCGTCGAACGTTTCCGGGGCCTCGACCGAGGTCCCGTCGTAGACGAGGCTGATGTAGCCGGTGTCGTACGGGACGGCGCGGCCCTGTGGGTCGAACTGGAGGCCGGATTTGACGTTCTCGGCGCCGGCGACGTCGCCGGCCTCCACGAACAGGTCCTCGTCGAGCTTCTTGTCGACGCGGACGAGGTCGTCGGTGTTGAGCCCGAGGTACATGTCGGCCTCGACGTCGACGCCGGCGTTCCGCCGCTCGACGTAGTAGTTCACCTCGTTGCTGGGGGTCTGCCAGACGAGGCGGGCGTCGAACTGCTCCTCGAACTTCCGTTTCACCCACGCGCCCGGACTCGACGACGGCGCGTCAATGAAGGCGCTGTAGGTGCCGACGACGAGGGTTTCCGGCTCCGTGTCGCCGGTCGTCGTGCCCGTCGCGGTCTCGGTGTCGGCTGGCGTCTCCGTGTCCGTCTGTTCGGCGGAACAGCCCGCCAGCCCCGCCACGCCGGCCGCACCGGCCGCGGTCAGGAAGCGGCGGCGCGTTCGCGGCATCTCGTTGTCGCTCATTAGCGAGTGGTTGCACCCAGTGGTATAAAACGACGGCGCATAGTTGCGACTGCGTGGGTGGATCACACGGGTTTAAAAGACGTCCGCGAACGCGAGGGGTGTCTAGTCGTCGGCCGGCGTCGCCGACGGCGCTTCGCTCTCGTCGATCTCGGCGGTGGGGAGCAGCGTCGCCTCGAAGTCGAACTCGTCGAGGGGCTCGTCGCGGGCGACGCGGTTCGGCCAGTCGGGGTTCGCGAGGGCGGGCGTCGCCTGCGCGACGAGGTCCGCGCCGGCCGCGATGGCGTCGCGCGCGTCCTCGGGGGCGCCGAGGGAGCCGTTGGCGATCACCGGCGCGTCGGCGTGCTCGGCGGCCAGCTCCGTCAGGGTCGGCCCCTCGTCACCGATGGCGGGCGTCCGGACGTCCGGCTCGGTAACGTGGACGTAGTCGGCACCGGCGTCGGTGAGCGCGCCGAAGACGGTCTCGGCCTGCGCCTCGTCGGCCCACTCGTGTGCGTCGTCGTTGACCTTCGTCTGGGAGGCGCGGACGCCGACGACGAAGTCCGCGGGCGTGGCCTCGACGACCGCCTCGACGACCTCGGCCGGGAAGCGGACGCGGTTCTCGACGCTCCCGCCGTACGCGTCGTCGCGCTCGTTCGTGTAGTCGGTGAGGAACTGGTCGAGCAGGTAGCCGTTCGCGCCATGGACCTCGACGCCGTCGAAGCCGGCGTCGACGGCGCGCTCGGCGGCCGCGACGAACGCCGCCCGGATCTCGTCGAGCTCGTCGGCGTCGAGCGCGTGCGGCGTCGGGAACTCGCCCTCGCCGCCGTAGATGGGCAGCTGCTCGCCCTTCGGGGGCACCGCGGAGGGGGCGACGGTCTCGTCCTCGTACCGGTTGCCCTGCGAGAGCGCGCCGGCGTGCATCAGCTGGGCGAGCACCGCGCTCCCCTCGTCGTGGACCGCGTCGACGACCGGCTCCCACGAGGCCGCCTGGGCGTCCGTCGCCAGCCCGGGCTGGTTGTCGTAGCCCTGGCTGTGGGCCGTGTCGGGGTGGACGCCCTCGGTGACCAGCAGCGAGAAGCCGCCGCGGGCGAACTTCGCGTAGTAGTCGCGCATCTGTGCGGTGGCGTGGCCGTCGGCCGTGGCGCTGGTCCGCGTCATCGGGGCCAGCGCGAGCCGGTTGTCGAGGTGGAGGTCGTCGACGGTGACGTCGTCGAAAAGCGGGTCGGATGCCATTACCGGTCCTTCGGGTGGCGGAGGGAAAGGTGATGCTCGGCTATGTACGCGCCGTGCACAAATTATATGCTACCAGGGTTCGCGGTACCGGGGTTTGCGGTACCACGACCCGCGGCATTACGGGTTGCGCCCGCCGCCCGCAACGCCGACGGACCCTTTTAAGCCATCGGGCTACGGGAACCCCGTATGGTCGAACGACAGCGAGTGCTCAGTGCGCTGCTGGTCCTGCTCGTGCTGCTCGCGCTCGCGCTGCTGTGGGAAGTCGCCGCGACGGTCTTCTTCGCGCTGACGGTCGCGTACGTGCTGGCGCCGGTCCGGCGGCAGCTCCGGCGGCGCGGGGCGTCGCAGCGAGTCGCCTCCCTGACGGCGACGTTCGCGGGCTTCGTCGGGACGCTCGCGGTGTTCTCGCCCGTCGGTGCGCTGCTGTTCCTGCGCCTGGACGACTTCGTCGCGTTCCTCCGGGGCATGCCGGACGAGGTGACGATCACCGTCCGGGAGTTCTCGACGACGGTCGTCACGGCGGACCTGATCGGTCGCGGCGTGGACCTGCTGGCGGCGACCGCGCGGTCCGTCGGCGGTGCGATGCCGGTCCTGTTGATCAAGCTCGGGCTGTTCGTCTTCGTCGTCTACGGGCTCCTGTACTACGAGTCCCGCACGCGCCAGGCCACGATGGGGCTGGTCCCGCCCGCGTACCGCGACGTCGCCGACTCGCTGCACGTCCGCGCGCGACAGACGCTCTACGGGATCTACGTGGTCCAGGCGGCGACGGCGATCGCGACAGTGGTCATCGCCATCCCCGTCTTCGTCGCGTTCGGGTACCCGTCGCCGTTCAGTCTGGCTGCGGTCGCCGGCGTCCTCCAGTTCATTCCCGTGCTCGGCCCGATCGTGCTGATCCTCGGGCTCGTCGCCTACCACCTCCTGCTCGGAGAGGTCGCGCTCGCCGTCGCGCTGTTCTTCGTCGGTGGGTTCCTCATCGCGTGGGCGCCCGATCTATTCATCCGTCCCCGGCTCGCCGCCGAGACGGCGCAGATCCCGGCGACGCTCTACTTCATCGGCTTCGTCGGCGGCGTCCTCACGGTCGGGACGATCGGCGTCATCGTCGGCCCGCTCGTCATCGCCGTCACCGCCGAGGTCGCCGACCAGCTCGCGGAGGAGTTCAACGCGGTTCCGGTCCGCGAGGAATAGGCGGCCGCCATCACTTTTTTGAGCTCATTGGGGGCGCTGGCCACCGATTATATCCGGAAATCTCGAGTCAATTTACTGTATGAGAACGAAACATCCGGGGCGGTTGCTAACAAAGGCATTCGCGGTGACGATGGTCGTTGCGGTGGTGGTGAGCGTCGCCAGCGCCGGTGCGTTGGGCGCGGCGGGCAGCCCCGAGGGCGTGTCGGCACTCGACAGTAGTTCGACCGAGTTCTCGTCGATGACGACGACGGATTCGGAGTCGAAGAACGTCTCGTTCGCGTATGTGGATGGCGGGAGCAGTAGTGACTACGTGACTGTCGTCTATGAGGATGGGACGGAAGCGCAGACGGACGTCTCTGCCAAGCTCGTTGGCCATGTGTCCGACATCGACGACGACGGGGTGATGGAGGTCCCGTTCGTGAACAGTAATCAGGAGCTCGGCATCGTCGAGGCTGAGGCGAATGCCCCAGGAACGATTCTCGTAAAGAACGCCAGCTACGATAACTCACACATTGCGGTGGGAGACCTGAACGGCAACGGTGAAGAGCGGATCTTCTACACGGAAACGAGCACAAACCAGCATATTAACGCGGTCAACGCGAGCGGGAGCGTTGAAACGGTGATGTCCGACGAGTCGACTGTCGGTGTGATCGGCATCGCCGATTTCACCAATGATGGAAATACGGAGCTTGTCTTCATCGGCGAAGCGTCCGAGGAGATCAAGTATTACGATGGCAACAGCGTCACCTCGACCGAAGTCCCGGTTGCGCAGAACAACGGACTTGGTGTCGGTTCGCCTGCCGATTTCGACGGTGACGGGACGCTTCGTGTGCCGTTCGTGGACGGGTCCCAGAACCTCAAATTGACTTACGCCGATGGTACTGTCACGAAACTAACCGGCGGGGCCAATAAGCGACCGGTCGCCGCTGCTGACTGGGTCGGAGACGATCAACTCGAAGTCCTCTACTCAAGCAGTGGCAACGGAGAATACGTCAAACTCGATGGGACGACGGGATCCGTCAATGCTGATGGAAACCAGATCAACGTCCAACAGAACGCCGGTATCGCCAAAAGCGACGCCGCGCCGCCGTTCGAAGTTCGGAACTTCACCCTGGAGAACGCGACGGGCGAAAGCATCACCGTCTCGTTCGAGTCGGCGGTCCAGCTCCAGGAGATCGGCGTCTCGGTCGATGACCCGGACGGGAACACGCATTCGCTCAGCCGGGGCGACTTCAGCGAATCCGAGACGAGCGACGGCTGGTACAACTACACGGCGACCTTCGATGCCAAGCTCGACGGCCAGTACAACGGGACGCTCGACACCGTGGTCTCCGACCGCGGAACCGAGCTTCACCCCAAACTGACCGACTCGACGTCCGTCTCGACGGCGGCGCCGAACGTGCACAACCTCCGAGTGATCGGCGAGGACGGCGATAGCTACGCCAACGACGGCGAAACGGTGAACATCACCGTCGATATTCAGGGCAACGCCGACAGCGTCACTGCGGACGCCTCCGCGATCGGCGGCCCGTCGACCGTTGACCTGACCAACGTCAGCGGCGAGACGTGGACCAAGGAGGTGGCGGTCAACGCGAGCGGGATCAGCGACGGCGAGAAGGAGATCCCGGTCACGGCGGACGACGGCTCGGGTAACACCGATACCGAGGTCGTCACGATGACGCTCGACACTACGGCACCGGACGCCTCGAGCATCACCGTCGACTCCGCGACCGCGGGCGAGTCGGCGACATTCAGCGTCTCGGACGCCGACAGCCCCATCGAGAGCGCGCAGTGGGACTTCGGCGACGGCACGTCCGCCTCGGGCGCCACCGTCACCCATACCTACGACTCGGCCGGCACGTACAACGTCACGCTGACCGCGACAGACGCGGCCGGGAACACCCTGCAGACGACGTTCACGGTCGACGTCGCGGAGGCCAGTACGGACTACGACGAGGGACCGAACGACCCCGACGACGAGCCCGAGCTGCCGGCGAACGTGGCCGAGCGCCACTACACCATCGTCGACGGCGCGGCCACCGTGGAGCTCCCCGGCGGCGACGTCGACACCGTCGCCTTCGAGAACGCGCAGGCGGACGGCTTCGTCATCGTCGACCGGCTCGAGGGCTTCCCGGGGAGCATTCAGCGTCCGGACGCGGTCGACTCCGGCGAGGTGCTGGACCTGTACGACGTCTCCGTCCCGGACGAGAACACCGACGACGCCGCGACGATCGAGTTCGTGTTCGACGCGAGCCGGCTCGGCGACGCCACGACCGACGACGTCGTGGTCTGGCACTACGACGGCTCCGGGTGGACCGCGCTCGACACCTCGGCCACCGTCACGGGCGACGCCCTCGTGGTCGAAGCCGAGACGGACGGCTTCTCGGTGTTCGCCGTGACCACCAGCGGCATGCCGACGACGGAGACGCCGACGGCGACGCCAACCGAGACGGCGACGCCCACCGAGACAGCCACTGAAACCGCGACGGAGACGGCGACCCCGACCGAGACGGCCGCGGAGGGCACCGTTGCCGGCGAGCGTGCCGAGCCCGGGTCCGGCCTCCCGACCGTCGAGATCGTCGGCGCCGTGCTGCTGGTCGCACTCCTGACCGCGACGGTTGTTGTGGCGCGACGCAGGGAGTAGCGCTCTTATTTTTAAGTGATAGGAGTTTTTGGTCGGTCGGTAAGTTTTCTCGTTGGCGACATTTGTTCCTGATATCCCGCGGCTACTCATTTTAACTGCTTTAAGTGGTACAAACGCTACTCCGCTTGACGGCATCGCAGGTTCATCGAGAGCCCTCGGCCGCTCTTCATTGATTGGTTTAAATAGGTGACACGGTCGTGCTCTCGTCAGCACCGCCAACGCCCAGAAAGCCCTCGCCCGCTCGCGGTCGCTCCGCGACATATCCGCGCTCTCAGCACAGCCCGCGCGGATAGGGGTCGTCGGAGCGACTCCGTTTCACCGCGACCGGCCATCGCCCTTTCAGTCCGCCAGGACAGCACCGCACAGCAATCGCCACCGCGACAGCTCCGCACCGCGACAGCTCCGCACCGCAACCGCACTCCTCAGCCCTCCCCAGCCTCGGTCGGGGCGCGCCGGCACCGCAACGCATCGGCGCGCCCCGCCCTCCCTCGCACGCGTTGCTCGCGCGCGCCGACCGCCGCCGCACCGCTTGCCGGCCCGCCGGCGAGCGACGGCTGCGAACCAGCCGCCGCGAGCGACGCTCCGGCCACCACTCCCGGGCGGGACTGAAAGGGGCAGCCGCTGAGCGGGACGCCCTGCGACGTAGCGACGCGAGAGCCTCGCTCTCGCTAGTCTGAGGCTTCGCCTCAGGCACCGCAACCCCGGCGAGCGAACGGAGTGAGCGAGCCGGGTGAGGAGCGCAGCGAGCAGCGCGACCGCCTCAGCGGCTGGGGCTTTCTACGTGTGCTGAGTGGTCTTAACAGCGACGCTGACCGTATTTATTTATAAGCGCGAGCGCTCAGCGGCTGGGGCTTTCTGGGTATGCCGAGTGGTGTCGCTGCCGACGTTAGACGGCCTTATTTATAAGATCGACCGGTCAGCGAGGGGATTACCGGGCATGCCGAGAGGTGTCGCTGGCGACGATGGTCGAGTTCACTTATAAGTTCGACCGATCAACGATCGAAACTCCCCGAGTACACCAGGTGGCGTCGCTGGCGAGGATAGCTATTTAAAAACGCGAAACCGGATCGACGCGGAATCCCCGCCTCAGTCTTCCAGGAACGACTCGATCTTCTCGCGCGCGGACTCCACCAGCTCGCCGACCTCCTCGCTCAGGCTTTCCTCCTCCCGAAGGTCGGCGAGCGCGGCGTGGTGACGACGCAGCGTGTCCGAGTCGGGCTCGGCCGTCCGCGCCTCCTCGGAGATGCGCCGCGCGTGTTCGCGGAGCTTCTGCTCGTGCGTGCCGCGGACCACGTCGCTCGCTTCGTGCACGTCTTCGCCGGCGTCGGCGAGTACGGTATGCTCCATACGTCGGGATTCTCCTGGCTACAGAATATGGATTGGGGCCGAGTGCCACGGCGGACCCCCTGTCGCCATCGCCGTCGCCGCAGCCGGCCGGGACCGCCCCGAACGCGCCGCTCAAGTGTCTGCGACGACAAGGACTGGCAACGTGAGCGACGCCGATTCCCCGCTGTCCGAGGACCGACCCACGGCCGACCAGCCGCTCCGGGTCGACGCGCCGTTCGACCCCGCCGGGGACCAGCCCCACGCCATCGAGCAACTCGTCGAGGGCTTCGAGTCCGGCGCCGACAAGCAGACGCTGCTGGGCGTCACCGGCTCGGGGAAGACGAACACCGTCTCCTGGGTCGCCGAGGAGCTGGACCAGCCGACGCTCGTGCTGGCCCACAACAAGACGCTCGCGGCGCAGCTTTACGAGGAGCTCCGGGAGCTGTTCCCGGACAACGCCGTCGAGTACTTCGTCTCGTACTACGACTACTACCAGCCGGAGGCGTACGTCGAGCAGACGGACACGTTCATCGACAAGGAGATGTCGATCAACGAGGAGATCGACCGCCTGCGCCACTCGGCGACGCGGTCGCTCCTCACCCGCGACGACGTCATCGTCGTCGCCTCCGTCTCGGCCATCTACGGGCTGGGTGACCCGGGCAACTACCGCGAGATGGCGATGGAGCTCGAGGTCGGCCAGGAGATCACCCGCGACGAGCTGCTCGCGAAGCTGGTCGACCTGAACTACGAGCGCAACGACGTGGACTTCACGCAGGGCACGTTCCGCGTGCGCGGCGACACCATCGAGATCTACCCGATGTACGGTCGGTACGCGGTCCGCGTCGAGATGTGGGGGTCGGAGATCGACCGCATCCTGAAGGTCGACCCGATGCAGGGCGAGGTCCAGTCCACGGAGCCGGGCACGATGATCCACCCGGCGGAGCACTACTCGATCCCCGAGGAGCAGCTGGAGACCGCCATCGCCGAGATCGAGGAGCTGCGTGACGAGCGCGTGCAGTACTTCGAGCGGCAGGGCGACATGGTCGCCGCCCAGCGCATCGACGAGCGGACGACCTTCGACATAGAGATGCTCCGGGAGGCCGGCTACTGTTCCGGCATCGAGAACTACTCCGTCCACATGGACGACCGGGACCAGGGCGACCCGCCGTACACCCTGCTCGACTACTTCCCGGACGACTTCCTCACCGTCATCGACGAGTCCCACCAGACGATCCCCCAGATCAAAGGGCAGTACGAGGGCGACAAGTCCCGGAAGGACTCGCTCGTCGAGAACGGCTTCCGGCTCCCGACTGCCTACGACAACCGCCCGCTCACCTTCGAGGAGTTCGAGGAGAAGACGGACCGGACGCTGTACGTCTCCGCGACGCCGAGCGAGTACGAGCGCGAGGCGTCCGCGCAGGTGGTCGAGCAGATCGTCCGGCCGACCTACCTCGTCGACCCCGAGGTCGAGGTCGCGGACGCGACGGGGCAGGTCGACGACCTGATGGACCGCATCGACGAGCGCATCGAGCGCGACGAGCGCACGCTCGTCACGACGCTGACGAAGCGCATGGCCGAGGACCTCACGGAGTATCTGGAGGAGTCCGGCGTCGAGGTCGCGTACATGCACGACGAGACGGACACCCTCGAGCGCCACGAGATCATCCGGGACCTCCGGCTCGGCAACATCGACGTGCTCGTCGGCATCAACCTCCTGCGCGAGGGGCTGGACATCCCCGAGGTGAGCCTCGTGGCCATCCTCGACGCCGACCAGGAGGGCTTCCTCCGCTCGGAGACGACGCTCGTCCAGACGATGGGCCGGGCGGCCCGCAACGTCGAGGGCGAGGTCGTGCTCTACGCCGACGAGGTCACCGACTCGATGCAGGCCGCCATCGACGAGACGAACCGGCGCCGGACAATCCAGCGGGAGTTCAACGAGGAGCACGGCCACGAGCCGACGACCATCGACAAGCCGGTCGGCGAGACCAACCTTCCCGGCTCGAAGACCGACACCTCGGGCGTCTCCGTCGGCGACGTCGAGAGCGAGGAGGGCGCCCGCGAGCAGATCGACCAGCTCGAGGACCGCATGGACGAGGCCGCCGCGAACCTCGAGTTCGAGCTCGCCGCCGACATCCGCGACCGCATCGCGGAGCTGCGGCAGGCGTTCGAGATCGACGACGGCGACGAGGGCGTGCCGGCGCCCGACCCCGAGCGGTAGCGAGGCCAGTGCAACCTTTTAAATGGGCGACAGGGATCCCGGCGCTGTCCTGCAGTTCTTAAGTAGCTGACCGGCGTTCGGCCGAGTATGTTCGGGCTACGCCGTCGGGCGATCGGTGGACTCTTTCTCGCTATCGGCGCCGGCTGTCTGGTCGCACCGCTCCTGTTCGGCAACCGTTTCGTGCCGACCGTCCCGCAGCTGGCCGACCCCGCGAGCCTGATCGCGGTCGTGCCGCCGTCGCTGGCGGGCGCCGGCGCGGTCCTCGTCGTCGCCGGCGTCGCGGCGCTCCGGAACCGGCGACCCGATGCTCGCGGGGCGTTCGCCGCACCCGTGCTCGGTGCGCTCGTCGCCGCGGCGGCCGTGCTCGTCGCCGTTTCGACCGAGACGACGACCGCGCGGGCGACGGTCGAGTGGGTGCTCTCCGTCCCGCCCGCCCTGCAGTTCGCCGTCGGTGGCGTCCTGGCCGGCGGCGGGGTCGCGCCGGTGACGCTCGGCGCCGTCGCCGACGACGTCCCCGCACTCCTCGCGGGCGCGGTCCTGGTCCTCGCCGCCGTTTCCGGGTCGCCGGCGCCGATGTTCGTCGTCCTCGCCGCGCTCGGTGGCGTTCTCGCGGTCGCCATCGCCTGGGTCGTCGACGCCGACGGCTGGCATCCCTGAGCGCGAATCGAACGTAGCTCACTTCGGGGTCCGCCGACTTTTGTTTAAAAGGGAAAACGACCGGCCTGGTGCTGGTTTTAAATACTCTCCCGCGAGGATCAGCGGTCCGCGAACTCGACGTCGGGCTCGCCCTCGCCGTCGGCGTCGACGTCGTCGAACGTTACCGCCTCGCCGGTCGAGAGGTCCGAGTCCGCCTGGTCGACGAGCTCCTCCAGCGACGCGCTGATGTCCTCTAAGCCGAGCATTTCTTTCGTCTCCTCGTCGAACGCGAGCGATTCGAGCCCCTCGCCGTCGCCGGCGACGTCCGATCCCGAGAGGTGCTTCCCGTAGCGGCCGACGAGGCTGGTCAGCTCCTGCGGGAGGACGAACGTCGTCGACTCGCCCTGGCCGATGGCCGAGAGCGTGTCCATGCCGCGCTCGATGACGGCGCGCTCGCCCATCGACTCCGCGGACTTCGCGCGCAGCACCGTGGCGATGGCGTCGCCCTGCGCCTCGAGGATCTGGCTCTGCTTCTCGCCCTGCGCGGTGATGATCGCGGCCGACTTCTCGCCCTCGGCGGATTCGACGGCGGAGCGGCGCTCGCCCTGCGCCTCGAGGATCATGGCGCGGCGGTGGCGCTCGGCGGAGGACTGCTGCTCCATCGCGTTCTTGACGTCCGCGGAGGGGCTCACCTCGCGGACCTCGACGGCCTCGACGCGGATCCCCCACTGGTCGGTGGCCTCGTCGAGCTCGTCGTGGATCCGCTCGTTGATCTCCTCGCGGCGGGCGAGCGTGTCGTCGAGCTCCATGTCGCCGAGGACGGCGCGGAGCGTCGTCTGCGCGAGGTTCGAGACCGCCTTCTCGTAGTCGTCGACCTCGAGAAACGCGCGCTTGGCGTCCATCACGCGAACGTACACGACGGCGTCGGCCGTCACCGGCGAGTTGTCGCGAGTGATCGCCTCCTGCTGGGGCACGTCCAGCGTGCGGGTGCGCATGTCGAACGCGTACGTCCGGGAGACGAACGGCGGAATGAGGTGGAGGCCCGGCTCCAGGAGCGTTCGGTACTCGCCGAAGACGGTCAGCGCCTCCTTCTCGTACGCCTCGACGATGTCGACCGCGCTCGCGACGGTGACGGCGGCGGCGACGAGCGCGAGGACGCCGAGGCCGGCGAGGAGACTGCGACTCAGGAGGGCGACGCCGACGAACACGGCCGCCGCGAGGGCGACGTACTGGAGGAGTGCGTCGGGGACCGGGCCGTCGGCCCCGTCGGAAACGAGTCCGGACCCGTCCGTCGTGCGTGCCGAGCGTCGGCCGAGTTGACGGGCGATCCGGCGGAGGACGTTCATACGGGAGCGTGGGCCTCTCCCCTGTTAACTGTTCACCCGGGTGGCGCGCGACGGCATGGCTTAACCGCCGCCGGCGTCAAGGGTCGGTATGGCAACCGAGCCGTGCGAGGTCTGTGGGACGAAGGTCCGGATCGCCGGCGGGATCGGCGACCTGTGGAGCTTCGCGTTCGAGTCCACGCAGGGCATGACCCTGGAGCTCACCGACGGCTCCGAGTTCTTCCTCTGTTTCGACTGTATGGAGCGCCTCCCGGGCGACGGCGAGCCGACCGCCGAGGACGTCGAGCACCTGCAAGACCTCGCCGCGAAAGAGGACCTGCCGCCCGTCGACGACGACTAAAACGGACCGGAACGTGTTCGGGATAATTCGCAGGTGAGCGCGGCGCCTACCTCGGTCCGACATGTCGTTCCTGACGCACACGACCGGCGACGTCGACGACGCGGCGTTCGGGCGGCAGCTGGCCGTCATCGGGCTGGCCTGGCTGTCGCTGTTCGTCGTCGCGACCTGGCTGCTGGTGACCTACGGCCACGTTGCCACCGGCCTGCTGTTCTGAGGGGGTGGCTTGTTCGGCCGGCGACGGTCCCGCACCGGCCCGGCTTGCACCCCCGATTCCGGACCGCGTTTTTCGACCGCGAGTTCCGACAGCTTTAGCTCCGCGCAGGGCGACGACCGCCTGTGGACCCCGACCGGATCCTCCCGGAGTTCCCCGCCCCCAGCTACCGCGGCGCCCAGGAGCAGGCGCTGCGGGACATCCGGGACGCGTACGCCGACGGCAACGACGTCGTCCTCGTCCGCGCGCCCACGGGCAGCGGCAAGTCCCTCCTCGCCCGCGCCGTGATGGGCGCGGCCCGCGAGGCGGGCGAGGCCGACCCGCACGAGCCGACGGGCGCGTACTACACGACGCCGCAGGTCTCCCAGCTCGACGACGTCGCCGGCGACGACCTGCTGGAAGACCTCAACGTGATCCGCGGGAAGTCGAACTACGCATGCATCCTCCCGGGCGAGCAGGACACGCCCGTCGACCAGGCGCCCTGCGTCCGCGAGCGCGGCTACGACTGCTCGGTCAAACACCGCTGCCCGTACTTCTCCGACCGGGCGATCGCCTCCTCGCGACGCCACGCCGCCATGACGCTCGCGTACTTCATGCAGACCGCCGGCTCCGAGGTGTTCCGCCAGCGCGACGTCGTCGTCATCGACGAGGCGCACGGGCTCGCGGAGTGGGCGGAGATGTACGCCACCATCGAGCTGTCGCCCTCGCGGGTGCCCATCTGGGACGACGTGAAGGTGCCCGACGTCGAGGTCGACGCCGGCGACCACGAGGACGCGCTCGACCGGACCGCCCGGTTCGTCGAGCAGCTCCGCGACCACTGCGAGGCCGCCAAGGACGAACTGATCGGCCAGGCCGAGCTCAGCCAGGACGAGGTCCAGCGCCGGGACCGCCTCCAGGAGCTCATCGGCGAGCTCGGCTGGTTCCTCGAGGATTACCGCGACCACGAGAGCCGGACGACGTGGGTCGTCGACCAGCCCGACGGCGCGAACGCGGCGCTGACGATCAAGCCGCTCGACCCCGCGAAGTACCTCAAGCACACCGTCTGGGACCGGGGGCAGAAGTTTGCACTGCTGTCGGCGACGATCCTCTCGAAGGAGGCGTTCTGCCGCGGCGTCGGGCTCGACCCCGACGACGTCGCCCTCGTCGACGTCGAGCACACCTTCCCCCTCGAACACCGCCGCCTGTACGACGTGACCCAGGGGAAGATGACCTACGAGCACCGCGACGAGACGATCCCGAAGATCGCCCGGCTCATCGTCCGGCTGATGGCCGAACACCCCGACGAGAAGGGGCTGATCCACGCGCACTCGTACGCCATCGCCGACCAGCTCGTCGAGACGCTGGGCGAGCTCGGCGTCGCCGCACGGCTCCGGCATCACACCTCCGCGAACCGCGACGCGGAGCTGGAGACGTGGAAGGCGAGCGACGACCCCGAGGTGTTCGTCTCCGTGAAGATGGAGGAGGCGCTCGACCTCGACGGCGACCTCTGTCGCTGGCAGGTGATCTGCAAGGCGCCGTACCTCAACACGAACGACTCCCGGGTCGCCCGCCGGCTGGAGGAGGGCCAGTGGGCCTGGTACCACCGCGCCGCGCTCCGGACGGTGATCCAGGCCTGCGGCCGGGTCGTGCGCGCCCCCGACGACTACGGCGCGACGTACCTCGCCGACGACTCCCTGCTCGACCTCTTCGACCGCGCCGAGGCCGACACGCCGCCGTGGTTCACGAATCAGGTCGAGGCCATGACGACGCCGACGCTGCCCGACTTCGACCCGTCGGCCGCGCTCGCCGGCATCGACGCGGAGCCGTCCGGGCCGTCGGGTGCCGGGCGGCGGTCGGTCGGCGGTGGGTCCGGTAGTCGGTCCGGCTCCGGCACCGGGAGCGCGTCGTCAACTGGCGGGGGGTCCGGGTCTTCAGCGGGCAGCTCCGCGAACTCGACGACTGGCAGCTCCGGTGGCTCGCCGAAGACGCGCTCGGAGCGCGACGCCGAGAAGCGCGAGGACCATCCGCTCTCGGACGTCTGGGGCGACGGGTAGGTGGGTGCCGATCCGCCAGCCGGCTTTTAAAAGCAGTCGCTACGGCGTCCAACGCTCGGAAAACGGCGGGTGGGGAGTTGCGGCCGCCGGCGCTACAGGACGGTCACGCCCCACGCGACCATGGAACTCACCATGAGGAACGCGAAGAACAGGGCGAATATCTTGTCTCGGTCCATAGCCACCGTTGACGCGGCATCGCTATAGTTCTGCTGCACTGCGGCCGCCGCCGTCGTCGCCGGATTCCTTTTATCGGGGGCAGCCCGGCCGTGATCTTCTTCGTGACCTTATATCGTATTAGGTGTGTAATCACCTACTAACGATGGGGAACATTCATATCCCTCCACAGTGCATGAACGTTCATGACGAACCACGGACTGACGAGCGCGCTGACACGCTATCGGGCCCGGAACCTGACGCTGTCGCAGGCGGCGGCGCAGGCCGGCGTGAGCGAGTCGGCGTTCGTCGACCAGCTCGAGTGCCGCGGCATCACGGTCGACGAGACCGAGATGGAACGCGCGCTCGGCGCCGACGCGTCCTCCGCGAGCGCGGACTGACTCCGTCTCCCGAGTTCCGGTGACCCGGGTCGCCCGGGTCTCGAGGAGACGCCGCCCGCGACCCCTTCATGCCGGGGTTTCGACTCGATAGCAGGCCGACGTAAACTATTTTTAAGAGCTCGCTCAAGTCCGGGTATGGCACTCGGACTCGCCACGACGAGCATCGCTCGCGAACGCGACAGCGACGGGTCCGAGTTCTTCTTTGGCGCCTGAGACGCGCGGTGGAGCCGGCTCGCGGGCAGGAGCCGGTGAAACCGGGCGGGGTGACTCGACGGCCAGCCACGCGGCCGTCCGCGACTCGTGCCGGAAGGGATAACTGTCGACCGGACGCGTATTCACGCAACTCAATATATGCGACTCAAGGAAACCCAGCTCGCGGTGTTAGACGCCGCGAGCGCGAACGATCCGAAGACGATAGAAGACCTGTCGGCCGTCCTCGACAAGAAGGCCGAGACCGTCACGCGGGCCGCCTTCGACCTGCACGACGCCGGCCTCGTCAGTATCGACGAGGAGACGACCGTCACCGTCGAGGTGACCGAGGAGGGCCGCGAGTACGTCGACAACGACCTCCCCGAAGCGCGCCTCTACTGGGCCGCGCTCGAGATGGGTGCCACCGAGGAGCCCGTCGACATGGGCGACCT
Organism: Halosubterraneus shenae; assembly: GCF_050510935.1. Taxonomy (NCBI): domain Archaea; kingdom Methanobacteriati; phylum Methanobacteriota; class Halobacteria; order Halobacteriales; family Haloferacaceae; genus Halosubterraneus; species Halosubterraneus shenae. Next base: position 9,262 of record NZ_JBNLVO010000001.1, on the reverse strand, counting down.
CATCGCCGACACTGACGTCGCGGGGCCCGAGGTCGACATCGCGCTCTCGAACTTCGCGCGGAAGGACTACGGCACCATCGAGGCCGGCGAGGTGACCGCGAACCCCGACGTCGACCCGGACCACGACCCCGAGCGCGTCGCGCTGGAGGAACTCCTCCACGGCGAGGGCGACGCCGACGTCGACCCCGAGGTCGTCGACCAGCTCGAACGCCGCGGGCTCGTCGAGACCCACGAGGCCGCCACGCGCCACGTGACGCTCTCCGAGGAGGGCGTCACGGCGCTGATGGAGGGCGTCGAGGCGGCCGAGACCGTCGATCGCGTCACGCCCGAGCTCCTCACGAGCGGCGAGTGGGCGGACGTCGAGTTCACCGACTACAACGTCGAGGCCGACGCGCCCGACGTCGAGGGCGGCCGGAAGCACATCCTCCGGCAGACCGCCGACCGCGTCAAGGACGTCCTCGTCGGCATGGGCTTCAAGGAGATGGAGGGCCCCCACGCCGACTCCGAGTTCTGGATCAACGACACGCTGTTCATGCCCCAGGACCACCCGGCGCGGACCCACTGGGACCAGTTCGGGCTCGACGTGCCGCCGATGGACGACATCCCCCAGCAGCTCCTCGACCGCGTCGAGGAAGCCCACCGCGAGGGCTGGGGCGAGGAGGGCGATGGCTACCACTCGCCGTGGACCGAGGACGTCGCCCGCGAGATCGACCTCCGCGGGCACACGACCTCGCTGTCGATGCGGCACCTCTCCGGCTACGCCGGCGCCGACGTCGAGCCGCCGCAGCGCTACTTCTCCGTCGAGAAAGTGTACCGCAACGACACGCTGGACCCGACGCACCTCCTGGAGTTCTTCCAGATCGAGGGATGGGTGATGGCCGAGGACCTCTCCGTCCGCGACCTGATGGGGACGTTCGAGGAGTTCTATCGGCAGTTCGGGATCACCGACATCCAGTTCAAACCGCACTACAACCCCTACACGGAACCGTCGTTCGAACTGTTCGGCCGCCATCCCGAGACGGACGAGCTCATCGAGATCGGCAACTCGGGGATGTTCCGCGAGGAGGTGCTGGGCCCGCTCGGCATCGAGTGCGACGTGATGGCCTGGGGCCTCGCCTTAGAACGACTGCTCATGCTCATGTACGGCTTCGACGACGTCCGCGACGTGCACGGAACGCTCTGTGACCTTGAACTCCTGCGGGAGACGGAGGTGGTTCGCTAATGCCCGTCGTCGACGTCGACCCCGACGAGCTCCGCGAGCTCACCGGCCACGACAAGGACGTCGATGAGTTCAAGGAGGACCTCTTCTCGCTCGGCCTCGAGTACGAGGGCGAGACCGAGGACGGCGAGCTCCAGCTCGAGTTCGCCCCGGACCGCCTCGACCGGCTCTCGGTCGAGGGGATCGCGCGCAGCCTTCGCTACCACTACGGCGACGCCCGCGGCGTCCACGTCCCCGGCACCAACGACCCCGAGTGGACCATCCACGTCGACGAGTCGGTGCCGGACGAGCGCCCGTACGTCACCGGCGCCGTGATCCGCGGCGTCGACCTCGACGAGGACGCGCTCGAATCGATCATCCAGCTCCAGGAGAAGCTCCACGCGACGATGGGCCGCAAGCGCGCGAAGGGCGCCATCGGCATCCACGACCTCGCGATGGTGAAGGGCACCGCCATCGAGGAGGAGGGCACCCACACCGTCGACTACCGCGGTATCGAACCGGACGGCGACACGTTCGTTCCCCTCGATTCCGACGCGGAGCTGACCCCCGCGGAGACGCTCGAGGCGCACGAGACCGGTCGCGAGTACGCCGACCTCGTCGCCGACTACGAGCGCTACCCGGCCATCTACGACGAGCTCGGGCTCTTCTCGTTCCCGCCCGTCATTAACGGGAAGCGGACCGAGGTCGACACCGGCTCCCGCGAGCTGCTGGTCGAGATGACCGGCACGGACCAGTGGACGATCGACCACATGCTCAACATCGTCTGCTACGCGTTCGCCGCCCGCGGCGCGACCATCGAGGAGGTCGAGGTCGAGTACGCGGACGGCGCGACGGCGCCCGAGGGCGGCCGGGAGCTGATTCGGCCCGACCTCTCGACCAACGAAAAATCGGTCTCGCACGACCGCATCGAGACGATGCTCGGCGTCGAGTTCGAGACCGAGGAAGTCGTCGACCTGTTCGAGCGCTCCGGCCTCGACGCCACCTACTCGCTCGGTGAGGACGTCGTCTACGACGTGGAGATCCCGCCGTACCGCGTCGACGTGCTCCACCCGTACGACCTCGTCGACGACGTCGGCCGCGCGTACGGCTTCAACGAGCTGGAGCCGACGTACCCGGACATCGGCACGGTCGGCGGCCGCCACGAGCGCTCCCGGCTGGAGGACGCGGTCCGGACCAGCCTTGTCGGCCTCGGCTTCGAGGACCTGCTGAACTTCCATATGATCAGCGGGCCGGAGAACTACGACCGGCTCAACGTCGAGCCCGGCACGGACGTCGTCGGGGGCGGTGAGCCCGTGGAGATCACGGAGCCGTACAGCGAGGACTACACCCAGCTCCGCACCTGGGCGCTCTCCTCGCTCATGCTCGTCTTAGAGCGCAACACCCACCGCGCGTACCCGCAGGACCTCGCGGAGATCGGCCTCGCGGCCGAGTACGACGAGTCCGAGAACACGAACGTCGCGGAGCACCGGACCGTCGCCGGCGTCCTCGCGCGCAATGACGCCTCCTACGAGGACGCGAAGGCCCGCCTGCAGGCGGTCTGTGAGGACTTCGACGTGGAGCTGGAGACGCCGGCGACCGAGCACCCGACGTTCATCGACGGCCGGACGGCCGAGGTCGTCATCGATGGGGATTCGGTTGGGGTTATTGGGGAAATCCACCCGAGCGTGCTCGTCGAGCACGACCTCGAACTGCCGGTTTCCGGCTTCGAGTTCCGGCTGGACGCGTTAGAATAGGCTCCGTATCGGTCCGCGATTTTTGGTTTCGCGGTCGGGAACAGCGTGGTTTGGCGGTTGTGTTTATAAAGAGGATGCTCAGATGCAGACGCTGCTACACTCGTCAGCACCGCAGACACCGGGAAAGCCCTCGACCGCTCGCGATGCGTAGGCTTGTCCAGGTAATACGGGCTTGCTTTTGACAGCACTGCAAACACTCAGAAAGCCCTCGGCCGCTCGCGGTCGCTCCGCGACATATCTGAACCTCTCCGCACCGCCCGGTTCAGATAGGGGTCGGCTCAGCGACTCCCCGTTGGCGCGACCGGCCGTCGCCCTTTCAGTCCGCCAGGACCGCGACAGCGACGGTAGCGCATCGCGACCGCCCCGCAACCGCACCAGCACCGCGACCGCACAGCAACCGCAAGCCTCGGCCCTCCCCAGCCTCGGCCGGGGCGCGCCGGCCACGCCTCGGAAGACGGTCCGGGCTGCCTGCAGTAGCGGGCTGCCGGGCTGCGACTTCCGGCCCTCCGTTCGCTTCGCTCACGGAGACACCGCCGCGGCGCGCCACCGGCCTCCCTCGCACGCGTTGCTCGCGCGCGCCGACCGTCCCGCACCACCGCCGGAAAACCGGCGAACGACGACCGTCGACAAACCGCCGCAATCGCCCCCCAACAACCACTCGGGGCGGGACTGAAAGGGGCAGCCGGCGAGCGGGACGCCCTGCGAAGTAAGCACCAAGCCAGCGAACGAGCGAAGCGAGCGAGCTGGCGAGGCGCGCAGCGAGCAGCGCGACCGCTCGCCGGCTGGGGCTTTCGAGGTGTGCCGAGTGGTGTTGCCCGCGATGATAGCCGAGTTTATTTATAAGTGCGACCGCTCGCCGGCTGGGGCTTTCTGGGCATGCTGAGTGGTGTCGCCCGCGACGATGGCCGAATACATTTATAAATGCACCCGTTCAGCAGCCGCGGAATCCACGACGTACTGGGAAGCGGCGCCGCCGACAACCAGAACGCCAGCCCCACCTACATATCCGAAATCCACAGAAAGCGCTCCCGGTAACCGAGCCGTTTAACAGGCGAGCCGTCGGAATCCATAGACGTAGCTATGCCCAGTGGAGATTACGACCCGGACGCTGCCGAGCGACACTGGCAGCAGGAATGGGTCGAGAACGAGACTTTTGCCTATCCAGAGGAAACGGCGGATCCTGACACTGCCTTCGCTATCGACACCCCGCCGCCGACGGTATCCGGGAGTCTCCACTGGGGCCACGTATACGGCTCTATCCTGCAGGACATCACGGCGCGGTTCCACCGGATGTCGGGCAGCGACGTGCTGTTCCCGTTCGGGTACGACGACAACGGCATCGCCTCCGAGCGCCTGACCGAGGACGAACTCGACATTCGCCACCAGGACTTCGAGCGCCGCGAGTTCCAGCAGAAGTGCCGCGAGGTCTGTCGGGAGTACGAGGCCGACTTCACCGAGAAGATGCAGGGCGTCGGCGTCTCCATCGACTGGAACAACACCTACCGCACCATCTCGCCGGAGGTCCAGCGCGTCTCGCAGCTCTCCTTCATCGACCTGTACGACCAGGGCCGCGAGTACCGCGAGGAAGCCCCGGCCATCTGGTGTCCGGACTGCGAGACGGCGATCTCGCAGGTGGAGACCGAGGACGCCGAGCAGGACTCCCACTTCAACGACATCGCCTTCGAGGTCGTCGGCGCGGAGTCCGACCCCGACCTCCCCGCGGAGTTCACCATCTCGACGACGCGGCCCGAACTCCTCCCGGCCTGCGTCGCCGTCTTCGTCCACCCGGACGACGACGAGAACCAGCACCTCGTGGGCGAGCAGGCCCGCGTCCCGCTCTTCGACCACGAGGTGCCGATCATCGCCGACGAGCGCGTCGACATGGAGACGGGCTCGGGCATCGTGATGTCGTGTACCTTCGGCGACCAGAACGACATCGAGTGGTACAAGGCGCACGACCTGGACCTGCGCGTCGCCATCGACGAGTCCGGGCACATGACCGACCTCGCCGGCAAGTACTCCGGGATGGAGGCGGCCTCGGAGGCCCGCGAGGCCATCGTCACGGACCTCGACGACGCCGGCGTGTTAGAGGACCGCTGGGCGATCGAGCACACCGTCAACGTCCACGAGCGCTGTGGCGTGGGCGTCGAGTTCCTCGTCACCGAGCAGTGGTACGTCGAGGTGCTGGACAAGACCGACGAGTACCTCGCGGCCGGCCGGGAGATGGAGTGGTTCCCGGACAAGATGTTCTCCCGGTACGAGCACTGGGTGGAGGGGCTCCAGTGGGACTGGTGTATCTCCCGCCAGCGCTCCTCCGGCATCCCGTTCCCGGTCTGGTACTGCACCGACTGTGGCGAGGAGGTCGTCGCCGACAAGGCCGACCTCCCGGTCGACCCGCTCTCGGACGACCCGCCGGTCGACGCCTGTCCGTCCTGCGGCCACGACGACTTCGAGCCGGAGGAGGACGTCTTCGACACCTGGGCCACCTCCTCGCTGACTCCCCTCATCAACGCCGGCTGGGACTGGGACGAGGAGGCCGAGGAGTTCACGATGGAGCGGCCGGAGATCTACCCGATGGACGTGCGCCCGCAGGGCCACGACATCATCTCCTTCTGGCTGTTCCACACGCTGATCAAGTGCTACGAGCACACCGGCGAGGTCCCGTTCGACCAGACGATGATCAACGGGATGGTGCTCGACGAGAACCGCGAGAAGATGTCGAAGTCGAAGGGGAACGTCGTCGCGCCCGACGAGGTGCTCGAGAAGTTCCCCGTCGACGCCGCGCGGTACTGGGCCGCGGGCTCCGCCATCGGCGACGACCTGCCGTACCAGGAGAAGGGGCTCCGGGCGGGCGAGAAGCTCATCCGGAAGCTATGGAACGCCTCGAAGCTCGTCGAGTCGCTCGCGCCGGAGCCGTACCCGGACGAGCCCGACGAGCTCCGCGAGATCGACCGCTGGCTCCTGGCCGAGCTCGACCGCGAGATCGAGACGATCTCGACGCAGCTGGAGAACCGCGAGTTCTCGAAGGCGCGGGACGGGCTCCGGTCGTTCTTCTGGGGCACGTTCTGTGACGATTACCTCGAGATTGCCAAACAGCGCGAGGACGCCTCGGCGCGGTACACGCTCCGGACGGCCCACCGCCGCTTCCTCAAGCTGTTCGCGCCGCTGCTCGCGCACGTCACCGAGGAGATCTGGCACCAGGACTACGGCGAGGAGTCGATCCACCTCACGGACTGGCCCGAACCGCTCGGCATCGAGGCCGACCACGACGCCGGCGCCACGGCGACGAGCGTCGTCGGCGTCCTACGGAAGTACAAGAGCGAGCACCAGCTCCCTCTCAACGCGACCATCGACGAGGTCGAGGTGTACGGCGACGTTCGCGGCTTCGAGGCCGACATCACCGGCGTGATGCACGTCGACGACCTCTCCGTTCACCCGGATGCGGAGGCCCCCGTCGAGACCGTCGTCTCCGGCATCGACCTGGACTACTCCACGGTCGGCCCGAAGTACGGCGGTGACGTACCCGACATCGAGGCCGGCATCGAGGCGGGCGACTACGATCTCGTCGACGACGAGCTCCACGTCGCGGGCCACGAGCTCGGCGCCGACGAGTTCACGGTCGAGCGCACCCGTGAGCTCCAGGGCGAGGGCGACCTGCTCGACGCCGAGGGCGTCGTCGTCATCGTGCGCAACGAGGAGTAGCTGCGTTCGCTACGTCGGATCGGTATCGCACGCGGCCAAGCGCGCTCGCGTGTCGCGCCCGTGCGTGGAAGGTCCTGTTTCTCTCCGCTTTGTTGGTCGCTCGCGACTCGTCCGGTCAGTCGCTGCTCTCCTCGAGGTCGGCGCCGACGGCGTCGGCGACGGAATCGAACCCGTCACGCTCGAGCAGCTCGAGCAGCCCCTCGTTGATGTCGCGGGCGACGTTCGGGCCCTCGTAGACGAGCCCGGTGTACAGCTGGACCAGCGAGGCGCCGGCGCGGATTTTCGCGTAAGCGCCCTCGGCGTCCGAGACGCCGCCGACGCCGACGACGGGCACGTCCGTGCGCTCGGCGATGAAGCGGACGAGGTCCGTCGCGGTCTCCTCGATGGGGTCGCCGGAGAGGCCGCCGCGTTCCGCCTGCTTCGGGCTCTGCAGGTCGTCGGGCCGCTCGGTCGTCGTATTGGTCGCGATGACGCCGTCGAGGTCGAGCTCGTCGACGACGTCGAGCGCCTCCTCGATGGCGGGTCGCGGGAGGTCCGGCGAGAACTTCACGAGCAGGGGGCTGGCGCCGGCGTCGGCGAGGGTGCCGAGGATCCCCTCCAGCGCCTCGCGGTTCTGGAGCGAGCGAAGCCCCGGCGTGTTCGGGCTGGAGACGTTGACGACGAAGTAGTCGCCCGCGTCCGCGACGCGCTCGTACGTGTACAGGTAGTCGTCGGGCGCCTCCTCCAGGGGCGTCGCCTTCGACTTCCCGATGTTGATGCCGACGGGCACGTCCGGCAGGGGTTCGCGGTCGAGGCGCTCGCCGACGCGGTCGGCGCCCTGGTTGTTGAATCCCATCCGGTTGATCAGCCCGCGGTCCTGCTTGAGACGGAACATGCGCGGGCGCGGGTTGCCCGCCTGTCCCTCGGCCGTGACGCCGCCGACCTCGACGTGGCCGAACCCGAGCGCGGCCAGCGCCCGCGGGACCTCCGCGTTCTTGTCGAAGCCGGCGGCGACGCCGACGGGGGTCGGGAACTCGAGGCCGAAGGCCTCGGTGGCGAGGCGGTCGTCGTCGACGACGTAGCGCTCCGCGAGGGCGGTCTGGATGGGTGTGCCCTGTGCGGCCCGGAGTGCCCGATGGGTGAGGTTGTGGGCGGTCTCCGGCGGGAGCGCGAACAGGGCCGGCTTCCACAGGTCGTAGGCGCTCATTGGCGAGTCGTCGTCGTGGACCCTCAAGAAACCGCCGACCGGCGGTCGGGCAGGCGGCCCCGTTGCGTGCGCGTCGCCGGCGAGGGGCTTTCGTCGCCGTCGCTCACGGTGGTCGCCCCGAACATCGATCTCGTCGACTCCGCCGCCGGGGGCGATCGCGTCCCGCTGACCGATCCGGTTCGGTCCCCGTTTCCAGCCGGTCCCGGACGCGCGCGAGTTTGAACCCGCCGTTTACCGGGCGATTTGCCGGTAGATCTCCCGACGAAATCGACCGCAGGCGAAGTCCCTTTAAAAAGAACCCTCGGAATATCACTCGATTCCCCGATATATTTATAACAGATTGTGTGCTGGGTTAGCACGGAGGTCGAAAATCATGGTACGTGAAGACGGTAAGCGAAACTTCGCACTTCGCGAGGACGGCGACGAAGAGAGCGTCTTTTCGGGCAACACTCCGCGACAGGCTGCGCTGAAGGCAGCCCGTCGACTCGATCCCGCGAGTTCGGAGGACGCTGCCGACAAGACGAAACTCAAGCTTCGCGAGAAAGGGACCGACAAGGTCCACATCTACGAGGGATGGGCATGGGAGGAGGAGGCCCCCGACAACAGCCCGGACTGGATGCCGGAGGAGATCACGGAAGCGAACGTCTCCAAGCAAGGCATCAAGCACCTCGAAGAGGAGTAATCTCGCGACGTTGATTCTGGCTTTTTCGACAGCCATAGAAATCACGAGTCACAACTCAACGTGCGCGGCTCTCGCCCGGTCCGACCGTGCGTGCCAGCGGGGGATGAGGGCCCGGCTCTCCGACCGCGTGATATCACGTTCTCGTGTGCTCGCTATCGTCCAATAGCGAACCGACCCATGTGAGTATGTTCGCATGAAACCGCGTGACGGGGAGCGGATAGAACGACGAGGTTAAGTAATTACCTGCCATTCGAATGAATGCGAAGGTCCCCGCGAGGGGACGACGGCCGTCCGCTTCGGCGGATGGTCGACGCGTGACGACGCCCTTAAGTGTAACAGGGCATTCGTCATGAAATGCGAAGGCCCGAGATAACTCGGGCACGTGAGGCCCTTCGGGGTTTTCACGAAACGCGTTCCGACGGCCTTATACATGGGTCGGACCTGGAACGTAATGCGAAGAACGCATCCGCGAACTCGGGCCGTTCAACTCGGCCTGGCTTCGCCGAACCGGCACGGTTTCCATGCCGGCGCCCACCAGGGTCTTACCCCCAGGCGGCGCTCGCCGGTTCAAAGACATGAGGATTCCGCCCCTGCGCTCCGGCGTACAGACGGGATCTGATGTGAGCCATGATGGTCCGGTGCCACCCGGTCGTTCTGGGTGCACCGGACACTTGGACCATGCAATGGTGATTCATTGACGTTACGTCAATCGAATCTCCGCCAAACCCCCTCCGTGCCGG